>NZ_JACJJE010000024.1 GCF_016899775.1 Pseudoflavonifractor capillosus
AAAACAAGGAAGAAACTCCCTTAAACTAGAAGAAAAAGGGATTTTCAGCCAACTATGACAGCATAACGCCCCTTGCACCCTTCAAAGCGTTGCAAAAAGACAAAAAAAGGGGGAGAAAACCGTGGTTTTCTCCCCCAAAAATGAGCCTGGTAGACCGCTGGTAGACCGCCCGTCAAAACGACGAAACGCAAAAAAGCCGGGAACCGTTGAGCGGCAACGGTTCCCGTCGGTAGACCTGGTAGACATCTGGTAGACCGGAGAGGCAGAGGAAAGCACGGCGCATCAAAGCTGCGGATAGTTTTCCAATATCCGATATAAATAGCGCTGAAACAAGCACGCCTCACGGAGTGATTTTATATACAGCAAGAGTGCATCTTCCTAAAAACAAGCCTTTTGCCGGAATGCCTGACGCAGGATGAGGGAGCAGGGGGAAAAGACGGGCCTGTTTCATGGCATCGATGCAAACAGATCAGTGGTCCACTTCCCACTCCAGGATGGTCCCGGTGAGGGCGTCAATGGTGAACTCATATTCGGTCCAGCCGCTGCGCAGCTCACCCTCGTAGACCATGCGGCCGTCGTCCCGCTCCAGCTTGAATTCCCGGTAGGTGCCGGTGGTACCGGCCCGCTGCTCCACGATCTGCTTGGCCTTGGCCTCGCCGATGTAGTTTCCGGAGGCGGCGGAGGGGGTGTAGTGCTCGGCGTCGTAGTCAAAGCTCAGGATCTGGCCGGTGGCCGCGTCGATCTCATAGTCGTACTCCTTGCTGCCGCTGTAGAACTCCACCTCGTAGATCCGGCGGCCGTCGTCGTAGTCCAGCTTGGCGTGGAGGAATACCGCGTTGGAGGCGGAGATCCCCGCGTGGTTCAGCGCGATGGTCTTGGCCCGCTCCGCGCCGATGTCGGTGCCGGACTGGGCGGTGGAGCCGCCAGGGGTGTAGCCCTCGATATCAAAGTCATAGCTGAGGATGGTCCCCGCCTTGGCGTCGATCTCGTAGTCATACTCCTTGTTTCCGCTCCAGAAGTCCACGTCGTATACGGCGCGGCCGTCGTCGTACTCCAAGGTGCTGCGCACAAAGTTTACCTGGGAGGCGGACAGGCCGGCGTGGTCTAGGGCGATCTCCTTGGCCTTGGCCTCACCGATGTAAGCGCCGGTGCCGGCGGTATTTCCGGTGCTGGGGGTGGTCTGAGTCCCCTGGCCGGAGGTGAGGATTACGGTCTTGGTGCTGTTGTCCCAGCCCACGTTCAGGCCTAGGGCCTTTCCGATGGAGGCCACGGGCAGGTAAGTGGTGCCGTTGATGGTGAAGGGCTCCACGGAGTTGCCGCTGGCGTCCCGCAGATCCAAGGTATGGCCGTTGAGGGTGACCTTCATGTTGGCGTAATCCAGACGGGCGGTCTGGGAGCCGGTGGCAGCCAGCGTGGGGATGGTCAGGACGCCCACCAGCAGGGTGAGGGCGGCGCCGCCGGCGATCCAGGTCTTGAGATTCTTTTTCATAATAAAATTCCTCCTGTCGTTTTGTGGCAGTGGTTTTGTGCTTTCAACTGTATAATGCGGCGGAGAGGAAGTTTATTGCAGGGGACGCAAAATTTTTTAAAAATTTTTCAGCGGGGAGTACAGAGCGCCCGGACCGCATCGGCGGCCCGGGCGCTCTGTGGGGGTTACAGGTTCAGGCTGGCGATAAACTGCCGGGCCACCCGGGGGGTGCGCCCCGCGTGGCGGATCTCCCACTCCATGGCCTTGGCGTGGAGGACCTCCCGGTTCATCTCCACGTGGTACAGCCCGGCCAGGTGGTCGATGAGGGCCAGGTACTCCGCCTTGCTCATGGTCATATAGGGGATGCGCAGGCCAAAGCGCTCGGCCAGAGCGGTCTTTTCCGAGATGGTCTCGAAGGCATCCACCTCGTCCCCCGCCCGGTCGGAGAAGGTCTGCCGCACCAGGTGGCGGCGGTTGGAGGTGGCGTAGATGGCCACATTCAGGGGGCGTTTCTCCAGGCCGCCCTCCAGAATGGTTTTCAGAGAGGAGTAGGTCTTGTCGTCCTGGTCGAAGGCCAGGTCGTCGATGAACAGAATAAAGCTCTGCCGCCGTCCGGCCAGGGAGCGGATGAGCCGGGGCATGCCCACCAGATTCTCCTTCTGAATCTCGATGAGCCGCAGGTTCTCCATACCGGGCAGATAGAGCATGGATTTCACCGTGGCCGACTTGCCCGTCCCCCCGTCGCCGAAGAGGAGCACATTGTTGGAGGGCTTCCCCTCCACCAGGAGGCGGGTGTTGTCCAGCACCTGCTTTCGCTGCTGGTCATAGCCCAGCAGCTCCACTGGGTGGGGACAGTCCGGATCGGCCACGGGGACAAGCCGGCCCTCCTCCCAGAGAAAGGCCCGGTATTTGGCGTACAGCCCGGCCCCGTTTTCCCGGTAAAAGGCGGCGAGCTCCTCAAAAGTGAAGGGGGCCCCTGTCTCCCAGGCGGGGAGGTTGTCCAGCACAGAGACATACTCCTCCGTCAAAATGGGCTTCAGGGCGACGCGGATGTCCTCCGCCCCCAGCCGGGCCAGCTGGAGAAGGGCGTCCACATCCCGGCGGGCGGCCCCCTCCAGCTCCGGGTCGGAGCGGCCAGAGCCGGCCAGATCTCCATAGGGGGTCTCTGTGTACCGGAGGGTATCCCACATCCAGGTCCCCAGGCCGGAGTACCCCTCCGCCTTCAGACGGTAAAACATCTGGTCATAGGCGGCCAGGGCCCCCTCCCCGTCCCGACGGGCCGCGGCATCCAGCAGTTGAAGCGCGTCTTTCAGCATGGGGGTGTCCAGCAGGGAGCGGAAGGCGGACAGCCCCCGCAGCTGGGCGCGCAGAAGAATCAGATTCATGGAAGTTCCTCGCTCTCTTTGCATGCAGCATTACCTCAATTTTAATGTCTGCCGCCGCCCTTGTCAACGGCTGTGGGGGTGTGATACAATGGACCGGCTTAGACCAGAGAAAGGATAGAGACGGCGGAGGGACGGCCAGCGGGCCGCTCCGCCGGATTGTATTGATATGGTATCCATTGGAGGAATCGAAATCAAAACGCCCCTGGCCCTGGCCCCCATGGCGGGGGTCACCGACGTGGCCTTCCGCACCATCTGCCGGGAGCAGGGGGCGGGGCTCACCTGCACGGAGATGGTCAGCTCCAAGGCCCTGTGCTTCCAGGACAAGAAGTCCATCCCCCTTTTGAAGCTGGGGGACGGGGAGCACCCCGCCGCCGCCCAGATCTTCGGCAGCGACCCGGTGTGCATGCAGGAGGCGGCCGCCATTGCTCACCAGGTGTCCGGGGCCGACTTCATCGACATCAACATGGGCTGTCCCGTGCCCAAGGTGGCCAACTCCGGGGACGGCTCCGGCCTGATGCGAAATCCCGACCTGGCGGTGAAGGTGATGGAGGCGGTGGTCCGGGGGGCGGGCTGTCCCGTCACGGTGAAGTTCCGCCTGGGCTGGGACAAGGGCTCCATCAACTGCGTGGAGTTTGCCCGGGCCATGGAGGAGGCGGGGGCGGCGGCGGTGGCCGTCCACGGCCGCACCAAGGTGCAGATGTACGCCGGCACCGCCAACTGGGACTGGATTCGGGAGGTGAAGAAGGCGGTGCACATCCCGGTGATAGCTAACGGGGATGTATTCAAGCCGGAGGACGCTCCCCGCATCCTGAAATACACCGGGGCGGATATCGCCATGATCGGCCGGGGGATTTTCGGCAACCCCTGGCTGTTCGCCCAGTGCAGGGCCGCCCTGGAGGGGCGGGAGATCCCGCCCATGCCGCCCCTGTCGGAGCGGTGCGACACGGCGGTGCGGCAGTTTGAGCTGTCTGCCGCCAACAAGGGGGAGAAAATTGCCTGCCTGGAGGCCCGGCGGCACTACGCCTGGTACCTGAAAGGGGTTCCCCACGCGGGCTACTATAAGGAACAGATCGTGAAGATCACCACCCTGGAGGACGTGTACCGGGTTACAAAAGGGATCAAACGGGACCTTTGCTGAGATAGGAGTGAGGAGATAGGAGGTAGAAGTTATGGAGCGCGCAGCGCGCAATGAAATCGTCCGGCTCCGCCGGACTCCATCACTCCTATCTCCTATCTCACATCTCAATTTATGTGGAGGGGATCGGATGAAGCAGAGCACAGAGATTCGCCCGGCCCGGGAAGCGGATATGGAGGCGGTGGGACGGCTGTACACCGACAGCTGGCAGCGGACCTACCGGGGACTGATCCCGGATTGGGTATTGGATGAGATGACCCCAGAAAAGAGCCAGGACAAGTGGACCCGCTATCGGGAGCAGAAGGAGAACGGCCTGTTCGTCCTGGAGCGGGACGGGTCCGTGGCCGGCCTTGTGGCCTGCCGCCCCTTCCCGGAGCGGGAGAACAGCGCCCTGCTGGACTCGCTCCATGTGGCCCCCGAGGCCCAGGGGGGCGGCTGGGGTAGGAGGCTCATCGCCCGGGCGGCCCGGTGGGCCCGGGAGAGCGGGTTTCAGGAGCTGGTCATCTATGTGGTCCAGGGCAACCGCCGGGCCGAGCAGCTCTACCGGAGCATGGGGGCGAGGGAGCTCTGCGCCTTCCACGACTGGGACGGCGCGCTCTCCTGGGCCCTGGCCTGGGAGGACTTGGAGAGCCTGGAGCAGACATTTTCCTGAACATACCGCGGGGCGCGCGGGAATCCTTCATCATGTTACAGGCGGCCGATGGCCGCCTCTCCGCATGGAGAGAGAGGGGGACAGGGTATGACACAGACAGAGCAGGAGCTGGTGTCCCGGGCCAGGGCCGGGGACACAGCCGCCTTTGAACAGCTGATGCTGGACAGCCAGGACCGGGTGTACACCCTGTGCCTTCGGATGACTGGGGACCGGGAGGACGCCCTGGATTTGGCCCAGGAGACCTTCTTCAACGCCTGGCGGGGACTTGGCTCCTTCCAGGGAAACAGCAGCTTCTCCACCTGGGTGTACCGCCTGGCCAGCAACGCCTGCATCGACTTTCTCCGGAAGCGGAAGCGGCGGCAGCAGGGGGAGAGCCCTCACTCCCTGGACGACGAGGAGGCCCCCCTGCCCGAGCCGGCGGACCCCCGGGGCTCCCCGGAGGAGGAGCTGGAGCGGAGGGAGCTGCGCCGGGCGGTGGAGCGGGGCCTCCAGGCCCTGCCCGACCACCACCGGCAGGTGCTGGTCATGCGGGAGCTGTCCGGGATGTCCTATCAGGAGATCGGCGCGGTATTGGACCTGGACCTGGGGACGGTAAAATCCCGCATCGCCCGGGCTCGGCTGGCACTAAAAAAATTTTTGGTCCAGGAGGGGAACTTTTCCCTAGAAACTCCGTCTAAGCAGACAAAGAGCAGGAGAGGGGGGTGAACGCCGATATGCTGACATGCGAAGAGGCGCTGGAGCGGATGAGCCAGGCCCTGGACGGTCCGCTGCCTCTGGAGGAGCGGCAGGCGCTGGAGGAGCACCTGGAGTCCTGCCCGGAGTGCCGGACGGCCTATGAGGCCCTGTTTCAGATGGAAGACGCGCTCCGGGAGATCGGTGAGACCCCCGCTCCGGCGGAGCTGTCCGCCCGGGTGATGGAGCAGATCCAGGCGGAGGCGGCCCCGGCCCGCCGGCCCGCCCCCCGCTGGAACCGGGCCGGATGGCGGAACCTTGCCGGGCTGGCCGCCTGTGCGGTCCTCTGCCTGGGACTCTGGCACGGGGCTGGTTTGGGGAGCCGTGAGAATGTAGTGGATGAGCCCTCCGCCGCCAGCCAGAGCGCGGGACAGGAAGACGCCTCCTCCCGCAGCCTTCTGGATGAGATGGAGCCCGCGCAGGAGGAGGACCCCGCCGACGCACAGCCCGCACCGGCTCAGGCGGACGCGCCGGAAGAGGATGCTCCGGAGAAAGCGGAATCCTCCCTGCCCTCCGGTCAGGAGGAGACCGCCTGCTCCCAGACCGAGGAGGCTCCGGTCGCGGACACCCGCAGCATTTTAGGCCAGGAGAGCCCGGAGATTCCGGAGGCATACGCCCACACGCCCAATACAGACAGTTCCGGCTCCCAGTCTGAACAGGAGCCGGTCACGATCCGGGAGCCGGAGGAGGAGACGGAGCCCCAGGTTCAGGGGGGCGCTCCGGACGCCCTGCTCCAGGACGAGCCCGAGCTGGATTCCCAGACTCAGGGCACAAAGCAGGATGAACAGGCGCAGGAGCCCGGTCCGGACGGAGCGGCAGCCGAGCCGCCGGAAAACGGAGCCGCGGCCGAAACGGCCCCGCCCCCTTGGGGAGAGGGGACCGCCCTGGTGCTGTCCGCCCTTCCCCAGGAGGCGGAGGAGCTTCTCCCCGCCCGGGAGGAGTGGACCCAGGAGGAGGACGGCGCCCGCTGGTGTACTGTGACGGCGGAGGAGCTGGAGGCCGTTCAGGCCCTCCTCGCCCGGCAGGGTGTGGAGGCGGACCTCCCGGAGCCGCCCTGGACCGAGCCCTGCGCGGTGGTGCTCCTCCCAGCGGAGGAACTCCCGTCCAGCCCGGAGGAGCTGGCCAACTGAATGATTTTCTTCCCGCCCGAATCCGGGCGGGATTTTTTATGCCCAGCATAAGGTTGGTGAACTTGAACAAACGGGCTGTTTTTAGTTACTTTTCCAAAAAATGAACCTGTTTTTTCAAGGAAAGCCGACGGCGAACCGTGGATACGCCCGAAAAAACAGTTGCCAGAACGGGGAAATTACGTTATAATAACCAACAGATTGTACCATGGGCGGGCGGCCACCCGTTCTCCTGTGTGACACCGACGTCTAAACTTTAAGGAGTGGAAGCAACCATGAGCTATTCTGTACAAAACATCCGCAATGTCTGCCTTCTGGGCCACAGCGGGAGCGGCAAGACCGCTCTGACGGAGAGCCTGCTCTATATGACCGGCGCCATCGACCGCATGGGCAAAGCCGCGGACGGAAACACCGTGTGCGACTATGATCCGGAGGAGATCAAACGTCAGATTTCCATCTCCACCTCTGTGGCCCCTCTGGAGTACAAGGGCTGTAAGATCAACATTCTGGATGCCCCCGGCGCCTTTGACTTTGCCGGCGACGTGATGGAGGCCCTCACCGTGGCCGACGCGGCCATTATCGTCTGCTCCGCCAAGGACGGCATCAGCGTGGGCCTGGAGAAGGCGTGGAAGTACTGCGAAGAGCGGGATATGCCCCGTTTCATCTATATCTCCAAGACCGACGAGGAAAACTCCGACTACAACGCCACCTTCGACGCCCTGCGGGAGCGCTTCGGCAACAAGATCGCCCCCCTGGTGGTCCCCATCTGGGACGACAACAAGCGGGTCACCGGCATCATCGACGTGCTGAACAAGCGCGCCTATGAGATGCAGAACGGCAAGCGGGTGGAGATCGACCTCCCCGAGGGGAAGGACGAAGTGGTTACCGAGTTCAACGACGCCCTGAAGGAGTCGGTGGCCGAGACCAGCGAGGAGTTCATGGACAAGTTCTTCTCCGGCGAGGACTTCACCTATGTGGAGATGATCCAGGGCCTGCGCCAGGGCGTGCGGGAGCTGTCCCTGTTCCCCGTGCTGTGCGGCTCCGCCATCAACACCATGGGCTCCCTGATGCTCATGGACCACATTGTGGACCTGCTTCCCAACCCCGCCGAGGGCAACATGCGCAAGGGAACCGCCCCCGACGGCACCAAGGAGGAGTTCGCCGTGGCTCCCGGCGGCGTGCCCTGCGCCTTCGTCTTTAAGACTGTGGCCGACCAGTACGGCAAGTACTCCTTCATCAAGGTCCTGTCCGGCAACATCACCCCCGACCTGACCCTGGTGGACTCCCGCACCGGCAGCAGCGAGAAGCTGGGCCGTCTGTATCAGATGCGGGGCAAGAAGGCCGAGGAGGTCAAGGAGCTCTCCTGCGGCGACATCGGCGCCATCGGCAAGATGGAGAAGGTCAAGACCGGCGACACCCTGTGCGACGCCCGAAAGGTCATCTCCCTGGCCCCCATCCCCTTCGCCGAGCCCAACTACTCGGTGGCCATCTCCCCCAAGACCCGCGGCCAGGAGGACAAGGTGGCCCAGGGTCTGAACCGGATGAACGAGGAGGACCCCTCCTTCCGGGTGGAGAACAACGCCGAGACCCATCAGATGGTCATTTACGCCGCCGGCGATATCCAGGTGGATGTGCTGGTCTCCAAGCTGAAGAGCCGCTTCAATGTGGAGGCGGAGCTGAAGACGCCCCGCGTTCCCTACCGGGAGAAGATCCGCAAGACCGTCTCCAAGCAGGGCCGCCACAAGAAGCAGACCGGCGGTTCCGGCCAGTTCGGCGACGTGTGGATCCGCTTCGAGCCCAACCCCGACGCGGAGGAGATGGAGTTTGCCGAGGAGGTCTTCGGCGGTTCTGTGCCCAAGAACTTTTTCCCCGCCGTGGAGAAGGGCCTCCGGGAGGCCTGTGTTCACGGGCCGCTGGCCGGCTACCCGGTGGTCAACCTGAAGGCCGTGCTGTACGATGGAAGCTATCACCCCGTGGACTCCTCGGAAATCGCCTTTAAGACGGCCGCTCAGCTGGCCTATAAGGCCGCCATGCCCGAGGCCAGCCCCGTGCTGCTGGAGCCGGTGGGCGAGCTGAAGGTCACCGTGCCCGACAGCTATATGGGCGACGTGATCGGCGATCTGAACAAGCGCCGCGGCCGCGTGATGGGCATGAACCCCGCCCCCGGCGGAGAGCAGATCATCGAGGCCGAGGTGCCCATGGCGGAGATGACCTCCTACGCCATCGATCTGCGGGCCATGACCCAGAGCCGCGGGTCCTTCACCTTCCACTTCGTCCGCTATGAGGACTGCCCTCCCATGGCTCAGGAGAAGGCTATCGCCGCCGCCAAGGCGCTGGCAGAGGAAGGCTGATTCCAAACGTAAAACAGCCGCCCCAACCGGGGTGGCTGTTTTTATGGGGGCAGCCCTCAGGGCGCGGCAGCGCCCCGGCGCCTTTGCGCCGCTCGAGCATTTTGCCGAAGGCAAAATCTCGCCGCAGGGCGGATTTACTCCGCCCGAGGATTTCAAAATAACGGGGTCCCCGCCAGCGTTTACGCTGGTGGGGCGGGACTGCCCTCCCATGGCTCAGGAGAAGGCAATCGCCGCCGCCAAGGCGCTGGCCGAGGAAGGCTGATTCCAAACGTAAAACAGCCGCTCCAACCGGGGCGACTGTTTTCTTTATACAATCATGGGCGGCCCGGTGTGCCGCCCCTACGGCGGATACAGAAGCTATCCCATTCCCGTAGGGGCCGGACACCGGCCGGCCCCTCGAGGGTTCTCTGCGGTTCCAGAGCCCACCTCATCCGCCTCGCATGTGTTCGTCACCTTCCCCTAAAGGGGAAGGCTTGCGGGCGGCTGATAGCCGCCCCTACGACGGATCTGGATGTGGGCACTTCTTTTTCGTAGGGGCCGGACACTGGCCGGCCCGCAGATGTACGCGGTGCGTCCAGGAGGCCGTACCCTACAGCCCAGCACCAGCCGCCGCCTGCTCGGCAAAGGCAGGCGCAGCAGTTGAAACGCACCAGCGGAAATTTTTGCGCACCCAGGGCCCAGTGGCCCGGAAGGAATTTAGATTGTCACTCAGATTTCCACGCGCCGAAAATTTTGCTGAACTTCTCAGGAGGGACTCCCGTAAAACGGGGTCCGGGGTAAGGCGAATATGGGCACGCCAGTGCCCATCCTGAGCTGTCCCCGGTGGCGTTTTGCCTACTTTGCCGCCATGGGCAAAGTAGGTCGCCGCCCGCAGGCGGCGAAATCCCCTGTATTTTCACTCCCCGCCTCGCCTTGTTTTTCCCCAGAACCTGTGCTATGATGACCGTATGCCTGGAGAAGCCAGGCGGAAAGAAGTCCTGGTATGAACGATCTGCGCCGTCCCGGCGTGCTGCCCTTTCTTCTGGCGGAGGGAGCTCTCTACGGGACCTTTCTGTGGCAGGATCTGTCCCCCGGCGGCGCCGGCTCCACACCGGTCAAATACGCCGCCATTCTGTTGTGCGCGCTGTTCTCCCTGCTGTGGGCCCTGTTTGGAGGCGGGGACCGTCTGACAGCCCTGGCCCTGGTCCTCACCGGGGCGGCGGACACCTTTCTGCTGGAGCTGGACGCCCACTACGCCGCGGGCGTGCTGCTGTTTTGTGGGGTGCAGCTGTGTTACTTTCTCCGGCTGTATCCCAAGGGGCGCCGGAGTCTGTGGGGGGCCCGGCTGGGGCTGTTCCTGCTGTCCCTGGGGGCGCTGCGCGCCCTGAAACTGCTCACCGTCCTGAATATCCTGGCGCTATTTTACTTCTCCAACTTCCTGTGCAACGCCCTGCTCAGTCTGGGCTGCCCGGGGCGGCGGGCGCGGATCTTCGCCGCCGGCCTGTGCCTGTTCCTGTGCTGCGACCTGTGCGTGGCCGCCTATCAATTTCCAGGTTCCCTTCCGGACGCGGTTTTCCAGGCTGCCCGGGTGGGGATGTGGCTGTTTTACCTGCCGGGACAGGTGCTTATCGCCCTGTCCGGGCTGCCGGAATCTTTGACCTGAGGTGACTGATCTTGAAATCCAGCAAACTACTCTCTCTGCTGACCGCCCTGGCCACCGCCGTGCTGGTGCTGTCCGGGTCCATCGCCGTGCCCATCCTGTGCCGGCCCTTCTACTATGCCCACATTGAGGCCATGTCCCTCCCCGAATACACCGGGCTGACGGTGGACCAGATCAAGCAGGCCTTTGATGAAATGCTGGACTTCTGCCTGGGCCTGCGGCAGGACTTCTCTGTGGGGGTGCTCTCCTGGTCGGAGTCAGGCCGGGACCACTTTGCCGACGTGCGTGTGCTGTTCCAACTGGACCTGGTGCTGCTGGTCCTGTCGGCGGCGGCCCTTGTGCTCCTGTTTCTCTTTGCCCGGAAGCGTCGGCTCACTCCTGCCCGTCTGCTGGGCCGCGGGCCGGGCTTCTGGGCCGCGGCGGGGCTGGCCGCCGTCTTTCTGGCGGTGGGCGCCCTGGCCGCCACAGATTTTGACCGGGCGTTCGTGATCTTCCACTCCATTTTCTTCCCGGGCAAGACCAACTGGATCTTCGATTGGCGCACCGACCCCATTATCCTCCTGCTTCCGGAGGACTTTTTCCGCAACTGCGCCATTCTGATTCTGGTCCTGCTGGTATTCTGGTGCGCAGTTCTGATCGCGGCGGACCTGCTGGCGGGCCGCCGGAGAAAGAAGGGACAGGCGGTCCCTACCTCCTGCCCGGGCTGTTCCGGCGGAGCGGGGCAGTGAGACGTCTGCAAGTGATTTTCAAAAATCCTGCAAAAAGATTTGTAATTTCCTCTAAAACCGGTTGACAAATCCGGGGCCGAGTGCTATATTATAGCCAGAAAGGGTGATACCAATGTGGTAAGAAACCTGGACCCCAGATGTCACCGGATTCGGCGGCTGAGATTGAAATAAAGAAGTTCGATTGAGAAAGGCGCGGAAAGGAAAGAAAATTTTCGGAACCCAAGCAGTGATCTCCTAAGTGTAACCCAAGAATCCTGAAAACCCCTGGAACGCAGAAAACACGGAAGCAGACCAAAGGAAATTCAAGGTTCCCAGGCACCAAGAAGTAACTGTCCATTCAGTTCCAAGCAACGCGCGCCGGCCGGAGAAGAACATCTGGACCCCACTCCAAAACTCCACAGAATGCCACAAGAAGGACGAAATCGCGCAACAGAACAGGACCTCATGTGTGAGGGGTGCAGCTCAGAGGAGCGCAGAAGAACGAGTTGAACGCAGGATGGAAACTTGCAGGCGGAACGTGTGGAATTGGAGAATCTGCAGAAAGAGAGGTAACCATATGATGTTAGATAACAAGAAGCACCAGAAATAACCCCTGATTGTCAGAACTACGGAAGACGATCAGGGGTTATTTCTTTTGCTTTTTGGGGGCGGCGGAAGGACGCCGGCTCCGGATAAAACACGGGGCCGCCCCTCTGAGGCAGCCCCGGAAACGCATCATTTGGTCAATACCTTTTTGTGGTATCCCCGCTGTCCGCAGCGGGGACATTTCATGCTCCGGCTCCGTCCGATGTGCGGGGCCAGCACCACCGCCCGCATGGTGGGGATATACCGGGCGCCGCAGTGGGGACACTCATAGTAGCCCGCGTCGTGCTCGATGCGCAGGGCATAGGCGATGGCCACCACCAGGATCACCAGCCCGGTGAGTATCAGCGCCAGCCGCCATGCCAGCATCTCCACCGCGAAGACGGCGGCGAATATCATGACCAGATAGTTGACCGTGGCCGAGGCGGCGATCACCGTCTCCAGAGAGAGGAGCTTTTTGTTCTGCTCCGCCTCCTGGCGCTGCAGCTCCAGCAGGTGTTTCTCCGCTTGTTCCTGATACTGCTCCATGTCCATCCGCGCCCCGGTCAGGAGCTCATTGACATTGATATGGAGAAGTCCGCACAGCTCCAGCATCAGGGATGGGTCCGGCATGCTTTTTCCAGTCTCCCATTTGGAGACCGCCCGGTCTGTGATCCCCAGCTTCTCCCCCAGGGCGGCCTGGGTGTAGCCGGCCTCTTTCCGGCATTGGGCGATGAATGCGCCGATTTTTTCCTGATCCATGGGCGCACCTCCTTTCTGACCTGATCATACGATTTCCAGATCCGAATCACCACATACAATCGGTTGAGCTCCGTCTGTCCGCGGGTGCCGGCCGCTCAACCAGCGGTTGAATTGGGCGGAAGCGTATGAAATTTGGGCGGGATAGAACCCTGTGGGGACGGTCTAACTAGGGGCGGCCTCACAGCAGCAGGGAGATCAGCGGGATAGTGACCAGACACAGCAGGCTGGACAAGAACACCGCCTCAGAGGCAAACTGGGTGTCGCCCCCGTAGGTCTCCGCCAGGATGGAGGTGACGGCGGGGGAGGGCATGGCCATGATAATCAGGGTGACGCCGATGACCAGAGGGTCCTCCACCGGGAGGAGCATCAGAATTCCCCAGGTGAGCAGCGGCAGGAGCAGCAGGCGCAGAAAGGCGGAGGAGAGGACGTCCCGGTTCCGGAGCAGGGCGGAGACGCTTCCGCCGGTGAGGTTCATGCCGATGATCAGCATGGACAGCGGAGTGGTCACGTCGGCCAGATAGGTGAGCGGGGTGTCGATCACCTCGGGAATGGGAATTTGGGCGGCATAGAGGATGAGACCCAGTAGGGTGGCTCCGTTGACCACCGTGAGCAGGATGGACCGCCAGGAGACCGGGGGCGCATCCCCGGAGGCGCTGCGGTCCATGCAGATGAGGGTGGCCCCGGTGGTGTAGGCCAGCAGGTTGAAGGGGATGCCCAAAAAGACGGCCAGGGCCAGCCCCTCCTCCCCAAAGAGAGCCAGGGCGATGGGAAAGCCCATAAAACCGTTGTTGTTAAAGGCACAGGCGAAGGTCCACAGCCCCCGCCGCTCCCTGGTGACACGGAACGGCCGGGCCAGCAGGGCGCTGATCACTCCGTACAGGATGTAGAGGGCTAGGCCCAGAACCACCTCCAGCCCCCCGGTGCGGAGAAACGCGGGGTCATAGGGCCGCACCAGAGAGGTGAGGATGGTGGCGGGCATGGTGACATTCATCAGCAGGCTGCTGAGCATTTTGGAGGCGGAGGCGGGCAGCACGCGGAGCCGGACGGCCCCATACCCCACCCCGATGAGCAGAAACAGGCCGAATAGGTTGGAAAACACATCCCGAATGTCCAGCATGGCGCCGCGCCCCTCTTCCTCAGATGGTTCCCGGCCGCAGCAGGGCCGGCTTACAAGGAGCATTGTAGCAAAAAAAGAGCCGGTTGTCACCCGGGAAAACGGGACGGCCGGCGTTTCTCCGCTTGCGCTCCCGCTCCGGATGGGATATAATACGGTGAAACTTTTTTGTCGAGGTGTGTCTCCATGGCGGACAAGCTGGGTATTTACATCCATATTCCCTTCTGCCGCAGTAAATGCGACTACTGTGACTTCTACTCCCTGGCGGGGCGGGAGGACCAGATGGACCGGTATCAGAAGGCCCTGCTGGCCCATCTGAAGGAGACCGCCCCCCTGGCCCAGGGCTACCCGGTGGACTCCATCTACTTCGGCGGCGGCACCCCCAGCTACTACGGGGCCAAGCGCATCAAGGAGCTGCTCACCCACTTGTCCAAGCTGTTCCAGGTGGAAAAGGACGCGGAGATCACCGTGGAGTGCAACCCGGACAGCGTGGATCTGAAGTCCCTGCGCATTCTGCGCAAGGCGGGGGTGAACCGTCTGTCCATGGGGATGCAGTCCGCCCAGGAGGCGGAGCTGCGGGCCATCCACCGCATCCACACCCCCCAGCAGACCAACCAGGCGGTGGAGGCGGCCTGGAAGGCCAAGTTCACCAACCTGTCCCTGGATCTGATCTACGGCCTGCCGGGGCAGACCATGGAGAGCTGGAAGGCCACGGTGGAGCACGCCCTGTCCCTCATCCCCCAGCACCTGTCCTGCTACGGCCTGAAGGTGGAGGAGGGCACCCCCCTGGCCCGCCGGGTGGCGGAGGGGGAGGTGCTGCCCGACGACGACCAGCAGGCCGACCTGTACCTGTGGACGGTGGGCCGGCTGGAGCGGGCGGGGCTCCCCCAGTATGAGATCTCCAACTTCGCCAAGCCGGGGTACGAATCCCGGCACAACCTGCGCTACTGGCTCACCCGGCCCTATATCGGCTTCGGGCCCGGGGCCCACTCGGACTTTGGGGGGCGGCGCTACTCCTTTGTCCGGGACCTGGACGCCTACATCCGGGGGGTGCTGGAGGGGGGCGACATCATCGACTCCTCCGAGCTCATCCCCCAGAGGGAGCGGTGCGGGGAGTATCTGATGCTCCGCCTGCGCACCGTTCGGGGTGTGGACGGCCGGGAGTACCGCCACACCTATTTCATGGACTTCGCTCCCCTGGAGGCCCGCCTGCGGGAGTTTGCCGCCCAGGGCTGGGCGGAGGAGACGGACGGGCGCTGGCGGCTCACCCCCAGGGGCTTCCTGGTGTCCAACCAGCTCATCGGCGACCTGCTGGACCGGCAGGAGCAGGCCAGCTGGGAGGATCTGATCCGCCCCAGACAGGACCAGGCCTGAAGAAAACAGGCCGGGTCCGGGCGGACGGCCCTTCCAGCCGGAGAGGCGGAGAATGGCAGGAGATGAAATCATTGCATCTTGCCCAAGGCACCTCAAAAAACCTCATTTGTTCTTACTTTTTTCACAATTTTATGTCTACTCTGTAAATTTCATTGCCTTTTGGACATACTGATGCTATAATATATTTGTTTCCATGCGCCGCCTGTGTTGCGCGCATGCTTGATTTCGATATGTTATGGCTTTGGCCATATGATCTTATATAGACCCCAATCTAATGAATATGGATCGAGAGGGTGCCAGATTTGACAAAATATCACATTCAGGGCGGAAAGCCCCTTCGTGGAAGCATCACCATCAGCGGCGCCAAAAACGCCGCTGTCGCCATCATCCCCGCCGCCCTTTTGGTGGACGGGGTATGCCGCATTGAAAATATTCCCCAGATCAGCGACGTGACTTTGATTCTCCAGATCCTCCAGGAGCTGGGGGCGGACATCCGCACCGTCAACCGCACCACCGTGGACATCGACTGTTCCCACATCCGCAACCGGCAGGTCCCCTATGAGCTGGCCCGGAAGATCCGCGCCAGCTACTACCTGGTGGGCGCTCTGCTGGGCCGCTTCGGCTGGGCGGAGGTCCCCCTGCCCGGGGGCTGCGACCTGGGCGGACGGCCCATTGACCAGCATGTGAAGGGCTTTGTGTCCATGGGGGCCGACGTAGACGTGCGCAGCGGCCTCATCTGCGCCAAGGTGCCCGGCGGCCGTCTGGCCGGCGGACAGGTGTACCTGGACATGGTGTCTGTGGGCGCCACCATGAACATCATGCTGGCCGCCGTGCTGGCCGACGGCATGACCATTATTGAGAACGCGGCCAAGGAGCCCCACATCGTGGACCTGGCCAATTTCCTCAACTCCATGGGGGCCAACATCATGGGGGCGGGCACCGACGTCATCAAGATCCGGGGCGTGAAGCAGCTCCGGGGCGGGGCCTACTCCATCATCCCCGACCAGATCGAAGCCGGTACCTATATGGCCGCCGTGGCCGCCGCCGGCGGGGATGTGCTCATTCAGAACGTCATCCCCAAGCACCTGGACTGCATCACCGCCAAGCTGGTGGAGATGGGGGTGGAGGTGGAGGAGCTGGACGACGCCGTCCGGGTCCGCCGCAGCGGCCCGATCAGCCGCACCAATGTGAAGACCATGCCCTACCCGGGCTTCCCCACCGATATGCAGCCCCAGATCGCCGCTGTCCTGTGTCTGGCCAACGGTACCAGCGTCCTCACCGAGGGGGTGTGGGACAGCCGCTACCGCTATGTGGATGAGTTCCGCCGCATGGGGGCCCACATCCAGGTGGACGGCAAGGTGGCCGTCATCGAGGGTGTGCCCGCCCTCACCGGGGCCCCGGTCCACGCCTGCGACCTGCGGGCCGGAGCGGCTATGGTCATCGCCGGACTGGCCGCCCAGGGCGTCACCGAGGTGGACGGGATCTACCACATCGAGCGGGGCTATGAGAACCTGGTGGGCAAGCTGGCCGGTGTGGGCGCCGACATCCGCACCATCACCGTTCCCGACGAGGACGCCAAGTCCCAGGCGGGCTGATACTGAGATACGAGATAGGAGTTAGGAGATAGAAGATAGGAGCTGACGGGAGCATGGACCGGCGCAAGGCCCGCTCCTATTTCCTATCTGCTATCTCCTATCTATTATGAATGGGGGAAGTTTTCTGTGCTGACATATACGACGCTGGCCAGCGGTTCCAGCGGAAACTGCGCGCTGGTGAGCTGCGGCGCCACCCGCCTGCTGGTGGACGCGGGCATCTCCGCCCGACGGATCACCACCGCTCTCAAGAATTTGGGGGTGGACCCCGCCTCCCTCAGCGGCGTGCTGGTCACCCACGAGCACAGCGACCACATCTCCGGTCTGACCACCCTCACCAAGCAGCTGAAGCTGCCGGTATACGCCACTGCCCCCACCCTGCGGCAGCTTTGTTACCGCATCCCCTTTCTGGATGGGCTGTGCCGGGAGTTTGACCCGGGGGACGGGTTTCCGGTGGGCGAGCTGTGGGTGGGTTCCTTTGCCACCTCCCACGACGCAGCGTGCAGCGTGGGCTACACCCTCACCGGGGAGGGATGCAAGGCGGCGGTGGCCACTGACCTGGGCCGGCTCACTCCGGCGGTGCTCCAGGCGGTCCAGGGCTGCGACCTGCTGGTGTGCGAGGCAAACCATGACGAGGACTGGGTGAAGTCCGGCCCCTACCCCTACTATTTAAAGCAGCGCATTCTGGGGGATCAGGGCCACCTGTCCAACGAGATGGGGGCGGAGCTGGCCGCCCTGGCGGTGGAGTCCGGGGCCCGGACGGTGGTTTTGGCCCACCTGTCCTCGGAGAACAACACCCCCGCCCGGGCCCGGGATGTGGTGTCCCGCCGCCTGTCCGCCGGGGGGATCGACCCGGAGCGGGATATCTCCCTCACCGTGGCTCCCCGGAAGGAGTGCGGCCCGGTGTTCCGTCTGGAGCGGGGCCGGGACATGGTCTCCTTTCCGCTGCGGGAGGGGGCGGCCCTATGCTGAGCGTCCATCTCATCTGCGTGGGCAAGCTGAAGGAGAAGTTTTATCTGGAGGCGGCGGCGGAGTACCAGAAGCGCCTGTCCGCCTACTGCAGGCTGACCCTGGTGGAGCTGCCCGAGGAGAAGCTGCCCCAGAATCCCACCCAGGGGCAGATCGACCAGGCTCTTTTCAAAGAGGCCCAGGCCATCCGGGCCAAGCTGCCCCCCAGCGCCAGCGTGGTCGCCCTGTGCGTGGAGGGCAAGGAGCGCTCCAGCGAGGACTTTGCCAAGCTGCTCTCCACCTGGGAGCACAGCTCCGCCAAGCATCTGGTCTTTGTCATCGGCGGCTCCTACGGCCTGGACCCCGCCCTGAAGGCGGAGGCCTGGGTACGCCTGTCCATGTCCCCCATGACCTTTCCCCACCACCTGGCCCGGGTCATGCTGCTGGAGCAGCTCTACCGGGCCTTCAAGATCCAGGAGGGGTCCAGCTACCACAAATAGAGTTTCGTGCGGAGAGGACGGCCTCTCCGCACTGGTTTTTTCCGGAACCGCTTGACAAACGGGAAAAAGCACGCTACCATTTTTCATATCAAAAATTCCCGGAGCGGGTTTTCTCTCCGCCGGACCATTCAGAAAGAAGGAATTTCCATGTCCGATTATCAGATCTCCACCGACTGCCTCCACGCGGGCTACCGCCCCGGCAACGGGGAGCCCCGGAACATCCCCATCATCCAGTCCACCACCTTCCGCTATGAGACCAGCGAGGAGATGGGCAAGCTGTTCGACCTGGAGGCCAGCGGCTACTTCTACACCCGCCTGCAGAACCCCACCAACGACATGGTGGCGGCCAAAATCTGCGCCCTGGAGGGGGGCACCGCGGCCATGCTCCTGTCCTCCGGACAGGCGGCCAACTTCTACGCCATCTTCAACATCGCCGGCTGTGGGGACCATGTGATCTCATCCACCTCCATCTACGGAGGCACCTTCAACCTGTTCGCCGTCACCATGAAGCGCATGGGCATCGAGTTCACCTTCGTGGACCCGGAGTGTTCCGAGGAGGAGCTGAACGCCGCCTTCCGGCCCAACACCAAGGCAGTGTTCGGCGAGACCATCGCCAACCCCGCCCTCACCATCCTGGATATTGAGAAGTTTGCCAAGGCGGCCCACGCCCACGGGGTGCCCCTCATCATGGACAACACCTTCGCCACCCCGGTGAACTGCCGCCCCTTCCAGTGGGGCTGCGACATCGTCACCCACTCCACCACCAAGTATATGGACGGCCACGCCCTCACCGTGGGCGGCGCCATCGTGGACAGCGGCAACTTTGACTGGAACGCCCACGCGGACAAGTTCCCCGGCCTCACCACCCCCGACGAGAGCTACCACGGGGTGACCTATACCCAGCGCTTCGGACTGGGTGGGGCCTATATCACCAAGGCCACCGTCCAGCTCATGCGGGACCTGGGCTCCATCCCCTCCCCCCACAACTGTTTTCTGCTGAATGTGGGCCTGGAGACCCTGCCCCTGCGGATGAAGAAGCACTGTGAGAACGCCCAGGCGGTGGCCGAGTACCTCCAGGGCCACGAGAAGATCGCCTGGGTGGAGTATGCCGGCCTGCCCGGAGATAAATACTACGAGCGCGCCAAAAAGTACCTGCCCAACGGCACCTGCGGCGTGGTGGTCTTCGGCGTGAAGGGCGGCCGGGCCGCGGCAGAGAAGTTCATGGCCGGGCTGAAGCTGGCCTCCATCGCCACCCATGTGGCCGACGCCAAGACCTGCGTGCTCCACCCCGCCTCCTCCACCCACCGGCAGATGAACGACGAGGAGCTGGCTGCCGCCGGTGTGTCCCCCGACCTGGTCCGCTTCTCCGTGGGCATTGAAGACGCCAAAGATATTATCGCTGACCTGGAACAGGCTCTGGCTGCAGTTTAAGAAAAATTTGCCCCAGCCCACGGAGGGGCCCCACGCAGTGGGGGCGCGCCGTTTGGCGCGCGCAAGCATTTTGCGCAGCAAAATCTTGTCGTCTGGGTAGAATTCATTTCTACCCAGACGTATTCAATCCCGAAGGGACCCCAACCGCCTGAAACAGGCGGTTGGGCGGGCATCGAAGACGCCAAAGATGTCATTGCCGACCTGGAACAGGCTCTGGCCAACGTCTGAGCTTTTAGAGTGGAGCGTTGAGCGTGAAGCGTGTAGAGGCGGCCTTCGCGGGCGACTGCAAGGGCCGCCCCTGCGGTGAAAACGCACCGGGGGCGATGGTTCGGCAAAGCCAGGCGCATGGCCGGAACCGCACCAGCTATCATTTTTGCAAACCCAGGGCCCAGTGGCCCGGGAGAAATCGCGGAAAGCCACTCAGATTTTGCGCGCCGGAAGTTCTGCACTATCCCACAGGCACGCGTCCCCCGTAATGGGGGTCCAGGGGGACGGCGAATATGAGCGCGGAGCGCTCATCCTGAGCCATCCCCCTGGCGGCTCTTTGGTGACTTTCTGGCCGGCCAGAAAGTCACTCGCCGCCCGCAGGCGGCGAAACACCCCCGAGCCCATCTCAAAAAGGAGAAGATCCATTATGGCAGTAGAAACCGTCCTGATGTACAACTGCAACGGTGAGCAGTGGGCTAAGCTGCGCCAGATTTTTCTCATGCTCCGGGTGCGCATCCGCCCGGTGGAGGCGGACCAGTACGGCCTGACGCTGGAGGACCTGCTGGGCCGCAGCGAGGAGAAGGCACCGGTGGAGGAGGAATTCTCCGACCCCATGCTGGTGTTCTGCAATCTCCCCCATGAGAAACTGGACCACCTGCTCACCGCCATGGGCCGGGCCGGCCTGCCCCGCATCGCCCTGAAGGCCATGCTCACCCCCACCAACCGCACCTGGACCTCTCAGCAGCTGTGGACCGAGCTGCGCCGGGAGCACGAGGCCATGCAGGCCCAGCGGCAGCAGAAAAAGTGAGGGATTCAGCTGGAAAAACCATTGACAAACCGGTCCTGTGACAGTATAATAATAAAGCGGTTTTTGAAAACCGCTTGTCTGCGGCTGTGCTGGAATTGGTAGACTGGCAAGCTTGAGGTGCTTGTGTCCGGACGGGCGTACGGGTTCGACTCCCGTCAGCCGCACCAAAAAGAAAGACATCTGCGTTGCAGATGTCTTTCTTTTTGGGTTTTGCCGCCCGGAGGGCGGCTCCACCCTTTGATTTAAAATGCTCGGGCGAAATGAATTCGCCCTGCGCCAAGGTTTTCGTCTGCGGCGAAAACCCTTGTACGGCGCAAAAGCGCCGCCGGCCAGAAGGCCGGTTGGGCGGTTTCCAGGTATATGTTTGGCCCCTCAAAATATTGGCTTTCCCCGTCTTTGCCCCAAGAAAAGAGATGAAAAGAAAAAGGAGTTGTGTGTGATGAGCGAACGTCAGCCCCCTGCGGAAAATAAAATGGGCACCATGCCGGTCAACCGGCTCCTGCTGTCCATGGCCATCCCCATGATGATTTCCATGCTGGTGCAGGCCCTCTACAACGTGGTGGACAGCTACTTTGTGGCCCAGATCAGCGAGGACGCGCTGAATGCCGTCTCTCTGGCCTTCCCGGTACAGAATTTGATGATCGCCGTGGCCGTGGGAACCGGCGTGGGCATCAACGCCCTGCTGTCCAAGAGCCTGGGCGAGCGCCGCCAGCGCCGGGCCAACGCCGCCGCCATGAACGGACTGTTCCTGGCCGTCCTCAGCTGCCTGGTATTCATGGCCATCGGCCTGACCTGCTCCCGGTTATTTTTCCAGGTGCAGACCAGCCAGCAGGCCATTGTGGACTACGGCACGGAGTACATGACCATTGTATGCGGACTGTCGGTGGGGCTGTTTGTACAGATCACCTTTGACCGGGTCCTCCAGGCCACCGGGCGCACCTTCTACACCATGATCACCCAGGCGGTGGGCGCCATTATCAACATCATCATGGACCCCATTCTGATCTTCGGACTATTCGGCTTCCCCCGGATGGAGGTGGCGGGAGCCGCCCTGGCCACCGTCCTGGGCCAGATCCTGGCCGCCTGCCTGTCCATTTTCTTCAACCTGACCCGGAACCACGACATCCAGTTCCAGTTCCGGGGCTTCCGTCCGGACGGGCGGATCATCGCCCGTATCTACAGCGTGGGCATCCCCTCCATCATCATGCAGTCCATCGGGTCGGTGATGGTGTTCGGCATGAATAAAATCCTCATCTCCTTCACCACCACTGCCACGGCGGTCTTCGGAGTGTACTTCAAGCTCCAGTCCTTCATCTTTATGCCCGTGTTCGGACTGAACAACGGCATGGTGCCCATTGTGGCTTTCAACTACGGGGCCCGCCGTCCCGACCGGATCATGAAGACCATCAAGCTCAGCATCACCTACGCGGTGTGCATCATGCTGGTGGGCCTGCTGATCTTCCAGTTTGCCCCCGACGTCATGCTGAACCTGTTCCGGGCGGAGGGGGACAGCGGCGACATGCTCACCATCGGCGTGCCCGCCCTGCGGATCATCTCCCTGAGCTTCCTCTTTGCCGGCTACGCCATTGTGTGCTCCTCCGTGTTCCAGGCCCTGGGCCACGGGGTACTGAGCCTCACGGTGTCCGTGGTGCGGCAGCTGGTGGTCCTCCTGCCGGTGGGCTTCCTGCTCTCCCTCACCGGAAACCTGGAGCTGGTGTGGTGGGCCTTCCCCATCGCGGAGCTGTTCTCCCTGACCCTGTGCACCGTCTTCCTGCGCCGGGTGTATCTGCATGAGATCAAGCCCCTGAGCCTGCCTAAAAAATAAGTGCAAAAAACCGTCTGAGATCCTGTGGAGCTCAGACGGTTTTTATTTGGCTCATAGGTGGGCGATCACCTGGTACATCAGGAAGAAGTGGCACAGGGAGCCCAGGAGGATGAACACGTGGAAGATCTCGTGGCAGCCGAAGCGGGGGTTGTTCCGGCCCGGCCACTTCACCGCGTACAGCACGCCGCCCACGGTGTACAGCACGCCGCCCAGCACCAGCCACACCATCCCCGCCGTGGGCAGCAGCCGCACCAGAGGGACGATGGCCGCCAGGGACAGCCAGCCCATCACCAGATAGATGACACTGGTGAGCCAGCGGGGGATGTCCAGCTTGGCGATGGTGAGGATGATCCCAGCAAAGGCCAGGGCCCAGATCACCGACAGGAGGGGGATTCCGCCGTCCTCCCGGAGGACGGTGGTGCAGATGGGGGTGTAGCTCCCGGCGATGAGCAGATAGATGGAGCAGTGGTCGTACTTCCGCAAAGCGATCCGCTTGGCCGCCGAGGTATTGATACAGTGGTACAGGGTGCTGGCGGTGTACAGACAGATCATGGACAGGCCGTAGATCAGAAACACCACGGCGTGGAACCAGTTCCCCTCCCACAGGGAGCGTCCCACCAGCAGCAGAGTGCCGATCACCGCCAGCCCCGCGCCGATGCCGTGGGTGATGGCCGACCAGGGCCGCAGGCCGTCATAGGGGTCCCGCACCTCTTTCCGGCGGCGGGGTTTTACGCGGGGGACCGCAGCGCCGAGGGTCACAGCAGGTTCACGCATCAAGAACACTCCTTTCTTTCCCGGACAGCCGGAACAGGCCCGCGGAATGTTGGGAAGTTCCGGTTGAAATTTCCTTTGTCAGATACAGTATACCCCGGCCCTGTGGGAATATCAATATAAAAAACTACCAAATCTAATTTTTAATATTATATTAAGACTGGCGCAAATTGGGAAATCCGGTTGGCCCAACCCGGATTTGTCCCTCCTCGGCCCATACCTGGAGGCGGTCCCCCTTTTTTAGGCACCCCTCCAGCATCAGGTCGGCGGCGGGGTCCTCCACCTGGGCGGCAATGGCCCGGCGGAGGGGGCGGGCGCCGTAGTCCTGGCCGGCTCCCGCCTGAGCCAGGAGCCACACCGCCTCCGGCTCCACCTGGAGGCCGATCCCCATGGCGGAGAGCCGTTCCCCCGTCTGGGAGAGCATCTGCTGGGTAATAGCGGCCAAGGTCTGGCTGTCCAGGGGGTGGAACACCAGGGCGGCGTCCAGGCGGTTGAAAAACTCCGGGGCGAAGGTGTTCTGGGCCTCCCGGAGCACCGCCTGCTCCAGGGCGGAGCGGTCGGCCTCCGGCCCCTGGGAGAAGCCCAGCCGGGCCTTTTGGTGAAAATGACGGGCCCCCAGGTTGGAGGTCATCACCAGCACGGTATTTCGGAAGTCGGTTTTCCGCCCCTGGGCGTCGGTGAGCACCCCCTCCTCCATCACCTGGAGGAGGATGGACCACACGTCCCGGTGGGCCTTCTCCAGCTCGTCCAGCAGCACCACCGACCAGGGCTTCCGGCGCACCCGCTCGGTAAGCTGTCCCCCCTCCTCGTGGCCCACGTAGCCCGGAGGGGAGCCGATGAGGCGGGAGACGCTGTGGGGCTCCATATACTCGGACATGTCGAAGCGGAGGAGTGCCTCCTCGCTGCCGAACAGAGTGCGGGCCAGGGAACGGCACAGCTGGGTCTTGCCCACCCCTGTGGGGCCCAGCAGGAGGAAGCAGCCCACCGGCCGCCGGGGGTCCTTCAGCCCCAGCCGCCCCCGGCGGATGGCCCGTGCCACCGCCTGGGCCGCCTGGTCCTGGCCCAGCAGGTCCCGGCACAGGGCGGCCTCCAGCCCGGCCAGGGCCTTCCGGTCGGCCTCATCCGGGTCGCACACCGGGACCCCGGTCCACTGGGACAGCACCGCCCGGATGTGCTCCTCCCCCACGGACCGGGGGACCTGCTGCTTCTGCCAGCGGCGGCGGCCCGCCTCCAGCTCCCGCCGGAAGTCCCCCTCCGCGTCCCGGAGCATGGCGGCCTCCTCAAAGTCCTGCTTACGGATGGCCTGGGCCAGCTGCCGCCCCGCCTGGACCGCCCGCTCCTCCAGCTGCCGCAGCTCGGGAGGGAGGGCCCGGGCGGACAGCCGGGCCTGGGCAGCCGCCTCGTCCACCAGGTCGATGGCCTTGTCGGGCAGGAACCGCTGGGGCAGGTAGCGGATGGACAGGTCCACCGCCGTCTCCAGGGCGCGGTCGGTGATGGTCAGGTGGTGGTGGGACTCATACCGCCCCCGGAGGCCCTTCAAAATGGCCAGGGTCTGCTCCCGGGTGGGCTCCCGGACGGTGATGGGCTGGAACCGCCGCTCCAGGGCGGAGTCCTTCTCGATATACTTCCGGTACTCGTCCAGAGTGGTGGCCCCGATGACCTGGATCTCCCCCCGGGAGAGGGCGGGCTTTAGGATGTTTGCCGCGTCGATGGCCCCCTCGGCGGAGCCCGCCCCCACAATGGTGTGGAGCTCGTCGATGAACAGGATAATGTTCCCCGCCCGGCGCACCTCCTGAAGGACGTGCTTGAGCTTCTCCTCAAACTCCCCCCGGTACTTGGTGCCCGCCACCATGGCGGACAGGTCCAGGGCGCACACCCGCCTGCCCAGCAGGTGGGCGGGGGCGGTGCCGTCGGCGATGGCCAGGGCCAGCCCCTCCACCACCGCCGTCTTGCCCACACCGGGCTCGCCGATGAGGGCGGGGTTGTTCTTGGTGCGGCGGGAGAGAATCTGGATGACCCGCCGGAGCTCCTCCTCCCGGCCGATCACCGGGTCCAGGCGGCCGTCAGCGGCCATGCGCGTCAAGTCCCGGGCGCACTGGTCCAGCTGCCGGGTGTCCCCGGAGACCCGCTCCGGCTCCCGGCGGATGGACCGGAGGGGATTCTCCTCCCCGCCCAGGGAGGCGCACACCGCCTGGTAGAGGCGGCTGCTGTCCACCTGGCAGTCGGCCAGCAGCCGCACCGCCGAACAATTTGGCTCCTTCAGCAGCCCCAGCAGCAGGTGCTCTGCGCTGACGGAGGTCTGGTGGAGCCGGCGGCTCTCCGCCGCCGCCCGCTGGATCACCTGGCAGCACTGGGGAGTCAGCCCCTGGTGCAGGGTGCGGTTGGGGACCCCGGTGCCCACCAGCTGGGCGATGGCCGCCCGGAGGGTTTGGCTGTCCGCCCCCGCCTCCCTGAGAAGGCGGGATGCCATGCTGTACTCCTGGCTGGCCAGTCCCAGCAGGAGGTGTTCGCTGCCCACATAGCTGTGGCCCAGCCGGGCGGCATTTTCCTGGGCCAGCCGGATGGCCCCCAGGGCGGTGGATGTAAAGCGGTTGTCCGCCATTGTGGATCGCCTCGCAGTCTGCATGGATTCGGCCATGGTGCCAAAGAGACCATCCCATCGCCTGACCGGCGGAGTGTTGGACGCCTGACCGGGAATTCTTTTTTAACTATGCCCGCTTTTTGCAAAAATTAGCATTGCAATTTTAAAAAGATGTGATAGAATAAGGTGTACATTTAAGGGAGGTGTATTCCAATGGCTTATGTCATTAGCGATGCTTGCATCAGCTGTGGTTCCTGCGCGGATGCCTGCCCCGTGGGCGCCATTTCTCAGGGCGACGCTCATTACGTGATCGACGCCGGTGCCTGCCTGGACTGCGGTTCCTGCGCTGGTACCTGCCCCATGGGCGCTATCTCTGAGGGCTAAGTTCCACAGGAAGAAAAACAGCTCCGGCCGAAAGCCGGGGCTGTTTTTTCCTCTTGGGGAGGGCCGAAAGAAGGAGTTTTGAATGGGATATTTGACCCGGATGCTGATTGAGAAGAAGTGGCGGGAGAACGGCCGGAAGGACGCCCTCCGCCTGGCCCGCCAGCCCCGCCCGGAGGGGGTGGCGGTGGAGACCGGCCTGGCCTATCTGCCGGACGGGGACCCCATGC
Organism: Pseudoflavonifractor capillosus; assembly: GCF_016899775.1. GTDB lineage: Bacteria > Bacillota > Clostridia > Oscillospirales > Oscillospiraceae > Lawsonibacter. The sequence continues at coordinate 26,303 of NZ_JACJJE010000024.1, forward strand.
ACACCCTGAACCTGTACCGCCCGGAGGGGGCCCGGGGCCCTCTGCCCACGGTGGTGGACATCCACGGGGGCGGCTGGATGTACGGGGACCGGGAGCTGAACCGAAACTACTGCATGGCCCTGGCCGCCCAGGGGTACGCCGTGATGGGGATGAGCTACCGCCTGCTGCCCCAGGTGGACCTCCGGGGGCAGGTGCAGGACGTGTTTGCCAGCCTCCGCTGGCTGGAGGAGCACGGGGGGGAGCACGGCTTCGACCTGTCCCGGATTCTGCTCACGGGAGATTCCGCCGGAGGGCATCTGGCCGGCCTCACAGCCTGCATTCAAAAGAGCCCTGCCCTCCAGGCCCTCTATGGGGTCCTGCCCCTGAAGCACGAGTTTACCGCCCTGGCCATCGCCCACGGGGTGTGCGACGTGTACCGCTTCGCCTTCCTCCGCCCGCCCTTTGACCAGGCGGTCAGCCGGGAGTATCAGAAGCTGCTGTTCGGTCCCCGGTGGAAGCTGTCCCCCCTCTACGGCCACGCCAGCTTTGAGGACACCGCGCCCGGCCTGGACCTGCCCCCCATTCTGGTCATTGCCAGCGAGCCCGACCGCTACTACCGGCAGAGCCGGCGGCTGATAGACTACCTGGCCCGCTCCCCCTGGGAGCACGAGGTGATCCTCTGGAAGCGGGAGCAGGGGGAGCAGCTCACCCACGTGTTTGAGGTGGGCTGGTGGGACTGGCCGGAGAGCCGGGAGACCAACCGGCGGATGCTGGACTTTTTCGACCGGGCAGCGGGAAAATGATAACTTATCGTTTTAAACCAAAATGAAGATACGGGCTGTATGTGCTTTTTCACACATACAGCCCGTTGTTCTGTCTATTTCACCGGCCCGCTGTGGTAGGGCGCCAGCTCCACCCGGACGAAGTAGCCCTGGGGGTGTCGGCACACCGGGCAGTGGGCCGGAGCGGCGGTAGCCTCCACCACATAGCCGCAGTTGAGGCACATCCACTCCACCTTTGTGTCGCTGGCGAACAGCTGGCCCTGTTCCAGCATGTCCGCATACCGGCCGAACCGGTCCCCGTGGATTTTCTCCACGCCGGCGATGTTCTCAAAGAGCTTGCCCACCAGAGGAAATCCCTCCTCCATGGCGGTGCGGGCGAAGCTGGCGTAGTCGTGCTCCCACTCCCCGTATTCGTTGTGCTGGGCCGCCCGCAAATAGTCCAGCAGGTCGGCGTACAGGTCCACCGGATAGGTGCCGTCCACCCGGACGGTCTGCCCGCCCAGGTCGTGGAGCTGCCGGTAGAACTGTTTGGCGTGGGCCTTCTCCTGGTCGGCGGTGAACAGGAACAGCCCCTGAATGACTTCCAGACCGCTCTTGTGGGCGATGCCGGCGGCGATGGTGTAGCGGTTGCGGGCCTGGCTCTCCCCCGCAAAGGCCCGCATCAGGTTTTCCCGGGTCTGACTGTGGGCAAAGGCTTCGGTTTTCTCTGGCATGGAACAGTACCTCCTCAGATTGTTTGGGTTCGCTTCCAGTATGCCCCAATTTGTTCCGGGTATCCTTCTTAACGGGGAATTTACAAAAGCAGCCGCTTTTCCTTGCCTTTTCCATGGGAAACGAGTATAATAAAGCCAACCTAGGGTGTCATGTCACCCTTCAAATGAGGAGGCAGCCCCGGAATGAAGGCAAAAACAAATATGACCATGCTCTGTGACTTTTATGAGCTGACCATGGGCAACGGATATTTCCAGACCGGTTTGACCGATCGCATCTGCTATTTTGATGTGTTCTACCGCTCGGTCCCTGACCAGGGCGGCTTTGCCATTGCGGCGGGCCTGGCCCAGGTGGTGGAGTATATTGAGAACCTGCACTTTGACGAGGAGGATATCGCTTATCTGCGGTCCAAGGACTGCTTTGCGGAGGAGTTTTTGGACTATCTGCGGAACTTTTCCTTCACCGGCGACATCTGGGCAGTGCCGGAGGGGACTCCTATCTTCCCGGGGGAACCCATCCTCACCGTCCGGGCCCCCGCCATCCAGGCCCAGTTTATTGAGACCTTCGTGCTCCTGTGCCTGAACCACCAGTGCCTGATCGCCACCAAGTCCAACCGCATCGTCCGGGCCGCCGAGGGCCGCCCGGTGGCGGAATTCGGCTCCCGTCGGGCCCACGGCCCAGACGGCGCCCTTCTGGGCGCCCGGGCCAGCTATATCGCCGGCTGCTCCGCCACCGCCTGCACCATGGCCGACCAGCACTACGGCTCCCCCGCAACCGGCACCATGGCCCACTCCTGGGTCCAGATGTTCCCCGACGAGTACACCGCCTTCAAAACCTACTGCGAGCTCTACCCCAACAACGCCACCCTGCTGGTAGACACCTACAACGTCCTAAAGTCCGGCGTTCCTAACGCCATCCGGGTGTTCAAGGAGGTGCTGGAGCCCAAGGGCATCACCAAGTGCGGCATCCGTCTGGACTCCGGCGACCTGGCCTACCTGTCCCGAAAGGCCCGGGAGATGCTGGACGAGGCGGGGCTGACCGGCTGTAAGATCATCGCTTCCAACGCCCTGGACGAGTATATCATCCGGGACCTGGTGCGCCAGGGGGCCCGCATTGACTCCTTCGGCGTGGGCGAGCGGCTGATTACCTCCCGCAGCGAGCCGGTGTTCGGCGGGGTGTACAAGCTGGTGGCCATCGAGGACGACCAGGGGAACATCATCCCCAAAATCAAAATCAGCGAGAACGCCGCCAAGATCACCACCCCCCACTTCAAGAAGATCTACCGCATCTTCTCCAAGGCCACGGGCAAGGCGGAGGCCGATTTGATCTGCCTCCACGACGAGGAGATCGACTTTGAGCAGCCCCTGGAGCTCTTTGATCCGGACGCCACCTGGAAGCGGAAGGTATATACCAATATCGAAGCCAAGGAATTGATGGTGCCCATCTTCCAACAGGGCAAGCTGGTCTATCAGGTCCCCGACCTCCAGGCCAGCCGGGCCTACTGTCAGCGGCAGGTGGACTCCCTGTGGGACGAGGTGAAGCGGTTCGAGAACCCCCACAACTACTACGTGGACCTGTCCCAGAAGCTGTGGGACATCAAACAGTCCCTGCTGATCAGTCACGAGATGAAGTGAGAAAAATAGCGGCGGCCGGAGGAAATGTCCGGCTGCCGCTTGATTTTTGGACGGAAATCTGGTATTCTTATCAAGCGCATATCGCACATGCGCACGTTCATATCTGCAGCGGTATCGAAGTGGTCATAACGGGGCTGACTCGAAATCAGTTTGCGAGCAATCGCACGAGGGTTCGAATCCCTCCCGCTGCGCCAGCTCGTCGCAAGCGGCATATCGCTTGCGACGAGTTTTTTCATTTCATTGCAAAACTCATCGCGCGCTCATTCTGCTGCTCCTCGCTTCCAACTGCGACCCGCTGCGCTGGGCTCGCAGTTGGTGGGCCGCCCTGCGGGCGGCATTTTTCGTCATTGAGACAATATCGATTTTTACCGTTCTTTTCAGCAACGAAGGATCTCTCTTTGGATGTCCTTCGTTTTTTCATACCTAAAGGGAAAAAGAGCGCATGAATCCTCAATTCCCAATATATGTATCCAAATGTCCCACAAAGGGCCAAATTCCTCCCTATTTGAACGGCTCTAACGCCTCCCTTGTAAAAGGGAGGGGGACCGCCGCAGGCGGTGGAGGGATTCTCTTTCCCCCTCTGGTTCCGAAAGACAGAATCCCCCAGTCACCGCCTGACGGAGGCGACAGCCCCCTTGTGAAAGGGGGCCCGTTGCACCAACTCAAGCAAGGAGGAATTTTTATTATGGCGACCAATTACACGGCCAATTATCAGCTGAACCAGTGGGAGCCCACAGACCAGGTTTTGCACACGGATTTCAACGCTGACAACGCCAAGCTGGATGCGGCGCTGACAAATCTCGCAGGGGAGGTATCGTCAAAAGCGGACCAGACGTCGCTGGATACCCTGGCCGGACAGATGACACAGAAGGCGGACGTATCCGCCCTGGAACAGGTGGAAGTGACTATTCCCAAACTAGTGGCCGGAAGCTACATCGGGGACGGCGGCGAGGGAGAGGAGCACCCCTGCACGCTGGATTTTACCGGCAGTCTAGGCCGTCCGCCCATGCTGGTGGTGATCCGTCAGGAGAATGGCGGCTACACGGGATTGATCCTGGTCCGGGGCATGGTAGAGAGTAACAACCACTTTACCAACAGCTATCTGTCCGGTTCCAGCAATACGGTCCAGTGGTCGGGTAATCAGGTCACCTGGTACGCCAAAAGTTCTGAGGGGCAGATGAACGATTACCAGACGCAGTACCGGTATTTTGCCATTGGATGAAGCAAAAGAGTTCCCCCGGCGAACCGGGGGAACTCTTTTGTCCCATTAAAGGGAGAAGGAATTCTCAGCCTTCGCTCTTGTTACCAGTCGCAAGAGTGATGCTGGCCTCGCTGTCCTTGGTCAGGCCGTTGATTTTCACGGTGATGGTCAGAGACTTCTCGTCATCAGACTTTACAATCTTTGTGACCTCACCGACGGAACAAGTGCTGTTGGTGCCATAGTCATTAGTAATCTCATTCCCACTCTCATTTGCCAGAGTGAAGGTTACTTCCTGACCGTTGTACACAGTAGTATCATTGACTTTCAGAGTCTCACCAGAATTGGCCTTTGCGGTGATTTCATAAACCTGGCGCTGTGTAATTTCGTTGGTAGTAGGCAGGCCAGACTTAGTGGTATAGGTCCACACGCCCTTATTTACAGAAATATCGGTGCAGCCTTCATCCTTCAGAATAGCCAGAATATCATCGTTCGTCAGCGTGTACGCGCCGGACTCTACATAGTAAGTGATAATACCGTTAGTTAGATCCACATCCTGGACCTCGACCTTATCGCTCAGCTCGGCGTCGCTGCCGGTGTCCTCGTCATTCTCCAGGATGCAGATGCCGGTGATCACGTCGCCGTCCAGAACGGCCACATACTTATCGTTGGGGTCGTCCTTGATGGAGGAGATGCGGGAGACGGAGAAGTCGCCCTTGTAGTCGTAGCGGACCACGGACACGTCGTCAGTCCAGGCGAAGCGCTCATTGTCGTTGCTGAGCTGAACGATGCTCTTCAGCATAACGGTGGACTTCTCGGCCTTCTCGGTGCCGACGCCGGTGATGTAGCCGTCGCCGTCGTCATAGGTGCCGTACAGCTTGATGCTGGTGACCAGGCCGTCGGAGTTCTCGGTGATGCTCTTCAGCGCCAGGATCTCGGTCTCGCCGGACTTAAGATCCTTCACCAGGGTCTCCGCAGCGGTGGAGTTCTCCTTCACCTGGAGCGTGGTGACCTCGCCGTCCACAACAGCGTCGATCTCATACCAGTTGCCGATGTCGGAGTCCTTGGACTGCTTGGCGGAGCCGTTGGCTTCCACGAAGATGACCTCGCCGGTGCCGGACACGTCGGCGTCCTCAATGTAGACCACCTTGGCCACATTGCTGTCATCCTCGGCGGCCACCACGACCTGGGTGCCGTCAAACTTTGCCTCCGCATTAGCGGGCCGGGCCTCAATGTCAGGCACGTTCTTCACGCCGGTGTATACGGTGAAGTCGTAGTCGTCGAAGCTGTCGTCGTCGGTGTCGGCCACGATGAAGATGGTGTTGGCGTTGGCGGTGTAGCGGGCTCTGCCGTTGAAGTTGATGTCCATGCTGGCCACGCCGTTCTCGATCTTCAGACCGGTATCAACGGTGATATCATCTTCGCTGCGGTCCTTCAGGGAGTACACGTCGTTCTTGTCCACAGTGTAAGAAACGATGTGGTTCTCATAGAGACTGATAGCGGCTTCAAGCTTGTTATTACAACCAACGGGCAGCTTATCTTCCTTATAATCGCTAGCCTTGACATCAGTCTCAGCCTTTACGATGGTGCCGTCGGTCAGCACCAGACGGGCATAGACAGTGGTACCCTTGCCGTCATCGCCCTTGCCGTACTGGTCATTGTCGGTGCCCATGGACAGGACATAGGCGTAATCGTAAGTCACAGCGGACTCGTCAATGTAGGCCACATAGCCGTTGGCGTCCAGATAGGCCACCACATCGTTGTTCACATTGTCGGTGGTCAGACGGTCGGCCACAGCAGTCTTGTTGTAGTTATAGGTGGTACCATCCACAACAAAGTTGTCGCCGTCGCTGTCGCTGGTGTTGGCGCGGACGCGGGTGACCTCGCCGGTCAGCTCGTCAGCGGCATAGACCTCCTGAATGTCGCCGTTGGCGTAGGAGTAGATGACGATGTCGTCCTCGGCAAAGTTGGTGGCGTCGAACTCGTCGGTGTTCTTGGCAGGGCCCTCATCCAGGTCGGACAGGGTGATGGTGCCGTCCTCCTCGTCGTACTCCAGGACCTCGGCGGCATAGTAGTAGATGATGGCCACATCGACGGTCTTGTCGCTGCCGTCCACATAGACCTGAGTCACCACACCGTTTCCGGTGGCCTTGCCGTCATAGATGTCGTCCAGAGCCACGCCGGCCTTCTCAATGAAGTCCTTGTCGTCGTCGCTGCGGTTGTCGTTCAGGTCGTCGCCGTCATACTTCACGTTGTCGCCGTTGAGGGTAACGCTCCAGGTGTAGTTGTCGGTGGCAGTCTTGCCCACCTCGTTGTACAGGTCCTTGCTGGTCACCTTGGAGGTGAAGGTGTAATCGGCGGTCTCCGCGAAGGTGCCGATCTCCTTGGACTGGTAGTCCCAGATGGCGGCGGGACGGCCGAAGTCATCATAGCCGTCTTCCTTGGTCAGGTCGCCCTGATACAGCTTCTCGCCCAGCTCCACGATAGCGCCGGAGGAGTAGGAGCCGTCGTTGTTGGTGTCCAGCTTGTCGTTGATGGCGTAAGCGTAGTCACGGCCGCTGGTGATGTACTTGTAGGTCACGCCGCTGGTGATGGTAATATCACCCACGGTGATGTCCTGGCCGGACTTCTCAGCCTCAACAGTGCCGGCCTCCAGGGCATTCAGCACCAGCTGAGCCACATCGTTGCGGGTCATGGCCTCCTGTACGCCGGAGTTCACGTCCTCGAACAGGTCGATCTTGTTGCCCTGTGCCACAGTGGACAGCTGCCAATCGTTGCCGAAATCGCTGCTGTACTGGAAGTAGCCCAGAGCCTTCATGACCATCAGAGCGGCCTGAGCGGTGGTCACAGTATCAGCGCCGCCGTAGGTGTCGGCGTCGTAGCCGGCGGTGATGCCGTTGGTCCAGCAGGCGGCCACGTAGGGCTCAGCCCAGGCGGGCACGTCGGTGAAGGGGCTAGTGTTCTTGTAGGTGGCCACGTTGTAAGCCATCAGGTTGGACATGACAACGGCCATCTCGTTACGGGTGACGTTTGCGTCGGGATTAAAATCGCCATTTTCATCGCCGACCATAATGCCAACCGTCTTGAGCACTTCAATGGCTTCCACATTGTCGGTGTCGGCCACATCCGTGTAGCTGCTGCTCGCGGCGCTGGAGCCCATCACCATCAGGCCGGAAATCATGGCCGCGGTGAGACCCAGGCTGAGAGCACGCTTCAGGTTTCTCATTGGAATTCCTCCTTTTAAATTCAGGTTCGGAGGAAAGTTCTCTGCCAAAACAAGGAAGAAACTCCCTTAAACTAGAAGAAAAAGGGGTTTTCAGCCAACTATGACAGCATAACGCCCCTTGCATGCTCTAAAACGTGCTTAAAACGCAAAAAAGAGGAAGAAACTTGCGGGTTTCTCCCTCAAAAAATCACCTTGGTAGACCTTTGGTAGACCGGCTCCCAAAAACAGCAAAAAGAAACCGCCGGAAAGCCTTGGCGCGCAAGGCTTTCCGGCGGTAGACCTGGTAGACATTTGGTAGACCGGCGGTGATTTGCTGTGCTTACCGTCCCAGAACAAACATTTGATTGTCCCGGGCAGTGAAGTTGGAGATGCTGTAGAGCACGACAACAGAGTCGATCTCATTTTGAGTTACATAATCTTTCACGCTGGTCAGATTATATCTGGGGTCAAACAGGTGAATCTCTGAAAAATTCTGGGTCAGGAAGGGGGCCAGACTGTCCGCATAGGAGTCCCGGATGACCAGGACTTTGGGGGCGTCGGTATGCTCCGTCTCGATGACGCACAGGGGTTTGTTGCCCCCCAGGAAGGAGGAGTACTTGTCCTTGACCTGCAGATAGCTGTCCACATAGAGGCTGCCCGGTTCCGGAGCGCCGTTGGGGTAGGCAGTGACGGTCACGCCCTCGTCAGAGATATACCGGTCGATGTGGTCGGGGGGCAGCCACCGTACGCCAGAGGAGGAAAACAAGGTGCCGTAAAACTCGTCAGATACTGTGACCTTCTGGCTCTCGTCCAGAGGAACGGCCTCCAATCCCATAGCGTCCATCAGGGCGGTGTAGCCGTAGTAGGCTCCCAGGCTGGTCCAGTGGTGGTCGGTGCGGTAGTAGAGGCCCTCATCCTTGTGCTGAGCCAGGGAGGAGTACAGATCTATGGTATGGGTCTGTACCTCGTTGTACAGGCGGTCAATGATGGCTTTCTCGTCAGCGGTGGGGGCCCCCTCCGGGAGCCGGTCGGACCAGATCTCTGCGGCGGAGGGGATGATGCCGAAATACACCGGCACATCCACATTGTCCACTAAGGCATTGACATATCCCGCATTTGTGTCCAGAGTGCTCTGTTCCGGGGTATCCACCCGGCTGATGAGGGTGTCCTCCTTGGCAAAGTAGACCCCGTTGTTCTCCCGTTTGCCGGAGACCCGCTCGCTCCAGGCCTTCAGGGCCACCCAGAAGTCCCGGCCCAGGATCTGGTCGTTCACATAATCCTCGGCGTCCTCCATAAATTTCCCGGTAGTGATATTCTCCAGAGAGAGCGCAGGCGTCTGTGCTAATTTGCGGTTCTCCAGCTGAGAAAAATCACGGTCCGGTAGGATCAGGCTTCCCAGGAACATTCCGCCGATAAACAGGCAGAAGAGGACCGTGAGAAGAATGTTGAAAGTTCGCTGTTTCATAGACGATCCTCCTCTCAGAATCGGAAATACAGGAAGGGATTATAGGTCCCATCCACCATATAGCCGCTGCATACAACCAAGCCGATCACCACCAGAACCGCGCAGGCTGCCTGAGCTGCCGCCCGGGGCAGTTTGTGGTACAGGGAAGCGCCCGCGTTGGTGGATGCCACAGCGGCAACGCACAAGATGGGGAGATAGCTGGCGAGATAGTAGCCGAACGCACTGTCCAGCAGAGGAGCTCCGCCCATGCCGAACATGACCTTCAGGTAGGCGCCCAGCTGCCCGAAGTCCTCCAGGGCAAAGATGGCCCAGCTTACCAGCACAAAGAACAGCGTGTACACATGTTGGACCACCTTCGGGAGCTGAGACAGCAGCCGTCCCAGCCACAGCTTTTCCACCAGCAGGAGGACGAAGAAGTACAGACCCCAGATTACATAGTTCCAGCTGGCTCCGTGCCAGATGCCGGTGGCCGCCCATACCACGAACAGATTGAAGACCCAGCGGCCCTTGGAGCACCGGTTGCCCCCCAGGGGGATATACAGGTACTCCTTGAACCAGGTGGACAGGGAGATATGCCACCGCCGCCAGAACTCGGTGATGCTTCGGGAGATATAGGGGTGGTCGAAGTTGGGCAGGAACTCAAAGCCCAGCATGCGCCCCAGGCCCACCGCCATGTCGGAGTAGCCGGAGAAGTCGAAGTAGATCTGGAAGGTGAAGGCCACCACGCCCAGCCAGGCCCCGGCCACCGTCAGATCGCTGGCGGCCATGGCCTTATAGCTGTCCCACAGCATGCCCACATTGTTGGCAATCAGAATCTTTTTCCCCAGACCGATCATAAACATCTGCACGCCGGAGCCGAACTTATCAATGGAGGTATCCCGCTGGTCGATCTGGTCGCCCAGGTCTTTGTACTTGATAATGGGACCGGCAATGAGCTGGGGGAACAGGGTGACAAAGGTGCCGAAGTTGATGATATTGCGCTGGGCCCGGGTATCGCCCCGGTACACGTCGATGGTGTAGCTCATGGTCTGGAAGGTGTAGAAGGAGATGCCGATGGGCAGGTGGATGCCCAGCACCGGCATGAAGTTCAGGCCGATGGCCTGGAGCGAGGAGGCCAGGAAATCCCAGTACTTGAAAAACAGCAGCAGGAGCAAATTAAAGAACATGGAGGATGCCACTGCCATTTTGGCATAGGTGATCTGTCCTTTCCCCTTAAAATGTTCCACCAGCATGCCGTGGGTGAAATCAATGGCGGTAGACAGGAACATAATGACCACATAGGTCTGCTCTCCCCAGTAGTAGAAGATCAGCGAGGAGATCAGAATGACCACATTGCGCAGCTTCCGGGGAACCAGATAGTAGACCAGCAGGGTCAGGACCAGAAAATAGAATAGAAAAACCGGGGTGGAAAAGACCATAGGGCGTCCTCCTTGTGGATGCAAATTTGCGGAAAAAGGCGGCAGGCCGGCGTCAGACCTGCCGCCTTATCCCGATCAGTATTCCTTAAAACAGGGCATTGAAGTCGCTGACGATGGAGTCGCAGCTCTCGTGGACCACCATCATAATATAGTTGCCGTTGGACACGATACGGGAGTTGTTCTGCCAGGCGTCAATGGCGCTGGGATACCAGGCGCCCCCCTCCACCTGAGCGTCGATGCGGCTTTGGAGGATGGACTTCACCTTGTCCACATCGCTGCTGTTGGTGACCTGCACCAGGACGATCTCGCTGGTATTCATAGTCATCATATTGATGTAGGGCAGGCACTGTTCAGAGGCGATGTCGAACAGTCCGGGGTAGACGTTGGCGGCCAGCTCCGCATCGGCCAGCGTAATCATGCCGAACTCATATTTGCCGCTCTCCGTGGTATAAAAAGCGGACAGGTCCACCTGAGCGGGAGCGGGGGTCTCCGGGGTGCTGGAGCTGCCGCTGTTTCCGCTGCTGGAGCTGGAGCCGCCGGTAGAGGGTTTGCTCTCCTCCCAGCGGCACCGGACGATGCAGGTGGCGGTCAGGTCGCCGGCGGTGACTGTGATCTTGGCGGTGCCGGGGGCCACGGCGGTCACCTTGCCGTTCTGGTCCACGGTGGCCACCTTCTCATTGCCGGAGGTGAAGGTGACCTTCTGGCCGGAGGGCTGGACGGTGGCCTTCAGGGTGTGGCTGGAGCCGGCGGAGAACAGGGTAAAGTCGTTGGTGTCCAGGGAGAGAGAGGCCTCGGCCTGGGGCTCATCCGTCACCGCATCGCCGGGGGCCTCCTGGGAGGTGCTGCCGTCGGGGGCGGGCTGCTGAGAAGTGGAGCCGTCGGGCAGGAAACTGTCCGGGGTAGAGGCGTCCGGCTTGGACTGGTCCTCCGTCTGGCTGGAGGAGATGCCTCCGTTGGACTGAGAGGAACTGCTGTCTGACCCGCTTCCCCCGGCGCAGGAGGTCAGCAGGGAGGCGGACAGGGCCAGGGCCAGCAGCAGGGCATAGGTACGACGTTTCATAATTCAAAAACTCCTTTTGTTCCGTGTGTCAAATTCACCGTTTGAATGGGTTTCTGCATGCTTGGACGGCAGAAGACCGGAAAAGTTCCCTCTGTTCGGTGAAAAATTCCACCCGGCGGAGCACTTTGGAGCAACCCATAAAAATGTAAAGGCATTCTCCGCAAAATCTGCATTATTATACCAGGATTTTCGGGAAAATACTACCCAGACTTCCACCTAAAATTCTTAAAACTTTTTTACGATTTGGCCTTGACACCGGTGCGCATTGGGAGTAGTATTATCTCATAACATATGAACACTTATTCATATATAAATGTTTGGAGGGAGACCATGGATCAGGACCGCGCGCTGTGCTGTGAGGAGACTGAAGTGCACGAGGACGCTGTGGAGCAGGTCCGCAGCCAGCTGCCCCAGGACGAGGTGCTCTACGACCTGGCGGAGCTGTTTAAAATCTTCGGGGACAGCACCCGGGTAAAAATTCTGTACGCTCTGCTGGAGGCGGAGCTGTGCGTGTGCGACATCGCCAAGCTGATGGACGTGAGCCAGTCCGCTGTTTCCCACCAGCTGCGGGTGCTCAAAGGCAGCAAACTGGTAAAATTCCGCCGGGAGGGCAAGACTCTCTACTACTCCCTGGCCGACGAGCACGTCTTTCGTATTTTGAGCCAGGGCATGGAGCATATTCTGGAAGGTCCGGAGACCCCCTGAGCAGGGCCGCCGTTTCTTCGCCATACATCCGCACAAAGATTCAGTACTTTGAAAAAGGAGCGATTGTGATGAAAAAGACCTTTAAGATGATTGATCTGGACTGTGCCAACTGCGCCGCTAAAATGGAGGCCGCCATCAAGAAAATCGACGGAGTGCAGGACGCCACGGTCAGCTTTATGACCCAGAAGCTGACCATTCAGGCGGACGACGTCCGCTTTGACGCCGTTGTCCAGGAGGCGGTAAAGGCCTGCAAAAAGGTGGAGCCCGACTGCGAGATCGTGCTGAAATAAGATTTTGCAAAAGACGGGCTCGCCCGTCTTTTTGCGCTCTAAGGAGGAGTGCTTCCATGACAAAGAAGCAAAAAAAGACCCGGAAGCGCATTTTGACGGCGCTGGGCTTGTTTTTGGCGCTGGAGCTGGCGGAGCATCTGGCCCCGGATGCCCTCCCCGGCCTGGCGTGGCCGGTGCTGTATCTGATCCCCTATGGGATCATCGGCTGGGATGTGCTGTGGCGGGCCATCCGAAACATCAAAAACGGCCAGGTGTTTGACGAGAACTTCCTCATGTCGGTGGCCACAGTGGGGGCCTTCGGCTGCGGGGAGTACCCCGAGGCGGTGGCCGTCATGCTGTTCTACCAGGTGGGCGAGCTGTTCCAGAGCGTGGCGGTGGACCGCAGCCGCAAGTCTATCTCCGCCCTCATGGACATCCGGCCGGACTACGCCAACATAGAGCAGAATGGAGAATTGGTCCAGGTGGACCCGGAGGAGGTCTCGGTGGGCGACGTGATCGTAGTTAAGGCCGGCGAACGGGTCCCCCTGGACGGCACGGTGCTGGAGGGGACCTCCTCCCTGGACACCGCCGCCCTCACCGGCGAGTCCCTTCCCCGGGACGTGCAGGCGGGGGACGAGGTGGTCAGCGGCTGCGTCAACCTCACCGGGGTGCTCCATGTGAAGGTAAACAAGCCCTTTGGGGAGTCCACCGTGGCGAAAATTCTGGACCTGGTGGAGAACTCCAGCAGCAAAAAGGCCAAGGCGGAGAATTTTATCACCAAATTTGCCCGGTACTACACCCCTGCGGTGGTCTTTGCCGCCCTGGCCCTGGCGGCGCTGCCTCCCCTGCTGGGGATGGGGCCCTGGCTCATGTGGGTACAGCGGGCCCTGAACTTCCTGGTGGTCTCCTGCCCCTGTGCCCTGGTCATTTCCATTCCCCTGTCCTTCTTCGGGGGCATCGGCGGGGCCAGCAAGCAGGGCATCCTGGTGAAGGGCGGCAACTACCTGGAGGCTCTGGCACAGGCAGGCATTGTGGTCTTTGACAAGACGGGCACCCTCACCAGGGGCACCTTCGAGGTGACCGCCGTACACCCCCAGCAGGTGGGCGAGGGGGAGCTGCTGGAGCTGGCCGCCCTGGCGGAGCGGTTCAGTGACCACCCCATCTCCCGGTCCATCCAGGCGGCCTGCCAGTCCGCCCCTGACCCCAACCGGGTCACCGACGCCAAGGAGATCGCCGGCCACGGCGTCCAGGCGGTGGTGGACGGAAAGACCGTCCTGGCGGGCAATCAGAAGCTCATGGACCAGTTTCACATCCCCTTCGAGGACGCCTGCCACCACGTGGGCACCATCATCCATGTGGCGGTGGACGGGGTCTATATGGGCCACATCGTCATCTCCGACCAGGTGAAGGAGGGGGCGAAAGAAACCCTCCGGGACCTGAAGGCGGCTGGGGTGCGGAAGACCGTCATGCTCACCGGCGACTCCCAGGCGGTGGGTCAGGCGGTGGCCGGGCAGCTGGGCCTGGACGAGGTCCACGCGGAGCTCCTCCCCGGGGACAAGGTGGACCAGGTGGAGCGCCTCCTCCAGAGCAAGGGGCCCAAGGAACAGCTGGTCTTTGTAGGGGACGGCATCAACGACGCCCCTGTCCTCTCCCGGGCGGACATCGGCGTGGCCATGGGAGCCATGGGCTCCGACGCGGCCATCGAGGCGGCGGACATCGTCCTCATGGACGACGATTTGAAGAAGCTGCCGGTGGCGGTGCGCATCGCCCGCAAGACCCTGCGCATTGTGCGGGAGAACATCGTCTTTGCACTGGCGGTGAAGTTCCTGGTGCTGATCCTGTCGGCGCTGGGGGTGGCCAACATGTGGTGGGCCGTCTTTGCCGACGTGGGCGTGTCCGTCATCGCCATCCTGAACTCCATGCGCATGCTCAACGCCAAATAACCTACTTTTCTTGAAAGAAAAGTAGGCAAAAGAACTTTCTGCGAAACTGCGTTTCGCCTCTGTGTTTTCAGGGACGGGTCCCAGACCTGTCCCTTTTCTTGTATATAGAGCCGTTCGTAAATACGGTGTAGGGGCGCACATTGTGCGTCCGCCGTTTTCAGCCTAAACTTCGCCGCAGGGGCGGCCCTTGCGGCCGCCCGCCCTCCACCAGGCGCACTCCGCCAAAATTCCCAATATATGTATTTAAACGTCCCACAAAACCTAAAATTCCTCCTCATTTGAAAGGACCGGGCGCTCGGGCGCATGATATGTGTTCCTACACGGCACGGTTGACCCGTAGGACGCGGCCACCTGGACGCGCCGTTCATGCACGGGCGTTCTCCGTGTAGGGGCGGCCCCATGTGGCCGCCCGCTCTGCCGTCGTCCGGCACATTCAAACGAGGAGGAATTTTTATGTCCACAAATCACACGGAACACTATGAACTCAGCCAATGGCTCTCCACCGACCAGGTCCTTCGCACCGATTTCAACGAGGATAACGTCAAGGTGGATGCAGCTTTGGCAGATCTGGCGGACGAGGTATCCTCAAAAGCGGACCAGGCGGCGCTGGAAACGCTGTCCGGCCAGGTGGCACAGAAAGCGGACACAGAAGCTTTGCTTCAGCTCCAGGTCACCATCCCGAAGCTGGTGGTGGGGACCTATGTGGGGAACGGCGAGGACGGCTACTCCTACCCCTGTACGCTGGACTTCACCGAGACCCTGGGCCGTCCGCCCCAGCTGATCCTCGTCCGCACAAACACGGATCCCTCGTGCACCAAGAGTTTGACCATGATCCAGGGGGTGACCGCCGTCGGCTGTTACAACTGCCACGATTTTGTGATGGGCACCGAGAACACGGTGAACTGGTCCGGGAACGCCGTCAGCTGGTATGGAGAAAATTCCTCGGCTCAGATGAATGAGGAGGGCGTGCTGTACCGCTATTTTGCGATTGGATAAAGAAAAGGAAGGCCCCGAGGGGCCTTCCTTTTTGTAACGGTGAAGATCAACTCAATCTTCAGGACTCACTAATAGCCTCGGCAGTAACATTCAGTGTCGCGCTCTCACTGCTAGGCACGGTAACCCGATACTCGCCGCTGAAACCAGGGATAGCAGTCCCCTCGTCCCACTTGACGTCCTTAATCTTCATGCCGTCGGCGGGGACAATGGTCAAAATGAGCTCTTCGCCCTGATCATAGGTCACAGTTCCGCTGATAGCCTTGCCGTCAACCTTTACAAGAGCATTTGTAGCACTGATGGTTACCTTACAAGCAGCGCCAATAGTGGCCTTTACAGTGTAGTCGGCAGTCTTGGTACCATCAGAAGAGGTAACGGTAAAGGTGATAACACGCTCGCCAGTCTTGCCGAAAGCGGTATTATCCACAGTGTACTTACCACCGTCAATCTTCAGATCAGAGATCTTAGCGTTGCTGTCGGTAGCCTTAACAACCAGCTGGGTCACACCGTCAATGTTCTTCTCAGAAGGAACGTTGACAGTATAGGTGTCGCCGGACTGGGAAGCCTCGATGCCCTTCACAGTGACACTGGACAGAGAAACATCGTCGGTCAGCTTAACTTCTTCCTCGCCGCCCTTGACCTCGATGATGAACAGGCCAATGACCACGCGGCCATCCATGATGGCAACGACCTTGTCGTTGGTGTCGTTCTTCACGGAGTTGATGCGGCTGATCTCGATGGCGTCATCCTCCAGGGTCCAGCGGGCCACAACCACGTCGTCGCTGTAGGCGTAGTAGGTGCCGCCCAGACCCACAGTGCCGTCCTCGGCCTTCTTGGTGCCGGTGACATACAGGGAGTCGCCAGCGTTCAGCACGCCGTCGCCGTCAGCATCCATCTCGGTGTAGACCTTAGCGCTGCTGATGAAGCCGTCGCTGTTCTCGGTCATGCTCTTCAGAGCCACCACGGACTTGGTGCTGCTGATGGAAGCCGCATCGTTATCGATGTTCTTCACCAGGGCGTTCACAGCGGAGGTAGAGCCGGCCTTGACTTCCAGGGTATCCTTGGCGCCGTCCACGACCGCGTCGATCTCATAGTACTCGCCGTTCTCGGAGTCCTTCTGGATCTTGGCGTTGCTGTTGGCGATGGCGAAGATCACCTGATCGGTGCCGGATACGTCGCCGCCCTCGATGTAGACCACTCGGGCAACGCCGCCGTTGTTGTTCATCGCAACTGCAGTCTTAGTCTCTTCCCCAGCCTTCACATCGGGAACGTTCTTGATGCCGGTGTAGACGCTCACGTCGTAATCGTCAAAGCTATCCTCATCCGGATCTACCAGGATGAATACAGTATTGCTGTTGGCGGAACGAGGATCGCCGTTCAAGGTCATACCAGCCTTGCCATTTTCAACAAGGTCCTCACCGTTGGTATTTCCGGTAGTAGTAGCTGCGGCTACACCACGCGGGGTCAGAGTGTAGACATCATTTTTGTCCACAGAGTAGGAGACGAGCTGGTTCTTCAGACCCGGAGCCTCTTTACTGGTAGCATCGGTTTCTACCTTTACCATGGTTCCGTCAGTCAGGATCAGGCGGGCATAATAGGTGCTGCCCTTAGTACCGTCAGTTCCATACCGGTCGTCGTCATTCCCCATAGACAGCACATAGGCGTAGTCATAGGTGATGGCGGACTCGTCGATGTAGGCCACGTAGCCGTTGGCATCCAGGTAGGCCACCACATCGTTGGACACAGCCTCGGCCTTCAGACGCTCGCTGCCGGAGACGGTCATGTTGTACTTGTAGGTGGTGCCGTCCACGATGAACTGGTCGCCGTTGCCGGCCACGCCGTCCTCGGTCTCAGAGCGCACGCGGGTGACCTCACCCTCCAGCAGCTCAGCGGCATACACGTCCTGGATCTCGTTGGTATCCTCGGAGTAGGTGTAGATGACGATCTGGTCCTCCTCGAAGCCGGTGGCATCGTAGGTGTCGCTGGTACGGGCGGGGCCGTTGTCCAGGTCAGCCAGAGTGATGGTGCCGTCCTCCTCGTCGACCTTCAGGACCTCAGCGGCGTAGGAGTAGATGATAGCCACAGTGACGGACTCCTCACCGGAGGTGGTGTCCACATAGACCTCGGTGATGACGCCGTTGCCGGTGGCGTCGTCAGTGAGGACCCCGGCCTCCTTCACGAAGTCGTCGGCGTTGTCGTTGCGGTTGTCGATCAGATCCTGGCCGTCGTAGTCGATGGACTCGCCGTTGAGATAGACGTTCCAGCTGTACTTCTCGGCGGCAGTCTTGCCCACCTCGTCGTACAGGGCCTTGCTGGTCACCTTGGCGGTGAAGGTGTGGTCGGCGGTCTCAGCAAAGGTGCCGATCTCCTTGCCCTGGTACTCCCACACAGTGGCGGGGCGGCCCAGGTCGTCAGTGGTATCGTCGTCCTTCTTCAGCTCGCCCTGGTACAGCTTCTCGCCCAACTCCACAACATAACCTCTGGTCATGTCGCCGTCGTTGTTGGTAGTGATCTTGTCATCAATGGCCTTGGCGTAATCGCGACCGCTGGTGACATAGTTGTACTTGACGTTGTTGACGATGGTGATGTCGCCCACGGAGATGGAGCCGTCGGACTCAGCCTCGACGGTACCGGCCTCCAGGGTGTTCAGCACCAGCTGAGCCAGATCGTTGCGGGTCATGGCCTCACGCACGCCGGAGTCCACATCCTCAAACAGGTCGATCTTGTTGCCCTGGGTGACGGTAGCCAGCTGCCAGTCGCTGCCGAAGTCGCTGCCGTACTGGAAGTAGCCCAGAGCCTTCATCAGCATCAGGGCCGCCTG
>NZ_JACJJE010000025.1 GCF_016899775.1 Pseudoflavonifractor capillosus
GCAACTACCATTTTACTGGCTTTTCCTCTTTGAGTCACTCTTTTTATTTACTGTTGCACTTGCATTGTAAATCGGCATGGGGGGAAGGTGCCCCCGAAGGGGGCGGATGAGGGGGCGGGACAGAATCTGCTTTATCAGGAGAACAATGTGAAAACAGTAACCATCTACACCGACGGGGCCTGTTCGGGCAACCCCGGCCCTGGGGGCTGGGGGGCGATTTTGATGTACGGCCCCCACAAGAAGGAGCTCTCCGGGGGAGAGGCCCAGACCACCAACAACCGCATGGAGCTCACCGGGGTGATCACCGCCCTGGAGGCCCTGAAGGAGCCCTGCGCGGTGGAGCTGTACTCGGACAGCAAGTACGTCATCGACGCCCTGGAGAAGGGCTGGGCCAAGGGCTGGAGGGCCCGGGGCTGGGTGAAGAGGGACAAGAAGCCCGCCCTCAACCCGGACCTGTGGGCCCGCCTTCTGGAGCTGTGCGAGTACCACACGGTCAATCTCCACTGGGTCAAGGGCCACGCCAGTAATCCTTATAACAACCGCTGTGATGAACTGGCGGTGGCGGAAAGCCGGAAATTTAAATAAAAACAACGAGACAGCCGCCAGTGACGCTGGCGGCTGTCTTAGCTTTATATCCCGATTATTTGATCTCGTAGTCCCGGCCGAACTGAAGCTCCCCGAAGTCGATGCGGGTGGTGTCGCTCAGGTCCTCCTCCTCGTCGTCGTCCTTAGGAGAATTCTGGTTCTCGCCCTCCTGGGCGGCCTCTGCCTGGCGGGCCTTCTCGTTCTCGGCGGCCGCCTCGGCCATGGCCTGGGCCACCAGGCGCTGGACGCTGTCGTCGATGTCGGAGACGGTCTCCTCCACCTTCTCCTCCTGGTTCTCCGCGGGGGAGGGGGTGGGGGTCAGCTGGTCCAGCTGATCCAGGTACTCCGCCGCCTTGGCGTGGAGCGCGCGCACCTGGGCCACATAGGAGGCGGTCTCCTTCTGGGCGGACTCCAGGCGGAAGCGCTCGGCCTCCTCCTCCTGGCGGATGGCCTCTACCTTCCGGCCGGCCTCCGCCTCCGCCTCCTCAAGGATCTGGGCGCGCTTCTGCTCGGCCTCCTTCACCAGGTCGTCCGCCATCCGCTGGGCGGCCATCAGGGCCTTGCGCATGGCCTCCTCGGTGGAGCGGTACTCCTCCACCTTCTCCACCAGCACCTTCATCTTGCTCTTCAAGACGGCGTTTTCGCTGTAGAGGGCGCTGTAATCCTCGGTGAGCACGTCCAGGAATTCGTCCACCTGGGCCATATTATACCCGCCGAAAGACGCCTTGGGGAAGGCGCGCTCGGATACTTCCTGGGGAGTGAGCATGGTTCATTACCTCCTAAAAAAGCGCCCGGAGGCGCTGTGGGTTCTGATTTGTGCAGGGGAGTTTCGCTGCCTGCCCATTTTAAGCCTTCCCCCTTGGGGGAAGGTGGCCCCGAAGGGGCCGGATGAGGGGGGGTCCAAGGAATAGGTGTCGTCGGAAGAATCCTGTAGGGCGGGGGCTTGCCCCCGCCGCCCCTTTATATGATGCCGCTCAGGGAGTTTCGCCGCCTGCGGGCGGCGAGTGACTTTGCCCACGGCGGCAAAGTCACCAAAACGCCGCCGGGGGACGCGGCCGATGGACTACGGCTCCGCTAGCGCTCTGCCTAGGTCCATAGGACCGCTTACCCCCGGACCCCATTACGGGGGTTATCCCTTGGGGCAGGCAGAGAATTTCCGGCGCGCAAAATCAGGAGTGCTTGAGCGCGGTTCCGTCCGGCCCCACTGGGGGCCTGATTTGGTGAAAAATTTCAAATGATGCGTTTCCACTGCCGCGCCTGCCGTCTCCGAACCAACGTCCCGGGGCCGTTTTCCACTGTAGGGGCGCACAGTGTGCGCCCGCGGGCCGCCGAGGTCGTCGGCCCCTACGGCATTCCCCGGAAAGTCTTTTGTATGTTCCGTAGGGGCGGGTGTCCTCACCCGCCCGAGCCTTCCCCTGGGGGATGGGGCGGATGAGGGGAACGCTCCCGGTTATGAGAACGGTCCGTTTAAACCGCAGGGGCGGCACACCTGGGCCGCCTCAGCTTTTATGAGGCAGACAGGGGCGCGGTTTTCCACAGTTCATCCCTGGATTGTGGAAAGTGAGCGGGGAACTTAGAAGTACAGCCCGTTGTTCTCCAGCTCGTCAATCAAGTCCCCCAGGATGTCCACGTTGTAGGGGGTGATGATGTAAGTGGAGATGGCTACCTTTTTGATCTTGCCCTCATTGGCGTAGGCCACGCCGGACAGGAAGTCCAGCAGGCGGCGGGCGATCTCCTTGTTGGTGGACTCCAGGTTGAGCACCACGGTGCGCTTTTCCCGCAGGTGGTCGGCGATCTCGCTGGCGTTCTCAAAGCGCTCCGGCTTCACCAGCACCACCTGGAGCTGGGTGGCCGCCCGGATGTTCACCACTTTATTGCTCCGGCGGGCCTCCAGCTCGTCCATAGCGGGGCTGGTGTAGGAGGGCTCGCTTCGGACGCTCCGCTCCCGTTCCCGGCGCTCCACCGGACGGGGAGAGGGCTCGTAGTCGTCCTCGAACTCCTCGTCGTCTTCGTCCTCGTAGGGGTGGGCCAGCCGCTTAAACTCGTCCAAAAAACCCATGGTAAAACCCTCTTTCCTCTGGATGTAAATCAATCTCGGTCTGCCGGTCTTATCCCTTGTGCATGGGAGGCCGGGGGCCGAACAGGGCGGTGCCCACCCGGACCAGGGTGGCGCCCTCGGCGATGGCGTCCGGATAGTCGCCGCTCATGCCCATGGACAGGCAATCCATATTACATTGATTATCCCCCATATTTGCCTTTATGTCAACAAAAAGCTGTCGCATAGCGGCAAAAAACGGGCGGTTGGCCCCAGGTTCCGGGGAGATGGGTGGAATTGCCATCAGGCCCCGCAGGCGGACGTGCTCCAGCTCCCGGGTCAGCTGGGCCAGCTGACGGGCCTCCTCCGGGGTGCAGCCGCCCTTGCTCTCCTCTCCGGCGATGTTGACCTCCAGCAGAATATCCTGAACCAGGTCCTGTTTGGCGGCCTGGGCGTCGATGGCCCGGAGCAGCCGCTCCGAATCCACCGAGTGGATGAGATCCACCTTGCCCACCACCTGCTTCACCTTGTTGGTCTGCAAATGGCCGATGAAGTGGACCTGGGCCCCCCGGTAGGCGTCCGCAGCCAGGTGGGCGGTGAGCTCCTGCACCCGGTTCTCGCCGCACACGGTGATCCCGGCGGCGATGGCCGCCCGGATGGTGTCGTCGGTCTGCACCTTGGTGGCGGCGCACAGGGTGATCTCATCCGGGTCCCGGCCGGCGGCCTGGGCCGCGGCGGCAATGTTGGCCTTTACCTGATTGACGTGCTCTTGAATGGACATAACAGGTTCCCTCTTTCTCCAATGGTCCACTTTTTAGTTTATCAAAATTTCCGAAAATTGCAACTGGAAACGCGGGATTTTCAGGGGACTGGAAAAATTTTCTCGGGTGTAGGGGAGAGTCCGAGGGGGCGGCAGCCCGCCACGAGTGGAATCGAATGCACACAACGCACAGCGCCGTGGGGAATGCCCACGGCGCTGTGCGTTGTGTATGTCGGATCTTGGCCTGATGGGAAGTTCAGGCGGATGGGGAGTATTCATAGCAGAAGTTTACATTCAGAAGGTCGGCCTTCTCCGGGTAGGCACGGAGCGTAAGGGTTCCGTCACTCTGAGGGAGAAGCTGGAAAGTCACCTGGGTCTCCTCCGCCGGTCCGCCGTCCTGGCTCCGGCACAGGAGCTGGAGGGTCTCAGCCTCCCCCGCGGGGAGTCCAGCCAGGGGGACCGTCACGCCCCCCCCTGTCATCTCCGGGGCCAGAAGTCCGTCCTCCTGGGGAAGGACGGAGACGATGCTCCAGTCCGCCTTGGGGGTGATGGTCAGCTCCTGGGCGTTAGAGGCGCAGCTCTGCTCCACCGGCAGGTCCAGCTGTCCGGCCAGGGAGGCAAGGACGATGGGCAGGACCATAATCGCCAGAAATGCCGCCAAAATCAAAAGGATGAAGCGGCCGGGGATAATTTCGCGTTTCATACTGAATCCCTCCTGTTTGGATTGCTCAGGCAGAGAACTTCCATAGGAACGCCGCGCCGCGTCTCTGAGGGGTGCTCAGATGATCTTCCATCGATGGAGCCGGGGGAGTTTTCCTCCTGCTGTGCCTTCAGTATAGCAGGGGAAAATACATTTGTAAAACTGTTAAATCTGGTATATAATACAGCTAAAATTTGTACCTTTGAAGGAGCGGCCGTGGAGCGCTCCGCCTGGAGGAGCTCGGTATGGAGCGTCCGGGAGGGGCGGATTCCACATCCGAAGCCTGTTTTGTGGAAAACATTCCGGCGTCCGGAGTGGGCCAGGTGGGAAGCGGAGGACCGCGGCAAAAGAAGAGGGGGGACCAGGATGAATTTTTCCAGCATGGACTACTTTGTCATGGTGGCCCGGGAGCGGAGCTTTTCCCGGGCGGCGGAGCGGCTGCACATCACCCAGCAGACCCTCAGCGCCCACATCGCCAAGCTGGAGGGGGAGCTGGGGACCAAGCTGCTGGTGCGGAGCATCCCCCTGGAGCTGACCTACGCCGGGGAGGTGTTTCTGGAGTACGCCCTGGACCTGCAGCGGCGGGTGAACTCCCTGGAGCGGGAGTTTCAGGACATTACCGAAAATCAGCGGGGATTGCTGCGCATCGGGATTAACTATACCCGGGGGGATATTGTGATTCCTCCGCTGCTGATCCGCTTTCAGCAGGAGTACCCCAACATTGCCATCCGGCTGGTGGGAGAGATCAACACTAATCTCAGTGCCCTTCTGGAAAACGGAGAGATTGACCTGGCAATCGCCCCCCTGCCTGTGGTGCCGCCCGCAGTCCAGACGGAGGACTTTTATCAGGAGGAGTATGTCCTGGTGGTATCTAAGGTGCTTTTGAACCGTCTGGGAATAACGCCTGGAATGGCTGACTTCGCTCGGCTGCAATCAGGGGATCTGTCTCCCCTCCGAGATTGTCCGTTTATCCTGGCTGCCCAGCAGGAGAGCAATGGAATTTTTGGCTATGATCTGCTACGCCGGTGGGGTATCGTACCGATTCCAAAAATTGAGGTACACCATACAACGGTCCGGTCTGAGCTGGTTCTGGCCGTATCTGGAATGGGGGCCTGCTTTGCGCCCCAGAATATGATCCGTCCCTCCCTTACGCCTCAGCAGGAGGCCCAGCTGGAGCTCATCCACCTGGGGGAGGAGGCCCGCCATATGATCCACTTCGGATATTTGAAGCAGCCCCACCAGTGGAGTGTGATTACAGATTTTATCCACATGGCCCAGGAGTTGAGCGGGGAATTTGAGGCAAAAAAATAGACGGCCTTTCGGCCGTCTGTTTTTATCCCAGTATCAGCATCAAAATGGGAATGCTCACAAAGCTGCACAGGGTGGACAGCACCGCGCCGGTGGCGGCGTACTGGTCGTCCGCCCCGTAGGCCCCCGCCAGCACGGGCACCTGGCTGACCACCGGCAGGGCGCTCTCCACCACAAAGACGCTGAGAGGCAGGCCGCTCATGCCGAACAGGTGGCAGAAGAACCAGCAGATCACCGGAGCCACCCCCAGCCGCATGAGGATCATGGCGGGCAGACCTTTCATGGGCCGCAGGTTTTTCAGCCCCAGTTCGAACACGATGTACCCGCAGTAGATGAGGGCCATGGGGGAGACCGACTGGCTGATGTACCCCGCCCAGGTCATAATGGGGCCGGGTAGCCGCAGGTCCAGCACCAGCAGCAGCACGGTGAAGAGCACTGCCAGAATGGGGGGCTTGGTAAAGACGTCCTTGAAGAAGCCGCCCACGGTGGTCTTTTTTCCCGCCCGGGTGCCGGAGCGCTCGATGAGCAGGATGCCGGCGGACTGGACGAACAGGGTGTTGGCTAAGTAGTACATCATCACATATGGGACGCACACGTCCCCGAAGAGCTGGGTGGACACGGGCAGGCCGATGAACAGGGTGTTGGAGAAGGCGGCCATGGCCACGAACACCCCCCACCGCTCCCGGGGCAGGCGGAGCAGCTTGGCCAGCAGCAGGCAGAGGGCCAGGGTCACCGCCACCCCCACCATGGCCGAGGCCACCATCAGCCCCGCCTGGAGCAGGCTGTCGTGGTCCAGGTTGTTCAGCAGTCCGGTGATGCAGTTGCAGGGCACCGCGATGTTGACGATGAACTTGCTCAGAAACCGCTTCTCCGCCGCAGTCATCCAGCCCAGCCGCCCCATAAAGTAGCCCACCGACATGAGCATCAGCAGCACCAGAGAGGCGGAGAGGGCGCTGAAAAATCCGTCCATTGTAATTCTCTCCTTTCCCAGCTTCCGGTCCCCGCTCCCCCCGCCAGGGGAGAGGGGAGGAGGGGCTGTGTCCCTATCCTACCACCGGGGCCGGGACTTGTCCAATTTGAAATTCCGAATGGGGCGATATGGTTTTCCCAATGGGGAAAAGGCGGCTGAGCCCAAGAGAGAGGGCTCAGCCGCCGAAGGGGTGCTCAGGACTCCCCGCCGCTCTGGGGCTTGCCGCCCCCTCCGCCTCTGGGGCGGCGGCGGCGGTGGGGACGGGAGCTGCGCTTCTCGCCCCCCTCCCGGGGAGGCTTGGCCTCTCCGGCGGGGCGCTCCCGGACCTCCCTGGGCTTGTCCGCCCGGGGGGGCTTCTTCTCCTTGGCCGGGGCGGATTCCCGGCTCTGGGCGGCCTCCCGGCCCTCGCCCTCCCCGTGGGAGCGGCCGCCCCGGCGGTTTCGGGAGCGGCGGCGGTCCCGGCTCCTGGGGGCCTCCTGGGCCGGTCCGCCCACCCCCTCGTACTGGGGGGTCTCCCCGTTGAACACCGCCTCCAGGGCGGCGGCCAGGGGGGAGGCCGACCCCTTCAGGTCGGGGGTCTCCTCCGGCTCCTGGGGCTTGCGCAGCTTGGCCAGCTCCTCCAGGGGGGGCTCCACATAGCCCTCGGGCCGCTTGCCCTTGCCGTTGCGGATGACGCACAGCTCGCAGTTGTGGTAGCATTTGGGGGTCTCCGGGGCGGAGTCCAGCCGCACCTGCACCGTCTGCCGCAGCAGGTTCACCGAGGACACGGTACCCGCCCCGTCGGGGGTCTCCACAAAGGACTCGGGCTTGGGGGAGGTCTTTACCAGATCCTCATAGGCCTCCTGCTCGTACTTCAGGCAGCACATGAGCCGCCCGCAGGTGCCGGAGATCTTGGTGGGGTTCAGGGACAGGTTCTGGGTCTTGGCCATCTTGATAGACACGGGCTGGAACTCGTCCAGGAACTGGGAGCAGCAGAAGGGCCGCCCGCAGATGCCCAGGCCGCCCAGCATCTTGGCCTCGTCCCGGACGCCGATCTGGCGCAGCTCGATGCGGGCGTGGATGGCGCTGGCCAGGTCCTTCACCAGGGCCCGGAAGTCCACCCGGCCCTCGGCGGTGAAAAAGAAGAGGACCTTGTTTCCCTCAAAGCTCCACTCCGCGTCCACCAGCTTCATCTCCAGGCCGTGCTCCAGGATCTTCTGCTGGCAGATCTCCAGGGCCTTGGCCTCCTTCTCCTTGTTCTTCTCCCGGGTGAGCTCGTCCTCCGGGGTGGCCCGGCGGAGCACCGGGCGCAGGGGGGCGGTGAGCTCCATCTCGTCGATGGGGGTGTTCCCCTGGACGCACTCGCCGAACTCAGTGCCCCGGGTGGTCTCTACAATGACCCCCTCACCGGGCTGAAACTGGGCCCCATTGGGGTTGAAATAGTAATGCTTTCCGCCTTCCTTGAAGCGGACGCTGATGATCTCGACCATAGTTCCTCCTTATGTGAAGTTAGGAGATAGGAGATAGAAGATAGGAGATAGAATCTCCTCTTTTTCTTTCCCGCCTCCAACAGAAGTATCCCGCCGAAGGCGGGGATTGATTGTCCCGGCTCCGCCGGGACACCATCATTCTGCATTCTGCATTCTGCCTTTTTCATTCTCCAAAAACATGCCCGCGCACAGCCAGCCGGAGAGCTGGCCCGGGTTGGCGTTGAGCTCCGCCGCCCCCCGCAGCTTCCGCACCAGGGCGGCCGCCTTCAGCAGGCGGGATTTCTCCCCGCTCACCGCCAGCCGCTCCCCCAGCTGGAGGTAGAGCTGATCCAGCAGTTGGGGCAGCTCCTCCTTGGGGGCCTTCTCCAGCAGCAGGCTGGCCTCAAACAGGGCCAGCTCGTCGGTCCCCTCCAGGGCCCGGACCAGGGCGTCCGCCTGGGCGCGGCGCTCCTGGGCCTGTCCGCCGTCCCCCTCCAGCAGGGAGACCGCCCGGCCCAGAATGCCCTGGGCCTCCTGGACCGCCCGGCGCAGGTCCGCCTCGGACCGGTCCGGGAAGCGGGCCCTCAGCCACTCCTCCGCCTCCCCGGGGGGCACGGGGGTGAGGGAGAGCTCCTCGCACCGGGAGCGCACCGTCTGGAGCACCCCGCCGCCGTTCTCCGCCAGCAGCAGGAAGGCGGCGTAGGCCGGGCCCTCCTCCAGCAGCTTGAGCATGGCGTTCTGGGCGCTGGCGTTCATCCGGTCGGCCCCCTCCAGCAGATAGACCTTCCGCTCCCCCTCGTTGGGGCGGATGTAGGCGTCGGCGCGCAGCTGCCGCACCTGGTCCACCGTGATGGGCTTCCCCTGGGCGGGGCCGGAGATTACCGCCACGTCCGGGTGGATGCCAGAGAACACCTTTTTGCACGGGCCGCAATGGCCGCAGGGCCGCCGCTCCACCGAGGCGGTGCACAGCATGGCTCCGCACAGAAGCCGGGCCAGGGTGTGCTTGCCCGAGCCGGCGGGGCCGGAGAGAATGTAGGCGTGGGACAGCCCCCGCCCCTCCTCCTGCTGGGAGAGCTGGGTTTTCAGAGTGCGGTTGCCCGCCAGGGGGGAGAGTTCCATAGGGGGTTCCTCACTTTACTGTGGTTCGTTTCTTTTTAAGCCTTCCCCCTGGGGGGAAGGTGGCACGGCGAAGCCGTGACGGATGAGGGGGCAGGGTTCGGACTGCGTCCGTTGTACGCGGGGGATTTCGCCGCCTGCGGGCGGCGACCTACTTTGCCCATGGCGGCAAAGTAGGCAAAACGCCACCGGGGACGCAGCCGATGGACTACGGCTCCGCTTCGCTCCGCCTAGGTCCATAGGACTGCTTTCCCCGGACCCCTATTACGGGAGTTACCCCTTGAGCCAGGCAAAAAATTTCCGGCGCGCAAAATCTGAATGACTTTCTGCGATTTCTTCCGGGCCACTGGGCCCTGAGTTTTTGGAAAATTGGAGTTGGTGCGATTCCACAACCGCGCCTGGGGTTGCCGAGCCAACATGCCTGGTTCGAAACACGGGATACCTCATCCGCCCCCTTCGGGAGCACCTTCCCCTAAAGGGGAAGGCTTTGGAAGGCCCATCCCCCTGCCTTCCCCTTTAGGGGAAGGTGTCACGCGAAGCGTGACGGATGAGGTGAGCGGCCAAAGGCCGCCCGCGGCCGGTCTGGGACCGGCCCCTACGAGAAAAATGGGTCCGTTCCTGTATCCGTGTAGGGGCGGGTGCCCTCACCCGCCCGCCGTTCCCCTGAGCCGCACTTGAGCCCCACCACCACAAAGGCGCGCTCCCCACCAGGAGAAGCACCGCCCAAAGGTTACCCGACCCTCAGCGGCAGCGGAAATAGAAGGGAAACCAGTCAGCTGAACCACCCGCGCCTTTGCGTTGACTGACAAGGCTGCCTAATTGGCGCTCTCGTAAAACGGGGTCCAGGGGTGGGCATCATTGGGGCAGGAGCGGCGCAGCCGGTCCTGTCCCTCTGCGCCCACCCCTGGCGGTTCTTTGGTTCCTTTCTGCCCGTGCAGAAAGGAACCCGCCCCGCAGGGCGGAACCCTACTCACCGCCGGAGCGGCGAAACCCCCGCCCCTAAAAGTCAAACCTCCCCGTCCCGGGATACAATCACAGGGATATCTGTACTATTATACCCTATCTTCCGGAAATAGGCCAGTTCTTTTTCGGAAATCCGCTCCCCGGGGGCCACCACGGGCACGCCGGGGGGATAGGGCGCGATCTGGGCCGCCGAGACCCGCCCGGCGCTTTGGTACAGGGGGACCAGCTGGGTGGGGGCAAAGAGGGCCTCCCGCAGGGAGCACGCCCGCTCCGGCAGGGGAGGGGAGGGGAGGGGGGGACAGGGCCCCATCCGGTCCTCCATGCCCTCCAGGGCCCGCTCCAGGCGGTCGAAGTTCTCCTCCAGGTCCTGGGAGGTGCAGATGAACACCACGTGGCCCCCGTCCTCCATCTCGGGAAAAATGTTCTGCTCCTCCAGGGAGCGGGCGAAGGAGGGGCCGTCCTGGACGTTCAGGGTGAGCCGGGCGGGGTCCAGGGACAGGTCCCCGGCCAGGGAGGGGAACCTGCTGCGCAGCTGGGCCACCCGGAGGGCGGTCTGCCGGTAGGCCCGGGCCCCGTCCTCCTCCAGCCAGGCCCGGGCGGCATCCATGCTGGCCAGGATGGGGTAGGAGGGGCTGGAGGTGCCGAACACCGAGGCCATCCGCCGCACCCGGTCCGGGTCCATGCCGTTGGTGAACAGCAGGGCGGCCTGACCCAGGGCGGGGAGGGTCTTGTGGGCGCTGACCACCACCCCGTCCGCCCCCGCAAAGGGGGTCAGCCCCAGGAAGGGCAGGTGGGCCCCGTGGGCCCCGTCCACAAACAGCCTGCCCCCGTGGGCGTGGACAACGCGGGAGATGGCCCCAATATCAGACAACACTCCGGCATATGTAGGGGAAGTAATACAAATCGTTTTGACATTTGGGTGGTTTTTCAGGGAAATCTCCACCTGCTCCGGGGTGATGGGGCCGATGAGGTTCTCCCGCTCCAGCCAGGGCCGCTCCAGGTACACCGGCTCCAGATCCAGCAGGGCCATGGCGTTGAATACCGCCCGGTGACAGTTCCGGTCCACCAAAATTTGATCCCCGGGGGCGCACAGGAGGGACAGGCCGGTGTGAATGCCCATGGTGGACCCGCCGGTGAGGAACTGACAGTGGTCAAAGCCGAAGCGCTCCGCCCACGGTTTTTGAGCGGAGTCGAAGGGCTCCCCGGCCAGATACAGGTTGCCGGTGCCGGGGATCTCGGTTACATCCAGCCGGGCCGCGTCGGACAGCTCCGGCAGGGGGAGGGGGCCGCCCTTGTGGCCCGGCATGTGGAAGCGGGCGGGGTTCCGGGCGGCGTAATTTTTCAGAATATCACACAGAGGGGTCATGGGAAAACCTCCAAGGCCATAGTTTTTTCCACATCCGGGGGCGGAAGTGTGGAAATAGTTTGGGAGAAAAAGCTCCATTCAGAAAAGAAAAACGCGCGGCCGGAGAGGTTCCCGGACCGCGCGCGTGGTTTAATAGCCCAACAGGCCGAGGTCGTACTTCCAGGAGAGGACCCGGGCCACCGACTGGTCGATCTGCTCCATGGGGATGGTCCCGTCCTCCACGGCGGCGATGACCTGGGGGATCTGGGTCTCAAAGTCGGTGGTGAGAACCATGTCGTTGCCCGCCTGGACGGCCAGCACGGCCGCCGAGCCGTCCTGGGCATACTGGGCCACGGCGTCCATAGCCAGGTCGTCGGTGAGGATGACCCCGTCAAAGCCCAGAGTGTCCCGCAGGATCTGGTGGACGGCGGGGGAGAGGGAGGCGGGCAGGCTCTCATCCATGGAGGTGACGATGTTGTGGCTCACCAGCACCGCGTCCGCCCCCGCCTGAATGCCCGCCTGGAAGGGGAGGAAGTCGGAGGTCTCAAAGGTCTCATAGGGCCGCTCATCCACGGCCACGCCGGTGTGGGTGTCCTGGTTGTTTCCATAGCCCGGGAAATGCTTCAGCACCGAGCCGATGCGCTCCTGGCCCATGGCGGTCACCACCTGGGCCACATAGTCGGCGGTGGTCTGGGCGTCCTGGCCCAGGGCGCGCTCATAGATAAAGTCGGCGGGGTCGGTGGACACGTCGGCCACCGGGGCGAAGTTCACGTTGACCCCCAGGTCCAGCAGGGTGACGCTCTTCTGCCGGGCGTCCTGGAGAATGGCGTCCAGCCCGCCCTGGGCGTACAGCACCTGGGGGGAGGGCTCCCGGCTGGGAAACAGGTTGGGGTTGCTGCTGGCCCGGACCACCGTGCCCCCCTCCTCATCGGTGCCGATGAGCATGGGGATGCCGGAGGACGCCTGATAGGAGGCGATCTCGTCCCGCACCTGCTGGGCGGTCTTATCCTTGAAGTCCCGGCCAAAGAGGATATAGCCCCCCAGCTTGTACTGGGACACCTTGGCCGCCTGGTCGGTCTCGGGGCAGCGGACGAAGAACATCTGTCCCACCTTCTCCTCCACCGACATGGCGGACACCAGCTCCTGGATGATCTGGTCCTTGTTCTGGGGGAGGGGGTCCGATCCCGTGCCGGAGGAGCTGGAGGAGGAGCCGGACGGAGAGGAGGACCCGGCGGGCTCCTCAGAGGCTGAGGAGCTCCCCTCCTGGGAGGCGTCCGGGGCGGGCGTCTGAGAGGACGCGTCCCCCGCCTGGGGGGAGGAGACCGAGCCGGAGGGGGCGGAGCCGGAGGACCCGGAGCTCTCCGAACCTCCAGCCTGGGGTGCGGCGCACCCGGTCAGCAGAAAGCACAGCAAAAAAATCATCAGTTTTTTCATAAATGCCTCCTGGGAAAAACAGCGTGGAGAGGTTCTCCACGCCAAAATCAAACTGTGTTTTTCTTAGTTTATGGAAGTATACCACTTTGTGTGCATGGTGTCAATTTTTTTGGGAAGTTTTCCTCTCATTTTCTGCCATTCCAGGTATTTTTAAGCGTGCAGCGGAGATTTTTGGGGATAAGCGGGGGTTCGCCGCCTTCTTCTTAAGCCTTCCCCCTGGGGGGAAGGTGGCCCCGAAGGGGCCGGATGAGGGGATGATCATAGAGTGCCTCCTTGATCGGCGCAGAGGATTTCGCCCTGCGGGGCGAGTTCCTTTTCCACGTGGAAAAGGAACCAAAAGACGCCGGGGGAATTCACAGGGGCGAACTTCGTTCGCCATGCTGAATTCCCCCAGACCCCCATTTTACGGGAGCGCCAATTAGGCAGGCTGATTCGTTAACGCAAAGGCGCGGGTGGTTCAGTCGACTGGTTTCCCTTCTATTACCGCTGCCGCTGAGGGGCCGGTAACCTTTGGGTGTTTCTTCTATCGGTGGAAAGCGCGCCTTTTGAGTGGGTGGGGCTCAAGCTCGGCTCAGGGAAACGGCGGGCGGGTGAGGACACCCGCCCCTACAGGCAAAAAAGGCGGTGAAACACCCAAAAAAGAAAAAATCCCCGCTGTTCCAGGGAAAGAACAGCGGGGATTGAATTTGCGAAAAGCGGAAAAGAGATTACTCCTCGTCCGAGGCTTCCTCTCTCCGGGTAACAGCCAAGCTCAGCTCATCCAGCTGCTTATCATCCACGAAGTCGGGGCAGTTGGTCATGGGCTCGGAGGCGTTCTGCACCTTGGGGAAGGCGATCACGTCCCGGATGGAGTCGGCCCCGGCCATGAGCATGCACAGCCGGTCCAGGCCGTAGGCCAGGCCGCCGTGGGGGGGCGCGCCGAACTTGAAGGCGTTGATCAGGTGGCCGAAGCGCTCCATGGCCTCCTCGTCGGTGAAGCCCAGAGCCCGGAACATGGCCTCCTGAGTCTCGGGGACGGAGATGCGGATGGAGCCGCCGCCCAGCTCGGTGCCGTTGAGGACAATGTCATAGGCCTTGGCCCGGCAGTTCTTCTTGTCGGTCTCCAGCTTGTCGATGTCCTCGTCCATGGGGGCGGTGAAGGGGTGGTGCATGGCCACGTACCGGCCCTCCTCCTCGCTGTACTCGAACATGGGGAATTCCGTCACCCACAGGAAGCGGAAGTCCTTGGGGTCCAGGATGCCC
Organism: Pseudoflavonifractor capillosus; assembly: GCF_016899775.1. Taxonomy (GTDB): domain Bacteria; phylum Bacillota; class Clostridia; order Oscillospirales; family Oscillospiraceae; genus Lawsonibacter. The sequence goes on from NZ_JACJJE010000025.1 coordinate 13,907, forward strand.
AGCTGCTTGGCGCACTCGCACCGCAGAGCGCCCAGGGCGGCAAAGACCACCTCGTCCTTTACGTCGCCCACGATGAGGACCAGGTCCCCGTCCTTGGCGTTGGCCCGCTCCAGGATCGCTTTGTTCTCCTCCTCGGTGAGGAACTTCTGATAGGAGGAGGTCACCTGCCCGTCGTGGAGGCGGGTCCAGGCCAGGCCCTTGGCCTTGTAGGTCTTGACGAACTCGGCCAGCTTGTCGATTTTCTTCCGGGGGAAGTCGGCGGCGTGGCCGTCCACGTTGATGAGGCGCACGGAGCCGCCGCCCTGGACCGCGCTGGAGAACACGGAGAAGCCGCAGTCCTTCACGATGTCGCTGATGTCCTTGAGCTCAAAGCCGAAGCGCAGGTCGGGCTTGTCGGAGCCGAAGCGGTCCATGGCCTCCCGCCAGGGCATGCGCAGGAAGGGGGTCTGCACGTCCACGTCCAGCACTTCCTTGAAAACTCTCTGCAGAAAACCCTCCTGGATCTCCATCACGTCGTCCTCGTTGACGAAGGACATCTCCAGGTCAATCTGGGTGAACTCGGGCTGGCGGTCGGCCCGCAGGTCCTCATCCCGGAAGCAACGGGCGATCTGCATATAGCGGTCAAAGCCGGAGAGCATGAGCAGCTGCTTGTACTGCTGGGGGGACTGGGGCAGGGCGTAGAACTTGCCCGGATGGACGCGGGAGGGCACCAGGTAGTCCCGGGCCCCCTCGGGGGTGGATTTTGTCAGCATGGGGGTCTCGATCTCATAGAAGCCCTGCTCGTCGAAGTAGTCCCGGGCCACCTTGGTCACCTTGTGGCGGGTGGCGATCATGTGCTGCATGTCCGGGCGGCGCAGGTCCAGATAGCGGTACTTCAGGCGCAGCATGTCGTTGGCCTTGGAGTGCTCCACGATCTCAAAGGGAGGGGTCTCCGCGCGGGCCAGCAGGCGCAGCTCGGTGACGTACACCTCGATGTCGCCGGTGGCGATCTTGTTGGTCTTGCTCTCCCGCTCCCGCACCAGGCCGGTGGCGGCGATGACGTACTCAGAGCGCAGGCCGGAGGCCTTCTCGAAGATCTCCTTGTTGGTGCTGTCGTCGAAGGAGAGCTGAATGAGGCCCGTGCGGTCCCGCAGGTCCACAAAGATCAGCCCGCCCAGGTCCCGCTGCCGCTGGACCCAGCCGCACAGGGAGACGGTCTTGCCCGCGTCGCTCAGGCGCAGGTCGCCGCAGTAGTTGGTGCGGCGGAAGTTCTTCAGATTGTCCATAAAATCAACTCCATTTTGTAATATATATTTTAAAAATTGAGAAATGTATTAGGATTGTTCCCCATTCGCCTTCAAATATTGGAGCACCTCCGCCTGAAGCTGGGAGTCAGAGGCGTCGTACTGCCAGGATCCGTAGGAGTCGGGGATGGGAATGGTCATGGTCTGGGGGACTGGGATATGGACGGGAAAGGGCTCGCCGTCCACGGCAAAGTTCAGCGTCACCCACTGCTCCGAGCCGGGCTGGCTGTCGGAAAATGGGGCGGTCAGATTGCTGAGTTTGGCCCGGTAGCTGCCGCGCTCCAAGAGCGCGATCAGCGCCTCGTAGTCCTCATCCCCAGGACCGCGGTGGTCCATGGTCCAGGATGTGGTCCGGGCGCGGCCGTGCTCCACGGAGAGCTCCATCCCATGGCCGGAGACTCCGGAGATACGGCTGGGATCAAGACCGGTGACCGCCCAGAAACTCTGAGGCCAGGTGTACCACAGGCCGCCGGCCACCAGCAGGGCGGCGAGGATGCCCGCCCCAATGGCGATTTTCTTTTTCACCAAAATCCCTCCCGTTCCAGCCGCCGGACCGGATTTCCGGCCATATACCCGGCGGTATTGTTGAAATCCCGTCAAGATAAGACGGTTTCCGGCGACTGATCCGCATGGGCGGCGAGCCAATCCGCCAGCTGTTCCCAGGCGGCGGGGTCTGCGGGGTAGAACTCAGCCTCCCGGCCCTGACGCGGGGAGACACGCAGACTGCCTCGAGAGCCGTTGTCGACAATGGCTCCATCCTCCCCCGCGGCCAGGATCAGGGTAGTGGACAGCCCGGCTTTATCCACGGAATACGAGGAGGGCAGGGGCAGCAGGTTGCGCAGGGTGCCACGGAACTGCATCTTGTCCAGCTGCGACATCAGCGCGTCAAATTCCGATTGTCTAGGGCTGCGGTTTTCCATCTGGTGGCTTTGGCTGTAGGGACGCCCATTCTGAAAGCCGTACTCGATTACAGTTCCGGCCACGCCGGTGACTGCCTCCGGGTCCAGCCCGGCGGCCTCCCAGAAGGTCCGGGGCCGGGTGTACCACAGACCGCCGGCCGCCAGCAGGGCAGTGAGAATGCCCGCCCCAATGGCGATTTTCTTCTTCACAAAAATCCCTCCCGTTCCAGCCGCCGGACCGGATTTCCGGCGATATACCCGGCGGCCTCGTCAAAGTCCTGTTGATTGCGGAGGATGTGCTCGTAGTAGCCGCGCTGCCAGATAGCATGTTTGGGTGCGTTTGAGATTTTGTTTATTTTGCGGGATGAAAAGGATTTTAATTGCCGCACCAGTTCTGGAATGGCCGTAGGGGACCCAGACCCGCCCGTCCCTCCAGGATTAGGATTCCGTGGATATGGTCAGGCATAATAATAAATGGGCCAAGAGAAAGACCGGAATTGTGGTTAGGAAGATCATCCCATGTCTGCGCCACAATTTCACCAAATGGCGACAACGCTACCCGGGCGGGTCTGGGACCCGCCCCTACGGCGTTGGACGTTGGAGGAATGAGTTTCCCCAGAATGGGTTGCCTTTGTGCCGTGCAGATGGTGACGAAATAGGCACCGTTTTGGGAATAGTCGTAATTTTACAGGCGGATGGTTTTCCGGCGGGGGAGGGGAGGAGTGTCCATAGGCGTGACCTCCGAATGAAAATCCAAACCAAAGGGCGGGCGGCCCAGGTGTGCCGCCCCTGCGGCGTGACGGATGGCCTTATTCTCCCCGGTCCAGAATGGGCGCGCCCTGGTTGAGCTTGTCCAGGCCGGCCTGGATGTGGGCGATGGCCTCGGCGGGGGACAGCTTCACTTGCTCGCCGGTGGCCAGGTCCTTGACGGCGGCCACACCGGAAGAGATCTCGTCCTCCCCCAGGAAGATGACGTAGGGGATGTGGAGCTTGTCGGCGTAGGAGATCTTCTGCTTGAACTTCTTCTGCTCGCCGTGGATCTGAGCCCGGATGCCCGCCTCCCGCAGCTGGGTGGCCAGGGCGATGGCAGGGGACAGGTCCTCGGTCATGGGCAGGAGGAGCACGTCGGCGGGGGCGGTGTTCAGGCCGTCGTTCAGATAGCCCTGGTCCTCCAGCACAAAGAACAGGCGGGTCAGACCGATGGAAATTCCAACGCCGGGGAGTTGTTTATCAGTGTAATATTCCGCCAAGTTATCATACCGGCCGCCGGAACAGATGGAGCCGATCTCCGGGTGGTCCAGCATGGTGGTCTCGTACACGGTGCCGGTGTAGTAGTCCAGGCCCCGGGCGATGGTCAGATCCACGGCGAAGTGGGTCTCGGGCACGCCGAAGGCGGACAGGTATTTTACTACCGTGGTCAGCTCATCCAGGCCGGTGTCAAAGACCTCGTTCCGGCCCCGGTAGGTCTCCAGGGCGGCCAGCACCGCCTGGTTGCCTCCGGAGATGCCGATGAAGCGGAGGATCTCCTGGGCGCTGTCCTCACTGACGCCGCCCTCCACCAGCAGCTCCTTCACCTTGGCCGCGCCGATCTTGTCCAGCTTGTCCACGGTGCGCATGATCTCCCCGGACTGCTGGGTGAGGCCCAGCATGGCGTAGAAGCCGTTGAGGATCTTCCGGTTGTTCACCCGGATCTGGAACCGCTTCAGGCCCAGGGCGGTGAAGGCACGGTAGATGATGGAGGGGATCTCCGCCTCGTTGGAGATGTCCAGCTTGCCGTCGCCGATCACGTCGATGTCCGCCTGATAGAACTCCCGGAACCGGCCCCGCTGGGCCCGCTCTCCCCGGTAGACCTTGCCGATCTGGAAGCGGCGGAAGGGGAAGGTGAGGTGGCCGTAGTTCTGGGCCACGTACTTGGCCAGAGGCACCGTCAGGTCAAAGCGCAGGGACAGGTCGGTGTCGCCCTTCATGAAGCGGTAGATCTGCTTCTCCGTCTCGCCGCCCCCCTTGGCCAATAAAACCTCGCTGGCCTCGATGAGGGGGGTGTCCAAGGGGGTGAAGCCGTACAGAGAGTAGGTGCGGCGGAGAATCTCCACCATGCGGTCGAATTGCGCCTGCCGGGCCGGGAGGAGCTCCATAAAGCCGGACAGGGTGCGGGGTTGTACTTTGCTCATTGTATTGTCTCCTTTTTTGGTTGTTGACAAGTAAAGGTTTGGACTACATTTTTTCCGCCTGCCCTCCTAATAAGCCTTCCCCCTGGGGGCCGACTCCCCTTGTCAAGGGGAGATGTCGCGCAGCGACAGAGGGGATAGGGACAGGTGCCCCCGAAGGGGGTGGATGAGGGGGCGATGATAGAACGCTTTTTTGTAGGGCCCGATGCCCTCATCGGGCCGCTGGATGGCTCTTTTCGCAGGGGAATTTCGCCGCCTGCGGGCGGCGAGTTCCTTTGCCCATGGCGGCAAAGTAACCAAAACGCCACCGGGGACGGCTCCGGATGAGCACTTCGTGCTCATAGTCGCCTTTCCCCGGACCCCCATTACGGGGGTTACCCCTTGGGTCAGGCAGAGATTTTTCGGCGCGCAAAATCTGAGTGGCGGTTTGTGTTTCCTCTCGGGCCACTGGGCCCTGGGTTTGCAAAAATTAGGACGGGTGCGGTTCCGCCGCCGCGCCTGGGTTTGCCGAACCAACGGTACCGGGCCAGAATACGGGATACCTCATCCGTCTGGCCTTCGGCCAGCCACCTTCCCCTAAAGGGGAAGGCAGTGGGATGCCATTTCAGAAGCCTTCCCCTTTAGGGGAAGGTGCCCCCGAAGGGGGCGGATGAGGTGAGCGGCTAAAGGCCGCCCACGGGCCGGTCTGGGACCGGTCCCTACGCATTTTGATCGGGCATCTGGATACGCCGTAGGGGCGGCACACTGGGCCGCCCGCCTACCGGTTGATTTCCGGGTTGTCGGTGCGGCCGACTAAATAGTCAATGGATACCCCAAAATAATCTGCCAGGCCAATCAAGCCTTTCATTTCCGGGCTGGCGCGGCCCTTTTCATAGGAATAGATGGCGTATTTTTTTACACCGATTACGGCGCCTAACGCCTCTTGGGATATGTTATTTTTTGTACGAAGTTCCCGGATGCGTTCGGAAAAATCAGCCATAGGACCTCCAAAAGCTCTTGACAAGTAGTATATAAAACTACTATACTATAAGTGGTTTTTAAAACTACGAATGGGTGATAACTATGAAATCTGCTCTATCGGATCTATTCAATCTATTGGAACAACAACACGAGGGCACTATGTCGCCGGAACAAAAGGAGGCCATAGACCTGGCGGCTCCCTGGGCCAAGCGTTTGGAGGAGCTGGCGGCCAGTCCGGCGGAGTTTGACAGCATCTGGAGCGCGTCCATGGAGATCGGGCAGTCGGACCAGCCGGTGTGGTTTGCCCGGGGGTTCCGGCTGGGGGCGCGTCTGATGCTGGAGGTGCTGGGGGAGAGGGAAGTTTTCCACCGCTGAGGGGGAGGGTGTGGAAAGAGGGGAGAAGGTGCATGACAAGGAATCACCCTCATCCGTCACGCTTCGCGTGACACCTTCCCCCTTGTAGGGGGAAGGCTTGGGCGGGCGGCCTTTGGCCGCTCACCTCATCCGCCCCCTTCGGGGGCACCTTCCCCTAAAGGGGAAGGCTTTTGGGCGACCGCAAGGGTCGCCCCTACGGGGGAAACGCACCGGGAGCGTTAGTTCGGCAGAGCCAGGCGCAGATCTTGAACCGCAAATGTTTTAAATTTTGCAGGCTAAGGCCCCCAGTGGGGCCGGAAGGAATTGCACTCAAGCACTCCTGATTTTGCGCGCCGGAAATTTTCTGCCAAGCCGAAGGGGTAGCCCCCGTAAATGGGGTCCGGGGAAAGGCGACTAGGAGCACCGGAACGGTGCTCCTCTGGAGCCGTCCCCCGGCGATCCTTTGGTTTCTTTCCCATCGCTGGGAAAGAAACTCGCCCCGCAGGGCGAAACCCTCCCGCCGCCCGCAGGCGGCGAAATCCCCCTGCGAGGAACGAAACCGCTCCATTATCGCCCCCTCATCCGCCCCAGTGTGCGCACTGGGGCACCTTCCCCCCAGGGGGAAGGCTATAGTAGTGGGGCGGAGAAACGAAGTTTCGCACAAAGTTCTTTGCCAAGCTTTCTTTCAAGAAAGCGGAAAAACGCTCTCATCCCGTGATTGGGACGAGAGCGTCTGGTTCGCTTCGTGGTGCCACCCAATTTCAGAGCGGCCGGGCCGCTCCCTCTGGACCCCGTGTTGCGGCGGGGGAGCCGCGCCTGTCTCCAGGCCCGCTGGTGGCGCCGTCTTTGGCCGGGTCCGTCTCCGTGGGGTCCTCTCAACCTGGGGCGGCTGCCCGTGGGACCTCTCTCTGTCCGGCGGTATCCCGGTTACTCATGCGCCGTCGTGGCGGTGAACGCTGATATGCTACCCTATTTTCCCCAAAAAGTCAAGGAAATGTGGAAAACTTACAGGGCGAAGGGCACCCGGTTGGGGTTCATGCCGATGCGCCAGTCCAGGTCGCCCCGGGCCAGGCCGTGAATGAGCAGCTCGGCGGTGGCCACGTTGGTGGCCAGGGGGACGGAGTGCTCGTCACATAGGCGGGAGATATACATGACGCTGTCGTCCATGTCGGTGTCCTTGGGGTAGTTGAAGAACAGGACCATGTCGATCTCATTGTAAATGATGCGCTGGCCGATCTGCTCGATGCCGCCGTGCTCGTGGGACAGGAACAGGTTGACCGGCAGGCCGGTGGCCTCCGCCACCATACGCCCCGTGGCATTGGTGGCGCAGACGGTGTGCTTGGACAGGACCCCGCAGTAGGCGGTGCAGAATTGGACCATCAGCTCCTGTTTGCGGTTGTGGCACATAAGGGCGATGTTCATGGCGGTTACCTCCTTATATCATGCTGGAGGATCAGCGGATGCGCATAATGGGCACCCGGTATCCCTCAATTCGTTTGGCAATATTCAGACAGGCGTTGGCCGCGCCCCGGCGGCCCTCCAGAATCAGGGGGCGGCCCATGTTGGCGGCCAGAATGACCCGCCGGTCCTCTGGGATCACCCCGATGAGGGGCAGTCCGGCGGCGTCCATGGCGTCGTCGATGGTAGTGCGCAGCTCCCGCAGCAGCTTGGGCTGGATGCGGTTCATCACCAGATGGACCTGGCGGAGATGGTACAGCTCCTCCACGGCGCGCTGGGCATCCCGCAGGGAGGAGGCGTCGTTGGTGGCCACCACCAGCGCCCGGTCGGCGCCGCAGGTAGCCAGCTGAAAGCCGGGCCCCAGTCCGGCGGGACAGTCGATGAAAATATAGTCGTACCGGTCCCGGGCCGTGCGCAGCAGCGCCCGAATGCTGCCCGCCGTCACGTGGGGCGGGAGACGCATGGGGGCGGTGAGCAGGGACAGGTTGGGCAGGTCCGGGTGGGACACGGCGGCCCGGGCCAGGGGACAGTTCCCCAGGGCCACGTCGGCAAAGTCCATCAGCGCCCGATCGCTGAGTCCCAGCGAAATATCCAGGTTCCGAAGGCCGATGTCCATGTCGATGCACAGCACGGTTTTTCCCAGCCGGGCCAGACAGGAGGCCACTCCTCCGGTGACCGTAGTCTTGCCCGTCCCCCCTTTGCCGGAGGTGACGGTGATGACAGTTCCCATGGAATTCCTCCTATCTCACCAAGTTAAGTCTATCACAAATCCTAGGTTCGTCAATGGTTTTTTGAAAAAATTTTGCATGATTTTAATGGTTTTGTTAAAAAAATCCCGGAAAAGCTCCGCGCAATGGGCAAAAGCGGCTGGATGCGGGTCACAGGGGCTGCTTTTGAATCCTGGCCCACCGGCGGGGGTAGCCCTTCAGGGTGGGGGCCAGCTTCCGGATGGGGAGGAGCCGGTGGGTGACCTGGGTGCCGGGGATGGCATAGTCCACCGGCTCCTCGGCCCGGCCCCCCAGCAGCTTGATGCAGTGGGCGGCCTCCTCCACCTCGGAGGCGGACTCGGTGGTCTTCATGGCCAGGAACTGCCCGCCCACCTTCACATAGGGCAGACACAGCTCCCCCAGCAGGCGCAGCTGGGCCACCGCCCGGGCGGTGACAAAGTCGAAGCTGTCCCGGTATCCCTTCACCAGGGCCTGCTCCTCGGCCCGGGCGTGGATGGCCTGGATGCCCTCCAGCCCCAGCTGGGCGCACACTTCGTTGAGCCAGTCCACCCGCTTGCCCAGGCTGTCCAGCAGGGTGACCTGGAGGGAGGGGACCAGAATTTTCAGGGGCAGTCCGGGCAGGCCCGCCCCGGTGCCCACGTCGATGAGGGTTTTCTCGCCCTGAAAATCGGCGCACAAAAGCAGGGCGGCGCTGTCCAGCATGTGGAGGCGGGCCGCCTGCTCCGGGTCGGTGATGGCGGTCAGGTTCATCACCTGGTTTTTTTCCAGCATGAGGCGGCCGTACTCGGCCAGCTGCTCCGGGGCCTCGGGGGGCACCTGGTCCAGCAGGCCCAGCTCCGCCAAGCCGTCGCGAATGATCTCTTTCATCCCGTTACCTCCCAAAATTGGACAGCAGGCCCACGATCCCGATGGGCAGGGTGGCCAGGGCGGCGGCCCAGCACAAAATGGCCAGCAGGATGGCGGCGACCTTCCCCGGCCGCCCGGTGGAGCGCCAGCTCACCAGCCCCAGGGCGCCCAGACCGATGAGGCCGGGGACCGTCAGCAGGGGGCCCAGGTTGCCCAGCATGTATCCGTTGAAAAAGTAAAAGGTGGTGAGGGCCAGGCCGATGAGCACATAGGCCAGGGCGATCCAGGCCAGGGTGCGCTTCACCGGGGAGGCGGGGGTGTAGCCCTCCGGAGTATGCTGCTCCGGCTTTTTATTGTCAGACATGGGCGTCTCCTTTTTATTGATGCTTGCACAGAATGGATGTTTTATCGGACTGCCGCAGCGCGGGAGCCCAGGATTTTCTTGCCCCGACCGTATCCCCACTGCCACAGAATGCACAGCAGGAAGGTGACCGGGTAGATAAAGGCGACCCGGAGAAGAAACTGGAGGGATACCTTCGTAATGCCCAAATGGGGGATAAAGTCGTTGAACCAGGTGATGAGCAGCGAATGATACAGATAGACCAGGAAGCTGGCCCGGTCCATCTTCTGGGCAAGGGGCGGCAGGCGGATGGGAAACCGCAGCGCCAGGGCGTACAGGGCGGGAATGGCGGCGAGCTGATACAGGGTGTGGAGCGTCTCCAGGAAGGGGACAGGCTGTCCGTTTACAAAATGCTGCCAGCTGCAATACGCGTCCGCCGCCATGAGAAACAGAGCGCAGCCCACTAGCAGGCGCAGGTTCTTTTGCAGCAGCTCCACAAACTCCTGATAACACTGCCCCGCGCAGCAGCCAGCCAGATAGTAGACCAGATAGGTGGTGAAAATGCGGTCCCCATAGGCGAAGTTCAGGGCAGGGGAGAGGAGGTGGAGCATGTCGTTCAGGTACTGGGCGCTGAGCAGGGTGATCCCCAGAGCTATGGGGAGAAGAATCACCGGTGACCACCGCCGGGCCAGCCACCGAAACAGGGGAACCAGCACCACAAACTGGGCCAGAGCCACCAAAAAGTAGAAGGGGGCGGACAGGTCCCCCCGGATGGCGTACCCGATGAGATCGGGGAGGGAGAACCCAAAATAGCCGTGGCGCATGAAGTACATATAATAGACCGCCACCGCCAGCAGATAGGGCAGAAAGATAGCCTGGACACGCCGGCGCCAGTACCGGCCCAACGGGGGAGGATCCGTAGGCAGCGTCAGTTTGACTCCGCTGAGAAAGAAGAAACCCGTGACCGACACAAAGGCCAGTCTCTGGAGACAGATCATCAGTCCAAACTGCCAGCTGCTGTGGTCCAACACCAAAACAGGTTGGCTGGAGCAGTGAATCCAGATGACCAGACAGCAAAAAAGCAGATTTAAAACGGACAGCTCGCTCAGGCGCTTTTTTTCCGCCATGGTGGATTCCTCCCGGTTTTGTTCTCTCCGGAATCCCTTGAGCCCCAAGGGGTTCCAGACCATCGCCCGTCTGGAGCGGATTTCAGGGGGAAAAATGACCTCCGATAGGGTTTGGAGGGGCGCAGATCGCTCCAGAACGGTAAAACAAATCGTATTATTCTATATAATTTATACGTATTATAAAATTATGTAGGTTGGTTGCTCCGCCCGGCTAGGAAGTCCAGGGAGACTTCATAAAAGTCGGCCAGCTTGGACGCGGTCAGCAGGTCCGGGACGGTGCCGCCTTGCTCATACCTGCGGTAGGTGGAATAGGCAATTCCGATCTGCCGTGCGGCGTCCTCCTGATTGAGGCCCGCCTTTTTGCGGCACTCCCGCAGGCGGGTGGGAAAATCTGCTTCCATGGGTGTTCTCCTATTGACAGCTCAAAAATGAGCTGATAAAATGAAATCGCTTAAATATGAGCGAAAGGATGAATGGATCATGTTACAGCTGTTTGATACGCTCTACTCCTTTGATTATGACGGGGACCTGTCTCCTTACCTGGCGGCGGAGGAAAAAGAGGACTACCAGATGGCCCTGGACCACCAGCGCCGGGCCCAAGCGGAGTTGGAACAGCGGCTCTCCAGGGAGGAGCGAAAGTGGTTGGAAACCCTTCTGTGCAATCAGGAGGAGGCAGGGGAGGAGAGGGAGCGTTTGTCCTTCCGGCGGGGATTGGTGCTGGGGATCAAGCTGGGGGCGCTGGCGGGGCGGTAGGAATTTCGCCGCCCGGCGCAGGGAAACGGCGGGCGGCCCAGGTGTGCCGCCCCTACGAAATTCAGGGGGAGCTTCCGGTTTTGCCGTAGGGGCCGACGACCTCGGCGGCCCACGGGCGCACACTGTGCGCCCCTGCGGCATATCCGAAGGTGCATTCGATCTGCTGTAGGGCCCGATGCCCCCATCGGGCCGTTTCCAGGCGCCCCGGTGTGCCGCCCATACAGAGAAAAAAGAGCGCGCCGTGAATGATCTCTGGGAAAGGGAATCCCCACGCCGCTTTGCGCCCCCCTTTTGACAAGGGGGGACTTTAGCGGGAGAGGGATATTTGGAGGGCTTTCTCTTGCTCTAAGAGCGACCTTTCGAGAGAGCACCCTCATCCGCCTCGCTGCGCTCGGCACCTTCCCCCTTCTAGGGGGAAGGCTTTTGGGCGGCCACACGGGGCCGCCCCTACGGGCAGATCGAAACATTTCGGAGCGGGCGGGTGAGGACACCCGCCCCTACGGCAGCAAACGGATCGGGAGCGTTGGTTCGGCAGAGCCAGGCGCGGTTGTGGAGCCGCAACAGCGACAATTTTTGCATACCCAGGGCCCAATGGCCCGGCGGGAGTTTAGATCGTCACTCAGATTTTGCGCGCCGGAAATTTTATGCCAAGCCGCAGGGATAACCCCCGTATTGGGGTCCGGGGAAAGCGGCCTATGGGCCTAGGCGGAACAGAGTGAAGCCGTAGCCCATCGGACGCGTCCCCGGTGGCGTTTTGGTTCCTTTGCCGCCATGGGCAAAGGAACTCGCCGCCCGCAGGCGGCGAAATTCCCCTGCAATCAAATCTTATTTCTTGGGCACCATGACCTCCATGCCTCCCACGTAGGGCCGCAGAGCCTCAGGGATCTTCACGGAGCCGTCGGCCTGGAGGTTGTTCTCCAGGAAGGCGATGAGCATACGGGGAGGGGCCACCACGGTGTTGTTCAGAGTGTGGGGCAGATAGGTGCCCTTCTCGCCCTTCACCCGCATCTTCAGGCGGCGGGCCTGGGCGTCGCCCAGGTTGGAGCAGGAGCACACCTCGAAGTACTTCTGCTGGCGGGGGGACCAGGCCTCGATGTCGCAGGACTTCACCTTCAGGTCGGCCAGGTCGCCGGAGCAGCACTCCAGCTGGCGCACAGGGATGTCCAGGGAGCGGAACAGCTCCACGGAGTACTTCCACATCTGCTCATACCACTTCATGGAGTCCTCGGGCTTGCAGACCACGATCATCTCCTGCTTCTCAAACTGGTGGATGCGGTAGACGCCCCGCTCCTCGATGCCGTGGGCACCCTTCTCCTTCCGGAAGCAGGGGGAGTAGGAGGTGAGGGTCTGGGGCAGGGACTCCTCGGGGATGATCTGGTCGATGAACTTGCCGATCATGGAGTGCTCCGAGGTGCCGATCAGGTACAGGTCCTCGCCCTCGATTTTGTACATCATGGCGTCCATCTCGGTTTGGGACATGACGCCCTCCACCACGTTGCCGTGGATCATGAAGGGGGGGATGCAGAAGGTGAAGCCCTTGTTGATCATAAAGTCCCGGGCGTAGGCCAGCACCCCCTCGTGGATGCGGGCGATGTCGCCCATGAGGTAGTAGAAGCCGTTGCCGGACACCCGGCCGGCGGCGTCCATGTCGATGCCGTTGAAGGACTCCATGATCTGGGTGTGGTAGGGGATCTCAAAGTCGGGCACCACCGGCTCGCCGAAGCGCTGGACCTCCACGTTGCAGCTGTCGTCGGGGCCGATGGGCACGGAGGGGTCGATGATGTTGGGGATCTGGAGCATGATCTTGCGGATCTTCTGGGCCAGCTCAGTCTCCTTGGCCTCCAGCTCGGCCAGACGGTCGGCGTTGGCCTTCACCTTGGCCTTGGCCTCCTCGGCCTCCGCCAGCTTGGAGGGGTCCTTCTTGGACTGGCCCATGAGGATGCCCACCTGCTTGGACAGGCTGTTCCGGGCGGAGCGCAGCTCCTGGGCCTCGGCCATAACGGCCCGGTTCTCCTTGTCCAGCTCCAGCACCTCGTCCACCAGGGGCAGCTTCTGGTCCTGGAACTTCTTCTTGATGTTTTCTTTTACCAGATCGGGATTCTCCCGGATCAGCTTGATGTCCAGCATTTTGGAACACTCCTTAAATTTGATAATAATGTGTTGGTTTGTGGGAATAGGGGAGGGGAGGTTTCACGTGAAACATGGGTTTTCTTTTGGGGGATTTCGCCGCCCCGGCGGCAGGATTTGTTTCCCTTGTTTTGTAGGGCGCGCCGTTACGCGGGGTTTCGCCCTGCGGGGCGAGTTTCTTTCCCAGCGATGGGAAAGAAACCAATGGCCCAGGCCACCCTCTCTTGCCCCTTCGGGGCAATTCACCTTGAGGATCGCCGGGGGACGGCTCAGGATGGGCACTGGCGTGCCCATATTCGCATTCCCTATCCCCTCTGGCCTTCGGCCATCTCCCCTTGACAAGGGGAGTCGGCCCCCGGGCCCCCGCTTACGGGGGCCGCCAATTAGGCGACCAAGGCAGTCAACGCAAAGGCGCGGGTGGCTCAGCTGAATGGTTCCCGTTCTATGACCGCTGCCGCTGAGAGGGCGGTAACCTTTGGGAGTTGCTTCTATCGGTGGACAGCGCGCCTTTTGAGTTGCTTGGGCTCAAGTGCGGCTCAGGGGATCGGCGGGCGGGTGATAGCGCCCCTACAGGTGGGGTTTGCCTACGTCGGGCGGGTGAGGACACCCGCCCCTACGGGGGACCTGGAAGCTGCCCTTAGTTTGGGCGGGGGTATGCGTGCCACGAGGGCACCCTCATCCGTCTGGCCTAACGGCCAGCCCCCCTACCCCTTTTGGCCTTCGGCCATTTCCCCCTGACAGGGGGAATCGGCCTTCCCCCTTGGAGGGGGAAGGCTTGCGGGCGGCTGATAGCCGCCCCTACGGCGGAAAACGGGCGGGATCGTTGGCTCGGCAAAGCCAGGCGCAGGAGCGGAATCGCATCAGTCCCAAATTTCCTCCTGCTCAGGCCCCCAGTGGGGCCGGGCGGAACCGCACCCAAGCACTCCTGATTTTGCGCGCCGGAAATTTTGCTGAACTTCTCAGGAGAGACTCCCGTAAAACGGGGTCCGGGGAAAGGCGACTATGAGCACGAAGTGCTCATTTGGAGCCGGTCCCTATTCCCTCTGTCCCTTCGGGACATCTCCCCTTGATAAGGGGAGTCGGCCCCGGGGGCGTTTTGTCTACTTTGCCACCATGGGCAAAGTAGGTCGCCGCCCGCAGGCGGCGAAACCTCCTGCATAAAAGATCAATACAGCGCCTCGTAAATCTCCTGATACCGCCCGGAGGGCGAAAACCGCCCGTTGTCGGTGATACTCTCCTTGGGGAGGTAGTCCACCAACCCCGCGTCCTGGATCTCCTGGATCAGCTCCCGACACAGGGAGTACCGCCCCAGGACGTAGGCCTCGTCGATCTGCCAGAACCAGTCCATGGCCTGGCTGGCCTTCTCCTGGTCGGACAGCTGGCTGCTGAGGGACTGCTTGTCCTCCTCCAGCTGCTTCACCTGCTCCTCCAGCTGGCCCACCTGCTGGATCAGCTGCATGTTGTCCTCATAGATGTCCTGGAGGGAACTCTGGTCGGTGAGGGAGTCCTGGAGGCCGGTGAGGGACTGGTTCAGGTCGTTCATGGCCTGGTTCTGCCGCTGGTCCATGAGGTAGGCCATGAGCATCAGCAGGAAGGCGGCGGCAAACAGGATGGCGATATAGTGGACCACCGAACGCTGCCGCTTCTCCCGGGTGGCGGGAGGCACGTAGGCGGGGGGCTTCTCCGGGGCCTTCTCCGGCTGTTCCGGCTGGGGGGCAGGGGAGGGGGACTCCGTCTCTGTTATCTCCTCCTGCTTCCCCTTGGAGGACGGCTTCTCAGCCATAGTGCTCCGCCCCCTCTCCGTGCTGTTGGTCCAGCAGGGTCAGCAGGACCTCCAGATCCTCGCTGCTGTAATACTCCAGCTGGACCTTACCCTTTTTGCCGTGGTGGGAGATGGTCACCTTGCGGCCCAGCCGGCCGGACAGGGACTTCTCCAGCTCCCCAAGATAGAGGGAGATCTCGTCCCGGCCCTTCTCCTTGGGCCGCTCCTGCTGCTTTTGAATGGTTTTGACCAGGGCCTCCGTCTGACGGACGGACAGGCCGCGCTCCACCACGTGCTTGGCCACCTCCCGCTGGAGGGCCTGGGTGGGCGCCCCCAGAATGGCCCGGGCGTGGCCGGCGGAGAGGGTGCCCTCCTCCACCATGGTCAATAGATCCTCCGGGAGCGCCAGCAGCCGTAGGGTATTGGTGACGGCGGGGCGGGACTTGCCCATGCGCTCGGCCACCTGCTCCTGGGTGAGGCCGTACTCCTCCATGAGGGTCTGGTAGCCCCGGGCCTCCTCGGCGGGGTTCAGATCCTCCCGCTGGAGGTTCTCAATGAGGCCGATCTCCATGACCTTCCGGTCGTCGGCCTCAATGATGACCGCCGGAATCTCATCCAGGCCCGCCTGCTTGGCCGCCCGCCAGCGGCGCTCCCCGGCGATAATCTGGTAGTAGCCCGAGGCCAGGCGGCGCACCGTCACAGGCTGGATCACGCCGTGGATGCGGATGGAGTCCGCCAGATCGGAAAGGGACTCCGGATCGAAGCGCTTCCGGGGCTGATTCAGTCCCGGCTCCACCTGGGAGATGGGGAGGGAGACGGACCCCTCGCCGGAGGCGGAGAGCTCCGGGTCCCCCAACAGAGCGTTCAGGCCCCGCCCCAGGCCCAATTCTGTCTTTCGTTTCGCCATATAAACTCCTTCCTCGTTTGTAGAATTAGGAATTAGGAGTTAGAAATTAGGAATTTTGGCGTCCAAACCGGGCAACCTGTAGGAATAGGGGAAATTCCTCATTCCTAATTCCTCAATCCTAATTCAGCACACTGTGTTTTGCCGCGATCTCCTCGGCCAGGGACCGGTAGGCCTCCGCTCCCCGGGAGAGGGAGTCGTAGTCCAGAACCGGCATGCCGTGGCTGGGGGCCTCGGAGAGGCGCACGTTTCGGGGGATGACGGTGGCGTACACCTGGCCGGGGAAATGGCGCTTGACCTCCTCCGCCACCTGGAGGGACAGGTTGGTGCGGCTGTCAAACATGGTGAGCAGCACGCCCTCCATGGCCAGCTTGGGGTTCAGGCCCCGCTTCACCAGGCGGACGGTGGCCAGCAGGTCGCTGAGGCCCTCCAGGGCGTAGTACTCGCACTGGACGGGGACCAGCAGGGAACCGGCGGCGCACAGGGCGTTGACGGTGAGCAGCTCCAGGGAGGGGGGGCAGTCAATGAAGATATAGTCGTAGTTGGGGGCCAGCCGCTCCAGGGCGTTTTTCAGCAGGTGTTCCCGGTCGGGAATGGCGATCATCTCAATGCCCGCCCCGGCCAGGGCCTTGTTGGAGGGGAGCACGTCCCCGTACTTGGTAGAGACCACCGCCTTCTCCGGCTCCGCCCCGTTGATGAGGACGTCATACACGTTGGGGGAGGCGGTGTTCTTGTCCACCCCCATGCCCGAGGTGGCGTTGGCCTGGGGGTCGAAGTCGCACAGCAGGGTGCGCTTCCCAATGGCCCGCAGGGCCGCGGTGATGTTGACGGCGGTAGTGGTCTTGCCCACTCCGCCCTTCTGGTTGACGACGGCAATGATGCTTGCTGCCATAGAGTGCCTCCTTTAATAAAGAGATCATCCGATCGCCGCCTTATGAAATAAGGTGTGATACCAGAACCCTATTATATCAACCTGGGAAGGGGGTTGCAAGCTGTTGACCGCTTTTTTCTGGGAAAGGGGAGCAAAAAATGTTTCACGTGAAACGTATCAATTGACAATTGACAATGGACAGTTGACAATTTGTCCGGGGACGGGGACCGTCTGCCTCGGACGAACCGTGAGAAATAAAACAGTGCGGCCCGCCAAGGGCGGACCGCGGGGATATCCTTATTATGGGATGTATATACAGAAGTATACAGAAACAGACGGTCAAAAAATTGCAGGGAGCAGAAGTGCAGACTGCATGAGAACCGGTCTCACCAACCGAGATAGCATGGTGTGTCTCACCTGTGGACATTTAATGCGAACATCCGCAATAAAGCTGCCGGCACTCTGCGAGGCAGGGGAGTTTCGTCCCTGAAATAATTGTCAATTGTCAACTGTCAATTGTCAATTGTTTTGTTTCACGTGAAACATGCTCCTGGGTCCGGCGGGGAATATGGATGGTCAACAAAATCTCTTCGTCCCGGTCCTCCCGGCTGCACTGGGCGTCCACCCCCGCCGAACGCATGAGGGCCATCCCCCGGTTCAGGGAGTTGAGAAACAGCCGCACGTCCTTCACTACAAAGACCCGGCGGGGCCGCCGGACAGGGGGAGCAGGGAGGGAGGGGTGGAGGAGCCGGTCCACCAGGGCCTCGGTCTGGGCCACGGTGAGCTTCTCCTTTAAAATAGTATCCGCCGCCTGGGTCTGGAGGGCCGGGTCCCCCAGAGGGAGCAGAGCCCGGGCGTGGCGCTCGGTGGCGCCCCCGTCCCGCAGGCGCTCCAGCACCGGCGTGGGCAGCTTTAGCAGGCGCAGCTTGTTGGCCACAGCGGACTGGCTCTTGCCGATGCGCCGGGCGGCCTCCTCCTGGGAGAGGTGGTAGGTGGAGATGAGCTTGTTCAGGGCCAGGGCCTCCTCCCAGAAGTCCAAATCCCTCCGCTGGAGGTTCTCCACCAGGGCCAGCAGGGAGGACCGCTGGCTGTCGATCTGGAGGGAGAGGCAGGGGACCTCGGTGAGCCCGGCCAGCTTGGCCGCCCGCAGGCGGCGCTCCCCAGCCACCAGCTCCCAGCCGCGCTCCCCACGGCGTACGGTGAGGGGCTGGAGCAGGCCCAGAGAGCGGATGGAGGCGGCCAGCTCCTCCAGCTCGTGCTGGGGAAACACCCGCCGGGGCTGATCCGGGTTGGGAGCGATGGCGTCCACGGGGAGAAACAGCACCCGGTTGCTGTCCAGCATCCCCTTTTTGCGCAGCAGCTGCATAACAAGACCTCCTATGTAAAAATATGGAATCTTCTGATTTATAGTTTACCATATAATGGAAAAGAAAAGGGCGAAGCAGGTCGAGAGACTCCTAATTTTTCCAGGGAAATTTTAACGGGACTGGATGGAGAAAATGGGAAGATGGGGTAAAGGAAAAAACTTTACAGAACGACAAGGGCGCCTCCCCGTTCGTGCCGGGGAGGGGGGAAACGGAGAAAAAGATAGAAAAATTTCCAAGGAGCCGGAAAAAAGGATTGCAGAACGGTGCCGGAACATGTAGAATAATACTGTATCGCCATCGAACGTGGCCCGCATCTCCCGGGCCACGCCGTTCTTTTCCGGCAGAGGCCGGGGGCGGGGTCCGGCGGAGGAAGGAGTATCAAGCCATGGAGCTTTTAAAGGAGCGCATCCGCAGGGATGGAAAGGTGAAGGGCACCGATGTGTTGAAGGTGGACAGCTTTCTCAACCACCAGATGGATGTGGAGCTGTTTGCGGAAATCGGGAAGGAATTCAAGCGCCGGTTCGCCGACCGTGAGGTGAACAAGATCCTCACCATCGAGGCTTCGGGCATCGGCATCGCCTGCGTGGCTGCGGAGTATTTCCACTGTCCCGTGATCTTCGCCAAGAAGAGCCAGACCAAGAACATCGCCGGCGACGTGTACACCACCAAGGTGGAGTCCTTCACCCACGGCCGGGTGTATGACATCATCGTGGCCAAGGAGTTCCTGGGCCCTGGGGACAAGGTGCTGCTCATCGACGACTTCCTGGCCAACGGCGCCGCTCTGGAGGGGTTGGCCAAGCTGGTGAAGGACTCAGGGGCGGAGCTGGTGGGCGCCGGCATCGTCATTGAGAAGGCCTTCCAGCCCGGCGGCGACCGCCTGCGCGCCGAGGGACTGCGAATCGAGTCCCTGGCAAGAATTAAGTCCATGAGCGAAGAGACCGGCGTGGAGTTTGTGGATTAATCTGTTTTTCTTGAAAGAAAAGCAGGCAAAAGAACTGCGTGCAAAACTGCGTTTCATTTAAAATAAAAAGAAGCGTTGAAGGGGCAGGGCCCGTTTTGGCGCGCCGTTGAGCGTGACGGGGCTCAAGTGCGTCTCAGGGGGAACGGCGGGCGGGTGAGGGCACCCGCCCCTACACGGATACAGGAACGGACCCATTTTTCTCGTAGGGGCTGGTCCCAGACCGGCCGCGGGCGGCCTTTGGCCGCTCACCTCATCCGTCACGCTTCGCGTGACACCTTCCCCTAAAGGGGAAGGCAGGGGGATGGGCATTCCAAAGCCTTCCCCTTTAGGGGAAGGTGCCCCCGAAGGGGGCGGATGAGGTATCCCGTGTTTCGGACCAGGCATGTTGGCTCGGCAACCCCAGGCGCGGTTGTGGAATCGCGCCAACTCCAATTTTCCAAAAACCCAGGGCCCAGTGGCCCGGAAGAAATCGCAGAAAGCCACTCAGATTTTGCGCGCCGGAAATTTTTTGCCTGGCTCAAGGGGTAACTCCCGTAATAGGGGTCCGGGGAAAGCAGTCCTATGGACCTAGGCGGAGCGAAGCGGAGCCGTAGTCCATCGGCTGCGTCCCCGGTGGCGTTTTGCCTTCTTTTTCGCCATGGAAAAAGAAGGTCGCCGCCCGCAGGCGGCGAAATCCCCCGCGTACAACGGACGCAGTCCGAACCCTGCCCCCTTATCCGTCACGGCTTCGCCGTGCCACCTTTCCCTATCCCCTCTGTCGCTTCGCGACATCTCCCCTTGACAAGGGGAGTCGGCCCCCGAGGGGAAGGCTTTTGGGGGGATTTGGCCCCTTGACAAAGAAAGGGAGCCGGAAGGCGGGACAGAGAAGAGGCGGCGAAATACCCCGCGCCCTGTATTTTTATTATGGTTAAAACCGCCCCAAAGCGGTTTTAATAAAGAAGGAAGTATCCATGAAACGAACCCAATGAGAAAAAGGAGGAATCTTCAAACATGAAGAAGAGAATTCTCGCATTTGTCCTGGCTCTGGGCATGGTCCTGGGCCTGGCCGCCTGCGGCGGCGACAGCTCCAGCGCTGGCTCCGCGGGCAGCGGCAGCGCCGGCGACGGCAGCGCCGCGGCCAACCCCGCCGACTTCAAGGTGGGCGCCATCTACATCAACAAGAAGAGCGACACCGCCGGTTATACCTATGCCCACAACCACGGCATCACCACCGCCATGGAGGAGCTGGGCCTGGATCCTGAGACCCAGCTGGTGGTTCAGGACGAGGTGGCTGAGGACTACGACGCCGTCTCCACCGCCATTGACACCCTGGTGGGCGAGGACTGCGACATCATCTTCGGCATTTCCTTTGGATATATGCAGGCCATGGCCGACAAGGCGGAGGAGTATCCTGACGTGATCTTCTCCCACGCCACCGGCTATATGTCCAACGAGACCAACTTCAATAACTACTTCGGCCGCGCCTATCAGGCCCGCTACCTGGCCGGCATCGCCGCCGGGCTCAAGAGCCTGGAGACCGGCAACAACAACGTGGGCTATGTGGCCGCCTACGGCCGTGAGTACGCCGAGACCTCTTCCGGCATCAACGGCTTCGCCCTGGGCGTCCAGGCCGTCAACCCCGACGCCACCGTGTATGTCAAGGAGCTGGGCGCCTGGGCCGACGAGGTGAACGAGGGCGCCTTTGCCCGGGAGCTGATCCAGTCCTTCGGCTGCGGCGTCATCTCCCAGCACTGCGACTCCGCCCAGCCTCAGATCGCCGCTCAGGATCTGGGTGTGTTCGGCTGCGGCTATAACTCCGACATGACCGCCGACGCTCCCCAGGCCCATTTGACCGCCGCCATCTGGAACTGGAACGTGTACTATCACACCGCCATCGAGGCCGCCATGACCTGCGGCGGCGCGGAGAACTTCGTCACCGCCATGGGCGGCCCCGCCTACTACGGCGGCCTGGCCGAGGGCTTCGTGGACGTCTCCCCCCTGAACGAGGCCACTGTGGCTCCCGGCACTGCCGACGCCATCGAGAAGGTGCGGGAGCTCATCGTCTCCGGCGATTGGGACGTGTTCAGCGGCACCAAGCTGCACATCACCGTGGGTGAGGACGGCACCACCACCGTGGAGCAGGAGGACGCCGACCTGCTGTGCGACGGCTATGAGTTCGACACCGCTAGCGGCACTCTGGTGGAGCGTGATCCCGTTATCGTGGCCGCCGGCGGCGAGTCTGTGGAGGACTCCGTCATCACCGGCAGCATGAACTACTTCGTCGCGGGCGTGGAGGACGCCAACTAAGGCGCTTCCCCGAGCAAATAGCGTGATTGCCCGGGCCGGCCGGAACTCCGGCCGGCCCTTACTTTTCTTGCCCTACTTTTCTTGAAAGAAAAGTAGGCAAAAGAACTTTGTGCGAAGCTTCGCTTCGCCTCTGGGGAACTATCAGGTTTCGGAGGGAAAGATAGTGTGAAAGATAGCCCCGCAGGGCACATCGAAGCGCAACCGCCGCAGGGCGGCGGCACTTGGCGCGGAGAGAAACTGTCAGGGTTTTCTGAAGGTGAATTGGCCGAAGGCCAAGAGAAGCCGGCCTGGGCCGTTCACGTGCAATCAAGCCACGTTTCGCAGCGAAACAAGAAACGCGGCGCAAAAGAACTTTGTGCGAAGCTGTGCTTCGCCTCTGGGGAAACTGAAAGCGTAGGGGAGGCCCTTGGGCCTCCCGCCAGGACTGGGATTCTCTTCGTCCAACGCCGTAGGGGCGGCACACCTAGGCCGCCCGCGTTTCCCAATTTGCACACACATTCTTGGAAATCTTGTAGGGGCGACCCTTACGGTCGCCCGCCAAGGCTTCCCCCTGCCAGGGGGAAGCTGTCAGCCGGAAGGCTGACTGATGAGGGTGCGCATCTTGGTTTCATCCCCTTCTGACAACCGCTCCCTCATCCGGCCCTTCGGGCCGCCTTCCCCCCTGAGGGGGAGAAGGCTGGGGACGGGCGGCCCCATGTGGCCGCCCCTACGCGCCAATCAGAACATTTCGAGGCGGGCGGGTGAGGACACCCGCCCCTACGGCGGAAACCGACCCCGGGACGTTGGTTCGGACCACCCAGGCGCAGGAATGGAACCGCAGCAGCGGCAATTTTTGCAAACCCAGGGCCCAGCGGCCCGATGAGGGCATCGGGCCCTACAAAAAGCGTTCTATCATCGCCCCCTCATCCGGCCCCTTCGGGGCCACCTTCCCTATCCCATCTGGCCTTCGGCCATCTCCCCTTGACAAGGGGAGTCGGCCCCCGAGGGGAGGGCTTTAGAAGGCGGGCGGCGAAGCCCCCGCCGAGACACAGGGGGAGAAAGCCCAAACACCGCAATCCCTGCGGGAGAGCGGACAGAGAAAAGAAGATCTCTGCCCGCCGTCCCGTGTGGACTGTGAACCACAGGAGAAAGGAGTGAGGCCAATGGCAGAGCAGCCCTATGCCATTGAAATGCGGGGGATCACCAAGACCTTCGGCAGCGTCGTGGCCAACAAGGATGTGAATTTGACCCTGAAAAAGGGGGAGATCCTGGCCCTCTTGGGAGAGAACGGGTCGGGCAAGACCACGCTGATGAACATGCTCTCCGGCATCTACGCCCCGGACAAGGGGGAGATCCTGGTGGATGGGAAGCCGGCCGTCATCGCCTCTCCGGAGGACGCCAAGCGGCTGGGCATCGGCATGGTCCATCAGCACTTCAAGCTGGTGGACGTGTTCTCCGCTGCGGACAATATCTGGATGGGCAAGAGCGGGGCGGGCTTTTCCCTGGGCCGGGACCGGTACCAGGAGGTGGCCGACACCGCCAAGCGCTTCGGCTTTGACCTGGACCCCCGGAAAAAGGTGGAGAGCATGGCCGTCTCTGAGAAGCAGACGCTGGAGATCATCAAGGTGCTCTACTACGGGGCCAAGGTCATCATCCTGGACGAGCCCACCGCCGTGCTCACCGTGCAGGAGATCGAGAAGCTCTTCGGCGTGCTCCGCCGGATGAAGGAGGACGGACACTCCATCATCATCATCACACACAAGCTCAACGAGGTGCTGGAGGTGAGCGACCGGGTGGCCATCCTCCGCAAGGGGGAGTACATCGGCACCGTGGACACCGCCTCCACCAACGAGCAGGAGCTCACCGAGTACATGGTGGGCCGGAAGGTGGACCTGAACATTGAACGCCCGGTGGTGGAGAAGACCCGGCCCCTGCTGGAGATCCGGGACCTGACCATCCTCAACGACGAGGGGGCCACTGCCATCGATCACGTGAACTTTTACATCCGGGGCGGCGAGATCCTGGGGGTGGCGGGCATCGCCGGCTGCGGCCAGCGGGAGCTGTGTGAGGCCATCGCCGGCCTGCGCCCCATCCAGTCGGGACAGATGATCCACAAGGGGGACAACATCGTGGGCCTGTCCCCCAAGGCCATCCTGGACAAGGGCATCTCCATGTCCTTCATCCCCGAGGACCGGCTGGGCATGGGCCTGGCCCCGTCCATGTCCATCACCGACAACATGCTGCTGAAAAACTACGGGGACAGCAAGGGTCCCCTGGTGGACCGGAAGCTGGGGAGAGCGGACGCGGAGCACGTGATTGAGGAGCTGGGGGTGGTCACCCCCTCCACCGAGACCCCGGTGCGCCTGCTCTCCGGCGGCAACGTGCAGAAGGTCCTGCTGGGCCGGGAGATCAAGGCGGGGCCCAACGTGCTCATCACCGCCTACCCGGTGCGGGGCCTGGACATCAACTCCTCCTACGCCATCTACCACATCCTCAACCAGCAGAAGCAGGACGGGGTGGGCATCCTCTTTGTGGGCGAGGACCTGGACGTGATGCTGGCCCTGTGCGACAAGATCATGGTCCTGTGCCACGGCCGGATGATGGGCGTGGTCCACGCCCACAAGACCAGCAAGGAGGAGCTGGGCCTGATGATGACCGGCGCCCTGGACCTGTCCAACAAGTATGAGGACAAGCCGGCGGGCATCGCAAGAGATACCAACATCGTCCCGGACCAGCCGGAGGACGAGGGAAAGGAGGCGTAAGGCGGCATGCGGTTTCATATCGTCAAGCGGGACGCGTTTCCCCTGTGGAAGCGTCTGACCTTTTACCTGGGCGCGGTGGTCATTGCCCTGCTCCTGGGGGCCGTGGTGCTCATGGCCATCGGCGTGAATCCGGTGGACTACTACTGGCGCATGTTCACCATGGGCATGGTGGGCAACAAGATCGCCTACCGGGCCTTTGAAAACTATCTGAAGGTGTTTGTCCCCCTGGTGGTCACCTCGGTGGCCCTGTCCCTGGCCTTTAAGATGCGGTTCTGGAACATCGGGGGAGAGGGACAGTTCATTCTGGGGGCGGTGGCCGCCGCCGCCGTGGCCTTCCAGGCCGGACCCCTGCTGCCTGAGCCGCTGACCCTGGTGCTCATGTGTCTGGCCGCCATGCTGGCCGCCGGGCTGTACGGGGTGGTCACAGCCGTCTTCAAGGTGAAGTTCGGCACCAGCGAGACCCTGCTCACCCTGATGCTCAACTATGTGGCCCTGTACTTCATCACCTTCCTGGGGGAGACCAAGGCCGCCTGGAACTTCTTCCTGGAGCCCAGCTCCGCCCGGCCCATCTTCACCAGCTTCAGCAGTCTGGCGGAGTTCCCCGGCATCCCCATCGGAAAGTTCCATCTGAACGTGTGTGTGATCCTGGCCGTCCTCATCGGCGTGGGGATCTACTTCTACTTAAAATACACCAAGCACGGCTATGAGATCGCCGTGGTGGGCGACAGCATCGGCACCGCCCGGTACGCCGGCATGAAGGTGAACCGGATCATCCTGCGCACGGTGTTCCTGTCCGCCTGCCTCATCGGCCTGGCCGCCGCCTTCAAGGTGGGCACCGCCGGCATCCTGTCCACCGCCATCACCGACGACGTGGGCTGGACGGGCATCATTGTGGCCTGGCTGGCCAAGCTGAATACCGGAGTCATCTTCCTGGTGTCCGCCCTCATCGGCGTGCTCCAGTACGGCTCCGCCGCCGCCGCGGCCACCTTCGCCCAGGTGGACTCCAGCTTTGCCGACATGCTCCAGGGGGCCATCCTCTTCCTGGTGCTTGCCGCCGATTTCTTCACCCGCTTCCGGGTGGTACCGTCCGCGAAAGGGGGAAACAGCAATGGAAATGGATAAGCTGGGAGTCATTACCACCTTCCTGCACAGCATTGTGGTCTATAACATTCCGCTCCTGTACGGCACGGTGGGGGAGATCACCGTGGAGAAGTCCGGCAGCCTGAACCTGGGCGTGGAGGGCATTATGGCCGTGGGCGCCATCTTCGGCTATCTGGTGGGCTGCTGGACCAACAACCTGATCCTGGGCATCCTCACCGGATTCCTGGCCGGGGCCCTGTGCGGGCTGCTGTTTGCCGTCCTCACCGTCTCCCTCCAGGCCAACCAGAATATCACCGGCCTGACCCTCACCACCTTCGGCCTGGGCGTCTACTTCTTTGTGGGCAACGGGGTCAAGGCGGTGAGCTGGCCCGCCATGAACGACTACGCCAACATCAAAAACGGCTTTGCCGACGTCGCCATCCCCGGCCTGTCCCAGATCCCGGTGATCGGAAACGGCCTGTTCAGCCACAACATGCTGGTCTATCTGGCGGTGGTCATCGCCCTGGTCATGTGGTGGTACATGAACCGCACCACCCCCGGTCTGCGCCTGCGGGCGGTGGGGGAGAACCCCGGGGCCGCCGACTCGGTGGGCATCAATGTGAAGTGGTACAAGTACCTGCACATCTGCCTGGGCTGCGGCATCATGGGCATCGGCGGCTACTACATGAGCCTGAACATGTCTGGCTCCTTCAACAGCAGCTGCTGGATCAACGGCTACGGCTGGATCGCGGTGGCCCTGGTCATCTTCGCCAACTGGAACCCCGCCCTGGCCATCCTGGGCACCTTCGTGTTCGGCTTCTTCAACACCCTGCGGGTGTCGGGGGGCAGCCTGGCCGCCGCCTTCCCGGACACTCTGGGCTGGCTGGGGGCGGTGCCCTCTCAGCTCTACCAGGCTCTGCCCTTTATCATCACCGCCATCGTGCTGGTGGCCACCTCCATCCGACAGAAGGGCAGCGGGCAGCCCGCCGGACTGGGCCTCAACTACTTCCGGGAGGAGCGGTAAAGCCGCCTCTCCAGCAATCCTACCGACAGTTCCGCCGGGGTCTCTCGACCCCGGCGGATTTTTTCAGCAAAAGTTCAGGAAAATCGCCGCCGCCCTTGACAGGATGATTCTACACATGTAGTATAGGAGTAGAAGATACTACGCATGTAGGAGGGGAAAGAAATGGCCAAGCTCACCGACAGCGAGTGGAAGGTGCTGAACGCCCTGTGGGCCGGAGGGCCCCAGACCCTGGGCCAGGTGCTGGAGCGCCTGGAGGGGGACACCGGCTGGAGCCGCACCACGGTGCACACCTATCTGACCCGGATGATGGGGAAGGGGCTGGTGTCCGCCGACGAACACAGCCCCAGGCGGTACTCCGCCGCCGTCACCCTGGAGGAGTGCGCCGCCCAGGAGGAGCGCAGCCTCATGGACCGGGCCTACGGGGGCTCGGCCGGAAAGCTGGCCGCCGCCTTTCTCCGTTCCGCCTCCCTCACCAGGGAGGAGCGGGACGAGCTGCGGAAGCTGCTGGACGAGATGGAGGTGTAGCATGGAAAACATCTGGATGTTTCTCCAGCAGACGGCGGCTGCCTCGCTGGTTGCCCTGTTCCTGCTGATTCTCCAGCGCATCTTCCTGGACAAGCTGTCCCCCCGGTGGCAGTACGGGGTGTGGCTTGTCTTGCTCCTGCGGCTGCTGGTGCCGGCGGGCTTTGGGGGCCGCCCCACCGTCCTGGACGTGACGTTCTGGGTGGAGACGCTGCGCACCCGGGTGGAGCTGGGTCTGAACTCGGCTTACAGCACCCCCTTTGCCGCCTCCCTGCCCGCCGGCGGGCGCCCCTGCCTCCTGGACGGACTGGGCGTTCCTGATCTACTGCGCGGGGGTCGTTTTATGGGCGGCCTGGTTCGTGGTCAGCGCGGTGCGGCTGTCCCTGCGGGTGCGGGGCGGCGTGCCGGTGGAGGGGGCGCGCCGGGACACCATCGCCGCCTTGGCCAAGGAGTACAAGCTCCCCATGCCCCGGCGGGTGGTGGAGTGTCGCTGGGCACGCACTCCCTTTGTGGTGGGGGTGGTCCGGCCCGCCCTGGTCCTGCCCATGGGCTGGGCGCTGGACGAAAAGGTGGTCCTCCACGAGCTGCTCCACCTGAAATACCGGGACGTGTGGGCCGGGTGGCTCACCACCGCCCTCCGGTGCCTCCACTGGTGCAACCCGTTTCTTTGGTTCGTCTTTGACAAGACCGGCAACGACCGGGAGTCCCTGTGCGACCAGCGGGTGCTGGAGCGGCTGGAGGGGGAGGACCGCCGGGACTACGGCCGCTGTCTCCTGGCCATGGCGGACGACAAGGCCGTGCGCACCCCCGGGGCCACCACCATGGCCAACGGGGCCCGGGCGGTGAAGGCCCGCATTGAGGCCATCGCCCGCTTCAAGCGCTTCCCCCAGGGGATGGGGCTGGTGTCCGGGTGCATCGTGTTCGCCCTGTCCCTGTCTCTGGTGGCGGGGGTGCCCGTGTCGGCGGCGGGAGAAGAGACCACCGTGCGAGCTTCACAGGAGATCGAAATAGCACCGGAGCTGGTGGCCGAGACCCTGGCCCTGGCCTCCCAGAACCGGGCCACAACCGTGGCTGGAGCCCTGGACGCCTACGGCAAGGGGGAGTACCACCGGTTTTACGACGGGATCTACGACGAACTGCTGTGCTGGACCATCTGTGCCCCCCAGGAGGACCTGCCCGCCGTTTTGGAGCGCTGGGAGCAGGATCGTGGGAGGGCGGCATACGGCTGGCGCACCGGCCCGATGTTCCGGGGGTTGACCTCCGACGGCGGGGACGGCTATCTGTGTCAGGTGTTCTGGTTCCGGGATATGAAGTTTAAAAGCAACGATGACCCCCTCTGGCCGGAGGAGGGGGAGCCCTGGCCGGTGGAGTACCTGTGCCACACCGTCCGCGTCCAGCCCGACGGAGATTACTGGACGGTGGAGAAGCTGGCGGAGACCTCCGGGCTTTGTGAGAAGGGACTGGAGGAGTCCCCGCTCAACCAGCACAGCAGCGCCCCGCTGTACGGCCCCATCACCTGGTCCGGAGAGGCCAACGGCGTCTCTGTGGAGCTGTCCCACACCACCTGTCTGCTGAACACCAGGGAGGTCCTGGGCCTGGACTCTCTGCACGACTATTTCGACGGCAGCAGCTCCTTCAACTGGTCCGGTCTGGTGACAGGCTCCCAGCAGGAGGAGGGCACCGATCCGGAGGACCCGGTCCCCAACGCCCAATTTTTCCGCTACGAGCAGTCCCTGCGCGTCCAAGTGGGCAACCCCGGCGGGACTCCCTATAACATCCAGATCCGGGTGGAACCTGACTGGCATGACCCGGAGATTGTGCCCTCCGGGAGTTCGGGCGGCCGTTCCTACTCAACCCTCTCCTATGGAACGGGCACGTATCAGAACCACGCCACCTTCTACTACTTTGATACCATTCCCCTCTTAAAGCAGGGGGAGACCTATACCGCCTCAGCCGGCAGCGGCGGCGGAAGCGGAGGATTAGGAGCTGACATGGAGGAGGTCGCGGGCCCGGATTTTTACACCGTCACCGTCCAGAAGGGGGCGGGGGAGCCCTTCCAGATCCCCCTCACCCCCCGGTACACCACCCCCGACGGCGGGACCTTTCCCCTGGACGGAGAGGAGGCGGCCCCATGACCCATACTGCGGACCTGTTCACCGGCGCCCGGCGCGTCTTTTGGGGGTACTTTTTCCTGCTCCTGGACTTCAACCTGAATTTGGGCAGCGACGTCACCATCCCCTTGCTGGCCAATGTCATCGGCTGGGTGTTCCTGTGGCGGGGGGTGGACGCGCTCGCCCCCGCCCGGCCCTCTCTGGAGCTGCTGAAGCCCTTCTGCGGGGTGCTGGGGGTATACTCCCTCACCCAGTTTCTCCCGGCCCTGGAGGCCGCGGCGCCCGGCTGGCTGACCCTGCTTTTGTCCGTCATCAGCCTGTACACCGATTTTCAGCTCCTCACCGACCTGGCCGCCCTGGCCCAGGAGGTCCTGGGGGAGGGGCGGCGAGTCAAACGGCTGCGCACCGCCCGGACCCTGATTGTGGCGGCCAAGACGGCGCTGTACTGCTACGATCTGGTGGTATCCCTCACCGCCCTGGCGGTGGTGCTTATGGCGGTCTCCTTCTGCGTGCAGGTCTTTCTGCTGTTTCAGCTGTGGGGACTGTCCAGGGACCTGGAGAAACAGCAGAGCCCGTAGGGCGTAGCTGTCCCCAAAGCCCTCCCCCGGGGATGAGAGGTGCTCCCCCCAAAAGCCTTCCCCCTGGGGGGAAGGTGGCACGGCGAAGCCGTGACGGATGAGGGGACGATGATAGAGCGGTTTCATTCCTCGCAGGGGGAATTTCGCCGCCCGCGGGCGGCGACCTACTTTGCCCATGGCGGCTCGTCGTCGCAAAGTCCACTCGACTCCGTTTCCGCCTGGTGGCGAAAACTGCGCTCGTTCCCTTGCTCCTCCTCTTCCCGGCGAACCCACTTCGTTGGGCTTCGTCGGGAGGTACGAGAGAGATTACCCAAAACGCCACCGGGGGCGCGGCCGATGGACTACGGCTCCGCTATGCTCCGCCTAGGTCCATAGGACCGCTTTCCCCGGACCCCATTTACGGGGGTTACCCCTTGAAGTGGGCAGAACATTTCCGGCGCGCAAAATCAGGAGTGCCTGGGTATGGTCCCGTCCGGCCCCACTGGGGGCCTGAGTAGGAGGAAAATTGGGACTGGTGCGGTTCCGCTCCCGCGCCTGCCGCTTCCGAGCCAACACGCCCGGTTCAACACACGGGATACCTCATCCGCCCCCTTCGGGGGCACCTTCCCCTAAAGGGGAAGGCCGATTCTCCCTGACAGGGAGAAATGGCCGAAGGACAAAAGGGGCAGGGGTGTCACGCGAAGCGTGACGGATGAGGTGCGCGGCCAAAGGCCGCCTGCGGGCCGGCCCCTATGGAAAGGCCGGAGAGTTCCCCGTATTTCGTAGGGGCGGGTGCCCTCACCCGCCCCTACGAAATACGGGGAACTCTCCGGCCTTTCCATAGGGGC
>NZ_JACJJE010000026.1 GCF_016899775.1 Pseudoflavonifractor capillosus
CGCAAATGCCTAGGCTGGAAATCTCCTCTTGAACTCTTTTTTCACAAACCGTTGCACTTCACTTGACAATCCGCCCGATGGGAAAGTAACCAAAGGATCGCCGGGGGACGCCGCCGACGGGCACTTCGTGCCCATAGGACCGCCACCCTATCCCCTCTGTCGCTTCGCGACATCTCCCCCTGACAGGGGGAGTCGGCCCCCGGCCCCCATTACGGGGGGACGCGTACCTGTCAGGTTTTGCAAAATTTCCGGCGCGCAAAATCTGAGTGGCTGGTGCCTATCACTGCCGGGCCACTGGGCCCTGGCATTCCCAAAATTGTTGTTGGTGCGGTTCCACTTCTGCGCCTGGCTTTGCCGAGCAGGTGATAGCTGGTTTCTTGCCGCGGGCCGGTCTGGGACCGGCCCCTACAATAAAAATGGATGGCTTCCGAATACGTCGTAGGGGCGGGGCCAAGACCCACCCGTCCAGGAATCAAATATGTTCTTGTAGAACCGTAGGGGCGACCCTTACGGTCGCCCGAGATGGATGCGGAATCAGGTTTCGGTTTTCTTTGTAGGGGCGGCTATCGGCCGCCCGCAAGCCTTCCCCCTTTCAGGGGGAAGGTGCCTCAGTGCGCGCACTGGGGCGGATGAGGGTGCGCTCTTGAGACGCGGGCCGGTCTGGGACCGGCCCCTACCATAAAAATGGATGGCTTCCGAATACGTCGTAGGGGCGGGTCCAAGACCCGCCCGTTCAGGGATTCAAATATGTTCTTGTAAAACCGTAGGGGCGGCACACCGGGCCGCCCGTATGTAAAAACAGGGCGTGGTCCCCCGCGCCCTGCCATGCTTTATTGGTTTTGTTCCCTCCACAACTCCTGGACCTGTGCCTTGCCTGCGGTATACCAGGTAGGGTCCATCGGCTCGTTGGGCAGGTCGGTCCGGCTGTGGAGTATTCCGCTCCCGCCGCCGCTGCCATCGGGAAATTGGACTCCCTCAAACCAGCCGTAGTCTTCCGGGGTTCCTCCCACGATGATGTAGTGAAGCCCCCCATTCTTTTCCCACTGCGTCCAAACGTAAGGAGTATTTTCATTCACTTGGCTGGTCACGTCTACCCGCTGACCGTCGGCCACAAACCACAACCGGCCATTCTCCAGAGAGATAATGGTGGGCTCGCCGTTCTCGTCCAGGCCATTTGACATCGCTATCGTAGGGCCATCGTCTGCACCACCGATGGACACCCATCCTTCAGAGAAAAATTGATAAATCCGCTCTCCATAGGTCCACCCGGCCAGGGCCAGACAGGCGGCCAGAAATACGTCGGCCGTCAGCTCCTCCCAGTCCTGGGGCCGCCCCGGCAGGACCCGGGCCGCGATGGCCGACAGGTAAGGGGTGTACCGGTCCATCAGGGCCTCCAGCCCCGCCGGGTCCCCCCGGCGCAGTTTCTGCATGATCTCCTGCTCCTGAATGTCCGCCGCCTCCCTTCTGCTCTGAAACGCGTCTCACCCTTTATAACACAGATTTCCCGCCTTTGGTTTCCGGTTTTCAAAAATTTTGTCCCGGACAAAAAAGTGCTTGACAGGCCGGGGGAAACGTGGTAGAGTATCAATTACCTGTGAAAGGGGCTTTCTTGTCGTGCGCATTTTTACGGTGTCATGCGTTCCGACCCCCTCCTCCGGCTGACCGGAACACAGGGAGGCAATGGCCGGACCCCACCGTACCGTCTCTTCGCGCAGAGGTTCCCCTCTGCGCTTGTGCGACGCTGGATTCGGCCGCAGGCCGCGTCCGGCGTTTTTTCGTTGCCGCGGCTGTGAAAGCGGGGGCCGCCCCGCAAAACAATAAGGAGGTGCCGAACCTATGGCAAGCAAAGCCGGCGCGCGCATTAAGATCACCCTGCGGTGCTCTGAGTGCAAGCAGAGAAACTACAACACCATGAAGAACAAGAAGAATACCCCTGACCGTCTGGAGCTGAACAAGTACTGCCCCTTCTGCAGAAAGCACACCGTCCACAATGAGACGAAGTGATCCCACTGGAACGGCTGAAAGGAAAGAAGGGTAGTCAGAATGGCTGAGAACGAAAAAGTGGAGCAGAACACCCAGCCTGCTTCCAGCAAGGCCGACAAGGCCAAAAAGGACAAGAAGTCCGAGAAGAAGCCCGGCGTCTTTGCCCGCATCGGCCGCTGGTTCCACGAGCTGAAGGTGGAGTTGAAGAAGGTCGTCTGGCCCACCAGAAAGCAGACCCTCAACAACACCCTGATCGTTATTGCCTGTGTGGTCTTCGTGGGCATCTTCATCTGGCTGTTTGACGCGGTGGCTGGCGCTCTGATTCGGGCGCTGTTCCACCTGTTTTCCTAAAGTCAGGTGAGCGGCATGGCTGACAATCTGAATTGGTATGTGGTCCACACCTACTCCGGCTATGAGAACACGGTGAAGGCCACCATCGAGAAGTACGTGGAAAACCGCCACCTGCAGGATGTGATCCATGAGATCAGCATCCCCATGGAGACGGTCACCGAGATCACCGACAACGGTCCCAAGGAAGTGGAGCGCAAGGTGTTCCCCGGCTATGTGCTGGTCAAGATGGTGATGAACGACGAGACCTGGCACGTGATCCGGAACATCCGGGGCGTCACCGGTTTCCTGGGCGAGGGGAACAACGCCATCCCCTTGTCCGAGGAGGACGTAGCCGCTCTGGGCGTGGAGAAGCGTGAAATCGTGGTCGGCTATCAGGCCGGCGACAGTGTGAAGATCACCGACGGCGCCCTGGAGTCCTTCCTGGGCACCGTGGAAGAGGTCGACCTGGACCGGGGCAAGGTCCGGGTGGTCGTCTCCATGTTCGGACGGGAGACCCCCGTAGAGCTGGAGTTGGACCAGGTGGAGCCCATCGGCGGGTAAGAGACCCCGGCTGGCTCCCCCGCGGCGTCAAGCCGCATGACGTGGGAGGGACGGCGCCGTCCGTCCCGCCAAACCGGACGCAGAGCGTCCTATTCAACCACATTTTTTCAATGGAGGTGCTCTTTCGTGGCACAGAAAGTAACTGGATATGTAAAACTTCAGATCCCCGCCGGCAAGGCGACTCCCGCCCCCCCGGTCGGCCCCGCCCTGGGCCAGCACGGCGTGAACATCGCCGCTTTTACCAAGGAGTTCAATGAGCGCACCAAGAACGACGTGGGCATGATCATCCCCGTCATCATCACTGTGTACGCCGACCGCTCCTTCACCTTCGTGACCAAGACTCCCCCCGCTGCGGTGCTGATCAAGAAGGCCTGCAACATCGAGTCCGGCTCCGGTGTGCCCAACAAGACCAAGGTGGCCACCATCAGCAAGGAGGATGTGCGCAAGATCGCGGAGACCAAGATGCCCGACCTGAACGCCGCCAGCATCGAGGCCGCCATGAGCATGATCGCCGGTACTGCCCGCTCCATGGGCGTCGTCGTGGGCGAGTAAGGAGGGTGTAAACAATGTTTAGAGGCAAGAAATATCAGGAGAGCGCCAAGAAGATCGAGAAGAATACTCTGTACGATACCAACGAGGCCATGGATCTGGTGGTAAAGACCGCCACCGCCAAGTTCGACGAGACCGTCGAGCTCCACGTGAAGCTGGGCGTCGACTCCCGTCACGCTGACCAGCAGGTCCGCGGCGCCATCGTGCTGCCCCACGGCACCGGCAAGACCCAGCGCGTGCTGGTCTTCGCCAAGGCCGCCAAGGCTGACGAGGCCCGTGCCGCCGGCGCCGACTACGTGGGCGAGATGGACCTGGTGGAGAAGATCCAGAAGGAGAACTGGTTCGACTTCGACGTGGTCGTGGCCACTCCCGACATGATGGGCGTTGTGGGCCGTCTGGGTAAGGTTCTGGGCCCCAAGGGCCTGATGCCCTCCCCCAAGGCCGGCACCGTCACCATGGACGTGACCAAGGCCGTCAACGAGATCAAGGCCGGTAAGGTGGAGTACCGTCTGGACAAGACCAACATCATTCACTGCCCCATCGGCAAGGTCTCCTTCGGCCCCGAGAAGCTGGCTGAGAACTTCAACGCCCTCATGGGCGCCATCGTGAAGGCCAAGCCCGCCGCCGCCAAGGGCCAGTATATCAAGAGCTGCGTGGTGGCTTCCACCATGGGCCCCGGCGTCAAGGTCAACGGCGCCAAGCTGGTGTAATCCTAACATATCCCAGGCGCGGCCCCTCTGGGGCCGCGCCTCAGCTTGTCGAAAAACTTTTTCGACAAGCTGACATCACTTTTCAGAACGTTAAAACGTTCTGAAAAGTGGTTTGATTGAACGTGAAAGAAAACCCTGACGGTTTTCTTTCACAGTATCTTTCCCTCCGAACCCTTTGGCTAATCATTTTTTTGACAGTCTGCGGCGCGGTCCCTCCGGGGCCACGCCTTTCCTTTTCTTGTTTCCGGGGCGAATGGGCGGACATTTCTAAATTTTTATTAAAATTTCACCTTCTGCCCTTTACAGCGCCCGCTTTTTGGAGTAAACTAAGCACAAATGTTCCATACCCATTTCTAGGAGGTGTTTTCGATGGATGAGATGGACTTCACCCGAAAATTCCGGTTGGGCGACCAGCGGGATTTGGAGATCAAGGCGATCCTGGCCTCTGTGTACCAGGCGCTGCAGGAAAAGGGCTATAACCCAGTCAATCAGATCGTCGGCTACATCCTCTCCGAAGACCCCACGTATATCACCAACCACAACAACGCCCGCGCCCTCATTCGCAAGGTGGACCGGGACGAGCTGCTGCAGACTTTGGTGAAATACTATCTGACCCACTGACCCAAACGGCCCGCCGGAGCGATCCAGCGGGCCGTTTTTTGATTGGAGGAATCCCCCGTGAACATCCTAGTCAGCGCCTGCCTTCTGGGCACCCCTTGCCGCTACGACGGGACTGGAAAGCTGGAACCGGCTCTGGAGCGGCTCCGCGCCCAGGGTCACTCCCTGGTCCCCGTCTGCCCGGAGGTGCTGGGCGGGCTGCCCACCCCCCGCCCTCCGGCGGAGCGCCAGCCGGACGGCCGGGTGGTCACCCGGGAGGGCGTCGATGTGACGGCGGAGTACCGCGCCGGGGCGGAGCGGGTCCTGGAGCTTGCCCGGGCACACGGCTGCACCATGGCGGTGCTCAAGGAGCGATCCCCCTCCTGCGGCCGTGGGCAGATCTACGACGGGACCTTTTCCCACACCTTGATCCCCGGCTCCGGGGTGGCCGCCCAGCTGCTGGAGGAGCAGGGAATCGCCGTCTATGGTGAGTCCCTCCTGGATGAGCTGATAGGCCAACTGTCTGCCGAGGGATGACAAACCGTCCGCCTGGCTCCCGCCCGGCGGACCTTTTTACTTTGCCCCCGGCGGAACTGACAGAGAAAAGGTGACCACTCCCTCCGCCGACGGGGCCAGGGTACACTGTGGGATGTAAAACTCCAATCCCTCCGGGGTGCGGCAGCACCGGTAGGGGGACAGCCAGCGCCGGAGCCGCACTCCGAAGTCCGGGTCCAGAAAGCAGTCCCCCGCCGCCCGCCTAGCCTCCCCCTGCTCCCGAAGCTTGCGGGTCAGATGGAGCCACCACCGCCGGTCCCCCGGAAAATAGCTCCGCACCGGCAGAGGGACCCCCTCGGGCAGCTTCCACAGATCCCCGGTGCGCACCTGGAGGGGCCGGCCGTCCCCCCGCACCTCCCAGGCGTCCATGCGGATGGAGAGGGTGCCCTCATCCTGAAAGAGGACCTCCCCAGAGAGCCGGGCAGCCCAGGGACGGAATGGCCGGGATGCCTCCCGGCATCGGACCAGATCCAGACAGGCGTTCCAATAGGTCTCCCGGCCCCAGCGGCTCCGCCAGGCCCCCGCCAGCCGCTGGTAGTAGCGGCTGATCCGCTCCTCTCCCCTGCCGCCCCCTGTCAGCTGGGGAAGGGACAGGTCCAGCTCCAGCACCGGGATCTTCTCCAGGGTCAGGACCCGCTTCTCCTCCTTCCACTGAACCTGAGGCAGGGGCTCCTTCCCGCGCTTCTCTGTCATGTTATCCCCTCCTTTTTTCCGTCCATCCTATGTTTTTTGACCGGGGAGGGTTCCCAAAGGAGTCTGAGGCAAATCAGGGTTGGGCGCCCCTCCTGTAATTTACCTAGAGGCGGGCCGATGAGGACATCGGCCCCCACGCATATGGTTCCATCTCTCCGCAGAGGCGCCCCTTGGGGCTCCCGCCGACCACAGGAAGCGGGCGGCCCGGTGTGCCGCCCCTACGGCGTATCCAGCACCAGCACCGTTGGCTCGGCCAAGTCAGGCGCAGAAGTTAAACCGCACCAGCGGGGCAATTTTTGTAAACTCAGGGCCCAGTGGCCCGGAATAACATGCAGAAAGCCACTCAGATTTTGCGCGCCGGAAATGTTGCAATTCTTAACAGGTACGCGTCCCCCGTAATAGGGGTTCTAGGGGACGGGCGTCATGGAGGCGGGAGGCCTTGCCGAACCGCCGATTGCGCCCGCCCCCTAGCGGTTCTTTGGTGACTTTCTGGCCGTCCAGAAAGTCACTCGCCGCCGGGGCGGCGAAATCTCCCCGTTCAGGAAAGACGGCGTGCCCTACGTACAAAAAAGCCTCTCCCTCATCGTCCCCTCATCCGTCTGGCCTAACGGCCAGCCACCTTCCCCCCAAGGGGAAGGCTTTGGGGAGGATTGCCCCCTCATCCGGACCCTGTGGGCCACCTTCTCCCAGGGGGAAGGCTTTCGGAAACTCCCTGCATTTCCTGTTTACTTTCACAAGCTAGTGTGTTACAATATAAAAAACATCCCACTTGCCGCGGGAAAGGAGCGTCCTATGTCCAAATTTTATGACAAGCCCTCCAGCGACCTGCTGTATCAGGCCCTGCTGCAGGTCCACACCCTGGAGGAGTGCCGCCAGTTTTTACAGGACCTGTGCACGGTGTCTGAGCTGAAAGCCATGGAACAGCGCATGGAAGTGGCCATGCTGCTGGACCAGGGGCTCATTTACAGTGAGATTTTGGAGCGCACCGGGGCCTCCAGCGCCACCATCAGCCGGGTGAACCGCTGCCTCCACTATGGGGCGGACGGCTACCGCACGGTGATCCCCCGTCTGAAGGAGGAGAACCATGGGGAGCTATGAGTTTCTGGCCGGGTGCTACGACGAACTGACCTACGACGTGGGCTACTCCGCCTGGGTGGACTACATCGAGGCCCACTTCCGCAAGCGCGGGCTTCCCGGCAAAACCGTGCTGGATCTGGCCTGCGGCACCGGCTCCCTCACCCGGGAACTGGCCCAGCGGGGCTATGAGATGATCGGGGTGGACCGCTCCCCGGAGATGCTCTCCGAGGCGGCCGAGAAGAACCGGGACGCGGGGGAAGTTCCCCCGATCTTTTTGTGTCAGTCCATGG
Organism: Pseudoflavonifractor capillosus; assembly: GCF_016899775.1. Classification (GTDB taxonomy): domain Bacteria; phylum Bacillota; class Clostridia; order Oscillospirales; family Oscillospiraceae; genus Lawsonibacter. The sequence continues at coordinate 7,346 of NZ_JACJJE010000026.1, forward strand.
ACAAGCTGGATCTGTACGGCACCATTGACGCCTGCGTATGCTGTCTGGACAGCGTCAACTATGTCACCGACCCTAAACAGCTGCGGAAGGCCTTCCAGCGGGTCTACCTGTTTCTTATGCCGGGTGGGCTGTTTTTGTTTGACATCAACACTCCCAGCAAGCTCCAGGGACTGGACGGCCAGGTCTTTCTGGACGAGACGGAGGACACCTACTGTGTCTGGCGGGCGGAGTACTCCAAGCGGAGCCGGATCTGCTCCTACTTCATGGATCTGTTCCGTCTGGACCAGGAGACCGGCCTGTGGGAGCGGGGCGAGGAGCTCCACCAGGAGCGGTCGTATGAGCCGGGGGAGCTGGTGGAGTACCTCCGGGAGGCGGGGTTCCAGGACATCCGTCAGTACGGCAACCGAAAAATGCGTCCCCCCAAGCCCGGCGAGGACCGGATCTTTTTTACCGCCCGGAAGGACCCCCGCATGACCACCCAGGTCTGAGGTCCTCCTCCTTTTCTTTCCCATCACAGATGTACAAGGAGAATATGACATGCGCGACGAAATCGTAAGAGCCATTACGGCGGACGGCCTGGTCAAGGCCGCCGCCATCACCGGCCGTGACCTGGTGGAACGGGCCCGGAATATCCATACCCTTCTGCCTGTGGCCACTGCCGCACTGGGGCGGACCCTCATGGCCGCCTCCCTGATGGGGGACGCCATGAAGATCGACGGCTCCTCCCTCACCCTGCAGATCAAAGGCGGCGGCCCCCTGGGCACCATCCTGGCCGTGTCCGATGAGGCGGGCAACGTGCGGGGCTATGTGCAGAATCCCCACGTGGAGCTCATGGAGAAGGCCCCCGGCAAGCTGGACGTGGGCCGGGCCGTGGGTGAGACGGGCAGCCTCACCGTCATCAAGGACCTGGGGATGAAGGAGCCCTATGTGGGCACCATCGACCTGCTGTCCGGAGAGATCGCCGACGACATCGCCGCCTACTTCGTGGAGAGCGAGCAGATCCCCACCGCCTGCGCCCTGGGGGTGCTGGTGGGCACCGATCAGAGCGTGACCTCCGCGGGCGGCTACCTGATCCAGCTCCTCCCCGGGGCGGGCGAGGACATCATCACCAAGATCGAGGCCGGCGTGCAGCGGGTGGGCTCGGTGAGCCACGCCCTGGAGGGCGGTCTGGACGGGGCCGGCCTGCTCCGGGCGGTGCTGTCCGACTTTGACCTGGAGATCCTGGAGACCCACCCGGTGGAGTACCGCTGCTACTGCTCCCGGGACCGGGTCACCCGGGCCCTGATCAGCATGGGCCGTGAGGAGCTCTCCTCCCTCATCCAGGAGCAGGGCCAGGCGGAGCTCACCTGCCAGTTCTGCGACAAGATCTACCGCTACTCCAAGGAGGATCTGGAGGAGATTTTGGCCAATATGTAACCGTTTCTGACGTTCCCATGCAATTTCTTTCACATGATAAAAATTCGCCTCCGGTCTCTCCGGAGGCGAATTTTTCAGCTTATTCTGCGAAAAACGGCGGAACCATCAGTCCACCTTGGGGCCGGCGGCCACCAGCGCCTTGCCGGCGTCGTTGGTGGTGTACTTGGCGAAATTCTTCACGAAGCGGGCCGCCAGGTCCTTGGCCTTGGTATCCCACTCAGCGGCGTCCGCGTAAGTATCCCGGGGGTCCAGGATGGCGGGGTCCACGCCGGGCAGAGCGGTGGGCACCTCAAAGTTGAAGTAGGGGATGGTCTTGGTGGGGGCGGTCAGGATAGAGCCGTCCAGGATGGCGTCGATGATGCCGCGGGTATCCTTGATGGAGATGCGCTTGCCGGTGCCGTTCCAGCCGGTGTTCACCAGGTAGGCCTTGGCGCCGGACTTCTGCATCTTCTTCACCAGCTCCTCACCGTACTTGGTGGGGTGCAGCTCCAGGAAGGCCTGGCCGAAGCAGGCGGAGAAGGTGGGAGTGGGCTCGGTGATGCCCCGCTCGGTGCCGGCCAACTTGGAGGTGAAGCCGGACAGGAAGTAATACTGGGTCTGCTCCGGGGTCAGGATAGACACGGGGGGCAGCACGCCGAAGGCGTCGGCGGACAGGAAGATCACGTTCTTGGCATCGGGGCCGGCGGACACGGGGCGCACGATCTTCTCGATGTGGTCGATGGGGTAGGAGACGCGGGTGTTCTCGGTGACGGAGTCGTCCGCGAAGTCGCAGTGGCCGTTCTCGTCCACGGTCACGTTCTCCAGCAGGGCGTTGCGCTTGATGGCGTTGTAGATGTCGGGCTCGGCGTCCTTGTCCAGGTTGATGACCTTGGCGTAGCAGCCGCCCTCGAAGTTGAACACACCGTTGTCGTCCCAGCCGTGCTCGTCGTCGCCGATAAGCAGACGCTTGGGGTCGGTGGACAGGGTGGTCTTGCCGGTGCCGGACAGGCCGAAGAACAGAGCAGTGTTCTCGCCGTTCATGTCGGTGTTGGCGGAGCAGTGCATGGAGGCCATGCCCTTCAGGGGCAGGTAGTAGTTCATCATGGAGAACATGCCCTTCTTCATCTCGCCGCCGTACCAGGTGTTCAGGATGACCTGCTCCCGGGAGGTGAGGTTGAAGATGGCGGCGGTCTCGGAATTCAGGCCCAGCTCCTTATAGTTCTCCACCTTGGCCTTGGCGGCGTTGTAGGAGATGAAGTCGGGCTCGAAGTTCTCCAGCTCCTCGGCGGTGGGCTGGATGAACATATTCTTGACGAAGTGGGCCTGCCATGCCACCTCCATGATGAAGCGGATGGCCATACGGGAGTCATGGTTGGCGCCGCAGAACACGTCCATCACGAACAGGCGCTTGTTGGACAGCTGCTCCTGCGCCAGCTTCTTGCAGGCGTCCCAAGCCTCCTGAGAGGCGGGCTTGTTGTCGTTTTTGAACTCGTCAGAGGTCCACCACACGGTATCCCGGGAGGTATCGTCCATTACGATAAACTTGTCCTTGGGGGAACGGCCGGTGTAGATGCCGGTCATGACGTTGACGGCACCCAGGTCGGTGACCTGTCCCTTGTCATAGCCCTCCAGGCCGGCCTTGGTCTCCTCCTCAAACAGGAACTCATAGGAGGGATTGCGGATAATCTCCGTGGTACCAGTAATACCATACTTGCTCAGATCAATGGTTGCCATTTGAATGACCTCTTTTCTGAATGATCTTCCAGCCGCCGGGCATCCGCCCGGGCAGCGGAGCGTGTCCCAAAACATTTATAATAATACACGTTAGCCGGACTAAAGTCAATCGCATTCAGAATTGCAATTTAGTTATAGCTTTTATTGCATTTTACATATTTGACAGCGGTTTTGTCAGCTGAATTCCGGGAAAAACAGAGGATTTCAGCCCTCGGCCCGGCGCAGCGCTTTGGAAAGGGCGGCGAAGTCGGAAATTGACAGCCGCTCGCCCCGGATATTCTCCGGCAAGCCGCAGCTGGAGACCGCATTGGAGATTTCTTCCTTGGAGAGCGGACCCCCTAAGGACGCGCTTAAACTGTTCACCAGTGTCTTTCTCCGCTGGGCGAAGGCAGCCCGGACCACCCGGAAGAAGTGGGCCTCGTCATCCACCTCCGGAGGCGGCGGGCAGGGAACCATGCGCAGCACGGAGGAAGTGACCTCGGGGGCGGGCAGGAAGCACTCCGGCGGCACGTCAAAGAGGAGCTCCGGCTGGGTGTGGTACTGGCAGAACACCGAAAACGCCCCATAGTCCGCCGTCCCCGGGGCGGCGCAGATCCGCCGGGCCACCTCCCGTTGGATCATCACGGTAATGGTCTTGAAGCACCCAGCCTCAATGAGGGCGGTGATGGCTGGGGTGGTAATGTTATAAGGCAGGTTGGCGCAGGCCAGAGGGGTGAGTCCCGAGAACTTCTCCCCCACCAGAGCCGGAATGTCCGTCTTCAAAATATCGCCCGGACACACCTCCGCATTGGGACAGTCGGCCAGCGTCTCCTCCAGAATGGGCAGCAGAGAGCGGTCCAGCTCCACCGACGCCACCTTGTCTGCCCGTTTGGCCAGTTCCCGGGTAAGGGGGCCGATGCCCGGTCCCACCTCCAGCACACCGGTCCCCTCCCCTGCTCCCGAGGCCGCCGCGATGTCCTGAGGCACCCAGGACTGGATCAGGAAATTCTGCCCCATACTCTTGGAGAAGCGGAAGCCGTGGCGGGCCAGCAGGGCCTTGATCTCGTTGATGCTGCATAAATCCATAGCTCATCCTCATTTCGGTTCACGTTTCCTCCAATATAGAAGAAAAACCGGAGTCCGTCAAGAGAATTTCTTGCCCATGCGGGCGGGCTGTGATACAATTTTCTGCACACAAGCGGCCGCGCAGTGCGCGGAGCAGAGAACAGAGGAGGCAGACGCCATGAAAGGACTTCTGTGGCAGCCGGGGCGGCTGGGCCCCGTGGAGCTGCGCAACCGGACCATCCGCTCGGCCACCAACGAGCACCTGTCCCAACCGGACGGCCAGCTGACCCAGGCGTGGGCGGAGACCCTGGCGGAGCTGGCCCGGAACGAAGTGGGACTGGTCATCACCGGCCACCTGTGTGTGGACCGCACCCAGCGGGCGGACGAGGGCCAGCCGGTGCTGGACAGCCAGACCGACCGGACCCTGCTGGCCCAGGCGGCGGAGGAGGTCCACCGGGCCGGCGGGCGCATCGCCGCCCAGCTCAGCCACAGCGGGAAGAAGGCCATGGAGGCGGTCAACGGCCGGCCGGCCAAGGCTCCGGAGGACTTCTCCCCCGAGGAGCTGGACCGGCTGGTGGAGCAGTTCCGCCTGGGGGGACAGCTATGCCGGGAAGCTGGCTTTGACGCGGTCCAGATCCACACCGCCCACGGGTACCTGCTGTCCAATTTCCTCAACCCCGCAGAAAATCTCCGTACGGACCAGTACGGCGGCAGCCTGGAGAACCGCTTTCGCCTTGTGGGCCGCATCCTCCAGGCGGCCCGGGAGGCGTGCGGGCCGGAGATGGCCCTGCTGGTGAAGGCGGACTGCAACGGCTGCGGCGACCTGCGCCGTCTGCTGGAGCTCTATCAGGAGGCCGACGTGGACGGGGTGGAGCTCAGTGGCGTGGACTTTGCCGCCCGGGCCGGAGAGAAGTCCCCCTTCTATCTCCAGGAGGCCCTTCGGGCTATGGATGGAATCCAGGTCCCCCTCAGCCTGGTGGGCGGCATCTTCGACCTGGAGACGGCGGAGGCGGTGCTGGAGCAGGGCTTCTCCTTTGTCTCCTTCAGCCGCGCCCTCATCTGCCAGCCGGATTTTATCGCCCGCATGAAGCGGGGGGCACAGACCAAGAGCGCCTGTCTGGCCTGCAACGGGTGCTATCAGATCTACCGCCGCCGCCCGGTGCGCTGCGTTCAGCACAAGGACCCCATCCCTCAGCTGGAGAAGGTGTTTGGGTGTTCCATGTGACCGGGGCCGGGCCGTCCGCCGGAGCCGGATTGTCTCCGGCAGACGGCCCAAAAATTATGCTTGCAAAATTTCCGGTCTTTCGCTATAATATAAAAGCTATCCTGAAAAAGGGCGGTCTGCCGGTGTGATGGAATTGGTAGACGTAGTGGACTCAAAATCCACCGCTGGCGACAGCGTACCGGTTCGAGTCCGGTCACCGGCACCAAAATAAAAGGCAACTGCTTTCGCAGTTGCCTTTTATTTTGGGTTCCGGCCGCCGAAGGCGACCTCCACCCTTCGGTATTTGAATGCTCAGGGCGGCGGAGCCGCCCTTCCGCCAAGGTTTTTGCCTCCGGCAAAAACGCTTGTACGGCGCACTCGCGCCGCGGCCCAGAAGGGCCGTTGGGAGATTCTCCTACAACGGTCCCGTTAATCCAAAATATCGATTTTAACCGTCCCTTCCAAAATGAAAGGTCATTCCCTTTCATTTCGGGTTCCGGCCGCCGGAGGCGGCCTCCACCCTTCGGTATTGGAATGCTCAGGGCGGCGAAGCCGCCCCTCCGCCAAGGTTTTTGCCTGCGGCAAAAACGCTTGTACGGCGCACCCGCGCCGCGGCCCAGAAGGGCCGCCGGGCACTTCTAGGCTCGCCGTTTTAAACCTGAAATATGAACTTCAACCACCCCATCCACATGTTTTGGAAAACTCCGCAAACTTTTTCTCTTCCCCATCCGTCTATTCATCAGGACACCGCAGAAAGGACCGTTGCAAGTGGCGAAAAAGCGCGAGGCGCTGCTCACCGACTATTTCACCCGGGAGCAGGCCGGGTTCTACCGGCTGGCCTACAGCTACCTGAAAAACCGGGAGGAAGCGCTGGACGCAGTGCAGACGGCGGTGTGCCGGGCCTGGGAGCGGCAGGACAGCCTGCGGGACCCATCGGCCCTGCATACCTGGTTCTGCCGCATCCTGGTCAACGCATGCACAGACCTGCTCCGCCAGCGCGGACGGGTGACCTACGTTCCCCTGGAGGACCTGAAGGAGGGGGGCTATGAGGACCCCCTCCCCGCCGACGACAGCCTGGCCGCCCGGGTGGACGCCCTCCCTCCCGAAGTGGCCACCGTCATCCGCCTGCGCTTTTACGAGGAGCTCTCCCTGAAGGAGATCAGCGCCGTCACCGGCGCGCCCCTGAGCACGGTCAAAACCCGGCTGTACACCGGTCTGAAAAAGCTGCGTGTCTCGTTGGAAGGAGTGTACGACCTATGAAGGAGTTTGAGAAACTGAAAGCGGAGTACGACGCCACCCCTATCCCACAGGAACTGAACGACCGGATTCAGCAGGGCATGCGGCAGGGCCGCCGCCGCCGCGTCCTTCGGATCTGCCGCCGCTCTCTGGGGACGGCGGCCGCCTGTCTGGTGGTGGCGGTGGGCGTATTGAACGTCTCTCCCCCGGTGGCCGCCGCCGCCGCGGACCTCCCTGTGTTGGGCCCCCTGTTTCAAGTGCTCACCGTCCGGGCATATGATCAGACCGAAGACGGGATCGACTACCATGTGAGCGTTCCCGGAGTCATCTCCGACAGTGAGCTGGCCCAGCGGGTCAACCAGGAGATCCAGGAGCGGGTGGACGCCCTCACCGCTCAGGCCCAGCAGGACTGGGAGGACTACCGGGAGGTCTTCTTCGCCACCGGCGGCACCCAGCAGCAGTGGGATGAGCGGGAGATGGACGTAATCGTCGACTATGAGATCAAATCCCAGTCGGAAAACGCCGTCTCCTTTACCGTGGATTTCGGCGAAGGGTGGGTCACCGCCGCCCAGGAGCGGTACTGCTATAACCTGGATTTAGCCGAAAACCGGGATATCACCCTCCGGGACCTGCTGGGGGACGCCTGGGTGGAACGATGCAACCAGGCGGTCCAGAGCTATATCGCCGCCCACACGGACGAGCACGGCTACACCCTCTTCTTTGATTCCGAGGCGGGAGGCTTCACCACGGTGGATGAGAGCACCCGGTTTTATATCCGCTCCGACGGTATCCCCGTCCTGATGTTCCAGGAGTACACCATCGCCGCCGGCGCCGCCGGCATCGTGGAGATCCCGGTGGAGGATACCCAGACATAATCCGCGGAACAATCAAACCAATGAAAAAGGCCGCCCAAATGGGCGGCCTTTTCGCGCCTGCTGCGCGTACTGCCGGAGATTCGGCAGGGTCACAGGCCCCCAGGAGGGGCCCTGGTATGGGACAGCATGCGGGGATAGACGCCTCGGGGCAGAGCCCCGTCGGGCCATCCCCCTCTCCGCCTTTCGCTGGGGTTCTTTCGTTCAAGCTTCGCCGGGAATCCGGCTGGGCTTCCATCCGAATGATATCTTCCGTACCAACTCAGAGTAAATTCCTCTGATTTCTCTCCGGCACCGGCTTAAGAGAGCCTTCTTTCCCAGGGCGTTCCCCCGGGACAGGTTTCCTCCGGTCTTTGGGACCAGATGCCTGCTCTCTCGCCTTTCGCCAAAGGAGAGACGGTCCAGCACCGGCTTAGGGAGGGGAGAAAACTCCCCGCCTCGGCTGTCCGAGTCTAGTATGTCCCCAAAGTTTCGCTCCATGCGGGTTTAGGCTTGGAATATTTGTCCAAACTATACATATCCTTACTACTGAGATCACACCCCGGAAAGGAGCATCCGCCATGTCTCTCCGTCTCTCCTCCGCCCGCCGCCGGGAAAAGGCCGCCCGGGAGGCGGAACGCCGGGAGCTGATCGCCTCTCTGGCCAGCACCCGCACCCTCATCCAACAGGCCTACGGCGGCTTCAACACCGTCAGCGACAGCGATCTGATCGAGTCCTACGTCTTTGAGATCAAGGCCCTCCAGTCCCGGTACGACTACCTGCTCCGCCGGGTCAAGGAGCTGGAGTGCGCCCCATGACCGGCGAGTTCTCCCCCTGGGGAGCGCTGGCCCTGCTGCTTCTGGCCGCCCTGGCCCTGTTTCACAGGCCCCTGGGCTGCCTGCTCCGGCTGGCGGTGCGCTCCTCGGTGGGGCTGGCCGTCCTGGCCCTGTTCAGCTCGGTGGGGCACTACATCGGAGTCAACCTGGGGGTCAATCTGGTGAACGCCCTGGTGCTGGGGGTGCTGGGGGTCCCCGGCTTCGGCCTGCTGCTGATGCTCCAGTGGGCGCTGCGGTAACTCCCCTCTCCCGGCGCGGAAAGGCCGGCGCTTTTGCAAGCGCCGGCCTTTTCTGTATCCATGATGTATGATTCCGTCAATCCGGGAAGCCGTCTGTCTGAGCGGGCCCCTGGGGGCCTTTGGCCTTCTCCTCCTCCACCATGCGCTCCCGCTCGGCCAGGCCCTGGAGGACCTGAATGGCGTAGTCGATGGCGGGGATGGCCCGGGCGGAGCAGTACTGCCGGACCTGCTTGAGCTCGTGAATGGCGTATTGCGCGGTCATAACATGGACCCCCTCTCCGTTTTCCTGTTTTTATTATAGCACAGAGGCGGCCTCTTGCGCAAGAGCCCAGGGGCGAACCGGCTCACACCTCCCCCGCCACCAGGAGAGGGACGGACAGGGCCAGCAGGGCCCAGGCGGCGGTCCCGCCCGGCGGGATGAGGCCGGTAAAGGGGAGCAGGGCGGAGCATGCCGCCAGTCCCCGCCCCGCCCACCGGAGCAGGCCCTGGAGCCTCATGGTCAAAACTCCTTTCGGTCCACAATGCGGCAGGAGATCAGGAAGGAGAGCCCCAAGCACGCCAGTCCCGCCAGGGGGAGCAGGGCAATTACCCCCAGCGCGCTGGTTTCCGGTATCTGGTTCAGGAATTCCAGGCTCAGGCCCAGGTCAGGACCAAACCCCAGCAGCAGAAAGACGGCAACAAAGGGGATTAAAATGACGGCGAACAGGTAGGGCCGGGCCCGCTCCGGCCCCAGCTTATAGCACAGGGGGAGCATGACATCCACGATAAACAGCCCCGCCCCCATAGAGCCCAGGATGGAAGCGATATTTTCCACCAGAGACGCATCCCCAATTCCCAGACCGGCCAGCAGCAGGGCACACACAGCACTGAAGACCGCCACCACTGCCAGGATCAGCATGGTAAACAGGTACCGCGCCCCCACGACAGTCCGGGGTTCCAGGGGGAAGGACCGGGCAAAGCGGTCCCACTTGGCCGCCTCGTCAAAGGAGAAGGTGGATACTGGAACCATCATCAAAATGACGGTGGAAAAAGAGGTCACGAAGGTGACATCAAAGATGCCCAGCACTGCCAGGGCAAAATAAGCCAGCAGAAAAATGACATAAAATTTCAGATTCTTCCGACTTACCAGAATATCTTTCCAAAGAAGGCCGCTCATGCCTCTTCCCCCTTTCCTACAAACAGCATGATATCTTCTAAGGTCACTTTGTCTATCATGAGCCTGGGATATTTCTTATGGAACGCCCCCCGGTCGGGCACCAGGGCCTCGCACCCGAAGGAGCCCTTCCGCACCCGCAGCAGGTCGGACGGGTCGATGGCGCGCAGGTCGGCGGCGGAGCAGCCCACCCGGCCGTAGCGGTCCAGAATGTCGTCCTTGGCCTCGGACAGGACGATCTTCCCCTCGTGGATGTAGGTGATGTAGTCCGCCGCCTTCTCCAGGTCGCTGGTGATATGGCTGGAAATGAGGATGGCGTGGTCCTCGTCGCAGATGAAGCTCAGGAATTCATCCAGAATCTCGTCCCGCACCACCGGGTCCAGTCCGGCGGTGGCCTCGTCCAAGATCAGCAGCCTGGGCTGGTGGGCCAGGGCGGCGGCCAGAGATAACTTCATCTTCATGCCCCGGGAGAACTCCTTGATGAGCTTCTCCTCCGGGAGCTTGAATTTTTTCAGGTAGTCCGCATAGAGGTTGTCGTCCCATGTGGGATAGACGGGGCCCAGGATGCGCTTCAAATCCTTGGGACGCAGGGAGTCGTGGAAGAAGCACTCGTCCAGCACCACTCCCACCTCCAGCTTGGCGGCGCGCTCGTCGGCCACATTGTCCTTGCCCAGAATGGTGATGGTTCCGCTGTCCCGGCGGATCAGGTTCAAAATACACTTGATGGTGGTGGTCTTGCCCGCCCCGTTCTCCCCAATGAGACCCATGATGGTCCCCCCGGGGATGGTCAGATTCACATGGTCCAGGGCAAAGTCCCCGTAGGACTTGCACAGATCCTTGATTTCCAAACAGTTTTTCATGATTCGTCACCTTGATACAGTAGGTTGAGAAGTTCCTGTAATTCCTCTAAGGGGATACCGCCTTTCCGGGCCTCGTCCACCGCCTGGGTGAGGATGTCCTCCACCCGGCGCAGCTGGGCTTCCCGCAGCAGCTCCCGGTTCTGGGGGGCCACAAAGCAGCCTTTGCCGGGGACGTTCTCAAGAAACCCCTCCCGCTCCAGCTCCTCGTAGGCCCGCTTGGTGGTGATCACCGAGATGCGCAGCTCCTTGGCCAGCAAGCGCATGGACGGCAGGGCGTCCCCCGCCGCCAGGGCTCCGGTCATGATCTGCTCCTTCACCTGGTCGGTGATCTGCTCATAGATGGGTTTTCCGCTGGAATTGCTGAGAATAATATCCATTTGGCGCACCATGTAAACCGGGCGGCCGGCTGTCGGCCCTGCGCATAGGTCCGGCGCGCTCCGCCTCGGTCTGCCTTTCCTTGTCATAGTGTATATATACTATATGCACAGTATATATAGAATATACACAGTTGTCAAGGGGGGAGAAAAACTTTTTTGAAAAATCTATGATTTTCCTTGACTGTCAACCCTCTTTACCCCTTACAATGGGGGCAGAACAGGAAGGGAGGTCGGCCTCTATGACCGTCAAAGAGGTGGAGGAGCGCACCGGGCTGCCACGAGCCAACATCCGTTACTACGAGAGCGAGGGGCTCATTCATCCCGCCCGGGGAGAGAACGGCTACCGGGACTACCGTCAGGAGGACGTGGGCACTCTGCTGAAAATCAAGCTGCTGCGGCAGGTGGGGTTCTCCCTGGAGGTGATTCGGGCCCTCCAGGCGGGAGAGCTGGATCTGGAACCCGCTCTGGAGGGCCGGCTGGCCGCCCTGACCTCCCAACAGACGGAACTTGGCCAGGCCGCAGGGATCTGCCGGGCCATGCGGGAGGACCATGTCCGGTACGACACCCTGGACGCCCCCGCCTACCTGGACCGCATGCGTCAGCCGGAGCGGCCCTCCCTCACCTGGAGGGAGGACCCGCCGCCCCAGACCATCTTTCCCTGGCGGAGATTTTGGGCCCGGACCTTAGATCTCATACTGTGCACCTTCCTGTATTTCAGCGCGCTGGCCCTGTTGGGCCGGATCAGTATACTGAACCGCACCGGGGGATACGAGATTCTGGACCAGCTGGGGGCGCTGACCCTGCTCCTGCTGCTGGAGCCCCTGTGCCTCCACCTGTGGGGGGCCACCCCGGGAAAATTTCTCCTTGGCCTGCGGCTGACCCGGAGCGATGGGAGCTGTTTCAGCTATTGGGAGGGACTGCGCAGGACGGCCCTGGTTCTGGTGGGGATCGGGGGAAATCTGATCCCTCTGGTGAGCAGCGGACTGATGATCGTCTACTGCTGGCAGGACTACCACGGCCGCCTCCAATTCTGGCGCAGGGGGACGGACGAGGTCTACACCGACGGCAGCCGCCCCGGCCAGAGTTACTGGAACATCTCCAAGAGCCGCTTGAAGGCGCTGGGCGCCGTGGGGCTGGTTTTAACGAGCTTTGCACTGTCCGTTGGAATCCAAAACTGGGTGTTGGCTCCGATACACCAGGATCGTGCTTTGACGGTGGAGCAGTTTGTGGAGAACTACAACCAATTCAGCCAAAATCTGGAGGGGCCGGACGTACAGGTGGCGCAGCTGACGGCGGAGGGGACCTTTGTGGAGCCGGAGGACATGCCCGGTGCGGCGGTTGTCTCCCTGTATGAGGACGCTCCACTCCAGCTGGAGTTTCAGGAGGAGGGCGGGGCGCTCACGGCGGTGTCCTACTCCTACCGCTATGAGCCCTCGGGAGAAGGTCTGTCCACCACCCTGCCCGGCCGGACGACCGCCAAGATCCTGTGGTCCTTTCTCTACGGCCGCTGCGGCCTGTCCCGGGAGGAGCTGTTGGATCTGATGGGGCAGATCGAGGAGCAGCCGGACCAGCCCCTGGAGTGGACGGACCAGGGCGCCAAGATCTTATACCAGCCGGAGGTCCTGGGGTACTATGTGAACAATTGGGGCCTGATTCCCGAGGAAGGCGCAGAAGAGTACCAGGTGACGGCGGAATTTTCCGTCTCTCTGGCCTGATGGGACGAAATATTTTTGCCTCCCTCCCCCGGAAGGATTGACACTTCTGGGGCGCTAAACTATAATAAAATACTGTCCCACCCTTTTCTTTTCCGGGTCGGGACAGTATTTTTAATCTATGAAATGAAAGGGGTTCTCCCAAATGAGCGACCAGCGTGTTTACAACTTCTCCGCCGGCCCGTCCATGCTCCCTCTCTCCGCCCTGGAGCGCGCCGGGTCTGAAATCACCAACTACCGAGGCTCCGGTATGTCCGTGATGGAGATGAGTCACCGGTCAAAGATTTTCATGCAGATCTTTGCGGAGACCCAGGAGAAGCTGCGCCGGCTGATGAATGTGCCCGACGAGTACCAGATTCTGTTCCTCCAGACCGGGGCCTCCGGCCAGTTCTCCATGATCCCCCTGAACCTGATGAGCCGCACCGGAAAGGCGGATTACGCCGTCACCGGCAACTTCGCCTCCATTGCCGCCAAAGAGGCCAAGAAATACGGCACCGTGAACATCGCCGCCGACACCAGCGACCGGGACCACAGCTACATTCCCGCCCAGGACCAGCTGAAACTGGACCCGGAGGCCAGCTACTTCTACTACTGCGCCAACAACACCATCTACGGCACCGAGTGGCAGTATGTGCCCGAGACCGGGAATGTGCCCCTGGTGTGCGACATGTCCTCGGACATTCTCTCCCGCCCGGTGGACGTGTCCAAGTACGGCATCGTCTACGCCGGAGCTCAGAAGAATATGTCCCCCGCCGGTCTGACGGTGGTCATCATCCGCAAGGACCTGGCCGGCCACGAGCTGCCCTACACCCCGCTGATGATGAACTATCAGACCATGATTGAGAAGGACTCCATGTACAATACGCCCCCCTGCTGGTGCATCTACATGCTGGGCCTCACCCTGGACTGGGTGGAGGAACAGGGCGGCGTGGCCGGCATGGAGAAACTGCGTGACCTGCGCTCCTCCATGCTGTACGATACCCTGGACAATTCCAAGCTCTTCAAGTGCCACGCGGAGAAGGGCTCCCGGTCCGGGATGAACGTCACCTTCCGCACCGGCAATGAGGAGCTGGACGCCAAGTTTGTCTCCGAGGCCACTGCGGCGGGCTTCGTCAACCTGAAGGGCCACCGGAAGGTGGGCGGCATGCGAGCCTCCATCTATAACGCCATGCCCGTGGAAGGCGTGGAGAAGCTGTGCGACTTTATTAAGGAGTTCGATCAGAACAACTAAGCCGCCCAGTGGTGCAGTCACGTTTCCCACGCCTTCCAGCCGCGCAAGCGGCCCGCGCCTTTGGCGCGTCCAAGCGTTTTTGCCAAAGGCAAAAACCTTGCCGGAGGGCGAATTCACTTCGCCCGAGGATTTTAAAAAGATAGGGTCCCCACAAAACGCTTGCGTTTTGTGGGAGAGGCGTGGAGAAGCTGTGTGATTTTATCAAGGAGTTTGACAAGAACAACGAGTAATATTATGGGACGCAGGGGTTTCGCCGCCTGCGGGCGGCGAGGTACTTTCCCAGCGATGGGAAAGTACCCAAAGGATCGCCGGGGGACGCCGCAGAGGCGAACTTTGTTCGCCAATGGCGGCTTACCCCCGGTCCCCCATTACGGGGGACGCGTACCTGCTGAATTTTGCAGCATTTCCGGCGCGCAAAATCTGAGTGGCGGGTCTAAATTCCCGCCGGGCCACTGGGCCCTGGGTTTGCAAAAATTGCTGCTGTTGCGGTTCAAGGACTGCGCCTGGCTCTGCCGAGCAGGTGATAGCTGGTTCCTGATCGCGGGCTGGTCTGGGACCCGCCCCTACGAAAGAAGAGACAGCTTCTATATTAGCCGTAGGGGCGGGTGCCCTCACCCGCCCGCCGTTCTCCACCGCACAACTTGAGCCCCACCGCAGCAAAGGCGCGCTTTCAACTAGTAGAAGCATTACCCAAAGGTTACCGGACCCTCAGCGGTAGCGGGAATAGAACAATAACCGATCGACTGAACTACCCGCGCCTTTGCGTTGACCGAAACTCCCTCTTAATTGGCGGCCCCCGTAAAACGGGGGTCCAGGGGGTGGGCGGCATGGAGGCAGGGGCGGCGCAGCCGGTCCTGCCGATTGCGCCCACCCCTTGGCGGTTCTTTGGTTACTTTCTGCCCGTGCAGAAAGTAACCCGCCCCGCAGGGCGGAATCCTGCCTTTCTCCCGCCGTAGCAGAATCTTCCTAAAAAAGAAAAACAACCCAACAAGTGAGAAGGATTCGAGGTTTTCAACCATGTATCGTATTAAAACGCTGAATAAAATTTCCAATGCCGGCCTGAACCTCTTGGACCAAACCAGGTTCCAGGTGGGCAGTGACGTGGAGAACGAGGACGGCATTCTGGTCCGCTCCGCCCCCATGCACGACTATGAGTTCCCCGACGCCCTGCGTGCCATCGCCCGGGCGGGCGCGGGCACCAACAACATCCCCATCGACCGGTGCAGTGAGAGCGGCATCGTGGTGTTCAACACCCCCGGTGCTAACTCCAACGCGGTGAAGGAACTGGTGGTGGCCGCCATGCTCATCGCCTCCCGGGATATCATCGGCGGCGTGGAGTGGGTCCAGGAGCAGGTCCACACCCCCGGCGTGGACATCGCCCAGGCGGTGGAGAAGGGCAAGTCCGCCTTCGTGGGGCCGGAGATCTACCGCAAGACCCTGGGCGTCATCGGCCTGGGGGCCATCGGGGCCCTGGTGTGCAACATCGCCCTGGACCTGGGGATGGACGTGTACGGCTATGACCCCTTCCTGTCGGTGGACGCCGCCCTGCGGCTGGACCGCCACGTCCACGTGGTGAAAAATGTGGACGACCTGTACCGGGTGTCCGACTATATCACCATCCACATCCCCTACAACAACGACACCAAGGACTTCATCAACGCCGAGGCCATCTCCAAGATGAAGGGCCAGGTGCGGGTGCTGAACCTGGCCCGGGGCGGTCTGGTGAACGACGACGACATGATCGAGGCTCTGGAGTCCGGCCGGGTGGCCCGGTACATCACCGACTTTCCTGACGACAAGATCGCCCCGGTGAAGAACGTCATCGCCTTCCCCCACCTGGGCGCCTCCACGCCGGAGAGCGAGGAAAACTGCGCCCGCATGGCCGCCGACCAGCTGAAGGACTACCTGATCAACGGCAACATCAAAAACTCCGTCAACCTGCCCAATGTGTCCCAGGAGTGGAGCGGCATCTCCCGGGTGTGTCTGATCCACAAGAACATTCCCGCCATGCTCACCCGCATCACCTCCATTCTGGCGGACGAGGGGGTCAACGTGGAGAATATGACCAACAAGTCCCGGAAGGATTACGCCTACACCATGGTAGATCTGAACAGCCGCATCAAGGACACAGTGGCCGATGAGCTGCGGGCCATCCCCGGCATGATCCGGGTGCGGGTGCTCAACCACTGATAAAATGGGCCGGCTGCGCATCCAGTATAACGCGCCGGTGGTGCTCACCTTCAGCCTGCTCTCCCTGGCGGCTCTGCTGCTGGGGATGGCCACAGGGGAGCGCTCCACCTGGCTGCTGTTCTGCGTCTACCGCTCCCCCCTCACCGATCCCCTCACCTATGTGCGACTGTTCGGCCATGTGCTGGGCCACGCGGGATATGGCCATTTCATCAGCAACATCATGCTGCTTCTGGTGGTGGGCCCGCCCCTGGAAGAGAAATACGGCAGCCGCCGGCTGTTGGTATGCATCGCCATCACCGCCCTGGTGTCCGGTCTGGTCCAGGTTCTCCTGTTCCCCGGCGCCGCCCTGCTGGGGGCCAGCGGCATCGTCTTTATGATGATCGTCCTGTCCTCCCTGGCGGGCATGCGGGAGGGGGCCATTCCCCTGACCCTGATCCTGGTGGTGATCCTCTACCTTGGGGGCGAGGTAGTGGACGCGGTGGCCGCACAGGACAGTGTCTCCCAGCTCACCCACATCGTGGGCGGGCTGTGCGGGGCCGCCCTGGGGTTCGCCATGAGCCGGTCCCAGCCCTTTTCTCGATAATCCCAAAACGGCGCGTGCGTCCGGCGCACACGCCGTTTTGTCTCCGCGCATGCTGACATGCGCCATCAAAACTTCACTCAGGAGGTCCTCCATGAGCTTTGACCGCGATCTTTTCCTCCCCGTCTCCCGGGAGGACATGGCCCGCCGGGGCTGGGATTCCTATGACATTTTGATCATCACCGGGGACGCCTATGTGGACCACCCCTCCTTCGGCCCCACCATCATCGGCCGGGTGCTGGAGGCGGAGGGCTACCGGGTGGCCATCCTGGCCCAGCCCGACTGGCGCACCCCGGAGTCCTTCATCGCCCTGGGCCGTCCGCGCCTGGCGGTAATGATCTCCGCGGGCAACCTAGACTCCATGGTGGCCCACTACACCGCCGCCAAAAAGCGCCGCCACGACGACGCCTACTCCCCTGGCCGAAAGGCAGGCCTGCGCCCCGACCACGCCACCGTGGTGTACGCCAACCGGGTGCGGGAGGTGTTCGGGGACATTCCCGTCATCATCGGCGGCCTGGAGGCCTCCCTGCGGCGGTTTGCCCATTACGACTACTGGGAGGACAAGGTGCGCCGGTCCATCCTCTTTGACGCCCAGGCGGACATCCTCACCTACGGCATGGGGGAGAAGGCCTCGGTGGAGATCGTCTCCCGCCTGGCCTCCGGCACCCCGGTGGAGGAGATCACCGACGTGCGGGGCACCTGCGTGTCCATCCGGGACCCGGGGGTGTGCGCCTACCCCAAGGTGGAGGTCCCCTCCTTCGAGCAGGTGTCCTCCAGCAAGGAGGACTACGCCCGGGCCAACATGATCGAATATAACGAGCATGACCCCTTCGTGGGCAAGGCCATCCTCCAGCGCCACGGCCGGGACCTGCTGCTGGCCAATCCCCCGGCCATGCCCCTCACCACCCAGGAGATGGACCGGGTGGCCGAGCTCCCCTATGTGCGGGAGCCCCACCCCATGTACGACGACATGGGGGGCGTGCCCGCCATTGAGGAGGTGCGCTTCTCCATCACCCACAACCGGGGCTGCTTCGGGGCCTGCAACTTCTGCTCCCTGGCATTCCACCAGGGGCGGGTCATCTCCGCCCGCAGCCACGAGAGCGTCCTCCGGGAGGCGAAGCTCCTCACCCAGCACCCGGGCTTCAAGGGGTACATCCACGACGTGGGCGGCCCCTCCGCCACCTTCCGGCACCCCTCCTGTGAGAAGCAGCTCAAGCACGGTCTGTGTAAAAACCGGGCCTGTCTGGCCCCGGAGGCCTGCCCCAACCTGAACGCCGACCACACCGACTATATGATGCTCCTGCGGAAGCTGCGGGAGCTGCCCAAGGTAAAGAAGGTCTTTATCCGCTCGGGCATCCGCTTTGACTACCTGATGAAGGACCCCAGCGGGGAGTTTTTCACCGACTTGGTCCAGTACCACATCTCCGGCCAGCTGAAGGTGGCCCCGGAGCACTGCGTGGCCCACACTCTGGACTACATGGGCAAGCCCCACATTGAGGTGTACGAGAAATTCCGGGAGAAGTATTTCAAGCTCAACCGCCGGTACGGCAAGGACCAGTATCTGGTACCCTACCTGATCTCCTCCCACCCGGGGTGCACCCTGGAGGACGCGGTGCAGCTGGCCGAGTGGCTGAACAAGCAGGGCCACATGCCCGAGCAGGTCCAGGACTTCTACCCCACTCCGGGCACCCTGGCCACCTGCATGTGGTACACCGGCCTGGACCCCCGGACCATGAAGCCGGTGTTCGTCCCCAAGACGCCCCACGACAAGGCCCTCCAGCGGGCCCTCATGCAGTGGCGCAAGCCCCAGAACCGGAAGCTGGTGCTGGAGGCCCTCCACAAGACGGACCGTGAGGACCTGATCGGCTACGGCAAGCGGTGCCTCATCCGCCCGGACAAGGGGGGCGCTCCCCACGGCGGCGAGGGAGGAGGGCGTCCGGACCGCTCCGCGCCTCGAAAGTCGATGGGCGGCCGGCCGTCCCGCTCAGAGAAGTCCGAACCCTCCAGGCGCTCCGGTCCCGCTAAGCGGAAGGCGGGCTGGGCCAAGCCCGCCGCTCCCAAGAAGGGCACAAAGGGCCGGAAGCGGGGATAACACAATCGTTTTGGAAAGGACAGAGGCATCATGGAGGAAATCAAATGCAGCTGCGGCGGAATGTTCCAGTACCTGGGGCCTGAGTTCCTTCGTACGGGCAACATTCAGTTTCTGGTGGATAAGGACGTGGAGGAGAAGTGTATCCCCGGCGAGCTGTATGTCTGCGACCGGTGCCGCTGCCTGCGCTTCTGCGCCAATGCCATTTGGATCTCAGAGCGGAAGGCCTGGTGGGAAGAACAGCGCGCTGAAGTGGAGCGGGAACAGCAGCGGCAGCAGGCCAATTTTCAGGCCCGTTTCCAGGCTTTCCTACTGGATTTCGCAGCATACAGCAGCCAGAAGCTGGAGAAGATCGCCTCCGGCGGCTCCCTGTTCTCCGGGTATGACGAGGTGGCCCAAGCCGCTGCCCGGCATCTGCTGGAGGAGCGGAAGGCAAATCCCGACGCCGAGCCTCGGGAGCAGGAACACGTCCAGCCGGAGCCACGCCCCAGCTGGACCAGACGAAAAAACTCCAAGCCCCCCTGGGAGCGGTAATATTTTATTTTGTGACAGACAGAAAATTCCTGGAACCAGTTGGCTCCAGGAATTTTTTATAGAAAGAACGGGCCCCGGGCAGATGCCCGGGGCCCTTATGCGTTCTAATTACTTGTACAGCTCCACCAGACGAGTCAGATGCTCGTAGCGGGCCTTGGCGGCCTCTTCGTTCTCGGCGAAGAGCTCCTTGGCGCGCTCGGGGAAGGAGCGGGTCAGGCTGGAGTAGCGGGCCTCGTTCATCAGGAACTCCTGATAGCCGCCAGCGGGGGCCTTGGAGTCCAGAGTGAAGGGGTTCTTGCCCTCGGCCTTCAGAGCGGGGTTGAACCGGAACAGGTTCCAGTAGCCGCACTCCACGGCCTTCTTCATCTCGCTCTGGCAGTTGGTCATGCCGCCCTTGATGGAGTGCATCTCACAGGGGGCGTAGCCGATGATGAGGGAGGGACCGTGATAGGCCTCTGCCTCGGCAATGGCCTTCAGAGTCTGGTTCATGTTGGCGCCCATGGCTACCTGAGCCACGTACACATAGCCGTAGGTCATGGCGATCTCCGCCAGGCTCTTCTTGGGAGTGACCTTACCGGAGGCGGCGAACTGAGCCACCTGGCCGATGTTGGAGGCCTTGGAGGCCTGTCCGCCGGTGTTGGAGTACACCTCGGTGTCGAACACGAACACGTTCACGTCCTCACCGGAGGCCAGCACGTGGTCCACGCCGCCGAAGCCGATGTCGTAGGCCCAGCCGTCGCCGCCGAAGATCCACACGGACTTCTTGGCCAGATACTCCTTCTCCTGGAGGATCTCAGCCACCAGCTTGCAGGCGTCGCAGTCGCAGAACTGCTTGCCGGCAGCCTTCAGCTCCTGGCCGTGGGCCTGGAACTTGGGATCGCCGCTGGCGATGAGCTCGTCCACGGTGCAGATACCGGCCTCCAGAGCGGCCACATAGGCCTTGGTGGCCTCGCCGTTGGCGGCGCCGTCGTTCATGGTATCCAGCCACTTCTGGCCGGCCTCCTTGATCTCGGCGGTGCACCAGTCCACATTGATCAGGGCGCGGGTCTTGTCGGCCAGCCGGTTGCGGATGGCGTTCTGGCCCAGATACATGCCCAGGCCGTGCTCGGCGTTGTCCTCAAACAGGGAGTTGGCCCAAGCGGGACCCTTGCCCTCGGCGGTGGTGGTGTAGGGGGAAGTAGCAGCCGGGCCGCCCCAGATGGAGGAACAGCCGGTGGCGTTGGAGATATACATCCGGTCGCCGAACAGCTGGGTGATGAGACGGGCGTAAGCGGTCTCGGCACAGCCGGCGCAGGAGCCGGAGAACTCCAGCAGAGGCTTCTTGAACTGGCTGCCCTTCACGGTCATGTCGGCCACGTCGGACTTGGTGGTGACATTGGCCACCATGTAGTTGAACACGTCCTGCTGGGCGGCCTCCTGCTCCTGAGGCACCATGGTCAGGGCGCCGGCGGGACAGATCTTGGCGCACACGCCGCAGCCCATGCAGTCCAGGGGGCTGACAGCCATGGCGAACTTGTACACGCCCTTGCCCTTGCCGGCCTTCACGTCCACGATCTTGGCCGCCTCGGGGGCGTTCTTGGCCTCCTCCTCGGTCAGAGCATAGGGACGGATGGTGGCGTGGGGGCAGACGAAGGAGCACTGGTTGCACTGGATACACTTGCTGGAATCCCAGGTGGGCACGGTCACGGCCACGCCGCGCTTCTCATAGGCGGAGGCGCCCAGCTCGAAGGTGCCGTCCACGTGGTCCACGAAGGCGGACACGGGCAGGCTGTCGCCGTCCATGCGGTCCACGGGGTCCAGGATGGACTCCACCATCTTCACCAGCTTCTCGGGGCCGGTGAGCACGCTCTCCTTCTTGCCGTCCTCGGCGGTAGCCCAGGAGGCGGGGACCTCCACCTTCTTGTAGGCGGTAGCGCCCAGGTCAATGGCCTTGTGGTTCATGTCCACAATATCCTGGCCCTTCTTCAGGTAGGAGTGGGTGGCCGCATCCTTCATGTACTGGATGGCCTCGGCCTCAGGCATGATCTTGGCCAGGGAGAAGAAGGCGGACTGGAGGATGGTGTTGGTGCGCTTGCCCATGCCGATCTCAATGGCCAGGTCAATGGCGTTGATGGTGTAGAGCTGGATGTTGTTCTTGGCGATGTAGCGCTTGGAAGCGGCATCCAGGTGGTGCTCCAGCTCCTCGAAGGACCACTGGCAGTTGATCAGGAAGGTACCGCCGGGCTTCACGTCCCGGACGATGGGGAAGCTCTTGGTGATATAGCTGGGCACGTGGCAGGCCACGAAGTCAGCCTTGTTGATATAGTAGGGGCTCTTGATGGGCTTGTCGCCGAAGCGCAGGTGGCTGATGGTCACGCCGCCGGTCTTCTTGGAGTCGTACTGGAAGTAGGCCTGCACGTACTTGTCGGTGTGGTCGCCGATGATCTTGATGGAGTTCTTGTTGGCGCCCACGGTGCCGTCGCCGCCCAGGCCCCAGAACTTGACCTCGATGGTGCCCTCGGCCGCGGTGTTGGGGGCGTCGTCCTTCTCCGCCAGGGAGGTGTTGGTCACGTCGTCCACAATGCCGATGGTGAAGTGGTTCTTGGGGGCGTCCTGAGAGAGGTTCTCATACACGGCGAACACGCTCTTGGGAGGCGTATCCTTGGAGCCCAGGCCGTAGCGGCCGCCCACCACGGTCTTGTCGGTGATGCCGGCGCCGGCCAGAGCGGTGATGACATCCATATAGAGAGGATCGCCCTGAGCGCCGGGCTCCTTGGTGCGGTCCAGCACCGCGATCTTCTTGGCGGTGGCGGGGATGGCAGCGATGAGCTTGTCGGCCCGGAAGGGGCGGTACAGGCGGACCTTGATGAGGCCGACCTTCTCTCCCTTGGCGTTCAGATAGTCAATGACCTCCTCGGCCACGTCGCAGATGGAACCCATGGCGATGATGACCCGGTCAGCGTCGGGAGCGCCGTAGTAGTTGAACAGCTGATAGTCGGTGCCCAGCTTGGCGTTGATCTTGCCCATGTACTCCTCCACGATCTCGGGGAGCGCGTCGTAGTACTTGTTGGCAGCCTCGCGGTGCTGGAAGAAGATGTCGCCGTTCTCGTGGGAGCCGCGCATGGTGGGGTGCTCGGGGTTCAGCGCGCGCTTGCGGAAGGCCTCCACGGCGTCCATATCCACCATCTCAGCCAGATCCTTGTAGTCCCAGATGGCGACCTTCTGGATCTCGTGGGAGGTGCGGAAGCCGTCAAAGAAGTTGATGAAGGGGACGCGGCCCTTGATGGCGGACAGGTGGGCCACAGGAGCCAGGTCCATGACCTCCTGCACGTTGCCCTCGGCCAGCATGGCAAAGCCGGTCTGGCGGCAGGCCATCACGTCGGAGTGGTCGCCGAAGATGTTCAGAGACTGGGCGGCCACGGTACGGGCGGACACGTGGAAGACACCGGGCAGCAGCTCGCCGGCGATCTTGTACATGTTGGGGATCATCAGCAGCAGGCCCTGGGAGGCGGTGTAGGTGGTGGTCAGAGCGCCCGCGGCCAGAGAGCCGTGGACGGTACCGGCGGCGCCGGCCTCAGACTGCATCTCGATGACCTTCACGGTGGTGCCGAAGATGTTCTTCTGGCCCTGGGCCGCCCACTGGTCCACATAGTCGGCCATGGGGCTGGACGGGGTGATGGGGTAGATGCCGGCTACCTCGGTAAAGGCGTAGCTGACATATGCCGCAGCATTGTTGCCGTCCATGGTTTTGAACTTTCTTGCCATAGAGTTCCCTACTTTCTTCCTTTTTCAGTTTGATAGGGATTTCAGGCTGAAACGCCTGTCCTCCCCACAACTCTCTGCCCTATTTTACTGTCTCTTCATGGAAATTCCCATGTCTGAATTAGTTATAATCCCCATAAGAATTTACTTATAATGAAAGAGGACAGCGCCGTCCCGGGCAGACTGGACCGGCAGTTTTATCAACAATGGTTAGTTTAACACTTTTTTTGCGGTTTGTAAATTGACTCTCTACGCTTTTTCTTTGTTCTCCTTACAAAAATACCCGATACTATTGCAATGTTTCTTGCACAAGGTTACAATGAAACGGAAAAGCAGCTCCCACATTCCAGGAATTTCAGCGGGACCGGGCTCTCTTCACGGGGATTTCATAAAAGTTCAGGTATATCCCCCGGCGGCTCCGGACTCTTTCCGCTTCCTTTTAGGAGGACGATTCAAATGGTCTATCCGGTACATTCTCTCGGGCTCCACGGCATCACCGGCTACCCGGTGTCGGTGGAGTGCGATCTGTCCAGCGGCCTGCCCGCTTTCACGGTGGTGGGCCTCCCCGACGCGGCGGTGAACGAGGCCCGGGAGCGGGTGCGCTCCGCCATTAAAAACTGCGGCTTCTCCTTTCCGGTGAGCCGCATCACCGTCAACCTGGCCCCCGCCCATGTGAAGAAGATCGGCACCCTGTACGACCTGCCTATTCTGGTGGGCCTGCTGGCCGCCGGAGGACAGCTTGCCCTCCGGGACCGGGACTGCGCCTTTGTGGGGGAGTTGTCCCTGTCCGGCCGCCTGCGCCCCTGCGCCGGCATGCTGTCCATGGCCCTGGCCGCCAAGGCCGCCGGTCTGCATAAATTGTTTGTCCCGGAACAGAACGCCGCCGAGGCCACTCTGGCCGGCGGGCTGGAGGTCTATCCGGTCAACAACGTGCAGCAGCTGGTGCGCCATCTCACCGGTGAGGCCCCCATCTCCCCCGCCCCCGCCTGGGACGGGACCGTGGTTCCCCTGCCCGGCCCCGACTTCTCCCAGGTGAAAGGCCAGGAGCCGGTGAAGCGGGCTCTGGAGATTGCCGCCGCCGGGGGACACAATATTTTAATGGTGGGTCCGCCGGGCTCCGGCAAGTCCATGCTGGCCAAGCGCCTGCCCTCCATCCTCCCGGACATGACCAGGGAGGAAGCCCTGGAGGTGACCCAGATCCACTCGGTGCTGGGTCTCACCGACCCGGAGCGCCCCCTTATCACCCGCCGTCCCTTCCGCTCCCCCCACCACAGCATCTCCGCCGTGGGCATGTCGGGCGGCGGAGCCAGCCCCCGTCCCGGGGAGATCTCCCTGGCCCACAACGGGGTCCTCTTTCTGGACGAGCTGCCCGAGTTTCAGAAGGACGTGCTGGAGGTCCTCCGCCAGCCCCTGGAGGATGGACAGGTGCAGATCTCCCGGGCTGCCGGGTCGGTGACCTACCCCAGCCGGTTTATGCTGGTGTGCGCCATGAACCCCTGCCGGTGCGGCTGGTACGGCCACCCCTCCGGCCGGTGCCGGTGCTCCGAGGCCGACGTGCAGAAGTACCTCTCCCGCCTGTCCGGCCCCCTGCTGGACCGCATCGACCTGTTTGTGGAGGTGTCCGCCCTGGAGTTTGAGGAGCTCTCCCGCCGGGAGCCCTCCGAGCCCTCCGCCGCCGTCAAGGAACGGGTGGACCAGGCCCGGGCCGTCCAGACACAGCGGGAGGGCGGCCGGTGCAACGCCCAGATTGAGACCGAGAGCCTGGAGCGCTGCTGCACCCTGGATCAGGACTGCCAGGCCATCCTCAAGGGGGCCTTCACCCGCATGGGCCTCACCGCCCGCAGCTACGACCGCATCCGCCGGGTGGCCCGGACCATCGCCGACCTGGACGGCTCGGAGGACATCCAGCCTCAGCATCTGGCCGAGGCTCTCCAGTACCGGCCGCCGGAGTATTTGAGAAGGTGATTTCCTTTTTGTGGGGGGATTTCGCCGCCTGCGGGCGGCGAGGTACTTTCCCAGCGATGGGAAAGTACCCAAAGGATCGCTGGGGGACGCGGCCGACGGGCACTTCGTGCCCATAGGACCGCTTACCCCCAGCCCCCCATTTTACGGGGGGTATCCCTTGGGACAGACAGAATAGTTCCGGCGCGCAAAATCTGAGTGACAGTCTAAATTTCCGCCGGGCCACTGGGCCCTGGAGCTGCAAAAATTGCCGTTGGTGCGGTTCAACTTCCGCGCCTGGCTTGACCGAACCAACGGTACTGGTGCTGGATACACTGTAGGGACGGCTATCAGCCGCCCGAGCCTTCCCCCTTGGAGGGGGAAGGTGCCGAGCAAAGCGAGGCGGATGAGGGTGGGCTCCGAAATGGCACCCCCTCAGCGGGCCAGCCAGTGTCCGGCCCCTACGAAAAGAAGGAACAGCTTCTATATCCGCCGTAGGGGCGGCACACCGGGCCGCCCGTTCCCATCATCGACGAGATCCCCAAGGTGTTCCACTTCCAGGAACTGGAACGATGCGCGCAGGGGCCGATGTCCTTATCGGCCCGCGCCGAAGAACCGCATTATTTTTCTTCCCCAAGTATTTTCAACAAAAAAGCGGCAATTCGCAAAGATTTTCTTTCCGGATTGCCGCTTTATTGCTGCTGATTCAATTCTTTTTCGATTTCCATCACCAGAACGCTCATTTTTACGTCCAGCGCCAGACTGATTCGGTAGAGCGTCTCCAGGGTGGGCTTCCGCTCTCCCCGCTCAATGGCGCTCAGATGGGTCCGCCCAATGTCGGAGAGGCCGCTCAGTACCTCCTGGGTGAGGCCCTTTTTGATTCGGTATTTTGCAATGACTTCCCCCACGATCTTTGGGTCCAGCCGCATCTCGCTCATGGAATCACCCCTGTTAACAGGGTACCCTAAAACTTTTTCTTTTCTGAACACATATGTTGACATTTGAATACTTATGTGTTACCTTTAAAATAATTTGAAAGAACTGAATGGAGGGAACTGCTATGAAGCGCATCAATGCCATCTCGATCATCCTCGCCCTGTCTCTCTCCCTGGCGGCCTGCGGCGGTGGGGGTGCCTCTGAAAGCGAAAGCACCAGTGGCCCGGCGGAGACGTTTTCCTATCCCGATTTTCTCTCGGAGGTTCAGGCGAACCAGGTCCGGGCCAGCGAGACGTATGTGGGAAATCGCTTTGCCATCTCTGCCTTTGTGTCTGAGCTGTCCCAGGATGGCTGTACCCTGGAGTTTCTGGACTCCTCCGACTACTTCGTGACGGCCCCCCTGGACCAGGAGGCCCTGCTGGATCTGGAAACTGGAATGCGAATCCAGGTCGATGGCTCCATTGAGAGCATCGACCAGGGCTGGATTATCCTTGACTCCGCAGAGGTGACAGGCTCCGCTTTCCCCCTGTCCGCCTCGGTTCTGTCCCTGGTCTACGCCTCCGCTAGCGCCCCTCTGCCCGCATACTGCATCGCCCGGGTTCAAGGTTCCGTGGATGGCATAGAGAATCCCCTCTGTAAAATCAATCTGAGCGGAGAGGACCTGTCCACCCTGGCCGAGGGAGACACAGTGTCTGTCCAGGGACCTCTGTACACCCTCAGCACCAACCCGCTGGAAGGCGGCGTGATGGAATACCTGGGTGAAAAGGTCCTTCTGGAGATGAGAGACGCCCAGTTTATAGAAAACTCCTAGGCCTTGTTTGAAAATTGGAAATGTGCCCGACGGCGAGGGATTTTTTCGCCAGACAAGGCGATTTGACGCGGCAATACTTTGTGTATTGCAAGGAAAATCAACGCAGTATGGCGGAAAAAGAACCGCCGTTGGGGCATATTGACATTTTTCAAACACGGCCTAAAGTAAGCGGAAAAACAGCGGCTGACACCTGGTTTCAGATGTCAGCCGCTGTTTGATATGCGCACAAATTTATTTCAGGAATCCCTTTACGATCTGCTCCTCGGCCTCCTTCTCGGTGAGCCCCAGGGTCATCAGCTTGGTGAGCTGCTCCCCGGCGATCTTGCCGATGGCCGCCTCGTGGACCAGGCTGGCGTCCACACAGTTGGCGGTGACCTCCGGGATGGCGGCCACCACACCGTGGTCCATGATGATGGCGTCGCACTCGGAGTGGCCGTAGCAGCGGTTGTTGCCGTTGATGCGGGCCAGGAACACCTGCTTGGAGTCCTCCCGGGCCACGGAGCGGGAGATCACGTTGGTGTGGCAGTCCTCTCCGTCCAGATCCACGGTGAAGTCGGACTTGGCCAGCTGTTTACCGTGGGTCATCACCTTCTCCTTAATAATAAGGGTGGCCCGGTCCCCCAGCTTGGCGTTGGTGGTGCGGACGGTGGAGTCCACCCCCTTGATCTGGGTGGTCTCCATCTCCATGTAGCTGTCCTCGTCCATCTCCACCACGGTGGTGGGGTTCATAATGTTCTCGCCCCGGCCGTCGCCCTCGCCGTAGTGCCGCTCCACATAGCGCACCTTGGCTCGCTTGCCCACGTGGAAGGTGTGGATGCCCGAGTGCTCCGAGTTCTGCACCCCGCAGTTGTGGATGCCGCACCCGGCCACGATGGTCACGTCGCAGTCGTCGCCGATGAAAAAGTCGTTGTACACGGTCTCGGTGAGGCCGCTCTCGCTCAAAACCACGGGGATGTGGACGCTTTCGTTTTTGGTCCCGGGCTTGATGATGATGTCAATGCCGTCCTTGTCCGTCTTGGACACGATGTCGATGTGGGCGGTGGTGTTTCGGGCGGCCGCCTTGCCGTTGGCCCGGATATTGTAGGCCCCTTCGGGCACGTCATGCAGTTCTGCTACCTGCTCCAGCAGGCTCTTTTGAATGGCATCCATGGTTCTATCTCCTTCTGAATTAGGAATGAGGAGTTAGGAATTAGGAATTATGGTGTCCGGCTCCGCCGGACGATTGGAATTGGCCGCCGCAGGCGGCATATCAATTCCTCATTCCTAATTTCTAATTCCTAATTATCTTGCCGCTTATCTCACCTTGTCGCTCAGGGCGCTGCACACCCCGCCGGTCTCCCCCAGCAGGCCGGGGAGGATGTCCTTGCGCGCCCCGTCGCTCTGCACCCGGCCGTCGGCCAGGACGATGATCCGGTCGGCGATGTTCAGGATGCGCTCCTGGTGGGAGATGATGAGGATGGAGCCGTTGATCTTCTCGTGGAGGTGCTCGAACACCTGGATCAGGTTGGAGAAGGACCACAGGTCGATGCCCGCCTCCGGCTCGTCAAAGACGGACAGTTTTGTTCCCCGGGCCATAATCATGGCGATCTCAATGCGCTTGAGCTCGCCGCCGGACAGGGAGGCGTCCACCTCCCGGTCGATGTAGTCCTTGGCGCACAGGCCCACCTCAGAGAGGTAGTCGCAGGCCTCGGACACGCCGATGTCCTTGCCGCTGGCCAGGGTGATCAGGTCCCGCACCGTCAGGCCCTTGAAGCGCACCGGCTGCTGGAAGGCGAAGCTGATGCCCTTGTGGGCCCGCTGGGTGATGTCCAGCCCGGTGATGTCCTCCCCATCCAGCAGGATGCGCCCGGTGGTGGGGGTATAGATGCCGGCGATGATCTTGGCCAGGGTGGACTTGCCGCCCCCGTTGGGGCCGGTAATGGCCACAAACCGCTCGCCGATTTTCAGGTTGATGTCCCGCAGGATGCCCTTGTCCTCGCCGTCCTGCTCTACCTCATAGCTGATGTGCTGTAGCTCCAGCATACTGGTTCCTCCTCTATTGGCACCCGGCCCGAAGGCCGCTTGACTCGTTCAGTTTCCCCGGGATCAGCCTGTCCCAAACCAAAACAGGGACACTCTGTCCTCCAGAGCGTCCCTATTGTACCATATGAGGCGGATTTTGTCTATCATTATTTTCCTATTATTTTAGTGGGAATTTAATTTTCTTTCAGCACACCTATCCAAAAGCACCTGTGCATTTCCACCTCACCCAGCTAAATTTTATAAGTCCGCCATCAATGTCAAAGCGGAGGTCTGGTCCTCCTCCCAGATCAGTTTCCCCTCCCGGGCTTCCACGGCCCGATTCTGCCTCTGAAACCGGTGAACTCCAGCGACCACTCCTTCCGCCGGGATTTCAGACTTGCATTTTCTGCCGGAGTATGATATAAATATGGGCAGCATAAATGCGCAGATTGGGAAAATAGCGGGTTTGCAGATTGCAGAGAGGGGCGGCCGCCGGCTGAAAGCCGTCCTAAGCTGTGCCGCTTGGTTCGCCCAGGAGCGGCCCCTGAGAGGGGGACGGGTGTTCCGCCGTTATCCGGAGACAAGTGCGTATGGTAATATACGAATGCGGGTGGTACCGCGGAAGGCTGGCCTTTCGTCCCAGAAATCGTTGGGACGGAGGGCTTTTTTCATAATTTTAACGGTAAGGAGAAGATATGGATATGATCATCACAACAACAAACAGCATAGAGGGCCGCCAGATTCAAGATTATCTGGGGGTTGTCTTTGGAGAAATGATTTCAGGCGTCAATTTTATTCGGGATTTTGCCGCAGGGCTGACCAATTTCTTTGGCGGGCGGTCCAACAGCTATGAGGAGGAACTGGTGGATGCCCGGGAGACCGCCCTGCGGGAATTGGAGGAGCGGGCCGCCCGGCTGGGGGCCGATGCCGTAGTGGGCGTCAAGATGGACTATGAGGTTCTGGGGTCGGACAACGGGATGCTGATGGTCACGGTCAGCGGCACCGCCGTCACGCTGAAATAAGAACAAAACAGTTTCAAAATCCTATACCCAATAAAGGAGCAGACGATATGAAAGAACAGTTAGCAAAAATCCGGGCCGAGGCCCTCTCGGCCATGGAGAACGCCCAGTCCGCCGCCGAGCTGGACGGGCTCCGGGTGCAGTACCTGGGCAAGAAGGGCGAGCTCACCGCCGTTTTGAAGATGATGGGCAAGCTCTCCCCTGAGGAGCGCCCCGCCATGGGCCAGCTGGCCAACGAGGTGCGCGCCGCCCTGGAGAGCGCCATTGAGGAACAGGGCAAGCGTCTGGAGGCCAAGGCCCTGGAGGCGCGCCTGGAGGCTGAGGCGGTGGACGTGACCATCCCTGGAAAAGCCCCCAAGCTGGGCCACAAGCACCCCATGTACCTGGCCCTGGACGAGCTGAAGGATATCTTCATCGGCATGGGCTTCACCGTGCTGGACGGCCCCGAGGTGGAGCTGGCCGAGTACAACTTCGACAAGCTCAACGCCGGGGAGGGCCACCCCTCCCGGGACTGGTCGGACACCTTCTACTTTGACAAGGACAGCCGGGTGATGCTCCGCAGCCAGACCTCCCCCATGCAGGTGCGGGCCATGGAGACCATGGAGCTGCCCATCCGCATCATCGCCCCCGGCCGGGTGTACCGCAAGGACGAGGTGGACGCCACCCACTCCCCCATGTTCCACCAGGTGGAGGGCATGGTCATCGACAAGAACGTGACCATGGCCGACCTGAAGGGCACCCTGAACACGGTGGTGGAGCAGCTCTACGGCAAGGGCACCAAGACACGGTTCCGCCCCCACCACTTCCCCTTTACCGAGCCCTCCTGCGAGATGGACGTCCAGTGCCACAAGTGCGGCGGCGTGGGCTGCCCCACCTGTAAGGGCGAGGGCTGGATCGAGATGCTGGGCGCCGGCATGATCCACCCCAAGGTGCTGAAGATGTCGGGCATCGACCCGGAGGTCTGGTCCGGCTGGGCCTTCGGCATCGGCCTGGAGCGCACCGCCATGCGCCGGTTCAAGATCGCCGACCTGCGCCTCATCTTCGAGAACGACGTGCGGTTCCTGGAGCAGTTCTGAGGCTGCGCCTCAGAACCGTAGGGGCCGATGCCCTCATCGGCCCGGCGGTGTCCGCCTGCTGTATCCAGCGGGCCGCTGGGGACAGCGGCCCCTACAAAACCTGATGTAAGGGAGTTTTCATATATGAACTTATCTCGCAAATGGCTCCAGGAGTTCGTCTCTGTGGACGCCAATGACAAAGAATTTGCCGAGGCCATGACCCTGTCCGGCTCCAAGGTGGAGCTCACCCACGACCTGGGGGAGGAGATCTCCAACGTGGTAGCGGGCAGGATCGTCTCCATGGTCCGCCACCCCAATTCCGACCACATGTGGATCTGCCAGCTGGACGTGGGCAAGGATGAGCCTGTCCAAATCGTCACCGGCGCCTGGAACATCCACGAGGGGGATCTGGTCCCCGTGGCCCTGCACAAGTCCACCCTCCCCGGGGGCAAGAAGATCGAGAAGGGCAAGCTCCGGGGTGAGGTGTCCAACGGCATGCTGTGCTCCCTGAAGGAGCTGAACCTGGACGAGCGGGATTTTCCCTACGCGGTCATCGCCCCCGCCGCCCTGCTGAACGACTATAAGCCTCTGGACCCGGAGAAGCCCTCCATCCCCGCCGACATCAAGGCCGGGGATAAGGTGTTCGGCCCCGTGGTGTGCGCCCAGGTGACCGAGTGCGGGACTGTGGACTGCGGCCGCTATCAGGTGATCCTGGATTTGGGCGGCTCCACCACTCAGATGGAGAGCGTCTGCTCCAACATCCATGCCGGGGATCTGGTGGCTTACAACACCAAGTCCAATATCATCTGCACCCTGGAGGACCTCCACGCCCAGCAGGCCGAGTTCCCCCACTGCATTCCCGACGGCATCTTCGTCCTCCAGGAGGAGGGCGTGAAACCCGGCGACGACATCAAGAGCGTCATCGGCGCCGACGACCACGTGGTGGAGTTTGAGATCACTCCCAACCGCCCCGACTGTCTGTCCGTCATCGGTCTGGCCCGGGAGGCGGCGGCCACTTACGACGTCCCTCTCACCCTCCACGAGCCCGAAGTAAAGGGCGGCGGCGCGGGCAGTCTGGTGGAGCTGCTGGATGTGGAGACCCCCGCCAGCGACCTGTGTCCCCGGTACACCGCCCGGATGGTGCGCAACGTGAAGATCGGCCCCTCCCCCAAGTGGATGCGGGAGCGGCTGCGCGCCATGGGGGTGCGGCCCATCAACAACATCGTGGACATCACCAACTATGTCATGTTGGAGTACGGCCAGCCCATGCACGCCTTTGACTACCGCTATGTGCAGGGCGGACATATCATTGTCCGCCGGGCCGAGGAGGGCGAGGAGCTCACCACTCTGGACGGCAATGTGCGCAAGCTCAACTCCAACATGCTGGTCATCGCCGACGAGGACCGGGCAGTAGGCCTGGCCGGCATCATGGGCGGCCTGAACAGCGAGATCGTCGCCGACACCACCGACGTGGTGTTCGAGTCCGCCAACTTCGACGGCACCACCATCCGCCGCACCGCCCTGGCTCTGGGCATGCGCACCGAGGCCAGCGCCAAGTACGAGAAGGGCCTGGACCCCCTGAACACCCTCCCCGCCGTCAACCGGGCCTGTGAGCTGGTAGAGCTGCTGGGGGCCGGCGAGGTACTGGACGGGGTCATCGACATCCTCAACTATGTACCCCAGCCCCGCACCATCACCATGAACCCGGACCGGGTAAACGCCCTCTTGGGAACCGATATCCCCGCTGTGGCGCAGTACAAGTACCTGGCCCGTGTGGGTATCTTCACTGAAAACCAGGACTGCCCCGACGGCCCCGCCCACGTGGTCATCCCCTCTTGGCGGGCTGATGTGGAGGGCATCGCCGACCTGGCCGAGGAGGTAGCCCGGTTCTACGGCTACAACAACATCCCCGTCACCCTCATGCGGGGGCAGACCACCCGGGGCGGCTACTCTCCCGAGCAGGAGGTGGAGCGCACCCTGGGCCAGACCTGCCGGTCCCTGGGCTATGACGAGATCATCACCTACTCCTTCATCTCCCCCACCTACTACGACAAGATCCGCTGGGCCAAGGACGACCCCCGCCGGAAGTCCATGAAGATCATGAACCCCCTGGGCGAGGACACCTCCATCATGCGCACCACGGTGCTCCCTTCCATGCTGGAGATCCTGTCCCGCAACTACAACTACCGCAACCAGGCGGTGCGGCTCTACGAGCTGGGCCGGGTGTACTTCGAGCGTGAGGACGGCATGGCCGACGAGCCCAAGGTGCTCTCCATGGGCGCCTACGGGGACGGCATGGACTTCTTCATCCTGAAGGGCGCTGTGGAGGACCTGCTCTCCTCCATCCGGGCGGAGAACGTAACCTTCGAGGCCGTGAAGGACAACCCCTCCTACCACCCCGGCCGCTGCGCCCGGGTGCTGGTGAACGGCCAGGAGGTGGGCGTGCTGGGCCAGATCCACCCCCTGGTGGCTCAGAACTACGACGTGGACGCCGAGCTCTACTGCGCCGAGCTGTCCTTCCCCGCCCTGTACGCCAACAAGGGGGCCGATCCCCAGTACGTGCCCCTGCCCAAGTTCCCCGCCGTCACCCGTGACATCGCCGTGGTGTGCGATGAGGCGGTCACCGTGGGACAGCTGGAGGCGGCCATCCGCAAGGGGGCCCGAGGCCTGCTGAAAGAGGTGGAGCTCTTCGACATCTACCGGGGCGCCAACATCCCCGAGGGCAAGAAGTCGGTGGCCTTCAGCCTCACCCTCCGCGCCGACGACCGCAGCCTCACTGCCGAAGAGGCGGACGCCGACGTGAAGTCTATCCTGGAGACCCTGGAACAGGACTGCGGCGCAGTGCTGCGCTGACCTACTTTTCTTGAAAGAAAAGTAGGCAAAAGAACTTTGTGCGAAACTGCGTTTCGCCTCTTCCCCTGCGTTACGGTGCTCCATGAAACATCCGTATCTCAATCCCATAGAACAGCTCTGCGGGCGGTCATATAGACCGCCCGCAATCCTTTTCCCTTCGGAGAAGGACGATTTCCCCTGTCAGGGGAAAAAGACAAAGTGGTAGGGGACACGGCGAAACCGTGGCGGACGAGACTGATTGGGCGGGCGGCCCAGTGTGCCGCCTCTACGGTTTAACGAGGGCATATTTAAAACCCAGGACGGGCGGGTCTAGGACCCGCCCCTACGGCGAATCCGGAAACCGTCCGTTTTTATCGTAGGGGCCGGACACCGGCCGGCCCGCAGATATACGCGGCGCGTCCAGGAGGCCGCGCCCTACAGCCCAGCACCAGCCGCCACCTGCTCGGCCGACCCAAGTGCAGGTGTGGAACCGCACCAGCGGCAGTTTTTACAGACTCAGGGCCCCAGCGGCCCGGCGGGAGGGGTTGCGGGCGGCTGATAGCCGCCCCTACGGCGATACTCACCCAGCCACATTAGTTCGGAAACCCAGGCGCGGAAGCTGAACCGCACCAGTGGAAATTTTTGCAAACCCAGGGCCCAGTGGACCGGCGGGAATCGCGGAAAGCCACTCAAATTTTGCGCGCCGGAAGGGTATTGCCCACCCAAAGGGGTAACCCTCGTAAACGGGGTCCGGGGAAAGGCGAATATGGACACGCAGTGTCCATCCTGAGCCGTCCCCGGTGGCGTTTTGGTTACTTTGCCGCCATGGGCAAAGTAACTCGCCGCAGCAGCGGCGAAATCCTCTCCGCATTCCCGGAAAGGAATGGACAGAGGCGGCGGGGCAGGCCCCCGCCCTACAGAGTTTTTCTAACGATGCTTGTTCCTTGGACTGCCCCCTCATCCGGCCCTTCGGGCCACCTTCCCCCCAGGGGGAAGGCCAGAGAAAAACAGGCGGTGAAATCTCCCCCCAATGAACAGAGACACGGCGGGCGGCCCAGTGTGCGCCCCTACAGGGAAGAAAGAGTTCTTGCAATTTAACTAATCTTGCGCTATAATGCACCTGACCGCAGGCTGCGGCCATCAACAAAAAGGGAGCTCGCAAACGGGCTGAGAGGAAGCTGTGCGCTTCGACCTGTGACCTGATTTGGGTAATGCCAACGTAGGGAGATCATAGAACCGGTTTTTCATACCGCGGGACTGTCTTTCCTCGTGACGGCAGGCCCGCGGTATTTTTATTGCAAGGAGGAACCTAACTATGCTCGGAACCTGTCTGGACCGCGTGCGGGAGACCACTCCCCTGGTCCACAACATCACCAACTATGTCACTGTCAACGACGTGGCCAACGTACTGCTGGCCTGCGGAGGCAGTCCCATCATGTCCGACGACATCCAGGACGTGGAGGACATCACCTCCATCTGCGGGGGGCTGAACATCAACATCGGCACCCTGAACCAGAACACCATCCCCTCCATGTTTGCCGCTGGGAAAAAGGCCAATGAGCTGGGCCACCCGGTGGTGCTGGACCCGGTAGGAGCGGGAGCCAGCGCTCTGCGCACCCAGACCGCCCTCAAGCTGCTGGAGGAGGTCAAGTTCACCGTGGTCCGGGGCAACATCTCGGAGATCAAGACCCTGGCCGCCGGCTCCGGCACCACCAAGGGGGTGGACGCGGATGTGGCCGACGCGGTGACCGAGGACACCCTGGACGCGTCGGTGGCCTTCGCCAAGTCCATGGCCGCCCGTCTGAACGCCGTGGTGGCCATCACCGGAGCTATCGACCTGGTAGCCGATGAGAAGACCTGCTACGTCATCCGCAACGGCCGCCCAGAGATGGGGAAGATCACCGGCACCGGCTGCCAGCTCTCCGGCCTCACCGCCGCTTACGTAGTTGCCAACCCGGACCGCCCCCTGGAGGCGGCGGCCGCCGCCGTGGCCTCTATGGGCCTGGCCGGTGAGATCGGCTGGAGCAATATGCAGCCCGCCGACGGCAACTCCACCTACCGCAGCCGGATCATCGACGCCATCTTCCATATGGACGGGGCGGCGCTGGACAAGGGGGCCAAGTATGAGGTGCGATAAGAGGGACCTGCTCCTGTATGCGGTCACCGACCGGGCCTGGCTGGGGGACAAGACCCTGGCCTGGCAGGTAGAGGAGTCCCTGAAGGGGGGCGCCACCATGATCCAGCTGCGGGAGAAGCACCTGGACGAGGACACCTTCCAGGCGGAGGCCCTGGAACTCCAGGCCCTGTGCCGCCGGTACGGCGTCCCCTTCCTCATCAACGACGATGTGGAGCTGGCCGTGGCGGTGAACGCCGACGGGGTCCACGTGGGTCAGCACGACATGGAGGCCGGTCAGGTGCGGGAGAAGATCGGCCCGGACAAGATCTTAGGGGTGTCCGCCCAGACGGTGGAGCAGGCTCTCCGCGCCCAGGCGGCGGGGGCTGACTACTGTCTCTTATACACATCT
>NZ_JACJJE010000027.1 GCF_016899775.1 Pseudoflavonifractor capillosus
AAAACAAGGAAGAAGCTCCCTCAAACTAGAAGAAAAAGGGATTTTCCTCCAACTATGACAGCATAACGCCCCTTGCATGCTCCAAAACGTGCTCAAAACGCAAAAAAGAAGGAGAAATCCGCGGGTTTCTCCCTCAAAAAATTACCTTGGTAGACATCTGGTAGACCGCCTCCCAAAAACAGCAAAAAGAAACCGCCGGAAACCCTTGGCGCGCAAGGCTTCCCGGCGGTAGACCTGGTAGACATTTGGTAGACCGGCTTGGTCTACCAGCGTTTAAGCGGAAGGAAACTTGGTGTATGGTTCCGTGCTGGAGAGTGTGATCCCGGTCCCGGCCAGAACCAGGTCGCCGCCGTCGGGTCCGCAGAACCACACGGCCACAGAATCCGGATCTCCCAAGTCAGGATCGACAGCCCAGCACTGAAGGGTCTTTTTGACGCTGTCCAGCACCAGCTGATCCCGCTGCGCGGTTTCCGACTGGTTCCCCTCCTCCGACACATCGGCGGTCAGCAGTGTGCACGTATCCGCAAAGGTAACCGTGATTCCGCCCTTGCCGGAGTAAATCTGATCGGCCAAATCCAGATTCCATCCGGTGATTTTTGCCATGGCAGAGAGCACTTCAGTCACTGGAACCTGACCTGTCTCCAGGCGCTCTCCTGTATACTCTACGGGGAATTCCGCATATTCCCCATCTGTCCCCACATAGATCGTAACAGAGGCTGCCTTCTCCTCGCTTCCCCCGTCTGAGCCCGACTCAGACTGCACCGGAGGCGAAGAGGACACGCCCCCGCCCGTCACAGAATCGGAGGTTCCCCCCGCTGGGATTCCGCATGCGGCCATGGCGACGACGCAGGCGCCGATACACAGGGAAAAAAGCCTTCGTCTCATATGGATGACCTCCTTTCTACTTCCCGTTCAATCAAATGGTTCTAGTGAGGCACTATTATAGGGTAGAAAACCAAATCCGTCAATGCGGCGGACCGTTTGTTTTCAAAAGGTTCTTTCTTTATTCACAAAACGGCGGCCCGGACCTTCACCGCCCAGACCGCCGTTTTTCCATTACTTTCGCTTTTTATGCTTGTCAAAAAAGCCCTTCAGTCCACTTTCCTCGGGAACGTCCTCGCCCATGGCCTCAGCGAAGGCCCGCAGGGCCTCCTTCTGCTCCCCGTTGAGGGAGGTGGGGACCTGGACCCGGACGGTGACGTACTGGTCGCCCCGGCCCCGGCCTCGCAGCTCCGGGATCCCCTTCCCCCGCAGGCGGAAGGTGGTCCCGGTCTGGGTCCCGGCAGGCAGATTGTATTTCACCTTGCCGTCGATGGTGGGGATCTCCAGCTCGGCCCCCATCACCGCCTGGTAGAAGGTCACCGGCTGCTCATAGAGCACCGTGGTGCCGTCCCGGTGGAACTGGGGATGGGGCTTGACATGGACCGCCACGATCAGGTCGCCGGCGGGGCCGCCGTTCTTCCCGGCATTGCCCTGGCCCCGCAGGGAGATGGCCTGGCCGTCGTCGATGCCGGCGGGGATGCTGACCGTGACCCGCTTGGTCTTTTTCACGCTGCCGCTGCCGCCGCAGGCCTTGCAGGGGGTGTGGATGATCTTGCCCGTCCCCCGACAGCGGGAGCAGGGGGCGGTGCTGGAGAAGGCAAAGCCGCCGGTGCGCTGCTGCACCCGGACCACGCCGGTGCCCCGGCAGTCGGGACAGGTCTCCGCCGTAGTGCCCGGCTCCGCGCCGGAGCCGTGGCAGGCCTCGCACTCCTCAGTGCGGTTCAGGTTGATCTCCTTCTCACAGCCGAAGGCCGCCTCTTCGAAGGAGATGGTCAGACTGGCCCGCAGGCTCTCTCCTTTCTGGGGGCCGTTCCGGCGGGAGGAGGCGCTCCCGCCAAACCCGCCGAAGCCGCCGCCGAAGAAGGACCCGAAGATGTCGCCCAGGTCGATGTCCCCCATGTCGAAGCCGCCGAAGCCGCCGCCCGGGCCGCCTGCCCCGTAATTGGGGTCCACACCCGCATGGCCGAACTGGTCATAGCGGGCCCGCTTCTCCGAGTCGGACAGGATGCTGTACGCCTCGTTCACCTCTTTGAACTTGGCCTCCGCCTCCTTGTCCCCGGGGTTCATGTCCGGATGGTACTTTTTGGCCAGCTTCCGGTAGGCCTTCTTGATCTCATCGTCCGAAGCGCCCTTGCTGACGCCCAGGACTTCATAGTAATCACGTTTCTGTTCTGGCATAGATCCAATTCACCTCCGGTGAATTGAATGCAAAATTCAGAATGCAGAATGCAGAATGGAGGGTACGTCTCCAATTTCTGCACGACATGGAAGGCGAGCGAACAGCGGCTGCCATTCGCTCAGCACTTCCTGCATCCTTCCGATGCGATTCATTCCTGCATTCTGCATTTCTGCATTCTGCATTATTTATTGTCGTCGTCCACCACGGTGTAGTCCGCGTCCACCACGTCGGGGCCGCCGTCGTTTCCGCCGGCCTGGCCGCCCATGTCGGGGCCGCCGGCCTGCTGGCCGTTCTGCTGGTAGAGCTTCTCGCTGACGGCGTAGAAGGCCTTGGTGAGCTCCTCGGTGGCGCTCTTGATGGCCTCGGTGTCATTGCCCTTCAGGGTCTCCTTCAGCTTGCCCAGAGCGGACTCTACATTGCTGCGGTCAGCGGCATCGATCTTGCCGCCCATCTCCTCCAGAGTCTTCTCAGTCTGGAAGACCATCTGGTCAGCCTGGTTGCGCACATCGGCGGCCTCGCGCTGCTTCTTGTCCTCGGCGGCGAACTGCTCGGCCTCCTTGACGGCCTTGTCGATGTCCTCCTTGGACATGTTGGTGGAGGAGGTGATGGTGATGTGCTGCTCCTTGCCGGTGCCCAGGTCCTTGGCGGACACGTTTACGATGCCGTTGGCGTCGATGTCGAAGGTGACCTCGATCT
Organism: Pseudoflavonifractor capillosus; assembly: GCF_016899775.1. GTDB lineage: Bacteria > Bacillota > Clostridia > Oscillospirales > Oscillospiraceae > Lawsonibacter. The sequence goes on from NZ_JACJJE010000027.1 coordinate 2,918, forward strand.
GAGGCACGCCGCGGCGGGCGGGGGCAATGCCGTCCAGGTTGAAGCGGCCCAGGGTCTTGTTGTACTGGGCCATCTCACGCTCGCCCTGGAGCACGTGGACCTCCACGGAGGTCTGGTTGTCGGCGGCGGTGGTGAAGATCTGGCTCTTCTTCACGGGGATGGTGGTGTTGCGCTCGATGAGCTTGGTCATCACGCCGCCCATGGTCTCGATGCCCAGGGACAGGGGGGTGACGTCCAGCAGCAGCAGGTCCTTCACGTCGCCGGTGAACACGCCGCCCTGGAGGGCCGCGCCGATAGCCACGCACTCGTCGGGGTTGATGCCCTTGAAGCCCTCCTTGCCGGTGAGCTTCTTCACCTCGTCCTGAACGGCGGGGATACGGCTGGAGCCGCCCACCATCAGGACCTTGGAGATATCGCTGCCGGTGAGGCCGGCATCGCTCATGGCCTGCTTCACGGGGCCGCTGGTGGCCTCCACCAGGTGGTGGGTCAGCTCATTGAACTTGGCCCGGGTGAGGGTCAGATCCAGGTGCTTGGGGCCGGTGGCGTCGGCGGTGATATAGGGCAGGTTGATGCTGGTGGAGGTGACGCCGGACAGCTCGATCTTGGCCTTCTCGGCGGCCTCCTTCAGGCGCTGCATGGCCACCTTGTCGCCGGTGAGGTCGATGCCCTCAGTCTTCTTGAACTCGGCGGCCATCCAGTCCATGACGCACTTGTCGAAGTCGTCGCCGCCCAGGCGGTTGTTGCCGGCGGTGGCCAGCACCTCGATGACGCCGTCGTCGATGTCCAGGATGGACACATCGAAGGTGCCGCCGCCCAGGTCATACACCATGACCTTCTGGGCGCTCTCCTTGTCCACGCCATAGGCCAGAGCGGCGGCGGTGGGCTCGTTGATGATCCGCTTCACGTCCAGGCCGGCGATCTTGCCCGCGTCCTTGGTGGCCTGGCGCTGGGAGTCGGTGAAGTAGGCGGGGACGGTGATGACCGCCTCGGTGACCTTCTCGCCCAGATAGGCCTCGGCGTCCGCCTTCAGCTTCTGCAGGATCATGGCGCTGATCTCCTGGGGGGTGTACTTCTTGCCGTCGATGGTCACCTTGTAGTCGGAGCCCATCTCACGCTTGATGGAGATGACGGTCCGGTCGGGGTTGGTGATGGCCTGGCGCTTGGCCACCTGGCCCACCAGACGCTCGCCGTCCTTGGAGAAGGCCACCACGGACGGGGTGGTGCGGTTGCCCTCCGCGTTGGGGATAACTACGGGATCGCCGCCCTCCATGACGGCCACACAGCTATTTGTTGTACCTAAGTCGATACCAATAATCTTAGACATAATCTTGTTCCTCCAATATGAATGAAATTTTATGTTACAAAGTTAAAGTGGAATCCATGAGAGAAAATAGAACACAAAGGAGAAGGCGAACAGCAGACCGGCGGAAAAGCACAGCCCCATGGTCAGGGGATTCAGGCGCCGCAGCACGCCGTGCTTTCGATTGTGACAGGGGTGCTTCATGTCAGCCTCCTTCGTGGAACGAATCACATCAGTTGGCGACCTTCACCATGGCGAACCGGATGACCTTCTCGCCCAGCATGAAGCCGGCCTGAAAGACCTCGGCCACAGTGTTCTCGCCAAAATTCTCGTCCTCCACATGCATGACCGCGTTGTGCAGGGCGGGGTCAAAGGGTTTTCCCAGGGCGTCGATCTCGGTGATGCCCAGCTTCTCCAGCACGGACTTGAGCTGGTTCATGGTCATCTCCACGCCCTTCTTATAGGCCTCGTCGGCGGTCTCCTGTTTCAGGGCCCGCTCCAGGTTGTCGTACACCGGGAGGAAGGCCACGGCTGCGTCGGCCTTTGCCTCGCTCCAGATGGACTCCTTCTCCTTGGCGGTGCGCCGGCGGTAGTTGTCGTACTCAGCGGCCAGGCGGAGGAATTTGTCCTCCTGCTGGGCCACCTGGTTTTTCAGGGACTCCAGCTCGGTCAGCAGGGGGTCGGGGGTCTCCGCCTGGCTCTGGCCGGCCTGGGTCTCCTGGGGCGCGGCCTCCTCCGGAACTTCCTCCGGCTGCTGGGGCTCGGTCGGGACCTGCTCCACGGTCTCCTCCGGCTTCTTGTCTTTCTTGCTCATAAATCAGCTTGCTCCTCCTATTCCTTATCCTGTCCGCCGCCGTCCCCGTCGCCGGGGGGAAGCTCGCCCTTGCCGAACATCCGGGTGAGGCTGTCGGCGAAGTAGGACAGGCGGGCCGTTACCTTGGCGTAATCCATTCGGGTGGGCCCGACCACACCGATGACGCCCCGCATATTATCTCCAATGTCATAGCTTGCCATGACCACGCTGGTGTCCTTCAGGGCCTCGCTCACATTCTCCGGCCCGATGAGGATATTCATGTTCTGCCCCTCCTGGAGGGTCACCGGCAGCTTGGAGGACTCGTGCTCCTCCGCCAGATAGTTCATCAGAGGCTTCGCCTTGTCCAGGCTTCTGTACTCCGGGTGCTCCAGCAGATGGGTGATGCCCAGGGTGTGGACGCTCTGGCTGGACTGCTCGCTCAGGACCTCCATGGCGAACTGGACCACCAGGGAGATCAGGGCAAAGGCCCCGGGGGCGGAGCGGGTCTCCATCTTGTCCAGGGTGTCCTCCATCTCCTCCTGAGTCAGCCCCACAAAGGCGTTGTTCAGCACGGTGGACAGCATCTGCAGCTGGGGGTCCGACACCTGGTCGGGCATGCGGATCAGCTTGTTCTTCACCACGCTGCTGTCCGTCATCACCACGGCGATGAAGGCGTTCTCCTCCACCATCAGCAGGTCGTACCGCTTCACCGTCACCCGCTTCTTGGGGGCGGCGGCGGTAAAGACGGGGTAGTCGCTGATCTGGGAGAGCACCTTGCCCGCCCGGTCAATGACCCGGTCCAGCTCCTCCATCTTCACGTTCAGCGCGTCGTTGATGCGCTGAGTCTCCTGCATGGTCAGCCGGTGCTCGCCCATGAGCTCGTTGACGTACAGCCGGTAGCCCAGAGGGGAGGGAATCCGGCCGGCCGAGGTGTGGGGCTGTTCCAGATAGCCCATCTCGGTCAAGTCGGCCATCTCATTTCGGATGGTGGCGGAGGAGATGTCCAGCCCGGCCTGCTCGGCCACGGCTTTGGACCCCACCGGCTCGGCAGTGGCGATATAGATCTCCACGATGGCCCGCAGGATTCTCTTTTTCCGGTTGGTCAGCTCCATGCCCTCACCTCCTGATTGATTTGAATGTTTTAGCACTCATTATCTCCGAGTGCTAAATATACTGTACCACCCGCCCTAAGGAATGTCAATAGGCACTTTATGAATTTATTTTAAACAAATAAATCGGACCTGCTGCGGCGTTCCTTTCGCACAGTTTTAGCTATATTGCTAATTTTTCTCAGACAGTTATCATCGGATTCTCACCTGTTTCGGAACCGGCGCCGGGCCGGCCCTGGAGCTTTTTCCCGCTTCTCTATAAAAATTATCCCGCTCCCCCTTGACAAGCCGGTGATCCTGTCTATAATATGAAGTGTACTTCACATGAAGCCAACTTCACATTCAATGGAACAAGAGAGGTGGGATGTGGCTTGAAGACCCGGGTGAAGGAGCTTCGGACGGCGGCCGGCATGACCCAGCAGCAGCTGGCCGATCTGGTCCACGTCTCCTCCCGCACCATCATTTCACTGGAAAAGGAGCAGTACAGCCCCTCCCTCATGCTGGCCTACCGCCTGGCGCTGGTGTTTGGGGTAGCGGTGGAGGACCTGTGCTGCCTGGAGGAAAACCTGAAACTGGAGGATCAGAAGTATGAAGATCTATCATAAGAAGAACTTTGCCGCGGGGCTGTTCTTCACCTTACTGGGCGCGGCTTTTATTGTGCTCTTTCTGGTGAGGGGGAACATTGAGCCCAAGTCGGTGGTGTTTTGTGTGCTCAGTCTGCTTCTCGGCCCCGGGCTGCTTCTGCGCAGCTTTGACAAGCGCCTCTCCTTCCAGGATAGAGTGGATGAGCTGGACGAGCGGAACATTCTGGTGAAGCTGCGCACCAAGAGCACCGCCTTCTCTATCGTCCAGTACACGCTGCTGGGGGTATGCGCTCTGTGCGCCGTGGGAGCTATCGCCTACCAGCGCAACCCGGAGGGACAGCTGGTGCTGGGCGGCATGCTGATCGTGTCCGGGGTGGTCTGGTTCATCTCCCTGCTGTCGGAGCTGTTTTGCGGACTGCACTATGAGAAAAAGCTGTAACCCCATCCATATCCAAAAAATATAAATTGAGTGAGGTGTCTCCTATGTCTCGAACAAGACGAACCGAACAGCGCACCCTTCAAGATCTGGGGCTCATCCGGGACGAGCGGGACCGGGAACTGGAACGGGCCGCCCGTGTCCGGTCCTGCTCTGTCCTGGTCACCGTCTCCCTGCTGATGGCGGCGGCCTGCCTGCTCCAGGGGGACTCCGCCTGGGCCCCTCTGCTGGCCCTCACCCCTCTGAGCTGGGCCGTCCAGCACTTCTCCCGGTTCGCGGCGGACGGCAAGCGCCTGTACCTGGTCCTGGCCCTGCCGTCCGGGGCGGCCGCCCTGGCCCTGCTGGGCTGGTATCTGATCCAGGGGCAGGAGGGCGGCCTGTTCTCCATCGGCCGGCTGATCGGCTTCGCCGTGCTGTCCTGCCTGCTCATCTCCCTGGCGGGGCTGGTATTTCTGGCGCTGTTCCTGGCATTCCTATTTGTAAAAGGAAGGTGGAGCCGCATGAACGAGGACAAGTGGGAGCGCTACTTCCAGTCCATCTCCACCCTGGGCCTGCTGGTGCGGCTGGGCGGGATGCTGTCCCTGGCCATGGTGCTGGTGTCCATCCTCAGCGTCCCCCTGTTTCAGCTTCTGGGCTTTCCCGCCCCGGAGCGTCTGGCCCTGGTGCTGCTGGCCGCGGGCCTGACCTATACCCTTGGTAAGCTCAACCGGGATCGGGAGAAGCTGCTGCGGAAACTTCTGAAGCTGAAACCGGCGGCGTGACCGCTTACCTCCTCTAAAATACATGCCGCCCATCCTCTGCTGAAACAGAGGATGGGCGGCTACGCGCTACAGCCCCGGCCTCAGCCGCTCCGCCGCAATTTGGATTTGTTCTCGGGTGGGCGTCCAGTAGAATTTGATTTCCACGATGCGCTTCTCCCAGCAGACCAGATAGTTGTCGTCCAGAACCCCGTCCCTCCAGGAAACCTGATAGACCTCCTCCGCCTCCCAGGGGGCGGGGTCCACCGGTATCAGGTACTTTTCCAGAACTTCGTCCTGGTTGTCGCGGATGAACCCATCCTTAACAAAATCGTAGAGGAACGGGACCTTCACGTCGGTGATCTCATAGCGGAGCTCATATCCCTGGATCTCCTCAGTAAACAGCAGGTCCTGCCGGTAGTCCCCATAGGCCAGAAGGGGGCTCTTCTGGAGCCGGGCCTCCTTGGACCAGCGGGCGTCCACCTGGACCAGTTCCTCCACCTCCAGGGGGAGGGGGTCGTCGTAGATGTCCATGGTCAGCCCGTCCCAGTCATACTGTCCCACCGGCTGGCTCTCCTCCCCCAGTGGGAGCCAGCCCCGGAGGCTGGCCGCCACGATCACGCCGGTCCCCGCGATGACCAGGACAAAAATGGCGGCGCAGGTCACCGCCAGGTTGACCCAGCGGGAGACGCCCCGGCGCTTCAGCGCCCCCAGCATCCAGCGGGCCAGGAGGGTGGGGACTGCCGTAACCACCGCCGCGGAGAGCAGGAACAGGAGGTGGCTGCTGCTGGCCGAGAAGGAGAGGATCAGAAATACAGTGGCCAAGCCCACTGCCGCCCAGGAGAGCCAGGGGTGGGCCCGGACCGGCAGAAAGACGCCGTGTTCCGCCGCCTCCTTGGCCCGCCGCTCCCAGCGGAAGTAGAAGATCAGCTCCCAGATCGTCATCAGCAGGAGCAGCAGCCAGAGGAGGATGGTAAAGAGCTGGCTGGCGTCGGAGAGGTAATCCACCGGGTCCCGCCACAGCTGGGACAGCTGCAGGTACAGGGACCAGAGGACCAGAAGGGCGACGGCCACCTGGCCCACCAGCACCTTTTTCTTCATGGTCCGGTGGATGTTGTCCACCTGGGGCACCGGGTCGGTGTCGATGGGGACGGCGTCCTCCCGGTCGGTGCAGAAGATCTGCATGGCGTCCCACCGCAGCACCAGCCGCCACCCGTCCTGGGCGCACAGCTCCTCCTTCTCCAGCTGCTTCTCGCTGGGTCTGGGGTCAAACTCCGAGGCCCCGGGGAAATAGGTCACGGCAAACCGGAGCTTCTGGGGCGGGATCTTCGTATAGGTCCAGAACAGATTGCCCGCCTTTTGGATCATCCAGCCCCGGGCGGCCATCTGTTCCAGCTTTTGCTGGATGGCTTCCGAATCGTAAAAGGAAACGTTGACCAAAGTCCGCTTCACAGTGCTCATAGAGGCTCCTCCTTTCCAAGCAGGTGCTCATAGTCGGCGGCCTGGGACCGGATGCGCCGGTACTCCCGGTCCAGCATCTGCCACCCCTTCTCCGTGATGATATAGCTGCGCCGGCGGCCCTCCGCCCTTCCCTCCTGGATCATCCCCTCGGCGGTGAACTGCTCCAGCAGGTCGTAGAGGGTCCCCGAGCCGATGCTCACCCGGCCCGCCGTCAGGGTGCGGACCATCTCCAGAATCTCCACCCCCCGGCGCTCCTGGTTCAGGCAGAGCAGGATATAAAACATCTGCTCGGTGAGGGTCTTGAACCGCTCTCTGGGCATCTCCACACCTCCATTTCTCGATCATCGAGTTTCTGTAATTTTATTTTAGCTCGAATATCGAGAAAGTCAAGAACATCTTTTCTTCTCTCCCCCCTTTTGTGCGCCCTGGGCCGCTCTTATAATTTGAGATTTCTCTTTCTTTTGATTGAAAGAAGTGTTATGATAAAGATGTAGAAAAGTCTGTTCCCCTGGAACAGAAGGAGGAACGCACATGTTCAATACCATCGGATTCATCGGCACCGGCACCATGGGGGCCGCCGTGGCCCGGGCCGTAGTCAAGGGGGCCCCAGGGGCCTCCATTCTGCTCTCCAACCGCACCCCCGCCAAGGCGGAGGCCCTGGCCAAGGACCTGGGGTGCCAGGCCTCCGACAACGAGACGGTGGCCCGCACCTGTTCGCTGATTTTCCTGGGGGTAAAGCCCCAGATGATGGCCGGGATGCTGGAGTCCATCGCCCCCATCCTGGCCGCCCGGAGCGACCGCTTCGTGCTGGCCTCCATGGCCGCCGGTCTGGACGCCCAGCGCATCCAGGCTATGGCCGGGGACGAGTACCCGGTGATTTGCTTCATGCCCAACACCCCGGTGGCGGTGGGGGCGGGCGTGGTCCAGTATTACGGCCTGGGCACCGCCCAGGAGGAGCTGGACGCCTTCCAGGCCCTGCTCTCCCCCGCGGGCCTGGTGGACCGGATCGAACCGGCCCAGCTCAACGCCGCCAGCGCCGTGTCCGGCTGCGGCCCCGCCTTCTGCTCCCTGTTCATTGAGGCTCTGGCCGACGGCGGGGTGGCCTGCGGCCTGCCCCGGGCCAAAGCTCTGGCCTATGCGGCCCAGATGGTGGAGGGCACCGCCAAACTGATGCTGGAGCAGCATGCCCACCCCGGAGTCCTGAAAGACGGGGTCTGCTCCCCCGGCGGCACCACCATCCAGGGGGTGCGCGCTCTGGAGGCAAAGGGTTTCCGCTCCGCCGCCATGGAGGCGGTCATTGCCGCCTACGATAAGACCATCTCCATGGGAAACTGACTTCCGTCCCTGCATAAACTGCCTGAAAGGGGTTTTTCTGATATGAGAATCGTGGTAAAAGTCGGCACCTCCACCCTGGCCCACTCCACCGGGCGCATGAACATCCGCCATGTGGAGGACCTGGTGAAGGTCCTCAGCGACCTGAAAAACGCGGGACATGAGATGATCCTGGTGTCCTCCGGCGCCATTGGCATGGGGGTGGGCAAGCTGAACCTGCCCGGCAAGCCCAGCGACATGCCCACCAAGCAGGCCGCCGCCGCCGTGGGCCAGTGTGAACTCATGTACACCTACGACCGGCTGTTTTTACAGTATAACCACACGGTGGCCCAGATCCTCCTCACCGGAGAGGACGTGGAGCACTCCGAGCGCCGGGAGAACTTCGAGAACACCATGGAGCGCCTGCTGGAGCTGGGCTCCCTGCCCATCATCAACGAGAACGACACCGTGGCCACCGCTGAGATCAAGGTGGGCGACAACGACACCCTGGGGGCCATTGTGGCCCGGTGCGTCAAGGCCGATCTGCTGGTCCTGCTCAGTGACATCGAGGGCCTGTACACCGCCGACCCCCGGAAGAACCCCAGCGCCAAGCTGATCCCCGTGGTGGAGGAGGTCACCCCGGAGATCGAGGCCCTGGCCGGCGGCGTGGGCTCCGGCCTGGCCACCGGAGGGATGGCCACCAAACTCCGGGCCGCCAAGATGGTGGCTGAAGTGGGCTGCGACATGATTATCACCAACGGGGAACACCCTGAGGTCCTCTACGACATCGCCGAGGGGAAGGCTGTGGGGACCCGGTTTATCGGGAAGAAGTAATTTATTTATGTGGGGGGGATTTCGCCGCCCCGGCGGCGGGCAGGGTTCCGCCCTGCGGGGCGGGTTTCTTTCCCAACGATGGGAAAGAAACCAATGGCCCAGGCCACCTTCTCTTGCCCCTTCGGGGCAATTCACCTTGAGGATCGCCGGGGACGCGGCCGATGGACTACGGCTCCGCTCCGCTTCGCCTAGGTCCATAGGACCGCTTTCCCCGGACCCCGTTTACGGGGGTTAACCCTTGGGCCGGGCAAGAAATTTCCGGCGCGCAAAATCTGAGTGGCTGGTCTAAATTCCCGCCGGGCCACTGGGCCCTGGGTTTGCAAAAATTGCCGCTGGTGCGATTCCATTTGTGCGCCTGGCTTTGCCGAGCCAACGCTGCTGGTGCAAATCTTGGCGGGAGGCCCAAGGGCCTCCCCTACACAGACCTGGAAGGCCTTCTTATACCCCCGTAGGGGAGGGGCTTGCCCCTCCCGCGGTTCTTTGGCACGGTCCGTTATTTCCTATAGGGGCGGCACACCCGGGCCGCCCGGAGTCTCTCCGCCCGGGTTTCAACCTGCCGTCTGAATGGAGGATTCTTATGACTGCTGATCGGGAAAGACGCTGTACCTGCGGGGGCGTGATGAAGTTTTCCGGCCGTCAGGCGCTGCACATGAACGGAAGTCCGTTCTTTCTGGAGTCCTCCACTGAGTTTACCCAGGTGGACGTATACGTCTGCCCCGACTGCCGGAAGGTGGAGTTTTACCTCCCCGAACTTCCGGCGGAGGAGTCGCTGGAGGAAAACGCCATGCGCCTGTACGCCACGGCGTCGGAGAAGGAGCTGCGGGCCATTCTCGCGGACCCGGACTATCCGCCGGATGTACACCGTGGGGTCCGGAGGCTTTTAGAGCAGCGGACCGGGCACAAGGCGTGAACCTGTGATTTTCCCACGGCTGCTCCTCTCTGTAGGGCCACGATTTGTCGTGGCCGCCGGGCGTCGACTGCCCCCTCATCCGCCTCACTCCGTTCGGCACCTTCCCCCCAGGGGGAAGGTCGAGGGAGACGTATATCCCGTAGGGGCCGGCGTCCTCGACGGCCCCCCGTTTACGAAACATTTTAAACGATCAATCAAAAGAAGGTGACCACCTATGACTACGCAAGAACTGCTCCAGAAAGCCAAGGGCGCCAAGACCGCCATGGCTCTGGCCAGCACTGAGACAAAGAACAAGGCTCTGTCCGCCATGGCGGACGCCCTGGAGCGGCACCAGGCGGAGATCCTGGCCGCCAACCAGCTGGACCTGGACGCCGCCCGTGGGACCATCTCCTCCGTCATGCTGGACCGGCTGGCCCTGAACCCGGACCGGATCGCCGGCATGGCCAAGGGCATCCGGGAGGTGGTGGAGCTCCCCGACCCGGCGGGCGCCGTCCTGAACCGGGTGGAGCGCCCCAGCGGCATCGTGGTGGAGAAGACCGCCGTCCCCATGGGGGTCATCGCCATCATCTATGAGAGCCGCCCCAACGTCACCAGCGACGCCGCCGCCCTGGCCCTGAAGGCGGGCTCTGCCTGCGTGCTCCGGGGCGGCAAGGAGGCCCACCGCTCTGCCGCCGCCATTGTGGCCGCCCTGAAGGAGGGCCTGTCTGCCGCCGGCCTGCCCGAGGACGCCCTTCAGCTGGTGGAGGACACCACCCGCGCCTCCTCCAATGAGCTGATGACCGCCACCGGATATGTGGACCTGCTCATCCCCCGCGGGGGCGCCGGTCTCATCCGGGCCTGCGTGGACAACGCCACCGTCCCTGTGATCGAGACGGGCACCGGCATCTGCCACATCTATGTGGACAGAGCTGCCGACCAGGAGATGGCCCTGAACATTGTGGAAAATGCCAAGTGCTCCCGGCCCTCAGTGTGCAACGCCGCCGAGGTGTGCCTGGTGGACCGGGCCGTCGCGGAAGAATTCCTCCCCAAGCTGCGGGAGCGCCTGGTGGACCGGCGGAGCGCCCAGGGGGCCATCCCCGTGGAGCTGCGCCTGGATCAGGCTGCCGCCCAGATCATCTCCGGCACCCACGCCGGTCCCGAGGACTTTGACACCGAGTTTTTGGACTATGTGCTGGCCGTCAAGGTGGTGGACGGAGTGGACGCGGCTGTCGCCCATATCGCCGCCCACTCCACCGGCCACTCGGACGCCATCGTCACCGCCGACGAGGAGGCCGCAAAGCGGTTCCTGGCCCAGGTGGACTCCGCCGCGGTCTATTGGAACGCCTCCACCCGCTTCACCGACGGGGGGGAGTTCGGACTGGGCTGCGAGATGGGCATCTCCACCCAGAAGCTCCACGCCCGGGGCCCCATGGGCCTGGCGGAGCTGTGCACCTACAAGTACGTGGTGCGGGGGACCGGACAGGTCCGCTGACTTTCCCGGCTCCTCTCGACGGTTTCCAAGGTTTTCCGGCTGACAGGCTGTGCGTTCCGGCGTACAATGGAGCCAGTCTCCCCATTTTTTGATACCAGTTCCCCGGGACCCGCGCCTCCGGAGCTGTGTATAGTCCCATTCACCCCTGCCGTTTTCAGAAAGGACTGATTCCATTGAACCACCATCTCAACGAGTTCTGCCGCACCACCCGGGAGCTTCTGGCCTCGGAGCAGGTACGAAGCATGGGCCGCTGGAACCATCATGGACACATTACCACTTTGGATCACTCCCTGTTTGTGGCCTACTGGTCCTACCGTGCCGCCCGGAAATTCGGGTGGGACGAGGCCGCCGCCGCCCGGGGCGGACTGCTCCATGATCTGTATTTATACGACTCCAAGGACAAGTCCGCCCACCCCGGCCTTCAGTGCTTCGACCACCCCCGCGCCGCGGCCCGCAACGCGGCGGAGCTCACCGCGCTCTCCGACAAGGAGCGCAACATCATCCTGTCTCACATGTGGCCGCTGGGCGGCCAGCTGCCCCGCTCCCGGGAGGCCTGGCTGGTGGACCTGGTGGACACCTTTTGCGCCGCCCTGGAGCTGGCGCGCATCTATCACCCCGGCCGTCTGCGGGAGCAGATGGGCGTGGAGCCCCTTCTGGAGAAGGGCGAACCCATGCCCGCCCCCTGCTGACGGACATTTGACCGCCGTCCCAGTACAACTGGGGCGGCGGTCTCCTGTGCTGTGAGCAATTTTGCACAAAAATGAAAAAATCGCTTAAATTTAAAAATTTTTTTCTTGTCCACTCAAAATTTCCCTGTTAATATGCTATAATGTCTTTACTAGCGCAGTTCCCGCGCCGCCCGGACCCGCTGGCCCGGCTGTTTTGATGATATCAGGAGGTAATCCGTTCATGGAGGATTTTTCTGCCAAGCGCCAGGCCCTGCTGGACTCCGGCGTAAAGATGATGGACCCGGATACGGTCTATGTGGAAGAGAGCGTCACCGTGGGACCTGGGACCCTGTTGCTCCCGGGGACTATCCTGCGGGGCAGAACGGTGGTGGGCGCCAACTGTGAGATCGGCCCCAACACCATGCTGGTGGACTGCACCGTGGGAGACGGAGTGACCATCAACTCCTCCCAGTGCAACGAGAGCACCATTGACTCCGGCGCCCACGTGGGGCCCTTCGCCTACATCCGCCCCAACTGCCATGTGGGCGCAGACGTGAAGGTGGGCGACTTTGTGGAGCTGAAAAACTCCACCATCGGTGAGGGGACCAAGATCTCCCACCTGACCTATGTGGGCGACGCCGACGTGGGACGGAAGGTCAACTTTGGCTGCGGCACGGTGCTGGTCAACTACGACGGCAACCGGAAGTACCGCTCCACCATTGGGGACCACTGCTTTATCGGCTGCAACACCAATCTGGTCTCCCCCGTCCACATTGGGGATGGCGCCTACACCGCCGCCGGCTCCACCATCACTCAGGACGTAGAGCCGGACGCCTTGGCCATTGCCCGGGCCCGGCAGGTGGCAAAGCCCGGCTGGGCCGCCGCCCATCGGGCCAAGAAGGACGCCAAGTAGCCCCCGCGCTTTTGTGGTTCCATATTCGGTCTGATAAATATCCCCCGCACTGCAGAGAAAGGAAAAAGAGGGCGCCCGGCCCCCGGGCGCGCTCGCAATTACGGAAGGAAGTTGAGTATGATCACACACGGGAAAAGCATCAAAATTTTTACCGGCAATTCCAACCCGGAGCTGGCCAAGGCCATCTGCCAGGAGTTGGGCGTCCCCCTGGGCAACGCGGAGGTGGGCTCCTTCGCCGATGGCGAGAACTACGCCTCCATCTATGAGACCGTCCGCGGCTCGGACGTGTTTGTGGTTCAGTCCACCTGCCCCTTTGAGAAGGACGGAGTGTCCCACACCGTCAACGACGCCCTCATGGAGCTGCTCATCATGATCGACGCCCTGAAGCGCGCCTCCGCCGGGCGGATCACCGCGGTGATCCCCTATTTCGGCTACGCCCGCCAGGACCGGAAGACCAAGCCCCGCGACCCCATTTCCGCCAAGCTGGTGGCCAACCTGATCACCCGCGCCGGCGCCGACCGGGTGCTGACCATGGACCTGCACGCCAACCAGATCCAGGGCTTCTTCGACATCCCGGTGGACAACCTGCTGGGCTCTCCCCTGTTCGTCAACGAGTTCTTCCGCAAGTATGCGGCCATCCAGGACGAGACCATGGTGGTCTCCCCCGACGTGGGCTCCGTGGCCCGGGCCCGCGCCTTCGCTCAGAAGCTGGCTATGCCGCTGGCCATCGTGGACAAGCGCCGTCAGAAGGCCAACTCCTCCGAGGTTATGAACATCATCGGCGATGTGCGGGACAAGCACGTCATCCTTCTGGACGACATGGTGGACACCGGCGGTTCCCTGTGCCACGCCGCCAAGGCCCTGGTGGACATCGGCAAGGCCAAGAGCGTCACTGCCTGCGCCACCCACGGCCTGCTCTCCGGTCCCGCCGTTCAGCGCATCTCTGACAGCGTGCTGGACGAGGTGGTCTTCCTGGACACCATTCCCCCCAAGCCCGGCGTAAAGTGCGACAAGATCCGCTACATCTCTGTGGCCCACCTGTTCGCTGAGGCCATCAGCCACATCTACGAGGAGACCTCCGTTTCCCGGCTGTTCTCTTAAATAAGCATTTATTTTGGGGGCGGGCGTTCGGCCCGCCCCTGATTTTTGTCTGAATAGGGAGGACGACGATGTTCTTTCAAAAAAACTCCGGCGGGGCCTCCTGGCTCATTGTGGGCCTGGGCAACCCCGGGGAGAAGTACGAAAATACCCGCCACAATGTGGGCTTCCAGGTGGTGGACGAGCTGGCCGAGCGGCAGAACGCCCCGGTTCAGAAGCTGAAGTTCAAGGCCCTCACCAACCTCCTCACCATCTCCGGGGAGAAGGTGCTGGTGATGAAGCCGGTCACTTATATGAACCTGTCCGGGGAGGCGGTGCGCCCGGCGGCGGATTTTTATAAAATTCCCCCGGAGCGCATTCTGGTGATCTCCGACGACACCGCCCTGGACCCGGGCAAGCTCCGCATCCGCACCAAAGGCTCCGCCGGGGGGCACAACGGCCTGAAAAACATCATCCAGCACCTGGGCACCGACCAGTTTCCCCGGGTCCGGGTGGGCGTGGGCCAGAAGCCTCACCCCGACTACGACCTGGCCGACTGGGTGCTGGGCAAGTTCCAGGGGGAGGACAAAAAGGTCATGGACGAGGCGGTGAAGCGGGCCGCCGACGCCGTGGAGTGCATCCTGAAAGAGGGCGCCGACCGGGCCATGAACCGCTTCAACTGACCTACTTTTCTTGAAAAGAAAAGTAGGCAAAAGAATTTTGTGCGAAACTTCGTTTCGCCTCTCCCCTCTCAGCCTTCCCCCTAGGGGGAAGGTGGCACGGCGCAGCCGTGACGGATGAGGGGACAAAATTCGGATTGAACTCATCGTGCACAGGGGAATTTCGCCGCCTGCGGGCGGCGACCTACTTTGCCCATGGCGGCTCGTCGTCGCAAAGTCCGCTTGTCTCCGTTTCCGCCTGGCGGCGAAAACTGCGCCCGCTCCCTTGCTCCTCCTCTTCCCGGCGAACCCACTTCGCTGGGCTTCGCCGGGAGGGACGGGAGATTAGCCAAAACGCCGCCGGGGACGGCTCCAGATGAGCACTCCGTGCTCATAGTCGCCTACCCTACCCCCTCTGGCCCTTCGGGCCATCTCCCCCTGACAGGGGGAGTCGGCCCCGAACCCCCATTACGAGGGACGCGCTCCTGTTCGTTGTTGCATCATTTCCGGCGCGCAAAATTTGAGTGACTTTCCGCAATTCAATCCGGGCCACTGGGCCCTGAGTTTGCAAAAATTGCCGCTGGCGCGGTTCCACAACAGCGCCTGGCTCTGCCAAACCAACGGTACTTGGTCCGTTAACGACGGGAGGCCCAAAGGGCCTCCCCTACCCAATCCCGGAAGAGTCTCTTGAAAACTGTAGGGGAGGGGCTTGCCCCTCCCGCGGGCCGGTCTCGGACCGCCCCTACGTGAAGAACGCACCCGCCTCTTTATTCGCCGTAGGGGCAGCACCATGTGGCCGCCCGCCGTTTCATGAAAACACCAGCACCGGACAAGAGCATTCCGCTCCTGTCCGGCGCTGTCTGTTTGAGGGGAAATGCCCTCAGCTCTCCGAAGGTTCCTCCTGGCTGTCCAGGTACTCCTCCATCACTTTTATGATCAAATTGGAGACACTGCGGCGCTCCTTCTCCGCCTGGCACTCTAACCGTGCCTTAAATTCATTGGTAATACGTACACTGATCTGTGTGTCAGTCTTTGCCATGCGAATGCCTCCCCTCTCCTCTGGGATACGGTCTAGAAATATCCGTAAGATCCAGCAGATAGTCCACACTAGTCTGGAAAATCTCGGCCAGCGCAATCAACACATGGGTGGGGACATCGTTTTCTCCCGTCTCATACTTGGAGTAACCCGTCTGGGACATCCCCAGGCGCTTGGCCATCTTTTCTTGAGACAACCCCAACTCTTTCCGCAGTTCTCGGATTCTGGAATACATTTCTATCACCCGTATTTGATTATGGCATAATCTAAAATAGGGTATTGAATTTTAACCTGTTTTAGGCTAAAATAATTTTGAGGTGATTCTTATGATTTTCGACGGTCCTAAAAAGCGGGCGGCCCGGTGTGCCGCCCCTACGGAGAGGTCTCCCTAAAACGGCGCGCCCTACGACAAATTTTGCACCAGTCCCGTTAGCTCAGTAAAGTCAGGCGCAGAAGTTGAATCGCACCGAATGCAATTTTGGGGACGCCAGGGCCCAGTGGCCCGGCGGGAGTTTAGAGTGCCACTCAGATTTTGCGCGCCGGAAATTTTGCTTCCTCTCACAGGTACGCGTCCCCCGTAATGGGGGTTCTAGGGGGAGGGCGAATATGAGCGCGGAGCGCTCATCCTGAGCCATCCCCCTAGCGGTTCTTTGGTGACTTTCTGGGCGTCCAGAAAGTCACTCGCCGCCCGCAGGCGGCGAAATTCCCCTGCGTACAACAAACCTATTCCTAAACCTGTCCCCTCATCCGTCTGGCCTAACGGCCAGCCACCTTCCCCCCAGGGGGAAGGCTTTGAAGAGGTCCAGCCCTTCTGGCTTCTCTCCCCCCAGGGGGAAGGCTTAAGGATAGGAAGGCGGCGAAATCCCCCTTGCAAAAACTCTACTTTCCTTCCCTCTGCCTCAAATACACCATCAGCACCGCCACGTCCGCCGGGGACACCCCGGACACCCGGCTGGCCTGGCCCAGGTTTTTGGGCCGGATGCGGCTCAGCTTCTGCCGGGCCTCCAGGCGCAGCCCCTCAATGGCGGTATAGTCGATGGTGTCAGGCAGGCGGCGGTCCTCCAGCTTTTTCATCTCCTCCACCTGGCGCAGCTGGCGGTCGATATAGCCCTGGTACTTGATCGCGATTTCCACCGCCTCCCGCACCGGCTTGGGCAGCTCGGGCCGGTCCGGGTCGAAGGGGGCCAGGGCCTCGTAGGAGATGGGGGGCCGCCGGAGCAGATCGGCCAGCCGCGCCCCGTTGGCCACCGATGTCTCCCCATAGCGGGCCAAAAAGGCGTCCAATTCCGGGCTGGGAGCCGCGCCGGTATGCTCCAGGCGCCTGCACTCCCGCTCCACAGCGGCGTACTTTTCCCGAACGGCCTCCAGCTGTTCCGGGGGCACCAGCCCCAGGCGGCAGCCGATCTCGGTGAGCCGCTGGTCGGCGTTGTCCTGCCGGTGGAGCAGGCGGTACTCGGTGCGGGAGGTCATCATCCGATAGGGCTCGTTGGTGCCCTTGGTGACCAGGTCGTCGATGAGCACCCCGATGTACCCCTGGTCCCGGCGGAGAATCAGGGGCTCCTTTCCCTGAATTTTCAGCGCGGCGTTCACGCCGGCAATAAAGCCCTGAACGGCGGCCTCCTCATAGCCGGAGGAGCCGTTGAACTGCCCCGCCCCGTACAGGCCGGGGATCTTTTTTGTCTCCAGAGTGGGCTCCAGCTCGGTGGGGTCTACGCAGTCGTACTCGATGGCGTAGGCGCACCGGGTCATCTCCGCCTGCTCCAAACCGGGGATGGTGTGGAGCATTTTGATTTGGACCTCCTCGGGCAGGGAGGAGGAGAAGCCCTGGATGTACAGCTCCTCGGTGTCCAGCCCCATGGGCTCAATGAACAGCAGGTGGCGCTCCTTGTCGGCGAAGCGGACCACCTTGTCCTCAATGGAGGGGCAGTACCGGGGCCCCACCCCCTCGATGACCCCGGAGAACAGGGGCGACCGGTCCAGGTTGGCCCGGATGACCGCGTGGGTCTCCGGCGTGGTGGAGGTGAGGTAGCACACCGCCCGATTTTCCGGCTGGGTCTGGGTGGAGAAAGAGAAAGGCTGGGCGTCCCCGTCCCCCTCCTGGAGCTGCATCTTGGAAAAATCCACCGACCGGCGGTTCACCCGGGGTGGCGTCCCCGTCTTGAACCGGCGGATGGACAGCCCCAGGTCCACCAGGCACTGGGTGAGGGGCAGGGCGGCGGCCAGGCCGTCCGGCCCGGAGTCCCGGACCACCTCCCCCACGATGGTGCGCCCCCCCAGGTAGGTGCCGGTGGCGATGACGGCGGCCTTCACCCGGTAGACGGCCCCGGTGTGGGTGACCACCCCGGACACCGCCCCGTCCTCGGTGAGGACCTCCACCACCTCCGCCTGCTTGACCCAGAGGTTCTCCTGGAGCTCCAGGGTGTGCTTCATGATCTTCTGGTACTCCCGGCGGTCCGCCTGGGCCCGGAGGGACCAGACGGCGGGGCCCTTCCCCCGGTTCAGAATCCGGTACTGGATGCAAGCTCTGTCCGCCGCCCTGCCCATCTCGCCCCCCAGGGCGTCCAGCTCCCGCACCAGGTGGCCCTTGCCCGTGCCGCCGATGGCCGGGTTGCAGGGCATGTTGCCCACCGCGTCCAGGTTGATGGTGAAGCACAGGGTGCGTAGGCCCATGCGGGCGGCGGCCAGGGCGGCCTCAATGCCCGCGTGGCCCGCGCCGATTACTGCGATATCATATTGTCCCGCGTCGTATCGAATCATTGGGATTCCTCTTTTTATTAAACAGTTATATTCTTGCAGGGTTTCGCCCTGCGGGGCGAGTTCCTTTTCCCCGTGGAAAAGGAACCAAAAGACGCTGGGGGACGCCGCAGAGGCGAACTTCGTTCGCCAATGACGGCTTTCCCCCAGACCCCCATTACGGGGGTTATCCCTTGGGGTAGGCAAGGTATTTCCGGCGCGCAAAATTTGAGTGGCGGCCTGCGTTTCCTCCCGGCCCACTGGGGCCTGGCTTCCCCAAAATTGCATTCGGTGCGATTCAAATTCTGCGCCTGGCTTTACCGAACCAACGGTACTGGTGCTGGATACGCCGTAGGGGCGACCCTTGCGGTCGCCCGAAAGCCTTCCCCTTGGGGGGAAGGTGCCGAGCGAATGCGAGGTGGATGAGGGGGCAGGTTGCCACCCTCTGCACAGGTCCCAGATCCGCCCGTCCCGAATGGTTCAAAGGGCGCCGTAGGGGCGGCTATCAGCCGCCCGCCCAGTCTTCCCCCTTCCAGGGGGAAGGTGCCCCAGTGCGCACACTGGGGCGGATGAGGGTGACCCTGTAGAAGGTGAATCGGACAAAGGCCGAGAGAAGCCACCCTGGGGTGTGCCCCCGCCCGGCTGTATCTGTAAACTCTGTTCCGACCCCCTGCGGCAAAACCGGGATAAATCCGTTTCCCAATCCCGCAGAAACGGGGCATTCGCCCAGGAACCAGGGTATTTTATCACGTTTTCCCTCCGGCAACAAGACCGTTCTCTCTCCATTGCCGGCCTTTTCTTTCCCTTACTGTCGTTTTGTGGTCCAACCGCCCGATCACTTTTTGTCTGCCTTTTCCGCCCCGTCTGGTCTTTTTGCGGTGAAAAGCGTCCCCTTTCCCTCCACACGCCTCCGCGCCAACAATATATTGTGTCTCCTTTTTTCTACACTTCAATATATTGACCAAATTAGGGGGACGTGCTATAGTAGGGGTACGCCGCCTACAGCCCGGCCCTGCCGCAGGCTGTTCAAAATGGGACGAAGAAAAGTGAGGGAGTTTGTATGTACCAGGTAACCAAGCGGGACGGCACCGCCGCCCAGTTTGAGATTGGAAAAATCAGCGCCGCCATCACCAAGGCCTTCCAGGCCCTGGACAAGCAGTTCCACCCCACCGTCATCGACCTGCTGGCCCTGCGGGTGACCGCAAACTTTGAGCCCAAGATCCGGGACGGCCGCATCGCCGTGGAGGACATCCAGGACAGCGTGGAGCAGGTCCTGTCCGAGGCGGGCTACGCCGACGTGGCCAAGGCCTACATCCTCTACCGCAAACAGCGGGAGAAGGTGCGCAACGTCAACTCCGCCCTGCTCAACTACAAGGAGCTGGTGGACAACTACCTGCAGATCAACGACTGGCGGGTGAAGGAGAACTCCACCGTCACCTACTCGGTGGGCGGCCTCATTCTCTCCAACTCCGGGGCCATCACCGCCAACTACTGGCTCACCGAGATCTACGACCAGGAGATCGCCAACGCCCACCGCAACGCGGAGATCCACCTCCACGACCTGAGCATGCTCACCGGCTACTGCGCCGGCTGGTCCCTGAAGCAGCTCATCCAGGAGGGGCTGGGGGGCATTCCGGGCAAGATCACCTCCGCCCCGGCCAAGCACCTGTCCACCCTGTGCAACCAGATGGTCAACTTCCTAGGCATCATGCAGAACGAGTGGGCGGGGGCCCAGGCCTTCTCCTCCTTCGACACCTATCTGGCCCCCTTTGTGAAGGTAGACAACCTGACCCAGAAGGAGGTCAAGCAGTGCATCCAGTGCTTTGTCTACGGGGTGAACACCCCCAGCCGCTGGGGCACCCAGGCCCCCTTCTCCAACATCACCCTGGACTGGACGGTGCCCAAGGACCTGGAGAACCTGCCCGCCATCGTGGGCGGCAAGGAGATGGACTTCACCTACGGCGACTGCAAGAAAGAGATGGACATGGTGAACAAGGCCTTCATCGAGATCATGATTGAGGGCGACGCCAACGGCCGGGGCTTCCAGTACCCCATCCCCACCTACTCCATCACCAAGGACTTCGACTGGTCCGAGACGGAGAACAACAAGCTTCTCTTTGAGATGACCGCCAAGTACGGCACCCCCTACTTCTCCAACTATATCAACTCCGACATGGAGCCCTCCGACGTGCGCAGCATGTGCTGCCGCCTGCGTCTGGACCTGCGGGAGCTGCGGAAAAAGTCCGGCGGCTTCTTCGGCTCCGGCGAGTCCACCGGGTCTGTGGGCGTGGTCACCATCAACCTGCCCCGCATCGCCTATCTGGCCAAGGACGAGGCCGACTTCTACCAGCGGCTGGACAAGCTCATGGACATCGCCGCCCGCAGCCTGAAGACCAAGCGCACCGTCATCACCAAGCTGCTGGACGCGGGTCTGTACCCCTATACAAAGCGTTATCTGGGAAGCTTTGATAACCACTTCTCCACCATCGGCCTCATCGGCATGAACGAGGTGGGCCTCAACGCCAAGTGGCTCCGGGCCGACCTGACCCACCCGGAGACCCAGCAGTTCGCCAAGGACGTACTCAACCACATGCGGGAGCGCCTGAGCGACTATCAGGAGCAGTACGGCGACCTCTATAACCTGGAGGCCACCCCCGCCGAGTCCACCACCTACCGCTTCGCCAAGCACGACAAGGAGGAGTTCCCCGACATCATCACCGCCAACGAGAACGGCACCCCCTACTACACCAACTCCTCCCACCTGCCCGTGGGCTACACCGAGGACATCTTCTCCGCCCTGGATATCCAGGACGAGCTCCAGACCCTGTACACCTCCGGCACCGTGTTCCACGCCTTTTTGGGCGAGAAGCTGCCCTCCTGGCAGGCGGCGGCCAACCTGGTGCGGAAGATCGCGGAGAACTACAAGCTTCCCTATTACACCATGTCCCCCACCTACTCCGTGTGTGCCGACCACGGCTACCTCACCGGGGAACAGTTCACCTGCCCCATCTGCGGCAAGCCCGCCGAGGTATACAGCCGCATCACCGGCTACTACCGTCCGGTGCAGAACTGGAACGACGGCAAGACCCAGGAGTTCAAAGACCGGAAGGTGTACGACCTGGCCCACTCCCACCTGCAGAAGGCAGGCCGGGCTGGCTCCCAGGTGACCGCGCCGGCGGAGTACACCCAGGCAGAGCCCGTGCAGGACCTGCTCCTGTTCACCACCCGCACCTGCCCCAACTGCCGCCAGGCGGAGGCCCTGCTCCAGAAGGCGGGCGTCTCCTACCGGAAAGTAGTGGCGGAGGAGTCCCCCGACCTGACCACCCGGTATGGGGTGCGGCAGGCCCCCACTTTGGCCTGGGAGGCCGACGGCCAGACCGAGAAGATCACCGGCGTGGGCCCCATCAAGAAATTCATTGAGGACCACCGGGCCCGGGAAGCGGGATAAACTTACCTCTGTTGTCTCTTGCCAAAAGACCGGCTGTACAGAGTGCACAGCCGGTCTCAGTTTGCCTGGAAAGTCCCTGGACTTTCCCGACAAACTGCAAAAATGCCGTTACTTTTGCACCGCACGGCGGCGCAAAAGTCCGCGCTCCGCGCGCCGGAAGCCTTGCACAGCAAGGCTCCCGGGGCATTCGATCCCATTCGAGGCGGGCGGCTGCCCCCTCGAGCTCCCCCGCCCATACTCAAACAGATTCTGTTCCCCATCAGTTTTTGATATGCTGAGACCGGCTGTGCAGAGTGCACAGCCGGTCTTTTGATTTCTTCGGAACCCCCTCTCCACAGGCCAAACAGCAAAACTCCCCCGCCGGTCCGGCGGGGGAGTTCTCCGTATCCTTTGTTCACTTCTGAGTGGTGCTGGGGGCCAGGTAGTCGCCCAGGACATACCCCTCCTCAAAGTTGCCGCCGCCGGTGGCATAGCGGATATGGTACCAGCCGTTCTCCGCCTCCTCCAGCACGGTGACGGTGGCCCCGTCCGAGGTGCTGGCCTGGACGGAGTAGTCCGTCCCCGGGCCGGAGCGGATATTCAGTCCGCCGCCGCCCACGCCGGTGATCACCGCGTCGGTGTTGGGGGCCAGGGTGTTGCCCGAGGTGGTGGTCCCACTTCCGGTGGTGTCGCCGCTGGTGTCAATGTTCTCTCCGGTGCCGTCGCCGGTGCACAGGATGGCGCAGGAGGCGGCCTGACCGCCGGCGGCAGCGGTGATGGTCACCGGCACCTGGTCACTGCCCTTGTACACGTTGGTGATGTTGCCGTACTCGTCCACAGTGGCGATGTTCTCATTGCTGCTGGTCCACTCCACCGTCACCTGGGCGTCCGCGGGCACTGTGGTCACCGTCAGCTGGAAGGACTCGCCCGCCTGGAGGGCCACCTGGTCCTCGTCCGTGCGGCTGAGGGTCAGGCTCTCCAGCGTCACATTGCCGGTGGAGGTGGAGACCGAGGCGCCGCCGCTGTTGGAGCCGCTGGGCGTGCCGCCGAACAGCAGGGGGGACAGGGTGGTGAACACAATCACTACCGCCGCGATGATCAGGACCAGGGAGATGACAAGCCCGGCCACCTGCAGGGGGTTTGGCTGGCCGCCCCGGCCGGACCGGGAGCCGCCGGACACCCGGCGGCCGCCCACGGGCGGATAGCTGCGGCCGCCCGGCCGCTCATCACAGAAGGGACAGCGCTTATATGTGGTGGAATATTCTTCCCCGCAGTTCTCACACCGGATCACATCGGTATTGCGGCGGGGGGGAGCTTTCTTTGTGGCCATAGGGACCTTCCTCCATCATCAGTTGGGATGGCAGACCGGGAGCAATCCTGCGGTCTCAGCTTTCATTTTACAGGGAATTAACGGTCCCGTCAACGGGAAAAGGGGAAATAACAAATTTTTAACAAAATTATGTCAACTTTTGCCGAAGGAGGCCCCTGGACTTCTTGACCGGGGGCCCACTTTCTTTTATAATGACTCTCAGCAGCGGGGCCTGTGGAAACAGGCTTCCGCCAGCCGTCGGAGAGGAGACGATCCCGGATGAAGCCAGGAACCATGACCGCCGCCCAAGTCCATAAGCAGTACAGCGAGGCCGTCACCGCCTTCCGGCGGTGGATTCCCGACCCCACATTGCGCCAGGCCTTTAATCGGGAGGCGGACTCCTTCTTCCAGCACTGCGCCCTGGGGGTGTGGCAGGCGGACAACGCCCAGGCCATCACGCCCAAGCATGTGGAGTTCTACAACGCCATCTACTCGGGAAAAAACCTCTCCCCCTCCGCCCTGTACTGGGAGGTGGCCTCCGGCGTGGCCAACTACGACCTGTTTCAGCCCCCCGCCTTCTTCCAGGCCCTGCGGGACTACGACCGTCGGAAGGGCACCACTCTGGCCCGGCGGTTCGCCGACCAGACGACCCTCATTCTCCTGCTGTTCGCGGCGGTGGACGACGTGGTCAGCGAGGCTGAGGCCGGCTTTGTCAACTCCTGCTCCGACATTCTGCTGGAGCTGTGCGGAAAGGACGGCCTGTCCGGAGACCGCCCCGCCCTGAAAGCGGACGAGTTTATTACCCGCCGCCCCGCTCCCCCACAGGAGGTCCCCAAGGAGGACCAGGGGGCGGAGGAAACTGCCCCTCCGGCGGAGCCCGAGCCCACCCTGGAGGAACTGCTCGCCGAGCTGGACAGCCTGTGCGGCCTGGCCAAGGTGAAGGAGGACGTGAAGAGCCTCATCAACCTGGTGAAGGTGCGCAGGCTGCGGGAGGAGGCCGGCCTGCCCGTCCCCCCCATGTCCCTGCACCTGGTGTTTCTGGGCAACCCGGGCACCGGCAAGACCACGGTGGCCCGCCTGCTGGCCAAGATCTACCACGCCATCGGGGTGCTCCCCAAGGGGCAGCTGGTGGAGGTGGACCGCTCCGGCCTGGTGGCCGGCTTTGTGGGACAGACCGCCCTGAAGACTGGAGAGGTGGTCCAGAAGGCCATCGGGGGCGTGCTGTTCATCGACGAGGCCTACGCCCTGGTGAACGCCGAGAGCGCCAACGACTTTGGCCACGAGGCCATCGAGGTGCTATTGAAAAATATGGAGGACCACCGGAAGGACCTCATTGTCATTGTGGCCGGGTACGCCCAGCCTATGGAGCGCTTCCTCCACTCCAACCCCGGCCTGGAGTCCCGGTTCAACAAATACTTCTACTTTGAGGACTACAACGGGGAGGAGCTCTTCTCCATCTTCCAGTCCATGTGCAAAAAGAACGGCTACACCCTCTCCCAGGAGGGGGAGGAACAGATGAAGCAGGACCTGCTGGAGCTGTACGAGAACCGGGACGAGAACTTCGGCAACGCCCGGGACGTACGCAACCGGTTTGAACAGGCGGTGGCCCGCCAGTCCAACCGGGTGGCCCAGCTGGAGTCCCCCACCCGGGAGCAGCTGATGGAGCTCCTCCCGGAGGATCTTACGGAGCCCGACGCCCCGAGAGAAGATTAGGATTTGTTATGAAGATTGCATTTTATACACTTGGTTGTAAGGTCAACCAGTACGAGACCCAGGCCCTGGAGCAGCTGGTCACCCAACGGGGCCACAGCCTGGTCCCCTTTGAGGAGGCGGCGGACGCCTATGTGATCAACACCTGCACCGTCACCGCCGTCAGCGACAAGAAGTCCCGGCAGGTGATCCGCCGGGCCCGGAAGTCCGCCCCCGACGCGGTCATCGCCGTGTGCGGCTGCTACCCCCAGACCCACCCGGACGATGTGGAGCAGCTGGGGGTGGACCTGATCTCCGGCACCGGGGACCGCACCGGCTTTGTGGACCTGCTGGAGCGGGAGTGGAGTGACCGCCAGCCCATCACCGCCCTGGACGACGCCTTCTCCCGCCGCACCTTCGAGCCCCTCCCCGCCGGCGGGCTGGAGGGCCGCACCCGGGCCATGCTGAAGATGGAGGACGGGTGCGTCAACTTCTGCTCCTACTGCATCATCCCCTACGCCCGGGGGCGGGTGCGCTCCCTCCCCCTGACCGACTGTGTCCGGCAGGCCCGGGAGGTGGAGGCGGCTGGCTACCGGGAGATCGTCCTCACCGGCATCGAGATCTCCTCCTGGGGGCAGGACCTGGAGGGGAAGCCGGAGCTCATCGAGGCCATTGAGGCCATCTGTCAAGGGCTCTCCCCTGACACCCGGGTGCGCCTGGGCTCTCTGGAGCCCAGAACCATCACCCCGGACTTCTGCCGCCGGGCGGCTGCCCTGCCCAACCTGTGCCCCCACTTCCACCTGTCCATGCAGTCGGGGTGCGACACGGTGCTGGCCCGGATGAACCGGAAATATGATTCCAATCGGTATTATGAGAGCGTAAAATTCCTGCATGAGGTCTACGACCGGCCCGCAGTCACCACCGATCTCATCGTGGGCTTCCCCGGCGAGACGGAGGAGGAGTTCCAGCAGACGCTGGACTTCATCCAGAAGTGCGCCTTCTCCGCCATGCACATCTTCCCCTACTCCAAGCGGCCGGGCACCCCGGCGGCCAAGCTGCCCGGGCAGGTGCTCAACGCCGTCAAGGAGGAGCGGGCCCACCGGGCCGCCCAGACTTCCCGGACCATGCAGGACGCTTACTTAGACAGCTGGGTGGGAGAGACCGTCCCCGTCCTCTTTGAGGAGGAGAGGGATGGGCTGTGGCGGGGCCACACCACCCGGTACTGCGAGGTGACGGTCCAGTCCGCCCAGCCGCTCCACAACCAGCTGCGGCAGGTGCGGCTCACCGGCCGCGACGGAGGGGCCCTCCAGGGGGTCCTGGTATGAGCCGGATCAAGCGGGTCCACTGCGGCGACGTGAACTGCCACCTGGTCCAGGGGGAGCAGGGGGCCATCCTGGTGGATACCGGCCGGGCGGGCTACGGGGAGAAGCTGCTCCCCCTGTGCCGGCAGTGGGATGTGCGCCTCATCGTCCTCACCCACGGCCATCTGGACCACGTGCAGAACGCCGCCTTCCTCTCCCAGCAGCTGGAGGTGCCCATCGCCATGCACCGGGCCGATTTGGAGCTGCTGGAGGACAACGACTGCCAGCCCATGCAGGCCCACCGCCGCCTGGGCCGGCTGATCCAGTCCCTGTCCCGGCGGGGGTTTCAGGACACCCTGCTCCCCCCCTTCCAGCCAGACTTATACCTGGAGGACGGGGACGACCTGTCCCACTTCGGGGTGAACGCCCAGGTGGTGGCCCTCCCCGGCCACACGGCGGGCTCCATCGGCCTGAAAACCCAGGACGGCGCCCTGCTGGTGGGGGACGCCATGTTCCGCCTGTTCTCCCCCGCCCCCGCCCTGGTCTATGCGGACCGGCGGCAGATGGAGGACAGCGTGGCTAAAATCTGGGCCCTCCACCCCACCGCCCTCTACTTCGGCCACGGGCGGCCCGCTCAGGGGTTGTAAAAACAGGAAAAACCGATTATACTACTAGACGAACTCCATCTGATGTGGGAGGAGGTGACCCCATGACCCGCGCGGAATTTGACGCCATTTTTGAGAAGTGCAAGAAGAAGTATCTGCCCACCAACCAGGCGGAGATTCAGAAGAAGCTGAGCACCTTTGCCGACAAGGACGGAAAGGTCTCGGCCCAGGCCCTGGCCATTTTCTCCTTTATCGAGACGGTGCAGTACACCAACGACATGCTCTACGCCGTTTTGTCTGAAGCTCTGGATGTGGAGGACTGAACGTCCGCGCCGCCCTTTGAAAGGGCGGCGCGGCTTTATTTTTTCTGAAAAAATCCCGGAAAAATTTGACGGAATGGGAAAATTGGGGTACACTGTCTCTGATTGTGTACCAAATGAAAAGGGGAAGGTTTACTATGGTATTCAGCAGTCTTGTCTTTCTGCTGGGCTTTCTGCCCGCCCTGCTGCTGGTGTATTTTCTCATTCCCGCCCGGTTTCGGGGGCTGCGGAACCTGGTCCTGCTGGGGGCCAGCTTATTCTTCTACTGGTGGGGGGCCAGCAAGCTGGTCCTCCTCATGGTGCTCTCCATTCTGGTCAACTACCTGGGCGGCCTGCTGGCCGGCCAGGCGGACCGGCGGCTGGCCCGGTTCGGGGTGATCTTCGCCTCAGTGGTGGGGCTGGGGCTGCTGGGGTGGTTCAAGTACGCCGGATTTCTGGCCCAGACCATCCACGACCTGGGCTTTGCCATCCCCATCCCCCAGGTGACATTGCCCATCGGCATCTCCTTCTTCACCTTCCAGGGGCTCAGCTACGTCATCGACGTGTACCGTGGGGACGCCCCCATTCAGAAGAACCCCCTGAACGTGGCCCTGTATGTGGCCCTGTTCCCCCAGCTGGTGGCCGGCCCCATCGTCCGGTACACCACCGTCATGGCGGAGATCGCCCACCGGGAGGAAAACCTCCCGGAGTTTGCCTCCGGCGTCACCCGCTTCTGCTTCGGCCTGGCCAAGAAGATGGTGCTGGCCAACTCCATGGGGCAGATCGCCGACGGGGTCTTCAATCAGACGGCGGCCAACCTGGACCCCGGCCTGGCCTGGGTGGGCGCCCTGGCCTACACCTTCCAGATCTACTTCGACTTCTCCGCCTACTCGGATATGGCCATCGGCCTGGGCCACATGTTCGGCTTCCGGTTCCTGGAGAACTTCAACTACCCCTATATCTCCCGCTCCGTCACCGAATTCTGGCGGCGGTGGCACATCTCCCTGTCCACCTGGTTCCGGGACTATGTGTATATCCCTCTGGGGGGCAACCGGTGCTCCAAGCTCAAGCACATGCGCAACATCTTTGTGGTGTGGCTGCTCACCGGACTGTGGCACGGGGCGGCCTGGACCTTTGTGCTGTGGGGGCTGTGGTTCTGCCTTCTGCTGCTGGGGGAGAAGTTTCTGTGGGGGAAACACCTGGAGAAGCTGCCCAGCCTGATCCGCTGGGCCTACACCATGTTCGCCGTCATCCTCAGCTGGGTGCTGTTCCGTTCGGTGGACCTGGGGCAGGCCTGGGCCTATCTGGGGGCCATGTTCGGCCAGACCACCGGCCTGGCCCAGGACGGGCAGACCCTCTACTACCTGCTCCAGTTCTGGCCGGAGTGGGTGCTGGCCCTCATCGCTTTCCTGCCGGTGAAACAGTGGCTCCAGTCCTGGCTGGAGGCCCGGGGGAGCGCCGGTCAGGCGGCCGCCCTGTGGGCTCCCCGGGTGCTGGCCCTGGGACTGCTGGCCCTCTCCTATCTGGAGCTGGTCACCGGCTCCTTCAACCCCTTCATCTACTTCCAATTCTAAGGAGGGTCTCCCATGAAAAAGAGCAAATGGGCCGACTGGCTTGTTGTGATCGGTTTTCTGGGGTTCCTGGCCCTGGCCCTTGTAGTCACCCTGGTCCGGCCCAAGTCGGGCTGGTCCTACTATGAGAACCGGAATCTGGCCCGCCCGGCGGAGCTGTCGGTGGAGACGGTGCTGGACGGCACCTTCCCCGCCAGCGTGGAGCCGGTGCTTCAGGACCACGCCGCCGGGCGGAACACCCTGATGAAGCTGTCCGCCTGGGCCGACCTGCACCTGTTCCACCGCCCGGTGGTCAACGAGGTGGTCCCCTCGGACGGCATGCTCCTGGGCTTCAACGCCTATGAGACCCCCGACCCGGCGGTTATTGACAACCAGGCCCAGGCCATGGCCGGGCAGCTGGCCCAGCTGCGGGACGTGGTGGAGGGGTACGGCGGACACTTCTACTACGTGGCCGTGCCGGGGCAGTACACCTATTTCTCCGATTCCTACCCGGACTTCCTCAACAGCCGGGAGGCGTACACCGCCTTGGAAATCCCCGCCTTCACCCAGGCTATGGAGGAGCAGGGGGTAAACCTTCTGGACATGGGGCCGGTGCTGGACCAGCTGGGAAATCCCCAGGGGTACTACTCCCTGGCCGACTACCACTACCAGTTCGAGGGGGCCTATGTGACCTACCGGGCCATTCTGGAGGAGATCAACCGGGACCTGGGGCTGGACCTGACCATTCTGGACGAGAGCTCCCTCACGGTGGAGACCCTGCCCAACCCCTATCTGGGCTCCCGGGGGAGAAAAATCTTCGGGCTGGAGAACTGCGGGGAGCACCTGACCGTCGGCCTGCCCAAGGCCCCCATCCCCTTCACCCGCTCCGACAACGGCACAGAGACGGCGGCCACCGTATACGCCATGCCCACCACCGACACGGAGGACGTGCTCTACTCCCTCTACATGGGGGGCGACGTGGGGGAGACCGTCATTGAAACAGGCCGCCCCGGCCTGCCCTCCATCCTCATCTATGGGGACAGCTTCACCAACCCGGTGGAGTGCCTGGCCTACTACAGCTTTGACGAGATGCGCAGCATCGACCTGCGCCACTACAAGGATATGACTCTGGCCGACTATATTCAGGCCTACCAGCCCGACATCGTGGTGGGCATCCGGGACTATGAGGCCCTGCTGTCCACCGACTTCAACGGAAGTCCCTTCCAGATTCAGCCCTGACAGGAGGCGAGCGCCATGAAATTCAAGCCGGAGGCGGGGGACTTTCCCCTGGACCAGGACAGCTGCAAAGCCGACTACACCCGGGCCCGGGAGCTGGGCCGGGTGCGCCTGGGGCAGCGCGCCCTCTACTTCTCCCACCTCACCTGGACCGGTGTTCTCCCCCTGGACCAGGTGGAGCGGGCCTATCTGCGCATTGAGGACGTCCCCGTGGGCATGGGCTGCCGCCGGGTGCCCATGGGACAGCACTACCTCATGGCGGTGCTCCGAAATGGGGAGACCCGGAAAGCCGCCGTCAACAGCCGCCAGGAGGGCGACTGGGTGCTGGAGCAGATTCACGCCCAGGCCCCGAACATCAAAATCGGCTACGAGGCCCCCGCTCCCGGGGAGACCGCCCCATGACCGTCACCGGGGAACAGGTCCGGGCCCTCCGCCTGAGCCGCCACCACCTGGACCGGCCCCTCCCCTCCGGAGGGCTGGTGGAGGCCGCCGCTGGCTGCGGCGTGCAGAACTCGCCCCCGGGTGCCTGGGAGACCGCCCTGTGGAACCGGGTGGAGGGTGTCACCCTCCCCCAGCTGGAGCAGGCGCTGTATGGGGAAAAGACCTTGCTCCAGGCCTGGAGCATCCGGGGCGTGCCCCTGGTCTTTCCTGTGAAAGACGCCGGGGTCTTTCTCGCCCCTCTGTGCGCCCAGCCCGGGGAGGAGCCCTGGATCTACACCCGGGGGATCACCGGGGCCCTGGACGCCCTGGGGCTGAACTTCTACGACCTGCTGCCCCTGGTGGAGGCGGCCTGCGCCTGCCTGGAGGGGGAAACTGTTCTGAGCAAGGAGGCCCTGGACCGGCGGCTGGCCGGTATGATAGAGCCCATGCTCGCCCCTGAGGTCCGCCCGGCCTGGAATTCCCCCTCCATGTACGGCCAGCCCGACCGGCAGACGGTGGGCGGGGCGGCGGTGTCCTTCCTTCTGCGGCCCTGCTCCTTCCGGGGAAAGGTGGTCTTTGGGGCCCGGGAGGGGATCTCCCCCACCTTCACGTCCCCCGCCCGGTGGCTGGGGCGTCCTCTGCCGGACCAGCCCGACGGCGCGCGGGAACTGGTGCGACGGTTCCTCCGCTGTTACGGCCCCGCCCAGGTCTCCGACTTCCAGAGCTGGCTGGGCTGCTCCCCCAAGCAGGCCAAGCGGCTGTGGGGCGGCATTGCGGAGGAGCTGGCGCCGGTGGAGCTGGATGGGAAGCGCCGGTGGGTCCTGGCGGAGGACCTGGACCTCCTCGCCCAAGGGGAGGAGGGGGAGCGCCTGCTCCTCCTGGGTCCCCACGACCCCTACCTGGACCTGCGGGACCGGGACCTGATTCTGCCCGACAAGGCCCGGCAGCGGCAGGTGTGGAAGACGGTGGGCAACCCCGGGGCCGTCCTGCTGGGCGGCCGGGTTATCGGCTTCTGGACCGTCCGCACCAGGGGGGACAAGCTGGATGCGGCCGTCACCCTCTTTGAAGCGCTGGAGCCCGCCCAGCGCTCCCGGCTGGAGGAGCTGGCTCAAGGCTATGCGGCTTTTCGGGGGACCGCCCTCCGAGCGTATACGGTTTTGTAGCGAACCGCCCCGGCGCTGAAACGCGCCGGGGCAGTTTTGTCCGCTCAGGAAATGCCGAGAATGCGCTCCACCCGCCGGGCCGTCTCCTCCTCCAGGGGCACATAGGCCACGCCGGAATACTCGTAGAACTGGTGTCCTCCGGCGGTATACTTCAGGTGGTCCATGGTCCGGCCGTCGGCCGTCTCAATGGTCAGGTACCGGGTGTTCCGCACCGCCTGAACCAAATTGTGGTCTGACTGGTGCCCCCAGCGGATCTCGTCCCACAGGTTCGGCCCCAGACATTCAGCGGACGCCATGGCCTCATAGAGGGCGGCGATGTCCTCCCGGTGGGTGATGACACAGGTACCGATCTCCTCCTGGGCGGCCTTCCCCTCGTCGGTGTTGTCCATGTTGCCAGGGGAGACCGTGATCTGTGCGATGTCTTCCGCAGAAAAAATATAGTAGATATCCTCCAGCACCGTGCGGTAGGAGTAAGTCTCTCCCTCCTCCGGAACAAAATAGGCAAACTCCCACAGGGCCAGCTCCCTGTCTCCGTCCGGGCCAATGAGGTACTGTAAATCTTCATGTCCCCGCAGGCGGGACCAGCCCGGGACCTCCTCTAGTGCCTCCC
This sequence comes from Pseudoflavonifractor capillosus, assembly GCF_016899775.1. Classification (GTDB taxonomy): domain Bacteria; phylum Bacillota; class Clostridia; order Oscillospirales; family Oscillospiraceae; genus Lawsonibacter. Next base: position 34,559 of record NZ_JACJJE010000027.1, read on the forward strand.
CCAGATAGTCCCGCAGGTCTACCTGACTGCGGACCTCCAGCTTATGGTACTCGGCGGTATTGTCTCCCAGGGAAATCTGGTTGATTGTCAACACCTGATAGCTGTATTCCCCCTCCCTGAGACCATACAGCAGGTCCTTTACGTCCACCGGCGCTTGGGCGGACATGCCGGGGATGGAGGAGACGTCCGTGCCCGGCCGCCCCTGAAGCTGGGGCTCCGGGTTCCAAAGCACAGTTGCTGCTCCTACTACGAAAACCAGGCAAGCGGCCAGAGCCCCCCAGCGTTTCCACCGGACACGGCGCTTTTGTGGAAAACTTGGCTCCAGGTGCCGCTCGTCCACCTGGCCGATCAGGTCCAATAAATCAAAGCTCGTCATACGTCGATCCCCTCCTGGATCAGATGGGCCCGCAGGCGCACCCGCAGCCGGTGCAGGGTGGTGGTCACCCGGCTCTTGGACCAGCCGGCGCGGCGGGCGATGTCCTCAATGGAATCCAGATACCAGTACCGCCGGAGGAATACCTCCCTCTGAAGGGGCGGCAGTCCGTCCAGGAAGCGGTCCAGGGCCTCCACCGCCGCCTGGCGGTCCAGTTCCCCCTCCGGGGAGCCCTCTGGGGAGACGCACTCCCCCAGTTCCTCCAGGGCCAGGGGCACCTGACCGCCGCCCCGGCGCTGGGCATTCCCGTCCCGCAGGCGGTTGATGGCCAGATTCCGGGTGATCTTGGCCAGAAAGGCCCCCAGGCTCCGGGGCCGCTGGGGCGGGATGGCGTTCCAGGCCCGGAGCCAGGTGTCCGACAGGCACTCCTCCTGGTCCCTGGGGTCGGTGAGGAGATTGCGGGCCACGGCGGCGCAGTAGGGTTCATACCGCGCCCGGGCGGCGGTCAGCCCCTCCTCGTCCCGGGCAAAGAAACGGGCGATGATCTCTTGGTCGTCCACTGGGCTTCCTCCCTTCGGTATTTTCTGGAAAAGGTCCTTTCACCTGGAAAGACCCGTTTTCCTCTCTGCGGTCACAAAGGCGGAAACAGAAAAAGACGCACGCGGTCCAGTTCGCGTGCGTCTTCGGTTATCGGGAACTTTACTCCGCCAAATCGCAGAACTTGCAGGGCTCGTCCACGGTGACGGTGTACTTCTCCAGCAGGGCCACCGGGTGGTAGGACAGCTTGCTGGTGCGCAGGCCCGGGTCTCCGGCGTCGTCCTCCCGGTTGATGAAGTGGACCCCCTCATGGGCGAACTGCTGGGCGAACTGGGCCACCACCATCTGGTAACAGCCCTGGTAGTCCCGGTCCGCCTTCTCGATGTGGGTAAACAGGGTGTCCCCCACGATCTCCCCCAGGGAGAAGCCCACGATGTTCCCGTCCACCAGCAGCATGCCCCCCACCATGTCGTAGAGCCGGTAGTTGTCCAGCACCTCGTGGGTCTTGCGCAGGTCCTCGTGGAAGGAGGCGGCCGCCTTGTCCCGTCCGGCGGCGTACCGGTCCAGGAAGGCCTTCACCGCCGGGACGTCCTCCTCTGTAATCACCCGGAAGGACCAGTTGCCGTAGGTCTTCAGAAATTTGTTCACGTGGTTGCGCTGGCCGCTGAGCTTCTTGCCTCGGAAGTACTTCAAATCCTCCGCCCGGTACAGGTAGTCAAAGGCGTCCCGGTTGGAGATGGCGGCGCTGTTGGGAAAGAACTCCTGGAGGCGGTCCAGCTCGTCCTTGGGCACTGGGTAGAAAGAGATGGGCATGCCCCGGCGGCAGCAGTAGTCGGCGATCTGCCGGTAATGCTCCCGGCGTCCGCCCCCCAGGGGCAGGGTGAAGGTGCTCCCCAGGCCGGGGTACTCCACCTTGAAGTAGAGGGAGCTGTCGTAGATGGCCCACTCCGTCTTGTACATATCCCGCCACATCATCACCGTGCCGGGGGTGGTGTCACAGATCCGGCTTCCGCTGTACCCGAAATAATCGCGGAGCTTGGGCAGGTCTTCTAGCTGCAGGGGGTTAAATTCAAGCATACATTCCAATCCTTATTTGTTTATTTGTGTTCTATTGTATCCGCGAGGCGGCCGAAATACCAACCTGTCACTCCATTTTTCTTCATCAGGCAGCCCCGGCTGGTGCGGGCCACCAGGGAGAGCCGGTCCCCCGGCTCCACAGACAGGCGGTAGTCGGTGGAGTCCTCGCACCACAGCCTCTCCCCGGTGCGGCGCAGGTAGGAGGTGAGGATGTACAGCTCCCGGCCGCTCTCCAGATGGCGGCACCGGGAGAGCTCCTCCCCCGGCTCCAGCAGCTCCAGGTCGGCCCGGCCCCAGCGGATGTTGATGGAGTCCTGGGACGGCTCCTGGCGGTCCAGGGCGGTGTACACCTCCAGCCCGTCATAGGCCTGCCAGGAAAAATCCTCCGACTCCTCTGAGGGGAGAATCAGGGCGTTGAGCTGCCCGTCCGCCTTGAGCACACAGCCCCCGTCGATGGAGATGATCTTCCGGTCATAGTCAAACAGGGGGGCGGCAGAGGGGACCTTGGGGTTATAGAGGGTCACTGGCCAGTGTCCCACGATGACGTACTTGGAGAAGGAGTGCCCCTGTCCCCGGAAGTCGTCGTTTTTCATGCACTTCCACCGGTCCAGGGTCTCCATATGCTCCAGGGAGGGCACCCCTCCGTGGACGAACACCAGGTGCTCCGTCTCCAAAATGGTGGGCAGTCCGGCCAGCCAGGCATGGATCTCCGGATAGCGCTCCCGCAGGGCGGCGCGCAGGCCGGGGAAGTCCATCCAGTCCTCAAAGCCCATCTCATCGGCCAGCTGACGGATGGTGCTCTCCGGGTGCTGGGGGAGGTAGCTGGCGTAAAACCGGCCGTCCAGCTCGTCCGTCTCAAAGAAGCGGAACACCAGCCCGTCGCAGTTGCCGCAGATGGGGTACACCGTGTGGGTGCGGGAGAGCTCCATCATATACCGAAGCAGGGCCAGGCTGTCCCGCCCCTTCTCCAGCATGTCCCCGTCCAGCACCAGGATATCCTCCGGCGTGAACCGGACTTTTTGGAGCAGCCCCCGGAAGAAGGGCAGATTTCCATGGATGTCGCTCACCGCCAGGATGCGGCGGCCGGCGGCAAATTCCGGGTGGATCACACGGGCGGTATTCTCCAAGAAAACTCTCTCCCTTCTCCAAAACATTGCCCTCCCCCCTCCGTCGGAGCGGGCGGAGGCGCGCCATTCAGCATGGAAATCATATCACAGACTTGCGGGAGCCGCAAGGGATAGGAGGCAGAATTTCCCGACAAACAAGGTGGGAAAATTCGTTTTTTGCACAAAAAGAGCCTCTCCGCACCCCAAAAGGTGCGGAGAGGCGGAATCAGTTCCGTTTCAGCGGTAGAAGTGGTGGCTGCCGATGGCGGCATAGTAGGTCCGGTTCTGGGTGATCCAGCTGCCGGCGGACACCGCGGGGGCAAAGAAGTAGAGGCTGTCCCCCGCCACCTCCGCCCCCTCCAGGCACAGCTTGGCCGCCAGAACGGAGGAGGCCACGGGCTCCTGATAGATGGTCCCGTTGGCCACGGGGGTGAACTGGACGGCGTACTGGCTGTCAAACACCACCTCTTTCACCGTATCCGGGAACTGGTCCGACTCGGTCCGGTTGAGGACCACATTGCCCACGGCAATCTGCCCCACCAGGGGCTCCCCCCGGCTCTCGGCGGAGATGATCCGGGAGAGCCAGTACAGGTCCTCCTGGTCATAGTCCGCCTGGGGCGGGACCGCGCCCCAGGTACTCAGGGCGGCGGTAGAGCCGTCCCAGGTGAGGGAGGAACCGCTGGCGTCGGCCAGTACCCGCAGGGGGAGGACTGCCCGCCCGTTCACCACCCGCATCGTCTCGGCCACATAGAGGCCCCGCTCATTGGACCACACGTAGATGGCCCCCGGAGTGGCCTCCAGGTCCAGTCCCCCTCCGTCCACCTGGGCGGAGGTGCCGTCCCAGCTGAGGCTGCGCCCGGTCTCCCGGCTGAAAGCCGCCAGGGTGACATAGCTGGTCCCGTTTTCGATCCAGGCCTCGCCGGCGCCCAGGGACGTTCCATCAATTTCTATGGCTGCGCCCACAGCGCCCGCAGATGTGGTCATCATCAGGGCGGCCAGCACGCCGGCTGCCCCTGTTCTCCATCTGTGTTTCATCGTGGGTATATACTCCTTTGGGTTTATTTTCCGCGGTTTTCCAAAAACCTCGAAATACACCCAAATTGTAACGGACCGGGTGTCAAACCGCAAGCTGTAAGTCCTGGAGCACCAGAAGGTGGAAAAGAGGCGGGGCTATCCCCGCCTCTATGCTGGCCGTGAAATTATTCCGCCTCCACCGGCAGAGTAATGTCCCCCACCGTAACGCTCTCCACGGTGGACAGATCCAGAATCTCCTCAAAGACCCGCCCCTTCTGACAGACGGTCTTCCCGTCCTCCGGACGGATTCCGCCGCCATTGCCGCTCAAATCCAGCGCCGTCCCGTCGGTAAAGTTCACGGTCACGGGCAGGGACTCAAAGAAGCGGTAAGACTGTTCCCGGTTATGTTCACCCATCTGGCCGTCCGCCTGATCCTGGTGGTCCCAGACCAGCTCCTCCCAAACCGTGTAGTCCACCTGGATGGACAGGGGAGAGAGGGTCACCCCGTCCAGAGTGGCCTCCATGCCGTTGAGCTGGAAGGTCTGTCCGGCGTCCAAGCTCACGCCGCTGTCCGGGAAATCAAACTGGAAGCGAATCTTCCACTTCCCCTCCGCCAGCAAGGTTCTGTCCTGAATGTCCTTCCCCCGCAGGTACAGATTCTGGAAAGTGGCGGTGGCCGTCCCCGGCTCAATGGGGGTATCCGCCGTCATCATCTCCACGTACTGAATGGCGTTGTCGGCGGGGTCGGCGTCGTAAAAGTAGGCGGTTCCGTGGCTGCCTCCGAGCATCCCAATAAATGTGTCGGACTGGTCAAAGGTCAGAGGCAGCGGTCCGTCCACTCCCCCCAGCGGGGTCAGATCCTCCGCCAGGGGCCGCCCGTCGTCTCGGGTGATGGAGTACACCACGGCATAGCTGTAGGTGTCCCCGATGATGGCGTCGGCGGTGATGGTCACGCCGTTGTCTGTGTCACTGGCCCCGATGGGCACCCCCATCCGGTCCATGATCTCCGTCTGGGCGGGGGAGTCTCCAAATATAGAGGCAAACACCTCCCCCGCCGGGGTGAGAGTGACGGCGGCCCCCACTCCCATGGTCATCAGCAGGGCGGCCGCCACGCCCACGGTCACGGTGCGGCGGATGGAGCGCACTTTCCCGCTCCCTCTGCCCTCTCCCGCCGTCAGGCGGTCCACCATGGCGTTCTTCTCCTCACGGGTAAAATGCAGCTCATCCAGAGACTGGCGATAGGTTTTCATGCAAATCCCTCCTGTTCCAGGTGTGTGCGCAGCTTCTCTCTGCCCCGGCTGAGCTGGGTGGCCACGGTGGCCGGCTTCTCCCCCAGCAGCTGGGCAATCTCATTGGCGGAGTACCCCTCGTAGTAGTACAGATAGATAACCGTCCGGTACTTGGGGGGCAGCAGGTTCACCGCCGCCAATAGGCTTCCCTCCTCCGCCTCCGGGGCGGGGACGGCCCGGGCCGCCTCCAGGTCCACCGTGGTCCTGCGCCAGTGGCTCTTGAGCTGGTCCTTGCAGAGGTTGACGGCGGCCCGGATGATCCAGGCCCGCTCGTGCTCCGGGCTCTCAAAGCTCCGGGGCTTCTCCAGCAGCCGGAGGAACACCGTCTGACAGATGTCCTTGGCGTCCTCGGTGCTTTTCAGATAGGTATAGCTCAGGCGCAGGATCAGATCGGAGTAGGTCTCCACCAGCCGCTCCGCCTCGGCCCGGTCGATGTGTGATCTCAAATACTTCACCCTCTTTGCAGGTGTGTTCTTCAAAAGCGCTTTCACCTAGAATACGAATGAGGCGTAGGAAATCTGACAGGGGTGGGAAAAATTTTTCCGCGTACGGTGTCTGTGGAGATAGCTCTGTGTGTCCCCTTGAAAGTTCATTATCTCCCCGGCCGCTCACATCAGTATCCCCACACTGCCGGACAAAACGGGGCGGCCCCTGGGGACCGCCTCTCAGAAATTCCCCGCAAAAACTCCCCAGAGCAAAAACTCTGGGGAGTTTCCCGGTCACATCTTCACGAATTTGTCTTTTGGGGCCCGGCAGATGGGGCACCGGTAGTCGTCGGGCAGGGTCTCCCGCTCGGCGATGTAGCCGCAGACGGTGCACCGCCAGGCCACCTCCTCCACGATCCGGACCACTGTGGCCGCCGCGGGGGTGGAGCCCCCCTCGCCCCGGTAGTCGTCCAGGGTCATGGCCGGTCCCTCGCCCAGCACCTCGGCCTCAGTGGCCTCACACACAAACAGCACATAGCTGCCCAGGTCCAGCTTGTCCACAATCTTACAGCTGATTCGGGCCAGGGCGTGGTCTTTCACATAGGGGTTGCCCGCCCCGTCGGTCTCCACCTGGAAGCCCTCGTACTTGTCCACTACACGACCGGACTTATAGCCGAACAGGTCCACCAGCTCTTTGGGGGTGTCGCGCTCCAGCACGGTGGCCGCGAAGCTGCCGGCGGCCTCCACCGCCTTATAGGTCTCGTTGCTCTTGTTCAGGGTCAGAGAGAACTTGGCCGGATTGGTGGAGGTGATCTGGTGCAGGGAGTTGACTACACACCCCTGGTACTTCCCGTCCAGCACGGAGCCCACTAAAAACAGGCCGTAGTTGATTCGGTTGAATGCCTTGCGGTTCATGAAAAGACCTCCTTACACGATCATAAATCTTCCCCGTTTTCTTAATGAGAATAATTATTATTATTCTAGTCTGACTATACTATATATTTCCCGCTTTGTCAAGATTTTTATGTCCGTTTCTCCAAAATAAAACCAGCGTCCGCATTTCCCTGCAGACGCTGGCGTCTCATTAAATATCCTGGCTGATTCCAGATCCTGTGTCTTCTCCCTCCGACGCTCCATCCTGGCTGGACGCCACATCCTGCGAGAGCGGAGTCCCCTCGTCATCCCCGCTGTCCTCCGGCGGAAGCTCCCCATCCCGGAAGAACCGCAGATTCAGGTCCACATTGCCGGAAATGCCGGGCACCTTCCCGTTGGAGGTATACTGCCACATGTCAAAGTCATAGTAAAACGAGGGGTAGTCGGTGTACTGGGCCAGCCAGAAGGGATAGTCCAGCAGCTGGCTCAAGTCCAGGTTGTTGTAGGCCAGATTCTGATAGAAATAGATCATCGCCTCGTAGCCCGCCGCCTCAATATCCGCACAGAAGGCGTTGGCCATGCTACACAGGAGGTCGGTGTCCGGAATGGTCTGAGTCCGGGAACCGGCGTAATTCTGCCGCTCCCAGTCGAAGACCACCGGATATGTAATGCGGTAAGGCGCGATCTGCTCGATCACATAGGCGGCCTCCTGCCGGGCCTCCTCCACGGTAATGGCCTGGGAGAAGTAGTAGATTCCCACATCCAGGCCGGCGTCCAGAGCACCCTGCACATTGTTGACAAACTGGGTGTCGCCCCGCATGTTGCCCTCCGTGCCATAGCCCCGGTATCCCACCCGGATCATGGCAAAGTCAAAGCCGGCGTCCGCCACCTGCTGCCAGTCAATGGTCCCCTGATGGACGGATACATCCACACCCTTGGTCACGTAGACTCCATCCTCCGTATAGGTGATGTACCCGTTCTCATCCTTGGAAAAGCCCTCCGGGTCATAGGTGTTGACCGGAACGTCCTCCAGAAAATCATAGTAGGCTCCCTGGAACAAAATCTGCTCCCCGTAGGTGTGGACCCGGTCCACCTGCCAAACAATCACGCTGATCTCCGCCCGGGTGATGGGCTGATCCGGCAAAAAGACGGTCTCACCGTCCTCCTCGCTTCCCGTAATGATTCCCAACTCATACAGGGCGGTCAGATATCCGTTATCAACATCCGAGAAGGGCGAGCGCTCCGAGGAGGGCTCCACCCCCAGGGCCCTGGCCGCCAGCTCCGCCACCAAAACACGGGCCATGGGCTGGTCCAGGTCGCCGATCTGCTCCCGGGTAAGATAGCCCTGAGACACCGCGTAGTCCGCATGACCGCTGGCCCAGTGATCTCCGGTTGCAGCAAGATCCCCGCTGCCCGCCGCTTTCAGCACCATAACCAGAGCTGCGCCAGAGGTCAGGGGATCATTGGCCCCGAACAGTCCGTTTCCATAGCCGTCAATCATCCCCCGGCTGTTCAACACCGCCACATAGTCATAGTACCAGTCGTCCTCCTGGACGTCGGAAAAAGAACTCACATATCCGCTTGGCACGCTCAAGCGGTAAGGCGTGGCCGCCGCCAGGGCCGGCTGCACACCAACTGTCATCATCAAAGCAAGCGCCGCAGCGCAGCTGCCAACTCGTTTCCACTGCATATTGCTCCGAATACCTCCATTCATTTCAGATCGCCTCAATCTCACGGGTTTACCGTAATGAAGCTATTATAGCAAACTCCTGAATTCGACACAAGAGGCATTTCTTGTCTCTCTCAAAAGACGAAGGTCCCAAGTCTACGCAACTTATGCAAAAAGAAAAAAGACGGACAGCAAACTGTCCGTCCTTTTGTGTTGGCACTACCTATCTTTCCGGCCCGTCTCCAGGCAAGTATTTTCGGCAGAAGCGAGCTTAACTTCCGTGTTCGG
>NZ_JACJJE010000028.1 GCF_016899775.1 Pseudoflavonifractor capillosus
AGATGTGTATAAGAGACAGGCTTCTGCGGCCCAAGCGCCGCTGGAAGTGCAGAAGGCGGCCGCTCTTTCCCTTTCTAACCCTGTTTGTGCTGGTGGTGAGCCTGACGGTTGGGACGGTAGCGGTGCGCTATCTGTGGCCCCAGGAATCAGAGGCAGATCCCGGAATCATCACCACCAGCAGCACACAGGACCCCTTTGCCGCCCTGGAACGGGCGGAGACGGGAACCGGTGTGACCGTAGCCATCTCTCCCACGCCGGAGGACACGCTGACGGCAACAGAGATCTATCAGAAGTGCGTCCCCTCCATTGTCTCTCTCTGGGCAGAAGGTGACGGCACCTCCAGCACCGGAACCGGAATCGTAATGAGTGCGGACGGCTACCTGCTCACAAATGCCCACGTGGTGGCCAACAGCCTGCGGGTCTACGCCGCTTTTCACGACGACACCATCCTGGAGGCTAAGCTGGTGGGGGCGGACGCAGACGCGGATGTAGCGGTGCTGAAAGTGGACGCCCATGGCCTGACCCCTGCAGAATTCGGCGACTCGGACCAGCTACTGTGCGGAGATATGGTAGTGGCCATTGGAGACCCACTGGGCTACCGGACTTCCATCACCCAGGGCATCGTCTCCGCGCTGAATCGGATCGTCAATGTGGACGGCGTCAATATGGAAGTCATTCAGACCAGCGCGCCTATCAACTTCGGCAACTCCGGCGGCGCCCTTATCAACGACCACGGCCAGGTGGTGGGCATCACCACCATGAAAATTGTGGCCGAAGACAACACCGTGGAGGGGCTTGGGTTTGCCATCCCCATGACCAATGTCAAAGAGACAGCAGATTGGCTCATTGCGGGGCAGCCCGCTCTGGGCTTCACCGTGGACTCCAGCGACGGCACGCTCCGGGTGTCCCAGGTGGAACAAAACAGCAACGCCTACGCCGCCGGCCTTCGCGCGGATGACCGGGTGACTGCTTTAAATGGCACTGAAGTCAGCACCATTGTGGAGCTGAAACAGGCCAAAGCTGATGTACTCCCGGGAGATATTGTCTCACTCCAGATCCTGCGCAGCGGCGAGACGCTTACCATCTCCTTTGAGGTACAAACTGAATCGGACTTCCCAAACCGAGAGCGGTGATGGTTCCGATTTTGCCCTTCTCTCTTTGCCGGTCTACCAAATGTCTACCAGGTCTACCGCCGGGAAGCCTTGCGCGCCAAGGGTTTCCGGCGGTTTCTTTTTGCTGTTTTTGGGAGGCGGTCTACCAAAAGTCTACCAAGGTGATTTTTTGAGGGAGAAACCCGCGGATTTCTCCCTCTTTTTTGCGTTTTGAGCACGTTTTGGAGCATGCAAGGGGCGTTATGCTTTCCTGAATTATACTTCCTTCCTAAAAGTTGGCAAATGGCAGCTAATTTTGGAAGGTATTGGCGCCCCTGCCTGAATTTAAAAGGAGGAATTCCAATGAGAAACCTGAAGCGTGCTCTCAGCCTGGGTCTCACCGCGGCCATGATTTCCGGCCTGATGGTGATGGGCTCCAGCGCCGCGAGCTACGCGGATGTGACTTCTGAGAACAATCAGGAAGCCATTGAGGTTCTCCAGGCTGTCGGCATCATGGTCGGCGACGAGAACGGAGACTTCAACCCTGATCAGAACGTCACCCGCAATGAGATGGCTGTGGTTATGTCCAACCTGATGGAGTATAACGTGGCCAGCTATGCAAACACCTCTCCCTTTACCGACGTGCCCAGCTGGGCTGAGCCTTATGTGGCTGCCTGCTTTGTGAACGGGATTACTGCCGGTACCAGTGCCACCACTTATGGCGGCAGCGAGACTGTGACCACCGCTCAGGCGGCCCTGATGCTGATGAAGGCTCTGGGTTACTTCCAGTACAATCAGGACTTCGGTACCGACTGGCAGCTGGCCACCACCCGTCAGGGCAACGCTATTGACCTGTTCGACGGCGTAGATGCCGGTGTGACTCAGGCCATGACCCGCAACGATGTGGCTCAGCTGGTGCTGAACACCCTGGAGTCCGGTATGGTGACTCCTACCACCAGCGGCAACATCACCGTAGGCGGCGTGACTATTGCCAGCAGCGTGGAATACAACTATGTGACCAGCAATGCCGGTTACGCCAAGTCCATCAGCGGTGCGCTGTCCACCGACGCCAACTCCGACGCTGGCCGGCCCATCGTGGAACTGGGCGAGGACCTGTACCAGGGCGATCTGGCCAAGGCTAAGGATCACGACGCTTTCGGCCGTCCCGCTTCCATCTGGTCCTACAAGGACAACGAGATCGGCACCTATGTGGATGATCGGACTCAGACCTGGACCACCAAGGTCACCGAGCGTGATCTGTACCGTTCCGCCGGCACTGCTGCTGTGAACGACTACACCTGGACCTACTGGATCGACGGTGAAGCTCACACCATGGATGGCTCCAAGCTGGATCGGAACGACACCGACCGCTGGCAGACCACCGGTAACGGCGTCCTGACCGAGATGTTCGTGGATACCGTGGCTGAGACCGTGGACGTGACCGTCATCCACAGCTATGTGGCTGAGGTCAGCCGTGTGGAGGCTAACAGCGATGACAATGACTACACTGTCACTGTCAACCTGAAGACCCGTCCCGACGGCGTGGCTGTGAACCGTGAGTTCAACACCGAGACCGAGTTTGCCCGCGGCGATATCGTCGTGGTGAACATCGCCGACGGCGACATCGAGGCCATGACTCTGGCCGAGACCGTCGAGGGTACCGTTTCCGCCGTGAAGGCCAACGACTACCTGCGTATCGATGGCACCACCTACAACTACAACTATGCCTACACCACCGACACTGTTCTGAATGGCTACACCTCTGACAACAAGGGCCTGTATGACCTGGAGAACAACACCCCTGCCAACCCCGGCGCTGGCGATGAGGTCGTCCTGTATCTGGACGCCAACGGCTGCCTGGTAGCCGTGGCTGACGCTGGTGAGGTCGCCGAGGACTATGTCCTGGTGAAGGGCCTGCACAGCGCCTATGGCGATTACTCCGCCAAGATCGTGAAGTACGACGGCACTGAGGAGACCGTGGACATCGACGAGGTGGACGGCGACGACATCACTGGCTATGACCAGAACGGCAATTATGACAAGCTGGGTGAGCTGGGCCTGGGCGTGTACAAGTACAGCCGCAGCGGCAACGCTTACGACCTGACCTCTTCCTACTACACTGATTCCAAGGGCAATCATGAATTTACTCTGGATCAGATGCAGAAGGTGAAAATTGAGAATGGCCGCGCCCGCATGACCGAGGAGGCCGCTGGCGCCGCTACCGGTACTTTCTATGTGGACAGCAACACCGTGTTCGTGGACGCCTGGAACAACACTTCCTACATCGGCTACAACAACGTGCCCACTATGAGCGACGTTGAGGGCTGGGTTGTGTACGACGAGGACAACACCGTGGCCGACGTGGTGTTCATCACCAACGACGTGGCCTATGAGCTGGACAACGACAACTTCTTCCTGGTGACCAGCACCGGCGCCGAGGAGGAGTACAACGAGAACGGCAATGTCTGGAACTACACCGGCTACATCAATGGCGAAAAGACCACCCTCACCTTCGCCGATAAGCAGGATAATCTGGAGGTCGGTGTCTACAAGATCCTCAAGACCGACAGCGACGGCAACGTGACCGACATCGATCAGATTGTTGATGAGGACGAGGTTCTGGATAACTACGGCCTTGCCACTGACGCCTATGCCACCTACGCTAAGGGTCAGAGCCTGACTGTGGCTAATGCCACCAACAGCGATAAGAGCTATGACTCCTCCAAGCACGAGGTTGCTCACGAGCGCTTCACCTATCTGAACGACGAGTCCCTGGTGGTCGTTGTCAACCTGAACGACGAGAACGACGATGTGGATACCGTTTCCATCGGCGACCTGGGCGACATCAACGTGGTGGACGCCAACAACCCGAAGGATGCTGAGACCAGCGCTGTCTACATCCTGAACGTGGACGACAACGACGAGGCCGCTCCTGTGGCCAAGCTGATCCTGGTTGTCAACCCCGATCCTAACGGCGACGCTGCCAATGGCGGCGGTCAGGGCGAGGCTGCCAACTACAGCTACAGCATTGCTGCCGCCAACAATGGCAATATCTCTGCCCGTATCACTGACTTCGTGCGCCCCAGCCACATCCCCGCCAGTGCGAAGGCTACCGTCTCCTTCAACGTTTACAGCAACGGGGTCTTCATTGACAACGGTACTGTGGTGATCCGTGCCAACCAGACCAGCGGCATTGGCAACATTGTCGGCACTGGCCTGACTGCGGCTGACGAGGTCACCTATGAGGAGACCGGTATCACCTACGACAAGGTGAAGGTTTCCTACACCGGCAACGTGCCTGTGAAGGATACCGCTCCCGATGAGGTCGCCGTGGGCGCCACTGCTCTGAACGACATCGCGCTGAATACCACCGACAACACCAGCACCGTGAACTACACTGTGAAGCAGGGCAACACCACTCTGAAGAGTGACACCTATGCTCTGAGCAGTGGCAAGGAGATCGATGTAGCTTCCTTTGATGGTGGTGCCACGGTAACTGACGACGCTGCTGTGGTCGTGGATCTGACTGTCACTGACGGTCTGAATGAGACCTACACTATTACTGAGATTGGTACTGCTACCAAGCTCAGCGAGCTGAAGTCCGGGTACAATGGGGCTTTCAAGGATACGACCCTGACTGTTACCGCTAGCCGGAAAGCTAACCTGACTGATGGTGCTCAGGTCCTCCTGACTGCCACCATCAACCCCGCTGTCAGCAACACCAGTGAGACTGGTCTGAAGATTACTCTGACCAACGGTGCGGAGTTTATCTTCAAGAACGACAATTCTCAGACCACTGCTACCGCGAATATCACGGTTAAGGGCAATGAAACGCTGGCTGTTGGCTCCATTGAGGAAGTCGCAGCGCCCACTATTACCCGCGTTGAGCTTACCCTCGACAAGTTGGGTGATGGACTCATCAATGCTAACGACGTTATCACCGTTTACTTCTCTGAGAAAGTCACTGCTGACAAGGCCGGTGAGACCGGCAGTGCCGGCCTGACTGGTACCTGGAAAGTTGCCGATGATGGCATGAGCGCTACTTATACCATTACTGCGGCTCCTGACAGCACAACGAATGAGTTTACTGTGAACAACATCGTAAGTGTTGCTAATGGTGTAAAGAACATTAACACCTACAAGATCGTTGTTTCCAATGCTGCGGGTGCGGCGGATGCTGGCCTGAAGGCAGTCGAGGCCTAAGTTTCTCTTAGAGTCTCTATAGTACAACAATTAAGGAGCCCCCGGATCTAATTGGTCCGGGGGCTCCTATTATTCTCATGTTTTAGGTAAACGCGATGTAATAGTATGTGACTCCGGTTTCGTTGGTCAAGATCCGGTCTCCAGAGGCGGAGGACTCATAGGCCACCGTGAAGCCATTGGAAGCTACCTGCAGGACCATTTTTTCCGAGGTCTTAGACTGGATGGGCCGCCCAGTGGAAGCCAGACCACCGTAATGACAGGAGGCATATTCCAAGCCGTCATAGACCGCACCAAAGCTGGTAAAGACCAGCACCGCTTTTGGGGTGAAGCCGAGGGAGATGGTACGGGACGCCGCATCATTTCCGACATAGGAGCCGAATGTGAGTTTAGTCAGGTTGAGAGAGAGCGATGCGACTGTAGAAGACAGCGCACTGAGTGCGCTCTGGTCGGCTTTCCCGCTCTCCAACTCTGCTATCGCCGCATCCAGCTTGACGTTGTCGGCGTTGAAATCGGTGCGTAAAACCTGGTCGGTGGGCTCCCACTGGTTCAGCTGATAATTGGCCGTTTGATTGGTTGCCATAGTATAAATTCCTCCTTATTTTGGTTGGAGCAATGGCCCTCTTGTGAAAGGGGGCAGTCGCCGCCGTCAGGCGGTGACTGGGGGATTCTGTCTTTCGGGCTCTGTGTGGGAAATAGAATCCCTCCACCGCCTTCGGCGGTCCCCCTCCCTTTTACAAGGGAGGCTTTGGGTCTGCTCAAATAAGGAGGAATGTGCCCCTTTGTGGGACGTTTGAATACATATATTGGGAATCAGGGCGGAGTGCGTCTGTTTGGGGGGCGGGAGGCTCGGTGTGCCGCCCCTACGATGGAGACGAGGTAAGCCCCCGGGCGGCGCGCCGAGTCGTCGCGCCCTACAAAAGCTGGAACCTGCCCCCTCATCCGGCTCTTCGGGCCGCCTTCTCCCTGGGGAAAGGTTTTCGGGCGGCTGATAGCCGCCCCTGCAGAGAGAAATTCTCTGGGGCGGGTGAGGACACCCGCCCCTACGGGGATTGTGGGCGAAAAACGGCGGGCGCACAGTGTGCGCCCCTACGGCACAATTACAAACGGCTCTATATACAAGAAAAGGGACAGGTCTGGAACCTGTCCCTTAACACACAGAGGCGAAACGCAGTTTTGCATAAAATTTCTTTGGTTCCTTTCTTTTTCAAAGAAAGGAACTGCTCTATTCCTTCTCGATGTCCATCATCAGGCCCACCCGGCGGGCGTGGCGGCCGCCCTCAAACTGGGTGTTCAGAAATACGTCTACAATGCGCTCGGCCATGTTGGGACCGATGATCCCGGCACCCATGGCCAGCATGTTGGCGTCGTTGTGGCGGCGGGTCATCTCGGCGGAGTAGGGGTCGCCGCACAGGGCGCACCGGACCCCCTTCACCTTGTTGGCAGAGATGGAGATGCCGATGCCGGTGGTGCAGATGACAATGCCCTTCTCGCACCGGCCGTCCGCCACGGCCTGGGCCGCCGCCTTGCCGAAAACGGGGTAGTCGCAACTCTCCTCGCTGTCACAGCCGCAGTCCAGAACGCTGAGGCCCTTGGCGGTGAGATAGGCCTTGATGTGCTCTTTTAAACGGTAACCGCCGTGATCCGACGCAATGGAAATCATATGTTATTCCTCCTCTACAAAACAAAACGGGGATCATGTTCCCCTTCATTTTATTTCATTTTTCACCATTTTGCAAGGGGAAAAGAAGCCCGCCGCACGGGTGTGCGGCGGGCGCTTTTATTACAGACGGGTGGGTACGTGCCAGATATCGCCGGCGTAATCCCGGATGGACCGGTCGGCGGCGAAGATGCCGGAACGGGCGATGTTGATGAGGGACATCTGGTTCCAGAGCTTGCGGTCGGCGTAAGTCTCAATGGCGCGGCGGTGGGCCTGGCAGTAGCTGTCAAAGTCGGCCAGGAGCAGGTACTCGTCGGCCGGGCTGCCGCCCGCACCCACCAGGAGCCGGTCGGCAATGTCGTTGTAGTCTACACCGTCGCCGAAGCCGGCGCGGATCTGATCCAGCACCCGCTTGATGGCCGGATTGCTGTTGTAATAGTTGGCGGGGATATAGCCCTGGTTCTTCAGCTGAACCACCTGATCGGCGGTGAGGCCGAAGAGGAAGATATTCTCGTCGCCCAGCTGCTGGTGCATCTCCACGTTGGCGCCGTCCAGGGTGCCGATGGTCAGGGCGCCGTTCATCATGAACTTCATGTTGCCGGTGCCGCTGGCCTCCTTGCCGGCGGTGGAGATCTGCTCGCTGATCTCAGAGGCGGGCATGAGCTTCTCCGCCAGAGAGACCCGGTAGTTCTCTAAAAAGACCACCTGGAGCTTATCCTTGCAGATGGGGTCGGCGTTGATCTGGGCGGACAGGGAGTTGATGAGCTGGATGATCTTCTTGGCCACGTGGTAGCCGGGGGCCGCCTTGGCGCCGAAGAGGAAGGTCTGGGGAGTGAACTCCATGTTGGGGTTATCCCGCAGCTGGTTGTACAGGTGGATGATGTGCAGCACGTTCAGAAGCTGCCGCTTGTACTCGTGGAGGCGCTTCACCTGCACATCAAAGACGGCGTCGGTGTTCAGCTGCACGCCGGACTCCCGGGCCACGTAGGCGGCGAAGCGGCGCTTATTCTCCTTCTTGATGGCCTCCAGCTGGGCCAGGACGCTCTGGTCGTCCTTGTACTTCTCCAGGCCGCGGATGGCCTCCGGGTGGAGCAGGTAGTCGTCCCCACCGGTGCACTCCTTCACCAGGGCGTCCAGCTTGGGGTTGATCTGGGACAGCCAGCGGCGGTGGTCCACACCGTTGGTGACGTTCTTGAACTGCTCCGGACGCATGGTATAGGCGTCGTGGAACACATCCTGCTTCAAAATCTCCGAGTGGAGGGCGGATACGCCATTCACCGCGTAACAGGCGCACACGCACAGGTTGGCCATGCGCACCTCGCCGTTCCAGATAATGGCCATCTTGGAGACCTTGCTCTGGTCGCCGTGGAAGTGCTGCTCCAGTGTGCGCTGATACCGGGCGGCGATCTCCTTCAAAATCTGCCAGATACGGGGCAGGAGGTTCTCAATGAGCCCCTGGGGCCAGCGCTCCAGGGCCTCGGCCAGGACGGTGTGGTTGGTGTAGGCCACCGTGTGGGTGACGATGTTCCAGGCGTCGTTCCAGCTGTAACCCTCCACGTCCAGGAGAATCCGCATGAGCTCGGGAATCACCAGGGTGGGGTGGGTGTCGTTGATCTGGATGACGTGCTTCTCGTGGAAGTTCCGCAGGGTGCCGTACTGGGCCCGGTGCTGACGCACGATAGACTGGACGGTGGCGGAGACAAAGAAATACTGCTGCTTCAGGCGCAGGGACTTACCCTCGTAGTGGTTGTCGTCGGGGTAGAGCACCTTGGCGATGACCTCGGCCATGGCCTGCTGCTCCACCGCCTTCAGATACTCGCCCCGGGAGTAGTAGCTCATATCCACAGGGACAGGGCTCTTGGCGTCCCACAGACGCAGGGTGTTGGTGTGGCGGGTCTTATAGCCGGCGATCTCCATGTCCCGGGGGATGGCCAGGACGGTGGTGTAGCCCACGTGCTCCGGGTGATTGACCCCCCGCTCGTCCCAGTGGTCCACCACCTTGCCGCCGAAGCGGACCTCCTCGGTCTCGTCCACCTTGGGGATGAGCCAGGCGTCGCCCAGGCCCAGCCAGTTGTCGGCCTGCTCCACCTGCTTGCCGTCCACGATCTTCTGCTTGAAGATGCCCAGCTCGTAGCAGATGGTATAGCCGGTAGCGGGGATCTCCAGGGTGGTCATGGAGTCCAGGTAGCAGGCGGCCAGACGGCCCAGGCCGCCGTTGCCCAGGCCGGCGTCCGGCTCCTTCTCAAACAGGTCGGAGGCAGAGAAGCCCAGGTCCTCCAGCGTGTCCTTCAGGGTATCCAGAAGGCCCAGATTGTAGGCGTTCTTTTCCAGGGAACGGCCCATCAGAAATTCCAGAGACAGGTAGTGGACCTGGCGCTGCTGGCCCTCCCACACCTGATTGCCTGTCTCCATCTGGTGGCTGGACATGATGTCACGGAGCACCAGTGCGCAGGCCTTGAACATATGGTTGGGGGTGGCGTCATCCACGTCGCGCCCAAAGTTGCGGCGGAGCTTGCCGACGATCATCTCGGTAAGCTGGGCCTTGGTATATTCAGCCATTCGGAATGCCTCCCGTTTCACAAAATCAAATCAAAGGGAATTGGAAAGATTTTTCCCTACCCGGTGATATTGTATCAGATTTTCCAGGGAGCGTCAATGTACAGAAGAGTGCAAAAGCGGGGAGGATTTTCCCGGTTCCATGCTGTTTTGACAAGGGCTCCCGGCATTGGGAAATGGAAAGCCCTCCGCCGGAGCGGAGGGCTTTGGAGACCGGCCTCAGCCGGAAATGCGCTGGTAAATATCGATGTATTCCTGGGCGGAGTGATCCCAGCTGAAATCGGCGGTCATGCCTTCCTTCTGCAGGCCGCGCCAGGCCTCCTTGTTGTTGTGGTACAGATCCACAGCCTCCCGGATGACCCAGAGCATATCCCCGGCGTTGATATCCGAGAAGGTAAAGCCGCGACCGGTGCCCTCGAACTTGTTGTAGGGCAGGACGGTGTCCTTCAGGCCGCCGGTCTCCCGGACCACGGGCACGGTGCCGAAGCGCATGGCGATCATCTGGCTCAGGCCGCAGGGCTCGCTGATGGAGGGCATGAGGAAGATGTCGGCGCCGGCATAGATCATGTCGGAGAGGGGGGCGGAGTAGGTGATCTGGGCGGAGAAGCGGCCGGGATACTGGCGCTGAGCGTTGCGGAAGGCCTCCTCGTACTGCCAGTCGCCGGTACCCAGCACCACCATCTGCACATTCATCTCCATGATCTGGTGGAGCACGTCGGTGACCAGAGAGAAGCCCTTGTGGCCCACCAGACGGGAGACGCAGGCGATAATGGGGGCGGATTCGTCCTCCCGCAGGCCCACCGCCTTCTGGAGGGCCAGCTTGCAGGCGGTCTTGCCCTTGGCGGGGTTCTTGGCGGTGAAGTTGGCCGCCAGGCCGGGCTTCTTGGCCGGATCGTAGAGGGCCATGTCAATGCCGTTGAGGATGCCCTGGAGCTTGCCGCTCTGCTGGTTGATGACCGCGTCCATGCCGTGGGCATAGAAGGGCATACGCAGCTCCTGAGCGTAGGTGGGCGACACGGTGGTCACATAGGTGGAGGCCATGATGGCGCCCTTCATCAGGTTCACATCTCCGTGGAAGGCCAGCATCCCCTCGTTGAAGTAGTTGCGGCCCAGACCGATGACATCCTCCAGAACCTGGTCGCCGTAACGGCCCTGATACTCAATGTTGTGGATGGTGAACACGCTCTTGGCGTTGCCCAGCTGGGGGATGCGGTACTTGTCCTCCAGCAGGTAGACGGGTACCAGGGCGGTCTGCCAGTCGTTGCAGTGGATGATGTCGGGCCACCAGTCCAGCTGTCCCGGCGTCTCGATGACGGCCCGGGAGAAGTAGGCGAACCGCTCGCAGTCGTCGAAGTGGCCATACATCTGCCAGCGCTTGAAGTAGTACTCGTTGTCCACAAACCAGTAGGTGACCCCGTCCCGCTCCAGCTGGAAGATGCCGCAGTACACCTGCCGCCAGGACAGCGTGACGTTGAAATACTTCAGGAAGGTCATCTGGCTGCGCCACTCCCCGCTGACGCCCTCGTACAGGGGGAGAATAACCTTGACCTCATGGCCGGCCTGGGCCAGAGCTTTGGGCAGGGAGCCGGCCACATCGGCCAGACCGCCGGTTTTGATGAAGGGCACCGCTTCCGAGGCGGCAAACAGGATTTTCATAGTAAGACCCCTTTCTCCAGACAAATTTACAGACGAGACCGCCGGGGGGACAGGGCAGGAACTGCACCGCCTCCCCGGCGGGAACAATGTAGGATTACACCACGGAGCCCTTGGCGATGGCCAGAGGATAGGTGAGATGGCCCATCAGCATGCGGTCCTGGTTGACGGTGACGTCCTTGTCGGTGATCACATAGGACAGAGAGGCGCCGCTCTTGACCACGGTGCCCTGCATCAGCACACAGTTGGACACCTTGGCGCCCTTCTCGATGACCACGTGGCGGGAGACGATGGAGTTCTCCACCTCGCCCTCGATGAGGCAGCCGTCGGCCACCAGGGAGTGGATGGACTTGGCGTCGGGGCCGTAGTAGGTGGAGGGACTGGAGCGGTCCTTGGTGCGGATGGGCCGGGCGGGGTTGAACAGGTCGTCCCGCACGGCGGGGTCCAGCAGGTCCATGGAGCGCTCGAAGTAACCGCTCACTGACTGGAAGCGGGCCACATAGCCCTGGTGCACGTAGGACATGAGCTTCAGGGTCTTCAGACGGGGCTGGAGCACGCCGCGGCTGAAGTTGATGATGTCATGGGCGGCGCAGTAGTCCACCATATCCAGCAGCAGCTTCTTGGAGAGGATGTAGACCTCCAGGCTCTCCAGCGTCTTGTCCGCGGCCACCGGGTGGACGGACAGGTCGGTGACCCGGCCCTCCTCATCCACCTCCACGTACTCGGAGAAGCGGGGAGCACCCTTCAGGGTGGGGGTGCACACCATGGTCACATCGGCCCCGGTGTCGATGTGCTGCTGGAGCACCTCGGCCACCGGCAGGTTCACCGCCATGTCACCCCAGGCCAGAATCACATACTCCTGGCGGATGTTTTCCAGATAGTCGGCCACGCCGGCCAGGGCGTCCATGTTGCCCCGGTACTCGCCGCCCCGCTCCGCATAGCCGAAGGGGGGCAGGATGCGCAGGCCGCCGTGGCGGCGGGACAGCTCCCAATCCTTACCGGAGCCCACGTGGTCCAGCAGGGACTGATAGCTCTGATGTACAATGATGCCCACGTCGGTGATGCCGGCGTTGACATAGTTGGAGAGCATGAAGTCCACCAGGCGGTACCGCCCGCCGAAGGGCAGGGAGCAGGTGTTCCGGGGACGGGTCAGCTCCCCCAGGTTGGCGTCGGACCGGTACGCAAAAATGATGCCGTGCAGGTCGTTCATGCCTGCTCACCTCCTTTCACATCTTCCCGGATCATGGCGCTTGGCTTCACAACCGCCTTGTCTCCGATGGCAACGCCGCCGCCTACCACGGCAATGCCCCAGTCCGGGTCCTCGCTGGGAGGCGCGCCGATGGTGGCCTCCTCCCCGATGACGGCGTTCTCCGCCACAATGGCGTAGGCCACAACGGCCCCCTTCTTCACCACTGCGCCGGGCATGAGGATGGAATACTGGACGTCGGCTCCTTCCTCCACCGTGACGGAGTGGAAGAGCACCGAGTTTTCCACCGAGCCGTCCACCTGGCAGCCGCCGGTGACCAGAGAGTGGGAGATCTGGGCGTTGGGGCCGGTGACATGGGGGGGCTTGATGGGGCTACGGGCGTAGATGGGCCAGCTGGGATCATACAGGTCGATGCCGCTGTGGGGGGCCAGCATGTCCATGTTGGCATCCCACAGGGAGTTGATGGTGCCCACGTCCTTCCAATAGCCGGAGAAGCGGTAAGTCATCAGCTTCTCGCCGGCGGCGAGCATATTGGGGATGATGTTCTTGCCGAAGTCGTTGGAGGAGTTGGGGTCGGCCTCGTCGTCGATGAGGTACTGACGCAGCTTGGACCAGGTGAAGACATAGATGCCCATGGAGGCCAGGGTGCTCTTGGGGTGCTGAGGCTTCTCCTCAAACTCGTAGACCTGGCCGTCCTCGTTGGCGTTCATAATGCCGAAGCGCTTGGCCTCCTCCAGGGTCACCTCCAGCACGGAGATGGTGCAGGCGGCCTCGGTCTTCTTGTGCTGGGCCACCATGTCGGAGTAGTCCATCTTATAGATGTGGTCGCCGGAGAGTATGACCACATAGTCCGGGTCGTACAGGTCCAGGAAGCCGATGTTCTGATAGATGGCGTTGGCGGTGCCCTTGTACCAGGTGCCCTGATCGCCCTCCCGCATGTAGGGGGGGAGGATGTGCACGCCGCCGTCGGACCGGTCCAGGTCCCAGGGCTGGCCGGAGCCGATGTAGCTGTTCAGCTCCAGGGGGCGGTACTGGGTGAGCACGCCCACGGTGTCGATGCCGGAGTTGACGCAGTTGGACAGGGGAAAGTCAATGATGCGGTACTTCCCGCCGAATGGGACGGCGGGCTTGGCCACCTGGCTGGTGAGGGCGTAGAGCCGGCTGCCCTGTCCGCCCGCCAACAGCATGGCCACAACTTCTTTTTTCATATGTCGTTCACCTCTGATGTAGTGTAAACTCCCCCAGATGGGAGGTGCACGCTGGATTCAGGTTTCCGATTTGGCCTTGGGTCCGGGCCGGGCCGCAGCCTTGGATTTCCGGGCGGCCGTCTTGGCTGCGGCGGATTTTCCACCCTCCCCCGCCTTTTTGGCCTTAGAGGAGGTCTTCTTTTCGGCGGCCTCCTTGCTGGAGTCCTTCTTTTTCCGCACGGGATTGCGGTGGGTGCAGCGGTAGATCACTGCCGACATGGGGGGCAGGTCGATGGACAATGCCTGCTCCTGGTCGTGGCAGGGGGTGTTCACCGTCTTGAGGGGGGCGGTGTCTCCCAGGCCGCTGCCGCCGAACTCCTCGGCGTCGGTGTTGAAGATGGGGGCCCAGGTGCCCGCGAAGGGGGCGCCTACATAGTAGCCCTTCCGGTGGACGGGGGAGAAGTTGCAAACCACGATGAGCGGTTTGCCCTCCCGGTCCCAGCGCAGGAAGGCCACGGTGTCGGCCTTGTTGTCGTCGGCGCACAGCCACTGGAAGCCCTGCCAGGAGTCGTCCTGCTCCCACAGGGGGGACTCGGCCAGATAGAGGGCGTTGGCCGCCTTGAAGAAGGCGTGGAGCTTTTTGTGGGGCTCGTACTGGAGCAGGTGCCAGTCCAGAGAGTACTCGTAGTGCCACTCGTTCCACTGGCCGATCTCCGCCCCCATGAAGGAGAGCTTCTTGCCGGGGTGGGTGAGCATATAGGTGTAGAAGGCCCGGACGCCGGCGAACTTCTCCGGGTTGTCCCCGGGCATCTTGCCCAGGAAGGAACCCTTCATGTGGACCACCTCGTCGTGGGACAGGGGCAGGATATAGTTCTCCGAAAAGGCATACATGAGGGAGAAGGTGATGTCCCGGTGGTTGAACTGCCGGAAATAGGGGTCCAGCTTGATGTAGTGGCAGATGTCGTTCATCCAGCCCATGTTCCACTTGAAGTTGAAGCCCAGGCCGCCGTCGTCCACCGGATAGGTCACCTTGGGCCAGGCAGTGGATTCCTCGGCAATCATCAGCACGTCCGGGTGGGCGGCGAAGATGGTGGTGTTCAGCTTCTGGAAGAACTCGATGGCCTCCAGGTTCTCTTTGCCGCCGTGGATATTGGGCATCCAGGCTCCGTCCTGACGGCCGTAGTCCAGATAGAGCATGGAGGATACCGCGTCCACCCGCAGGCCGTCGGCGTGGTACTCCTCCAGCCAGAACATGGCGTTGGAGAACAGGAAGGAGCGCACCTCGTTCCGGCCCAGATCAAAGACCTGAGTGCCCCAGTCGGGGTGCTCCCCCTTTCGGGGGTCGGAGTACTCATAGGTGGGAGTGCCGTCGAAGTGATACAGGCCGAAGGCATCCCGGGGGAAGTGAGCGGGGACCCAGTCCAGAATCACGCCCACGCCCGCCTGGTGCAGCTGGTCGATGAGGTATTTGAGATCGTCGGGGGTGCCGAACCGGCTGGTGGCGGCAAAGTAGCCGGTGACCTGGTAGCCCCAGGAGGCATCCAAGGGGTGCTCCATCACCGGGAGCAGCTCCACATGGGTGTAGCCCATCTCCTTTACATAGGGGACCAGGTAGTGGGCGGTGTCCCGGTAGGATAGGAACTCCCCCTCGCCGGTGCGCCGCCAGGAGCCCAGGTGGCACTCGTAGATGTTCATGGGCCGGCGGTACGGGGGATTCTTGGCCCGGTACTCCAGCCAGCTCTTGTCCCCCCAGGGGTACTCGTCCAACTCGTAGATCTTG
Organism: Pseudoflavonifractor capillosus; assembly: GCF_016899775.1. Lineage (GTDB taxonomy): Bacteria > Bacillota > Clostridia > Oscillospirales > Oscillospiraceae > Lawsonibacter. The sequence continues at coordinate 15,335 of NZ_JACJJE010000028.1, forward strand.
GAGGCGTTGCCCGGACGGGTCTCCGCGTGGAAGGCGTAGGGGTCGGCCTTGGCCACCACCTTGCCGTCTGGCCCCTGGATGGCATACTTATAGGTATCATAGCGCTTCAGGCCGGGAATGAATCCCTGCCAGATCCCGCCCTCCACCTTTTCCAGGGGAGCGGCGGTCTCATCCCATCCGTTGAAATCTCCGAAGACGCACACCTGCTTGGCGTTGGGCGCCCACACCCGGAAGGTGCAGCCGCTCTGGCCGTCCACCTCGTCGGCGTGGGCCCCAAAACACCGCCATGCGTGGCAGCTGCGCCCCTCCGAGAAGGCTTCCAACTCTAAAAACAGGTCATATTCGGATAGTTTTCCATGATAATTGACCAATGAGATCACCTCATTCCTATCAGATCAGCCGATTTTGCGTCTAAAATGACAAGTGTGCAAAACCGAGATCCCTGATATTTATATAAATTATACAACACGCGTTTCACACCGTCAAGTCAAAAGGGTGTGAAATGGAATTTTATAGAGCTGAATATACAGGGCAATGTCCCGCCGCGCCGTTTTTCACAGAAAAGCCGCGCGGCGGGACATATTTCATTTTGACTTATCCGGCCATGAGCATCTCTTCCAGAAGCCGGGAGAAAATCTTGGGAATTGTGAGCCGTTCCACCCCCTGGGCGGAGAGGATGGGGACGGCGTCCCGCACCTGGCCGTCCAGAGAGACCTCCATCTCTCCCACGGTCTGCCCCTGTTCCACCGGGGCGGCCAGATCCTGGGCCAGGGTGACCTTGGTGGAAATCTGCCCCTCCTGGCCCTTCCGGACCAGCAGGCGGCACTCCCGCGCCAGCTGGGGCTGGACCTGTCCCTGCTCGCCCAGCAGCACCGGGATGGGGGCCAGGGGGGAGTCCGGGTATACGCTGACCAGAGTGTAGGAGGCGAAGCCGTAGTCCAGCAGGGCCTTGGCGTCCTCAAAGCGGTCGGCGGAGGTGGGGGACTTCATCACCACGGCAATGAGCTCCATACCGTCCCGCTCCGCCGTGGCCGACATGCAGTAGAGGGCGGAGTCGGTGGAGCCGGTCTTCAGGCCGGTGGCCCCCTGATAGAAGCGGACCAGGCGATTGGTGTTGGTCAGCCCGAAGGCCCCGTTCCGGATGGAGTCCATCCAGATGGTGGTGTACTCCCGGATACCGGGGTGATTGAGCACCAGCTCCCGGGACATGAGGGCGATGTCATGGGCAGAAGTCACATGGCCCTGGGCGGGCAGACCGGTGCAGTTGAGGAAGGTGGTGTCCCCCATTCCCAGCTCCTGAGCACGCCGGTTCATCTGCTCCACAAAGGCGGTCTCGCTCCCCGCCAGGTACTCCGCCATGGCCACGGCGGCGTCGTTGCCCGAGACCACAGTAATGCACTTCACCAGCTCCCCCACCGTCATCTGTTCCCCCTCTTTCAGGTAAACCTGGGAGCCGCCCATGCCAGCGGCATAGGCGGAGACGGTGACCACGTTCTCCTTGGCGATGCGGCCGCTGTCCAGGGCCTCGAAGATGAGCAGCAGGGTCATCACCTTGGTGACGCTGGCCGGTTCCAGTTTTTCGTGGGACGCCTTTTCGTAGAGTAGGGTCCCGGTCTCCTTTTCCATCAGCACCGCGGAGGCGGCGGAGAGGTCCAGGGCCGGCTGGGCCGCTTCCGCCGTCTCCCCGGCCGCCGCCGCGGGGCCGGTGAGCAGAGCCGCCGTCAGCAGCAGGGCACAAATTCGCTTCATGGAACAAACGCCTCCCGTTTCTTGGTCTTGTGGATTCAGGATGTGGAGGCGAAGAACCTTCTATACCCGGCGGGAGGCCGGTAAATTTTTGATTTCCGGCATCACACGCCCTTTACCATAATCCAGGATGTGCGATTTTTTTGTAAAATTCCGCCGTGGCGGGAGAAAAATTTCTTATTGGGACGGAAACGTACAACTTTTCCCCTCTGCCCGCCCGGGGTGAGGAGGGATATGGTGAAGAGAGACAAGAGGGCTCTGGACCGGGAGGCACTGCTGGAGCAGATGGGAAAGCTGGCCTGCGCCAAGGTCAATGACGCCGTCAAGCTGGCCTACCTTCCGGAGGAGGAGCGGGACGCCATCGGGCGGCTGGATCTGTCCGCCCTCACCGAGTTCCGGCGCAGCGGGGCGGGGACGGTGGAGATGAAATTCACCGACCGGATGCGGGCTTTGGAGCGGCTGCTGGAGCTGAGCGGACCCAGCGGGGAGGAGCAGCTGGAGCAGTTTTTGCAGAGAATGGAGGAGCCGGAGGCGTGAGACCCCTGAAGTTTTCCAAAAAGCAGCGGCGGGTGCTCACCTGGTGGCGGCCCTCCTCCCCGGACAGCGGCTATGACGCCATCTTGTGCGAGGGGGCGGTACGCAGCGGCAAGACGTTATGCACCGGACTGTCCTTCTTCTGCTGGGCTATGACCTGCTTCGTTCAAAAGAGCTTCGCCCTGTGCGGCAAGTCCGTGCCGGCGGTGCGGCGGAATCTGTGGCAGGAGCTGCGGCCCATTCTGCGGGAGATGGGGTTTCAGATCCGGGAGCGGCTGTCCCAGAACCGGATCGACATATCTCTGGGAAGGCGGCGCAATACCTTCTATCTGTTCGGCGGGCTGGATGAGCGGTCCGCCGCTCTGGTCCAGGGGATCACCCTGGCGGGGGCCCTGCTGGACGAGGCGGCGCTGATGCCCCGCTCCTTTGTGGAGCAGGTGTGCGCCCGGTGCTCAGTGGAGGGGAGCCGGCTGTGGTTCTCCTGCAACCCGGAGAGCCCCGCCCACTGGTTCTATCAGGAGTGGGTCCAGAAGGCCCGGGAGAAAAACGTGCTGCGGCTGTCCTTCACCATGGAGGACAACCCCGGACTGTCCCGGGAGACCATCCGGCGGTACGAGGCCATGTTTCAGGGGGCCTTCTACCGCCGGTTTATTCTGGGGGAGTGGGCCCAGGCGGAGGGTCTCATCTACGACTTCTTCGGGCCGGAGCTGGTGCGGGAGGCGCCGGAGGGGCTGGGCGGGCCCTGGTACATCTCCTGTGACTACGGGACGGTGAACCCCACCTCCATGGGCCTTTGGGGCAGAAAAGGCGGAGTTTGGTACCGGGCGGCGGAGTTTTACTACGACTCCCGGAGGGAGCGGCGGCAGAAGACAGACGGTGAGTACGCCCAGGACCTGGCCGCGCTGGCGGGCGGACGGAAGATCCAGGGCGTGGTGGTGGACCCCTCCGCCGCCAGCTTTCTGGAGCTGCTCCGGCGGCAGGGGTGGCCGGTGGTTCGGGCCAAAAACGACGTGCTCTCCGGCATCCGCACCACGGCGGAGCTGCTGCGGGCGGGGAAAATCGTCATCTGCGCCCCCTGTCGGGACGCCATCCGGGAGTTCGGGCTGTACTGCTGGGACACCTCCGGCACCGGCGGCGACCGGGTGGTCAAATCCAATGACCACGCTATGGACGATATCCGTTACTTTGCCGCCACGGTGGCGGCAAAGAATGGCGGAAGTTTCTTTGCCGGAAGTGTAGAGCGGGCTTCCATTTAACGAAGATCCGGGAGAGGGAGGAAATTTGATGTGAAGTGGTTTGCAAAGAAAAAACCGGCGGCCAGGGCACCCCAGGTCCAGCTGCGGGACGTGGAGCACCACCCCTTTGGGATGCTGGACCGGTACGTCCCCCTGCGCCGGGGGGAGCTGGACCTGTACCGCTCCATCCGGGAGGCGGTGCCCATTGTGGACGCCGCCCTTTTGAAGCTGGTGCGGCTGTGCGGGGGCGTCATTGTCCGATGCCCGGACCCGGAGGGCCAGAGGGGGCTGGAGCAGTTTTTGGCCCAGGTGGACACCGGGCGGGGCCAGAGGGGCATCCAGTCCTTTCTGGACCAGTATCTGGACTCCATGTTCACCTGCGGCCAGGGGGTGGGAGAGATCGTCCTCTCCCCCGGCGGGCAAGACATTGCCGCCCTGCTGTGCGCCGATCCGGGGCAGGTGGAGATCAAGGAGGGGGACACGCCCCTGGACTTCTGGCTGTGCATCCGGGACGGGAGCGGGCAGCTGGAGGAGCTGCCCTGGCAGGAGCTGCTGCTGTTCACCCCCTTTCAGCCGGGAACGGACAGCCCCTACGGGGTGTCCCTGCTGCGGTCCATGCCCTTTTTGAGCGGAATCCTCCTGAAAATCTATCAGGCCGTCGGCCAGAACTGGGAGCGGGTGGGCAACCTGCGCTTCGCCGTGGTGTGCAAGCCCGGCGAGGGGGACGGCCTGTCCGCCCAGGAGCGTGGGGAGATGGTGGCCAGCGAGTGGTCCGCCGCCATGCGCTCCACCCGCCAGGGGGCGGTGCGGGACTTTGTGGCGGTGGGCGACGTGGACATCAAGGTCATCGGTGCGGACAACCAGGTGCTGGACAGCGAGGTGCCGGTGCGGCAGATTCTGGAGCAGCTCATCGCCCGGACGGGGATTCCGCCCTTTCTGCTGGGGCTGTCCTGGTCCTCCACCGAACGCATGAGCGCCCAGCAGGCCGACCTGCTCACCAGTGAGATCACCGCCATCCGCCGGGGGGTGGAGCCGGTGGTTCGGAGGGTGTGCCAGCTGTGGCTGCGCCTCCACGGGATCGCCGGGCCGGTGGAGGTGGACTGGGAGGACATCAACTTGCAGGATCTGGTGGAGGAGGCCAAGGCCGGGCTCTATCAGGCCCAGACGGAACAGATCAGGAGGGAGACAACGTGAAGATCATCAAAACATCCCAGGAGCCCCAGGCGGTCCTTCAGCCGGGGCACCTGGAGGACATCAACCGCCTCAGCCGCACGCCTCTGACGGAGGCGGAGGTGTACGCCTTCTCGGTGCGCCTGTGCGACAACGAGGTGGACCGGGACGGGGAGCGCTTTGCCCCCAAGACCCTGGAACAGCTGGCCCCCCTGTTTGTGGGCAAGAGCGGCATCTTTGACCACAACTGGAGCGCCCAGGGCCAGGCGGCCCGGCTCTACCGCACCCAGGTGATGGCGGAGCCCGGGCGGCTCACCCAGGCGGGGGACCCCTACTGCTGGCTGAAGGGGTACGCCTATATGGTGCGCACCCCGGACAACCAGAGCCTCATCGCCGAAATCGAGGGGGGTATCAAAAAGGAGGTCAGCGTGGCCTGCTCGGTGGAGAAGGCGGTGTGCTCCATCTGCGGCGCGCCCCGGGGAGAGAGCTGCGGCCACAAGCCCGGGGAGGTGTACGACGGGAAGCTGTGCTACATCAGCCTGGAGGAGGCCAGCGACGCCTACGAGTTCTCCTTCGTGGCGGTGCCCGCCCAGCCCCGGGCCGGGGTGGTCAAGGGATTTTCCGGACGCCGGGAGGCGGCCTGCCTGAAGGAGCTGGTCCAGGGGAATGCCGGATGCGCCCGGGAGCTGGAGACGCTGGAGCACGAGGCGGCTCTGGGCCGGAAGTGGATCTCCTCCCTCCGCGCCGATGTGGTGCGGCTGGGGGGGCTGGCCGACCCCAAGTTGGACTTGGCGGTGCTGAAAGCCATCGCCGAAAAGCTGGAGGAGGGGGAGCTCCAGGAGCTGAAGCAGGCCTATGAGGCCCGGGCCCAGGAGCGGTACCCTCTGACGGTGCAGCTAGGGTACGGAAAGGAGCCGGAGCGGCGCCCCGAGGAGGACAGGGCGTTCTTGATTTGACCGGCAGTTCGGGTTTGATTCTGAATCTTTGAAAAAACAAAGGAGGAACACGCAGTGAGTAAGGTTTCGTTTGAGGACATCGGGGCAGTTATCGCCACCTTTGCCGCCCAGGACGGCGTAAAGCCCGGCCAGATGGTGAAGATCACCGCCAACGGCGAGGTGGGGGCGTGCAGCGCCAACGACGCCTTTGCCGGGCAGGCCCAGTCTGTCCGGGGCGGCTTTGCCGGGGTGCAGGTGAAGGGCTTTCTGACTCTGCCCACTACCGGCAGCGTGGCACTGGGCCGGGTCAGTCTGGCGGCCGACGGCACCGGCGGTGTGCAGACGGCCTCCACCGGCGGCGTGCCCGCCCTGGTGGTCAGTGTGGACGCTGCGGCCAAGACCGCCGTGGTCTGTCTGTAAGAAAAAGGAGGTTTTTGCTATGGCGAATCAGTTTGACACCATCCGCCTGGAGAAAGGGATGTACCAGGAGGCGGGCCGCTCCTTTACCCAGGTGCTGGAGCGGCTGGACCCCTCGGAGCAGTACAAGGGCACCCGTTTGGAGGGGCTGGACGCCTTCCAGCGGCAGCTCAAGCGCTTTGACATCAAGGTGAAGGGGGCGGGCTCCGACCCGGTGGAGAAGTTCTTCCGCACCGCCGATTCGGCGGTGCTCTTCCCCGAGTACATCGCCCGGTCCGTGCGCCAGGGCATGGAGGAGGCCAACCTGCTCCCCGCCATCACCGCCGCCACCACCCGCTTTGAGGGGATGGACTACCGCTCCATCACCGCCGAGGCCGGGGGCGGCGAGAAGGAGCTGAAGGCGGTGGATGAGGGGGCGGCCATCCCCGCCACCACCATCAAGGTCCAGGCCAACCTGGTGAAGCTCCACAAGCGGGGGCGCATGCTGGTGGCCTCCTATGAGGCGGTGCGGTACCAGAAGCTGGACCTGTTCTCCGTCACCCTGCGGCAGATCGGCGCACACATCGCCCGGATGCTGCTCTCCGACGGTGTGGACGTGCTGATGAACGGGGACGGCAACGACAACGAGGCGGAAGCGGACGAGACCACCGCCGCCTCCACCCTCACCTATGACGATTTGGTGACCTTCTGGGGCAAATTTGATCCCTATGAGATGAACACTCTGCTGGTGAGCCCCGACGTGATGCTGAAGATGCTCAAGCTCACCGAATTCAAGGACCCCCTCACCGGGCTGAACTTCCAGGGCACCGGCAAGCTGACCACCCCCCTGGGGGCCACCCTGCTGCGCACCTCGGCGGTGCCCGCCGACACCATCATCGGCCTGGACCACCGGTACGCCCTGGAGCTGGTTCAGGGCAGCGACGTGATGGTGGAGTACGACAAGCTCATCGACCGGCAGCTGGAGCGGGCGGCCATCACCACCCTGTGCGGCTTTGCCAAGCTGTTCCCCGACGCCTCCCGGGTGCTGAAGGTCAAGGCGGCGGAAGAGGACTGACGATGACGGAGAAGGTTCTGAAGCTGCTGGCCGCCATGGGGGCGGACACCAGCCAGGAGGAGCTGCTCACCCCCCTGTGTCAGGCGGTGCAGGACTCCCTCGCCCGGCGGCTGAGGCCGGGGGTGACGGCGGAGGACTGTGAGAGCGCCTTTGTCACCGCCGCGGCCTGGATGGTGCTGGCGGGGCTGCGCACCGGGGACGGCGGGGAGGGCGTCACCGCCTTTACCGCCGGGGATGTGACCATCCGCCGGGAGGGAGGCCGGGAGACGGCCTCCCTCCTGGAGCAGGCGGAGCGGCTGATGGCCCCCTATGTGGTGGACGGCGGCTTCTTTGTCCAGGGGGTGAGGGGATGATGGATCGGGAGTGGTCCGCCCTGCTGGAGCGGTACGGCCAGAGGGTGGTGCTGCACCAGGGGGAGCAGGAGACCGCCGGGAGGGCGTTTTTGCAGCCCATCCGGGAGACTGGGCAGGAGCAGCAGGTCCCCAGCCCTCTGGGATTCCGCCGGGAGGACCGGTTTTTATATCTGGGGGCTCCGGACTGTCCCCTGGGACAGGAGGACTGGGTGGAGTGGAACGGCGGCGCCTATGAGGTGTGGTCCACCCACCCGGTCCATGTGGGGCAGACCGTTTTGTACACCTGGGCGGTGCTCCGGCCCAGGGATCTGGAGGCGGAGGCGGCACTATGAGCGATGGACTGGACAAGATCCGGGAGCGGATGGCGGACTATTTGAATGCCCAAGGCGTGACCGCGGTCACCGCTTGGCCAGCGGAGGAGCGCCTGCGGCGGGAGGGAGCGGTGGCGGCGGTCACCCTGAGAGCCTGTCAGGCTGGACCGGCCGGTTTTCAGTCCTACCTGGGGGAGCAATACAACCAGGAGACGGAACAGTGGGAGGAGATCTATGGCCGGAAGGTTCAGCTGACCTTCGGCCTGGACCTGTACGCCCTGCCCCAGGCTGGGGAGGCGGCCCTTCAGACCGCGCTGGATATTCTGGCCCAGGCCTGCGCCGGAGCGGGGCCGGAGGGGCTTACCATCCAGGAGTTTTCCAGCGGAGAGACCGCCTATGACGGGGACAGCCGCCTGCTGCGCAAGCCGGCCCAGGCGGTGTGCACCGCCTATCTGTACGCCATTACGGAGGCGGACGGCACATTCCTGGACTTTGAGATCAGAGGGGAGAGGATTCCATGAGCATTACCACACACGAGCGCCCGGGGGTGTACTCCTCCTACGGCGCATCATCCCTGATCCGCGGAAGCGGCGGGAGAAAGACCGTGGGACTGGTGGCGGTAAACACCAAGGCCACCGCCAAGACGGTCTACACCATCACCAGCTATGAGGAGGCAGTGACCACCTTCGGCAGCGCCGGCGGCCAGGACATGGCCGAGTTGATCCGGGTGATCCTCCTCAACGGTGCTGCTGCGGTGGCGGCGGTCCCCATCGCCGCCAGCACCGACTATGAGGCCGGGTTTGCGGTTCTGGAGGGGCAGGAGAACGTGAGCGTGGTGGTGTGCGACAGCACCACCCAGACCGACCAGCAGGATCTGCGGGACAGCGTGGCCGCCGCATCCGCCGCCCGGCGGGAGCGGATTGCCGTAGTGGGCGGAGCGGCCAGCGAGACGGTGACCAACCTCATTTCCAGGGCCGCCGCTTTAAACAGCGAGCGGGTGGTTCTGGTGGCCCCCGGCGGAACTGATGAGGATGGGACCGCACTGTCCGGTCTCACCGCCGCAGCGGCGGTGGCTGGGGCCATTGCCTCCCAGAGCGACCCGGCCCTGCCCTTGAGCGGGGCGGAGCTGACGGGCCTGCACGGCCTCTCCCAGCAGTATAACGACAACGACATCGACCTGCTGGTGCGGGGCGGAGTCACCCCCCTGGAGAGCGTGGCGGGAGTGGTCTCCGTGGTCCGGGGCATCACTACCCGCACCACCACCGGGGAGTCGCCGGACACCACCTGGCGGGAGCTGACCACCATTTTGATCGTGGACGATGTGATCCCCTCTATCCGGGAGAGCCTGCGGGCCAAGTTCCGCCGGGCCAAAAATACCGAGCAGAGCCGGGGGGCCATCCGCTCCCAGGTGATTCTGGAGCTGGAGAGCAAGCTGAGCCGGGAGATCATCACCGGCTATGAACACGTGACTGTGTCAGCGGACACGGAGAACCCCACGGTGTGTCTGGTGGAGTTCTCCTTCACCGTGGCCCACGGCCTCAACCAGATCTGGCTGACGGCCAGCATTACCATTTAAACCTGGGCCGCCCGCGAACAGAAGCGGGCGGCCCCCATTCAAATAAAGGAGGGAGCAACCCTTGAGCATCGCAGGATTTCCCACCAGCAGCGACATCTATCTGGAGGTAGACGGCACCAAGGTGGCGGTGGTCCAGAGCTACACCGCCAAGGCGGCCAAAACCAGCCGGGCGGTGGAGGCCTTTGGAGAGGAGGAGCCGGTGGCCACCGTCCCCGGCCAGACCACCCACGTACTGGAACTCACCCGGCTGTACGCCACCGACGAGGCCATCCGGGACGGTATCGACTTCTACAGCCTCAGCGACTTCTCTCTGGTCATCTGTAAGCCCGACCGGAAGGTCATCTACTCCGACTGCCAGTGGAGCGGCATTCAGGAGACGGGCACCCTGGGGGACATGGTGCTGGAAAAGGTGACCATTGTGGCCGGAAAGCGGCTGGAGACGGAGGTGTAAGCCGGTGGGCGCGTCGATTTTAGCGGGCCGGGACCGGCTGGACCTGGACAACGGTATGAGCCTGCGGCTGCTGTCCGCCCTGGAGGTGCTCCAGGCCCGGCGGGAGGCGGAGGAGCTGGCCCAGTCTGAGCGGGAGCGGGCCCTGTGCTCCAACGCCTGTCTGCTTGCCCGGGCCCTGGAGACCCAGGAGGGGGAGCCGGTCTTTTCCAGCGGCCGGGAGGTGCTCTCCGGGCTGCGGGTGGAGGAGATCGCCGCCCTGGCCGCCACCTGGAGCCGCTTTAACCGGGAGGAAAACCCCGGCCTCACCCTGGAGGCGGAGCAGGCGGAGGATGTAAAAAAAAACTAGCCCGGGACGGGGCGGAGCGGCTGCGGTGGAAGGTGCTGAAAACCTTCGGCGCCCTGCCCACCGAGGAGCGGGCCAGGGCCATGCGGGACCGGGACTATGTTTGGTGCCTGACCCACATGGCCCTGGATCAGGAGGAGGAGCTCTCCAGGCTGTGCCCCAGCTGCCGCCTCCAGGCGGAGGAGGCACGGTGCCCGGTGTGCGGCCGCCCGGCCGAGAGCTGGGAGGGGGCGCTCAACCCCTCCTTTGACCGGGAGCGCTTTGAGCGGCTGAGGAAGGGAGGACAGCCATGAGGGACTATCTGGAGGAACTGCTGGACCTTCTGACCCAGGAGGACGAGGAGGCCGCCGGTGTCTGGGAGACGCAGACGGCCTCCCTCATTCTGCCCAAGGCTCCGGAGGCGGAGACCCCGGCAGGGGCGCTGGAGCTGCCGGAGGGAGTGGCTGCGGGAGAAGCGGACTCCGGCAAAGGCGGGGAGCGGCTCAGGCTGGAGCGGGAACCGGCACCGGAACCCACTCTGGACTTGGAAGAACTAGAGAATGTGCCGGGGCTGGACGGCGCCCTGGACCAGGATGCGGCGATCCCGGACTCCCCGGGTGAGCTGGATGAGGCGCTTGCCTCCGGCGGAGAGCGGCCTGTCATAGGAGAGGACGGGCCGGCGGAGGCCGGCGCGGTTCTGCTGGAACAGATCAGGAGCCGGAGGCGGCCCGCTCTGCTCCAGCAGGCGCAGGAGTTGGAGCGGCAGGCGGGTCAGGCGCAGGCCCTGGCTCAGAACCGCCGGAGCCGCTCTCTGGCGCCGGCGCTGGCCCTCCCCTCACGGGGACAGGCCTCTTTTTCCTCCCAGACGGCGGAGGGGAACGGCGGCGGTCAAAACGCCGGTGGGGCGTCCTTACCGGGCAGAGAGGATCAGGCCCGTCTGATCGACCGGGCCTTCCAGCGGGACAGCCGCCGGTACGACCGGGGATTTTCCCTGTACTAAAAGGAGGAATGCAGGTTGATCTTGACGCCCATGCGGTACAAAAGCTACACCTGGCCCCACAACCCAAGGGTGTACTCCATCGACTACGAGCGGAAGATGGCGGTACACAAGGTGCCCTTTGGCTACTACTACCTCCAGGACCTGGGCCGGACCCGGCGGGTCATGGAGGGGGAGGGGGAGTTTGTGGGCGAGGGGGCTTACAACCAGTTCGGACAGCTGGCCAACGTCTTTTATGAGGAGGGGCCCGGCCTGCTGATCCACCCGGTTTGGCAGGCGGCCAGCGCCTACTTTGTCTCTCTGCGCCTGGAACAGGAGCCCCTGCCCGACTATGTGCGATACTCCTTCACCTTCTGGGAGGACGCGGATTACTACAACGGAGCGGTGCGGGTGGAGTCGTCCGCCGGAGCGGCGGGGACCGGCTCGGGCGGTACCGGGGGCTTGGCCTCCTCTGGCTCCTCCAGCCGGTACCGGGTGGTCCAGGGGGACACCCTGTGGGGGATCGCCCAGAAGTTCGGTGTGTCTCTGGAGACCCTGGTCGCCCTGAATCCCCAGATCAAAAACCCCAATCTGATCCAGCCGGGAGATGAGGTGAGGGTGGCGTGACTGGCTATGTGTTTACGGCGGGAGGCGTGTCCACACAGCTGCCCGCCCCGGTGTCCTGGACCTTTCAGTACACCGCCGGGGTGCCCTGCGACAGCTTTCAGCTACGGTGCATCTGGGAGGGGGAGAACGCGGTGCAGCCGGCGGAGTGGGCCACCTTTCAAGCTCTGGAGGGCGGCGAGGTGAAGTTCACCGGGGTGGTGGACGAGTGCGAGACGGTGCGCACCTCTGAGGGGTCCTACTTCGAGGTGAGCGGCCGGGGGATGGCCGCCCGACTGCTGGACAATGAGGCCCTGAGCCAGGACTATGAGATCGCCACCTTGGCTGACATTCTGCGGGACCACGTGACCCCGTACGGTGTGGCCGTGGGGGCGCAGTCCGCCATGGGGGCGGTGTCCCAGTTCTCGGTGGCCGCCGGCAGCAGCGAGTGGTCGGTGCTCTATGACTTTGCCCGGTACTATAACGGAATCTACCCCCGGTTTGACCAGCTGGGGCGGCTGATTCTGACCCCCTGGAGCAATACGGCCCGGGTGGTGCTGGACAGCACGGTGCCGGTCACCCGGCTGGTGTGCCGGGACCGGCGGTACGGAGTGCTCTCCCAGGTGGTGGTCCGGGACCGGTACCAGGACTGGACGGAGACGGTGGATAACCCCTCCTTCCAGGCGCTGGGAGGACGGCGGCGGCAGGTCATTACCATGCCGGGCAAGGGGCAGTACCAGGCCATGCGCTACAGCGGGCAGTTCCAGCTGGAGCAGTCGGCGGCGGAGCAGCTGCGCCTGGAAGTGGAGGTGCCCAAGCTGTTTTTCGCCAAGCCCGGAGATCTGGTCCAGCTGGCCCAGTCGGACTGGGGGCGCAACGGGCAGTACCGGGTGGCCCAGGCTCAGGTGGGCCAGGACAAGCGGGGGGCGTGGACCGTTTTGGAGCTGGCACCCCCGGACATGGTGTTGTGAGGTGACGGATATGTGGACAGCCAATCGCAAGCGGGAGGGGCGCACCGAGGAGTGCGCCGCCGACCAGGGGGTCGTGACCCTGGGGGGCGACCCGGCCGCCGTCTATCTGGGGGGAGAGCGGCGCTGGGTCTCCCTCTATACCCCCGGCGGCTATCAGTGGCGGCCCAAGGCGGGGGACAAGGTACTGGTGGTCAAGGCGGGGGACCACCGGGAGCTCCCCTGCCTGGTGGGGAAGCGGCCGGACGCTCTGTCGGAGGAGGATGAGCTCTCCCCCGGCTCGGTGCGCATCCACAGCGGCACTGGGGTGGTGCTGCTGGACGAGGACGGGCTGACCTTGAAGGGGGACGAGGTGGCCCTGGAGGGGGACATTTACGTCAACGGGCAGGAACTGGAGGCCTACATTCAGGATATCGTGTACCAGGTGCTGGCCTCTATGATGGGATAGGAGGAAACGGCGATGGAACTGAAATTGGAGCAGGGGGACTATGTGCCCGACGGAGCTGGGGGGTTTGAGACGCTGGACGGGGCCCAGGCCCTGCTGGCCCGGGTGCTGTTCCGCCTCACCGCCAGGCGGGGGCAGTTCCCCTTCCTGCCGGAGATGGGCAGCCGGCTGTACCTGCTGGGCCGGGAACGGCCCTCGGCGCGGGAGGCCCTGGCTTTGCAGTACGTCACCGAGGCCCTGGTCCAGGAGGCGGACCTGGCGGTATTGGGGACGGAGCTCCAGGAGGACGGGACGGGGGCGGCCGTCCTGACGGCAAACCTGGAGTGGCGGGGGACGCCCCTGGCCGTCCAGATGGATGTGATACTGTAGAGGAGGGGTGGACGTGAAAACAGTGGATGAAATTTTTGAGGAGATGCTCGCCTGCTTCGGGGAGAAGACCGGCGTGGAGCTGGAGGCGGGCTGTGACCTGGCGGTGCGGCTGTACGCGGCGGCGGCCCAGGTGTACGCCCTGTACGTCCAGGCGGACTGGGTGGCCCGGCAGGCCTTCCCCCAGACGGCGGAGGGGGAGTATCTGGACCTCCACGCCCAGCTGCGCAGCCTGGAGCGCAAGGAGGCAACCCGGGCGGTGGGCACCCTGCGCTTCACCGCCGGGGAGGCCAGCGAGAACGACCGGGCCATCCCCCTGGGGACGGTGTGCATGACCGCCGGGCTGGTGCGCTTTGAGACCACCCAGGCGGCGGTGCTCTCGGCCGGGGCCACCCAGGTGGACGTACCCGCCCAGGCGGTCCAGCCCGGGAGTGCGGGCAACGTGTCGGCCGACGCTGTCGTCTCCATGGCGGTGGCCCCCGTGGGCATCCAGAGCTGCGGCAACCCCAGTCCATTCCTGGGGGGCAGCGACGGGGAGAGCGACCAGGAGCTGCGGGCGCGGGTAATGGACACCTTCCAACGCCTGCCCAACGGGGCCAATGCCGCCTTCTATGAGCAGGGGGCCCTGTCCTTTGACGAGGTGGCCGCCGCCTCCGTCCTCCCCCGGAACCGGGGTGTGGGGACGGTGGATGTGGTGGTGGCCACCGGAAACGGACAGCCCGATGAGGAGCTGCTGGCCGAGCTGGAGGACTACTTCCAGACCCGGCGTGAGATTGCGGTGGACGTGCAGGTGCTGGCCCCGGAGGAGGTGGGCGTCACCCTGTCCGTCCAGGTAAAGGCCAAAGACGGCTGGGACGGCTCAGAGGTCCGCACCGGGGTGAAGAACGCATTGCAGGCCTGGTTCTCCGGAGAGCGGCTGGCGCAGGACGTGCTGCTGGCCCAGCTGGGCAGCCTGATCTACGGCTGTGAGGGAGTGGCCAACTATAAGATCGTCTCCCCCGCCGCCGACGTGGCCATCGAGGCGGACCAGCTGCCGGTGCTCTCCTCCATCAATGTGGAGGCGATGTCATGACTTACGCCCAGTATTTGCGGCAGCTGCTGGCTCCGCTGGGGATCTATCAGCTCAATGCTCCCTTTCAGGGGGGCGAGCTGGAGGCCCTGGGAGACGCCTTTGACCAGGTAGAGGGGGCGCTGGAGGAGCTGAACCGGGAGGCATGTCTGGCCACGGCAGAGGACTGGGGGCTGGAGCAGGTGGCCGTCCTCTTTCGCCGCCGCCCCCCCGCCACGACGGTCAAGACCATGCGGGAGGCCCTGGCCGCCCTGCTGCGCATCGGCGGGGACAGCTTTACCCTGGCGGCCATCAACGACACCATCTCCGGCTGCGGCGTCAACGCCCGGGTGGAGGAGACAGACCAGGCGGGGACCGTGGAGGTCTCCTTCCCCCAGGTGCCGGGCATCCCGCCCAACTTTGAGGAGATCCGGGTCATCATCGAGGACATCATTCCCGCCCACTTAATTATCCAGTACCACTACTGGTACCTGACCTGGCAGCAGCTGGAGCAGAAATTCTCCTGCTGGCAGGACATTGAGGACAAGAATCTGACCTGGTACGGGCTGGAGACCTATGTGGAGCCGGAGGACGAGACATAAAATGCCGGAGCGGGACTTGATGAGTTCCGCTCCGGCATTTTTTATAGATCATCGGGCTACCAGGTTCCGGAGGGGTTCTCCGGTTTGATAGCGCCTCAAATTGTCCAGGGCCAGCTGGATGCAGTTTTTCCGGGTGACCTCCAGGCGCATGCCGCCCGCCACGTGGGGGGTGATGAGCAGGCGGGGAACCTCCCAAAGGGGGCTGTCCGCCGGAAGGGGCTCCGGCTCGGTCACGTCCAGCGCCGCCCCCCACAGCTTACCCCCCTGCATCAGCTCCGCCAGGGCCTCCTGGTCCAGAACACTGCCCCGGCCCGCGCTGAGGAGGACGGCGTCGTCCTTCAACAGCCCCAGGCGCCGGCGGTCCATAAACCGGACGGTGGAGGGGGCGTGGGGCAGCACCAGGGCCGCCACATCTGCCTGTGGGAGCAGTTCGTCGGTGCGCTCCATGGGGAAGACCTCGTCAAAGCCGGGGACCGGGCCGCCCACCGTCCGCTTCAGCCCGATGGTGCGCGCGGCCCCCAGGACCTTGCACAGCTGGGCGAAGGCGGAACCCACATGGCCCGCGCCCGCCACCAGCACTGTGGCCCCGGCCAGGGACTTCATATCGCCCACGTCGATCCAGCTGTGATTGCGCTGCTGGTCCCGGCACTGGGGGATTTTCCGATACAGGGACAGCAGGCTGGCCAGCATGTGCTCCGCCACAGACTGGCTGTTGGTGCCGGCGGAGGAGGTCATCAGCACCGAGGGCGGCACCGTATCGGTGTATTGATCCGTTCCCGCCCACATGCAGTGGAACCAGCGGAGCCGGGGGGCCTGGGCGAGCATCTCCGCCCTGGGCCAGCCCATGACGATGGTGGCCTGGGCAAACTGCTCCAGCGTGGCGGTGCGGCGGCCCGCGTACAGGTGGACCGCGTCTGGAGCGGCGGCCTCAAAGGCGGCTTTTTCTTCTTCGCGGACCGGGAGAAGATTCAAAATCACGTCAGGCATCGAAAACGACCTCCTTACGATACAGGTTTATCAAATATATATTTGAGCCTTGTGGCCTGGACTTCAGGATACCACATTCCGGGAGCGGTTTCAACTCTGCGGGGGAGTTCGACGCCTCCCGTCCCTTTACCATGAAAAAAACTTGTGCTACAATAGTGGCTGCTGAACAAACCGCAAAGCGGTTGATTCCCGCGAAACAGCTGGCAGAGAGGAGGCGGAGCCCGTGGAGATCACATTGAACACCCCCCTTACCGATTTCCCCGGCGTGGGCGAGGTGCGGGCCAAAAAGCTGGAAAAGCTGGGCCTGGTCCGGTGCGCTGACCTGATTTCCTACTTTCCAAGGGACTATGAGGACCGGCGGCAGGTGTACTCCATCCGCTCCGCCCCTCTGGGCCAGAAGGTGTGCATCTCCGCCGTGGCGGCGGAGCACCCCCGCCTCTCCCGCATCCGCAAGGGGCTGGAGCTGGTAAAGCTGAAAGTAGTGGACCAGGCGGGGGCCCTGCACATCACCTTCTTCAACCAGAGCTATGTGGAGCGGGCCCTCCGGGCCGGAGAGGAATATATTTTTTACGGCGTGGTAGAGGAGCAGGGCAGCCGCCGCACCATGGTCAATCCCATCTTCGAGCGGGTGGGAAAGCAGAACTTCACCGGCTGCATCGTCCCCGTCTACCCCCTGACGGCGGGGATCACCAACCACCTGCTCTGCACCCTCACCCAGCAGGCGGTGGGCGCCTGTGCCCAGGATATGCCCGAGACCCTGCCCCGTGGGGTCCGTCTGGACCACGAGCTGGCCCAGGCGGAATTCTCCTATCGGAACATCCACTTCCCAGAGTCCTTCCAGGCCCTGGAACTGGCCCGGCGGCGGCTGACCTTCGAGGAGCTCTTCTACCTGTCCGCCGGTCTGGCCATGCTGAAGGAGCGGCGGGGGGACGTGCTGGGCTGCGCCATCCCGTCCCGGCCCATGGAGGAATTTCTCGGCCGCCTCCCCTTTCCCCTCACCGGGGCCCAGCGGCGGGTGATGGAGGAGATTTCAAGAGATATGGCCTCGGGCCGGCCCATGAACCGGCTGGTCCAGGGGGACGTGGGTTCCGGCAAGACGGTGGTGGCCGCCTATGCCGCCTGGCTGGCGGCGGGGGCGGGATACCAGTCCGCCCTCATGGCACCCACGGAGGTACTCTCGGAGCAGCACTTCCGCTCCCTGTCCGCCCTGTTGGAGCCGGCGGGGGTGCGGGTGGGGCTGCTCACCGGCTCCATCACCCCGGCGGGCAAGAAAAAAGTCCGGCAGGCCCTGGCCGCCGGAGAGATCGACCTTGTCATCGGCACCCACGCCCTCCTCTCCCAGGGGGTGGAGTTCGCCCGGCTGGGCCTGATGGTGGCCGACGAGCAGCACCGGTTCGGAGTGGCCCAGCGGGCCGCCCTGGCCGCCAAGGGGGACTCCCCCCACGTGCTGGTCATGTCCGCCACCCCCATCCCCCGGACCCTGGCCCTGATCATCTACGGGGACCTGGACGTGTCCGTCATCGACGAGCTGCCTCCGGGCCGCACGCCGGTGGAGACCTATGTGGTGCGGGAGGACAAGCGGGCCAGGATGTACAACTTCGTCCGCCGTCTGGTGGGAGAGGGCCGGCAGGTCTACATCATCTGCCCAGCGGTGGAGGAGAATGCAGAGGGTGGAATGCAGAAGGCAGAATGGGAGGGAGACGGCCCCGCTCTTGATTTAAAGGCGGTGACCACCTACGCCAAGAAGCTCCAGACGGAGGTATTCCCCGACCTGAAGGTGGACTTCCTCCACGGGAAGATGAAGCCCAAGGAGAAGGAGGCGGTGATGGCCGCCTTTGCCGCCGGGGAGACCCAGGTGCTGGTGTCCACCACCGTCATCGAGGTGGGGGTGGACGTGCCCAACGCCGCCCTGATTATTGTGGAGAACGCGGAGCGCTTCGGCCTCAGCCAGCTCCATCAGCTCCGAGGCCGGGTGGGCCGGGGAAAGCACCAGTCCTACTGCGTGCTCATCACCAACACCCGCAGCGTGGAGGCCATGCAGCGGCTCAGGACCCTGGCCTCCACCACCGACGGCTTCAAGATCTCGGAGGAGGATCTGAAGCTCCGGGGCCCGGGCGACTTCTTCGGCAGCCGCCAGCACGGCCTGCCCCAGATGAAGCTGGCCGACCTGGCCGGGGACATGCGCCTGCTCAGCGAGGCCCAGGACTCCGCCCGGAGGCTGCTGATGGCCGACCCCACCCTCTCCCAGCCGGAGAACCGGCCGGTGCTGGAGCGGGTGCGGACCCTGTTTTCTGACACGCCGGATATTTTCAACTGATGCCGATAAACTATGAGGAGGAATTTACTATGACCCGTTTGGAAGAAGTACAGTACCTGCGCACCGAGCCGGACGGCCGCCACTACAACTGTGCCCAGTCCCTGCTGGTCCCCTTTGGGCCTGAGGTGGGCCTCACCAAGGAGCAGGCGGACGCCCTGGGGGCCAACTTCGGGGCAGGAATGAAGATGGGGGCCACCTGCGGCGTGCTCACCAGCGCCCTGATGCTGCTGGGGATGAAGGGCTGCACCCCCCAGCAGGCCGCCCAGCTGGTCCAGCGCTTCCGAGAGAAGCACCAGGACACCAACTGCGCCGCCCTCCTCTCCAAGGCCAAGGAGGAGGGAATTCCCAAGAAGGAGCACTGCGACAGTCTGGTTTTCGAGATGGCCAAGATCCTGGACGAGGAGTTTTTCGCCCAGGAGCAGTAACGGTTCCAGAGGCTTCGCCGCTGGTTCCACAAATGCCAAAAGGGGAAGCCCCGCCGGGCTTCCCCTTTTGACTGTTTTGTGAGAAGGAAGGAATGGAAAATCGAGTCGCAAAGGTTATTGGCGAGGAGGCCGGTAAGAGCGGCTGCCGGTCAGCTCGTTAATTTTTTAACCTTTTGCTGGAACCAACTTTACCACCAAATCCGGAAAAATACTATCCCCAAATTCATTATATACTGCATAAGTAAAAAGTTATAAAATTCCCCCTTCTCTTGCGTCCGGGAGAGGAATGGGATATAATGAGACCCGCGCATCCGGACCCAGGTCCGGTGTATGGATGGAATATAAGGAGAAGGCTATGGATGAATTGGAACAGCTCCCGATCCCCCTGCTGATGTGGTACCGGGAGAACGCCCGGGTGCTGCCCTGGCGGACCCACCCCACCCCCTACCGGGTGTGGGTGTCGGAGATCATGCTCCAGCAGACCCGGGTGGCGGCGGTCCTGGACTACTACCGCCGTTTTCTGGAGGCGGCGCCCACAGTGGCCGACCTGGCCATGCTGCCCGAAGACGCCCTGATGAAGCTGTGGCAGGGGCTGGGCTATTACAGCCGGGCCCGGAACCTGCAGAAGGCGGCCCGGCAGATCATGGAGCAGTTCGGGGGGGTATTTCCAAATACTTATGAGGACATCCGCTCCCTGGCGGGGGTGGGGGACTACACCGCCGGGGCCATCGCTTCCATCGCCTTCGGCATTCCGGTTCCGGCGGTGGACGGGAATGTGCTGCGGGTGGCGGCCCGGATCACCGGGGACAGCGGGGACATCACCTCTCCCGCCATGAAGAAGAAGGTGACCGCCGCCCTCCAGGCGGTCATTCCCGCCGGGGAGCCGGGGAACTTTAACCAGGCCATGATGGAGCTGGGGGCCACCGTCTGCCTGCCCAACGGCGCGCCTCAGTGTGAGAAGTGCCCGGCGGCCCCCTTCTGCCGGGCCCTCAGGGAGGATCGCATCGGGGAGCTGCCGGTGAAGGCCCCCAAGAAGGCGCGCCGCATTGAGGAGCGCCGGGTGTATCTGATTTTCTCCGACGACGGCGTGGCCCTGCGGCGGCGGCCGGGAAAGGGCCTGCTGGCCGGGCTGTGGGAGTATCCCAACGAGCTGGCCGGGGAGGAGACGATCCCCGCCGCCCTGGGGCTGTCTCCGGCGGATTTGGAGCTGGTGGGGACAGGCAGGCACATCTTCACCCACATCGAGTGGCGCATGACCGCCTATACCGCCCGGGCGGAGGCTCTGGACCTCCCACAGGGCTGGGTGTGGGCGGACCGGGATGCTCTGGCCCGGGAGTACGCCGTGCCCAACGCCTTTCAGGCATTCTCGGAGTATGTCAAAGGGAAGTTGGGGTATTTTTCTTAGCGGGGGTTCGCTGCTATCTTCGTTTTTCGCACTTCTGTAGGGCCCGATGCCCTCATCGGGCCGCACCTGGAGACCTTCGCAGGGAGTTTCGCCGCCTGCGGGCAGCGACCTACTTTGCCCATGGCGGCAAAGTAGGCAAAACGCCCCCGGGGACGGCTCCAGATGAGCACTTCGTGCTCATAGTCGCCTTTCCCCGGACCCCATTTACGGGGGTTATCCCTTGGGGCGGGCAAAAAAGTTCCGGCGCGCAAAATCTGAGTGCGTGTCTGAATTCCAGCCGGGCCACTGGGCCCTGGCTGTCCAAAAATTGAAGGCTGGTGCAGTTCCGCAACTGCGCCTGGCTGTCCCAGCCGACAGCCCCGGTCCAGTTACGCCGTAGGAGCGACCCTTGAGGTCGCCCGAAAGCCTTCCCCTGGGGGAAGGTGCCGAGTGCAGCGAGGCGGATGAGGGGAACGGTCTTGGTTATGAGGGCGACCCGTTTCAACCGTAGGGGCGCACACTGTGCGCCCGCGGGCCGCCGAGGTCGTCGGCCCCTACGACATTCACCGGATCGTCTTCTGTATGTTCTGTAGGGGCGGGTGTCCTCACCCGCCCGCCAATCCCCTGAGCCGCACTTGAACCCAAGCAACTTAATAGGCGCGCTTTTCATCGATAGGAGCAATCCCCAAAGGTTACCGACAACTCAGCGGCAGCGGTAATAGAACGGAGGCCAGTCCGTTGTCCACTCGCGCCTTTGCGTTGACTGCCTGCCTCCCGTATTGGCGGCCCCCGCAACGGGGGTTCTAGGGGCGGCGGCGAATATGGACACAAAGTGTCCATCCTGAGCCGTCCCCCTAGCGCTTTTTTGGTGACTTTTTGGGCGTGTCCAAAAAGTCACTCGCCGCCGGAGCGGCGAAATCCCCTGCAAAACTCTCTAAAAACAAGGAGGGAACCTCTGTGCTCTGCAATCTCTGTCCCCGGCAATGCAATGCCCTGCGCACGGAAACGGCGGGAGAGGGATACTGCCGCATGCCCGCCGCGCCGGTGGCGGCCCGGGCCGCCCTCCACATGTGGGAGGAGCCCCCCATCTCCGGCACCCGGGGGTCCGGGACCATCTTCTTCTCCGGGTGCTCTCTGGGGTGTGTGTTCTGTCAGAATGAGAAGATCAGCCACCAGGACTTCGGCAGGCCGGTCACAGCGGAGCGCCTGCGGGAGATCTGCCTGGAGCTCGTCGCTCAGGGGGGCCACAACATCAACTTCGTCAACCCCACCCACTACGCCCATGTGGTGCGCCAGGTGCTGGAGGAGCCCCTCCCGGTGCCGGTGGTGTGGAACTCCGGGGGTTACGACCGGGTGGAGACTCTGAGGGCCCTGGAGGGCCGGGTGTCCGTCTACCTCCCCGATTTCAAGTACCTAGACCCGGAGACGGCGGGGCGGTACTCCGCCGCCCCGGACTATCCCCAGGCGGCCCAGGCCGCCATTCGGGAGATGGTCCGGCAGACGGGGCCCTGCCAATTTGACGAGAGCGGCCTGCTCCTCCGGGGGACGGTAATCCGCCATCTGATCCTCCCCGGGCAGGTGAACCAGGCCAAGGCGGTTATGGACTGGGTTTCCGAGGAATTTCCCCGAGGGACCGTGCTCTTCTCCCTCATGAGCCAGTACACCCCCTGGGGTGACCTGTCCCGCACCCCGGAGCTGAACCGCCGCCTGCGCCGGGGGGAGATGGAGAGCGCCATCGCCTACATGCAGAACCTGGGGCTCCCTGGCTTCTGTCAGGAGCGCACCAGCGCCAGGGAGGAGTACACCCCTCCCTTTGATCTCACAGGCCTGTAAATTGGGCGGTTGGACAAAATCTGTTCACAAACCCGGGAACTGTTTGCAAAAAGTTCATAGGCCCGTCACGAAATTGCCTTAATTATCGGTTACTATATCATCGTACCCAGTAATCATACATATCTCCCATTTCTCCCTCTCCTTTACAACACACACAAGTAAGAGGCCCCGGTGGTGAACCGGGGCCTCTTACTTTCTTTGAAAAAGAAAGTAAGCAAAGAAATTTTGTGCGAAACTGCGTTTCGCCTCTGTGTTTTAAGAGACAGATCCCAGACCTGTCCCTTTTTGTTTTTCCCAAGCCTTCCCCCTGGGGGGAAGGTGGCTGGCCGTAGGCCAGACGGATGAGGGGGCAGTTTCCCGCCCCCTCTCTATGTAGGGGCGCACATTGTGCGCCCGCCGCCCCTTTTGTAGGGCGCGGCCTCCCGGACGCGCCGCCCGGGCTTGCCACGTCTTCGCTGTAGGGGCGGCACACTGGGCCGCCCGCCCCCCAACAGGCGCACTCCGCCCTAATTCCCAATATATGTATTCAAACGTCCCACAATGGGAGCAATTCCACCCTATTTGAGTAGGCCGAGAGCCTTCCCCCCACAGGGGGGAAGGTGGCACGGCGAAGCCGTGACGGATGAGGGGCGTCTCGACCACAGCAAGCGCGCTCCTGGGACACCCTCATCAGTCACCCTAACGGGTGACAGCTTCCCCCTAGAAGGGGGAAGCCTGGACCCCAACTCAAACAAGGAGGAATTTTATTTATGGCGACCAATCAAACGACCAATTACCAGCTGAACCAGTGGGAACCCACAGACCAGGTTTTACGCACCGACTTCAACGCCGACAATGCCAAACTGGATACGGCGCTGGCTGGGCTGGCGGCAAAGGGGACAGAGCTGGAGGCGGACCTTGCAGCCGCCGCTGCGGGGGCAGGCAACTGTCAGATGGAGCTGTTCACCTACACTGGGACAGGGACCTGCGGCGCGGGGAACGCCACCAAGGTCCGGTTTGCCCATCTGCCCGAGATCTTTTTCATTGGGGGCAGCGAGTCATTGATGTTCGGACGGGGCGGAAACCCACAGATGACATTGATCGCTCAAAATATTTACAGCGATACCTTCATCAACGAGTCAGTAAACAGTTGGTCCGGTACCCAGCTGTCCATAACCCATGCAGACAACGCCCGCTATCAGATGAATAACAAGGATGAAATCTATTGGGTGCTGGGGTTGTACCGAAAGGGAGACTAAAGAAAGGAGCCCCCCGGGCGGATAAACCGCCTGGGGGGCTGTTGCTATTTCATTTAGAACAAATGAAAATTGCAGAATCGAACATTAGGCATTCAGAGTGATATTGCCATCAGTCAGGTTATAGGGAACCTTAAAGGTGGCAGTAGCCACGGTGCCATCAATGTCCAGAGTGACGCCGGAAACAGTCTGGCCGCCCACAGTAAAGTTCACCGTGTAGGAAGAATCCATCCAGTTGCCCTCACGATCATAAGTGAAGGTGATGCTCTCACCGGGGACCAGGTACTTAGCGTTCACGCTGGCCTTAGCATTCTTGTCATTGCTGACGAAGTTGGAAATCACGGTGCCCACAGCGTAGACGTTCTCATAGTAGGTGACATCCCAAGTAAACGTCTTCTTGACATCATGCTTCGTCAAGGTTTCGAAGGTGTAGTAAGAACCGTGGTCGCGGGTCTCAACGATCGTGTAGCCCTGGTCGATCAGCTCCTGCTTGATCGCGTTCACAGCGGCGTCCTCAGTCCAGTTGCCAGCGAGGACATAGGGCACGACAGCATCGTTGTACTGAGAATCTTCCAGTTCAACCTTGACGACACCCTTGCTTTCGTTGGAGGGGCCGTCATAGCCGTCGCCAGTCCAGTCAATGATGACAGCGGAGGTGATACGGCCGTTCTCGATCACGGCGTTGAAGTCGTAGTTCCGAGTCTCATTCAGAGTATCCAAAGCGGACTTCAGCTGATTCCAGCCAGTGTACTCCTCAGTGGTGGTCTTGTTCTTGTTGATCTGACGGATGACAAACTGAACGTCAGTGTCTACGTAGATACCATTGTCGATGTCCTGGTTGCTTCCATTCCAGTTATAGATGGTGCGGCCATTCTTGCTGTAATCAATAGCCTGCCCCTTCAACTGCATCACTACCAGATCCTCGTCACGGAGCTCAGTGACGGCCTCAGCCATATCATCGGCGTACTTGGCGGCTTCGTCAAATTTATCAATGCTCTTTACATTGCCGTCGGCATCGTACTTGACGGTGTACCAGGTGTGCTGAACCATCTCGTCGGCCAGGATGCTCTCGTCCTCGTCGTTGACCTCGTTCAGAGTGACGATCTTACCATCGATGACCACGTCGCGGGTCCAGCTCCACTCGCCGTTCTCATAGCCCTCCTCAGAGGCCTTCTCGCTGATCACATAAGCCACGTTGCTGGAGGAGCCCTCGCTCTCGCCCACGACCACAGCGGCGATGACCACGCCGGAGTCGTCGTACAGAGCATAAGTGCTGTGAGCGACCTTATCACTCTTCTGCAACTTCAGCTCACTCTGGACCGTGGCCTTGCCCCAAACATCAATGGACACATTATCCACGCCCACGATGACCTCATCGGCATCAGCAATTACGCCGTAAGTACCTTCGTTATCTACAGAGACGGTATCCAGACCGGCCACCAGGTAAACGGTGTCCTCGTTGCCGTAGATCTTGCCGTCGCCGGTACCGCCCAGCAGGGAGATGTGGCGGTCATCGATGACATTGTACTGATCGTACTTGCCGTCCTTATCAGTATCCACAGGAACGGTCTGGTTCTGGGCAAGATCATTCTTACCGCCGTTCAGATCATAATCGATCGCAGTCAGAGTGTAGACACCGCTGCTGTTCACAGTGTACTTGAACCAGGTGTTGATCAGAGCCTGGCTGCCGCGCCCTTCATCGGGAGTATCTTTAATAGCCTCAGTAATGGCATTGCGGATAGCGTCGTTGCTCTTGACCTTGATGACCTCAGAAGTGCCGTCCAGGAAGATGGCATTGGCGTCAAAGTTGGCGGTGGCCAGATAGTCCTTGCCGCCGTTGATGCCGGTCAGGAACAGATAGTTGTTGGAGCCCTCAACCTCTTCCACACCGATGGCGTAGCCGTACTGGTCCAGATAGACGTTGTAGGTCTTATCCTTCAGGTTGCTATTGGTGTAGTTGTCCAGGGTGTCGGCCTCATAGGTCAGGGTGTTGGAGGCGTCATACTTGGTGCCGTCGGCAGTGACGCTGCTGACCTCGGTGCCGCTGTTGCCGCCCTTGTCATTGGAGGTGAACCGGGTGATGGTCACGCCGGACATAGTCTCCACGTCAGAGATGCTCTCGATCTCCTCGGAATCGAAGGAGTAGGTCACCAGAGCGAAGTCGCCCTCGACCACGTCCTCAATGGCGAAATCCTCGGCGGAGACGTCCATGATCTTCTCATTCAGGCTGTTGGGAGCATACAGCTTGAAGGAAACTTCTTCCTTCTTCTCGTTGTAGTCGGTGTCAGCCTTAGCCAGATAGGTGTTGATCACGGTGACGATGACGTCCTTGTTGTCGGAGTCCACGAACACCTGGGTCAGGGCGCCGTTGCCGGTCTCGGAAACGTCGTCCTTGTTGTTGCGGGAGATCTCCTCATACAGGTCGTTCTCCGCGCCGTCCACATAGCTCTCGAACTCGTAGTTGTCATAGGCGGTCTTGCCGATGACGTCGTACAGGTCCTTGCCGGTGACGGCGGTGGTGTACTCGGCAACCATCAGATTCTTCTGAGCATAGGTGCCGATCTCGTTGCCGCCGAAGCTCCAGGTGCGGGAAGGACGGCCGAACACATCGGTGGTGTCCTTGTCCAGCTTCAGGTCGCCCATGTACAGCTGCTCGCCCAGCTCCACGATGGAGCCGCTGACTAGGTCGCCGTCGTTGTTGGTGGTCCGGTCATCGTCGATGGCCCGGGCATAGGTCTGGTTGCTGGTGATGTAGTTGTAGGTGACGTTGTTGTTGATAACCACGTCGCCGATGGACCAGCTGCCGTCGGTGGAAGCCTGCACGGTGCCGGCCTCCAGGGTGTTCAGCACCAGCTGAGCCACGTCGTTGCGAGTCATGGCCTGGGTCACGCCGGAGTCCACGCCCACGAACAGGTCGATGGCGTTGCCCTGGCGGGTGGTGGCCAGCTGCCAGTCGCTGCCGAAGTCGGAGGCGTACTGGAAGTAGCCCAGGGCCTTCATCAGCATCAGAGCGGCCTGAGCGGTGGTCACGGTGTCGGAACCGCCGTAGATGGTGTCGCTGTAACCGGCGGTGATGCCGTTGGTCCAGCAGGCAGCCACGTAGGGCTCAGCCCAGGCAGGCACGTCGGTGAAGGGGCTGGTATTCTTGTAGCTGGCCACGTTATACTCCATCAGGTTGGACATGATAACGGCCATCTCGTTGCGGGTGACGTTCTGGTCAGGATTGAAGTCTCCGTTCTCGTCGCCGACCATGATGCCGACGGCCTGGAGAACCTCGATGGCTTCCTGATTGTCCTCAGAAGTCACATCCGCATAGCTCGCGGCGCTGGAGCCCATCACCATCAGGCCGGAAATCATGGCCGCGGTGAGACCCAGGCTGAGAGCACGCTT
>NZ_JACJJE010000029.1 GCF_016899775.1 Pseudoflavonifractor capillosus
CCTTCACTTTTCTTTTCCCTTTTTCTTACAAAATCCCTGTTTTCATCTCTTGAAAACAGGAGTTCTTTGACAGACTGAAAGGCTCCCGTCCGCAGGACGGGAGCCTTCGTCTTTCTCTGCAAAAAGCGGGCCTAAAACTGGAAGGCAAAAATTTTCTCCTTCGGTGTACAAAAACCGGCACATAACGCGGCCCGTCCGGCATATAGTAGTCTGTATGCCGGCCTTGTGCCGGCGGATGAATTTTTAACATACGGAGGGATGAATTCCATGGAGGAAACCACTGTTGTTTATGGTACCGGCTCACAGCAGCCCAGCCCCGCGCCCCTGGACCTGGACGATCTGATTTTCCAGGGGGAATATTGGTTCGCCAGCGACCGCTGAGGTCCGTCTCCCTCGGGAGACGGACCTTGGAGCGTCTGCCCAGGCGCCGGACATGGGACAAGCCGCCCACAGAATCAGAAATCTCCTGATTCTGTGGGCGGCTTGTTTTTTGCGGAATACGGCCGGGTCCAGCCTTGTCTCCTCACGGGGCGGGCTCACTCTGTCCGGCCCCGCCGGCCCGGTACCCCTTCAGAGCTGCCCGGGCGGCCCGGGCCACCGCCAGAATGACCCGGCTCTGCTCCGGGTTACAGCCCGCCAGCACCTCGGCCAGCTCCTCCAGCTCCGGGGCCCGGTCCCCGCCGTCCTCCCGCAGCAGGTCGTCCGTCCGCACCCCCAGGGCCTGGGCCAGGCGGAGAAACACCGGGAGGCTCAGCTTGGTGTTGCCCGTCTCAATGTGGCTCATGTGGGTGACGGAGATGCCCACCCGCTCCGCCAGCGCCTCCTGGGAGAGGTCCTGAGCCCGCCGGAACGCCCGCACCCGCTGTCCGATTCTATAGTAGTCCAAAGGAGTTCCTCCCCCTGTATACGATTGATACTTGAATTGTAGCGGCAATTATGATAAGGTAAAATAAACTATATAGGCTAATTTATGCCTATGTAGTTTATCTGAACGATTTCCAAAGAATTCGCCGGAATTCCCTTGACCTTCTCCCTGGTGGAAGGTGTAAGGTACACAGGAGCCGGAAAATTTAATGAATTTTTTAGCTTTTCTTTTGGGAAAGCTAATGGTCTGGCGGTAAGATGGGACAAAAGCCCAGGAGGGTCCGGCCGTCTGTCCCAGACCGCCGTCCGGACCTGGAGTGGGCGGGAGAATCGCTTCAACTCGGTACATAAAGGAGTCAATGCCATGGAAACCACACAAACTGCCCCGGAGACCACCCAGACCCCGGCGGCTCCGGAGACGGAGCCCGCCCCCCTGTGGACGGGGCCCAAGAAACGGCGCAAATGGATCAAGCACGTCCTTGTGATTGCGGCCGTGCTGGCCTTGCTGTTCTGGATCGTGGTCCGGCCCATGCTGGGCGGCACGGTCGCAGCGGCGGGGGCCTATCAGACCGCCCAGGTCCAGCGCCAGGACCTGACGGTATCGGTGTCCGGCTCGGGCACGGTCACCCCCATCGAGTCCTACCAGGTGTCCGCCCTGGTGACGGGAGAGATTCTGGAGTCCCCCTTTGAGGACGGGGACCAGGTGGAAAAGGATCAGCTCCTCTACCGCATCGACCCGGGCAGCGCCCAGACCGCCCTCCAGCAGGCCCAGCTGTCGGTTCAGCAGGCCCAGATGAACTACGACACCCTGGCCAGCAGCCTCCAGGTGAAGGCCATCGGCGGCGGGGTGGTCCAGACCCTCCACGTCCAGGAGGGGGACCTGGTCTCTGCCGGGACGGCCATCGCCGACATCACCGACACCTCCACCATGACCCTCACCGTGCCCTTCCAGGCCAGTGACGCCGCCCACATCTCCGTGGGCCAGACGGCCCAGATCACCCTGTCCGGCACCCTGGAGACCCTGTCCGGCACGGTGGAATCGGTGGCCTCCGCCGACCAGGTGGGGAACGGGGGCGCCCTGGTGCGGCAGGTGAAGATCCGCCTCACCAACCCCGGGGCCCTCACCGACGCCACCACCGCCACCGCCCGGGTGGGCAGCTACGCCTGCGCGGCCGGCGGAACCCTCTCCCCCCGGCTGCGGCAGACTATCACCGCCGCCGCCAGCGGGGAGATCACCAACCTGAACGTGTCCGTGGGCAGCCGGGTGTCCGCCGGGGCGGTGCTGGCCGCCATCGGGGGCGAGTCCGCGGAGAACTCCCTGGCCGACGCCGCCCTGGCCGTCCAGAACGCCCAGCTCTCCCTCCAGAGCGCCCAGGAGGCCCTGGACAGCTACACCATCACCTCCCCCATCTCAGGCACCGTCATTGAGAAGAACCTGAAGGCCGGGGACCAGCTCAACGGGGGCGACTCGGGGGCCATGGCGGTCATCTACGACCTGAGCCAGCTGGAGCTGCAGATGGACGTGAGCGAGCTGGACATCGGCCAGATCCAGCCGGGGCAGACGGTGGAGATCACCGCCGAGGCCCTGCCCGGCCAGACCTTCACCGGCGTGGTGGAGAAGGTGAGCGTCAACGGCACCACCACCGACGGCTTCACCACCTACCCGGTGACCATCCTCCTGTCGGAGTACGGGGACCTGAACCCCGGCATGAACGTGTCCGCCCACATCATCGTGGAGCGGTCAGAGAACGCCCTGTGCGTGCCCGCCGAAGCGGTGAACAGCGACGGCACCGTGCTGGTGGCCGGGGAGGGGGCCTTTGCCGAGGACGGCGTGACCATCGCCGACCCCTCCGAAATCGAGAGCCGCCCGGTGACCCTGGGCCGGGGGAACCAGGATTATGTGGAGATCACCTCCGGCCTGGAGGAGGGGGAGACCGTCCTCCTGCCCATCCAGTCCACCGGCGGTATGCCCTCTGACGGTTCCGCCGCAGTTGCAGCAGCGGGGTGAGGGTATGGCCCATCTGATTGAATTACGGAACGTGTATAAGATCTACCCCATGGGAGACGAGGCGGTCCACGCCCTGGACGGGGTGAGCCTCACCATCGACCAGGGGGAGTTCGTGGCCATCGTGGGCTCCTCCGGCTCCGGCAAGTCCACCGCCATGAACATTATCGGCTGTCTGGACGTGCCCACCTCGGGCACCTACCACCTGGGGGGCGTGGATGTGTCCACCATGGACGACGACCAGCAGGCGGAGATCCGCAACAAGATGCTGGGGTTCATCTTCCAGCAGTACAACCTGATCCCCAAGCTCACCGTACTGGAAAACGTGGAGCTCCCCCTGCTGTATGCCGGGGTGCCCTCCGCCGAGCGGCGGGAGCGGGCGGTCCGGGCCCTGGGCCGGGTGG
Source organism: Pseudoflavonifractor capillosus (assembly GCF_016899775.1). GTDB lineage: Bacteria > Bacillota > Clostridia > Oscillospirales > Oscillospiraceae > Lawsonibacter. Next base: position 3,274 of record NZ_JACJJE010000029.1, read on the forward strand.
GGCTGGAGAGCAAGCAGAAGAACCTGCCCTCCCAGCTCTCCGGCGGCCAGCAGCAGCGGGTGTCCATTGCCCGGGCTCTGGCGGGGAACCCCTCGGTGATCCTGGCCGACGAGCCCACCGGAGCCCTGGACTCCCGCACCGGCCGGGAGGTGCTGGGTTTCCTCAAGAAGCTCAACCGGGAGGGGGACACGGTGGTCCTCATCACCCACGACAACTCTATCGCGGTGAAGGCCGACCGGATCATCCGCCTCCAGGACGGGAAAATCATCTACGACGGAGACGCCCACGACCCCCGGGCGGTGGTCCAGCCCGGCGAGGCCGGGGAAGAGGACGAGGAACAGGAGGTGGGGGCATGAACGCAGGACAGTCCTTCCGTCTGGCCATCAAGGCCCTGACCACCAGCAAGATGCGCTCCCTGCTCACCATGCTGGGCATCATCATCGGCGTGGCCTCGGTCATCGTCATCCTGGCTCTGGGCAACGGGGTCCAGGGGATGATCGACGAACAGGTGGATAAGCTGGGCATCAATATGATGCAGACCTACGTATGGGGCCGGGGAGACGGCTCCACCATGGATCTGGATCCCTCGGACATGTACGACCTGGTGGAGGCCAACCCGGAGGTGCTCACCGGCGTGTCCCCCTATGTCTCCTTCCAGGCCACTCTGCGCCACGGGGACCAGAAATTTGACCAGACCCAGCTCTACGGAGTCAGCGAGGTCATGTTCAACAGCGACACCCAGTCCACCATGGACGGGGGTCAGAAGCTGACTCAGGGGCGGTTCCTCTCCTATTTGGACGTGGCCCGGCGGCAGAACGTGTGCGTCATCGGGGCCTATCTGGCCCAGGAGGCCTTCGGGGGCGATGCCCAGGCCCTGGGGCAGACCCTGTCCATCAACGGCACCTCCTACACGGTCATCGGGGTGCTGGACCGGCTGAACACTACAACCGAAATGGCCGCAGGGGGCTCGGACGACCAGATCTACATCCCCTATGAGAACGCCCTGCAGATCATGGGGGCCCGGTATGTGACCCTCTATGTGTTCACCAGCACCTCGGGGGAGACCGCCGCCCAGGCCAAAGCCATCATCGACGGCATGCTCTACGACCACTTCCAGGGGGACGAGGACGCCTACTATACCACGACCATGGAGGAGCAGGCCAACCTCATCAACGCCATGATGGGGGTGGTCATGGGGGTGCTGGTGGCCATCGCCGCCATCTCCCTGCTGGTGGGCGGCATCGGTATTATGAACATCATGCTGGTGTCCGTCACCGAGCGCACCCGGGAGATCGGCATCCGGAAGTCCCTGGGGGCCAAGCGGAGAGACATCCGCAGCCAGTTCGTCATCGAGGCGGGGACCACCTCCGCCATCGGCGGGCTGCTGGGCATCGCCCTGGGCTGCCTGCTGGCCATGGGAGTGGGTTCTCTCATTGGGGCCATGCTCACCTCCCAGATGGGGGGCGGGGCCACCTTCTCCGCCACTCCCACCCTGGGGGCGGTGGCCATCAGCTTCGGGGTGTCCGTGGGCATCGGCGTGCTGTTCGGATACCTGCCCGCCAATAAGGCGGCCAAACTCAACCCCATCGACGCGCTGCGGTATGATTGATTTTCCGCCTGTGCGGCAGCCGCATTTCATTTTGTAGGGGCGGATACCATCCGCCCGCACTGAAGTACGGACTAGTTCGGGCGGCTCATAGCCGCCCCTACATCCACATAAAAAGGAGCTGCAAATTGATGAAAAGACGCATATTGACCGGCCTGCTGGCCTGCTGTCTCTCACTGTCCCTGGCCCTGCCCGGCTTTGCGGCGGGGGCCATTCCCTCCCCAGGGGAGGTGTCCCAGGTGGTCACCGCCCTGGGCATCTTGGACGGCAATTCCAGCGGCAGTCTGGAGCTGTCCCGGAACGTGACCCGGGCGGAGTTTATTACCATGGCCCTGAAGGCCTCCCCCAACGGGGACCAGGTGGGAGAGGCCTCCACCTCCCCCTACCCGGACGTGCCCTACACCCACTGGGCGGCTGGCTATGTGGAGGCCGCCGTGGCCGCCGGGCTGGTGACCGCCTACTCTGACGGCACCTTCCGCCCGGACAATCCCATCACCCTGGCGGAGGGGGCTACCATCGCCCTGGGGCTGCTGGGCTACACGGCGGAGGACTACTCCGGGGCCTACCCCACCCCCCAGATGGCCCTGTACCGGAGCAAGGGGCTGGACCAGGGGGTGTCCGCCCAGCGGGCGTCGGACTCCCTCACCCGGCAGGACGCCATGTACCTCTTCTATAATCTGATGACCGCAAACACCAAGGAGGGGAGCGTCTATGTGAGCCAGCTGGGCTACTCCCTCAACGCCGCCGGGGAGCTGGATCTAGTGGGCCTCATCAACGGGGAGATGCAGGGACCCCTGGTGGCCTCCGGCGACTGGCGCAGCTCCATCCCCTTCTCCCTGGAGGGGGTGACGGTGAACCGGAACGGGGCGGCCTCCAACCTGGGGGCCATCCAGGAGAACGACGTGATCTATTGGAATCAGTCCATGCGCACCCTGTGGGTGTCCTCGGAAAAGGTGATGGGGATTATCCAGTCCCTGGAGCCCTCCGCCTCCAACCCCACCTCGGTGCAGGTGCTGGGCCGCACCTATGAGATCGAGAGCGCCCAGGCCGCCCTGGCCCTGTCTGACCTGGGAACCTACGGGGTGGGGGATACGGTGACCCTCCTCCTGGGCCGCAGCGGCGGCGTGGCCGCGGTGGCCGGCCCCAGCGCGGTGAAAAACGAGCTGTGCGGCGTGGTCACCGAGACCCAGCGCAGCACCTACGACGACGGCCACGGCGGCACCTACACCGCCGACATGGTGACCATCCTGGCCACCGACGGCAACACCTATCAGTACCAGTGGACCGCCAACTACCTGGAGGCGGGCGACCCGGTAGGGGTCAGCTTTGCCGCCGACGGCACAGTCACCCTGCGCCGCCTGAGCTCCACCGGCCTGTCCGGCGCTGTATCCAAGGACGGCTCCAAGGTGGGAGACGTGTCCTTCGCCGACGGGGCGGAGATCCTGGACGTCACCGGCAGCACCGCAGTGAAGATCTTCCCCAGCCGTCTGGCGGGCATGAACCTGACCCGGGACAACGTCACCTACTACTCCCTCAATGGAAACGGGGAGATCGACCGGCTGATTCTGGACGACGCCACCGGCGACGCGGGCCAGTTCGGCGTGCTCATCCACATGGAGACCATGGGCGAGGGGCTCAACAAGCTCTACTCCTATGAGTACGACCTGGGCGGCAGCGTCTATACCCTGCCCTCCATCACCACCAAATTCCCGGTGTCCACCGGCGGCATTCGCCTGGTGGGTGACCCCGCCGACCCCGACCGGCTGTACTCCCTCAACGAGGTGAAGGCCGACGGCATCAGCGGCAACACCCTGCGGGCGGGGAGCCGGAGCTACACCATCTCCGACCAAGTGGTGGTCTACGAGTACCGGGACCGCCAGTACTTCCCCTCCACCCTGGACCGGGTCCAGGAGCTGGGGCTGTCCCTCACCGGCTGGTACGACCGGCCGGAGAACCAGGGCGGCCGTATCCGGGTTATCGTGGCGCGGTAACGCTCCCATACAAGTAAAACGCGGAGAGACGGGGCCATATTTCGGCCCCGTCTCTCCGCGTTTTTCCATTTATGAGGACGTTTCAATCCACTAAAACGAATGAATTTTGAATCAATCTTGCAATATCGGAATAGGGTGGTGGAGCTACGCTTCTCTTGCTCCACATAGTGCAGAATAACAAATTGCTATATTTGCAGAAAAAATTAACAAAACTCCCGGTGAGGCAGAAAAATTTTTGTAGTATATTCCGAAATAGAATGATGTACATGATTTTTTGTAATTTCATAATTGACAAGTCACGCAAGTCGTCCTAAAATTTGTTGCACAACGTGCGAGCGACGCGTTTGGAAAATTGAGGAGGTGCGTGTTTATGCAAAAAGAGGGCCAGGTGCGGATTCCCTCCGGCTGCGCGATTGTAGGCGCCATCGACCGGGCGGGCGGACCCATCTGCGGAGAAGAGCTGATCCGGGCCATTGCGGTAATGCATGACCGGTCCAACGGCCTGGGAGGCGGCTTTGCAGGATATGGGATCTATCCCCAGTACAAGGAGCTCTATGCCTTCCACCTGTTCTATGAGGACAGCAGTGCAAAGGAGGCATGCGAGCGGTTTCTGGAGCGCCATTTTGACATTGTGAACCTGTCCAAAATCCCCACCAGGCCCCATCCAAGAGTGACCGACGCGCCCCTGATCTGGCGGTATTTTATGGCGCCCCTGCCCAACAAGCTGGAGCAGAGCCAGCTGGACGAGCGGGAGTATGTCCGCCGCTGCGTCACCCGGGTGAACACCCAGATGAAGGGGGCCCATGTGTTCTCCAGCGGGAAGAACATGGGGGTCTTTAAGGCGGTGGGCTACCCGGAGGACGTGGGGGAGTTCTACCGCCTGGAGGAGTACGAGGGGTACGCCTGGACCGCCCACGGCCGCTATCCCACCAACACCCCCGGCTGGTGGGGGGGCGCCCACCCCTTCGCCCTGCTGGACTACTCGGTGGTGCACAACGGGGAGATCTCCTCCTATGACGCCAACCGGCGCTTCATTGAGATGTTCGGCTACCGCTGCACCCTTCTCACCGATACGGAGGTCATCACCTACATCATCGACTATCTGGTGCGGCAGCAGGGGCTCACCATGGAGGAGGCCTCCAATGTGATGGCCGCCCCCTTCTGGACCACCATCGCCCAGCAGTCCCCCCAGCGAAGGGAGCGGCTCACCTTTCTGCGGCAGGCCTTCTCCAGCCTGCTGCTCACCGGCCCCTTCTCCATCCTGGTGGGCTTTGACGGCGGCCTGATGGCCCTGAACGACCGGTTGAAACTGCGCTCCATGGTGGTGGGCGAGGCGGGCAGCCGGGTGTACATCTCCAGTGAGGAGAGCGCCATCCGGGCCGTCCAGCCCGACTTGGACCGGGTCTGGGCCCCAAAGGGCGGCGAGGCCGCCATCTTTACGGTAAAGGAGGGTGCGTTATGTCGCTGATGACGGCCTATGCCTCCCGCTTTGAGGTGCTGCGGGACACGGAGAAGTGCATCTCCTGCGGGCGCTGCGTTCAGGAGTGCGCCCACGGCGTGCACCAGTTTTACAAGGACACCAAAAAACTGACAGCGGATGAGAAGCGGTGCGTCAACTGTTACCGGTGCGTGGCCACCTGTCCCACCCAGGCGCTGAAGATCATCCAAAACCGGCAGGCCATCAATGCCAGCAGCAACTGGAGTGTCAACAACCGCCGGGAGATCTACCTCCAGGCGGAGAGCGGCGGGGTTCTCCTGTCCGGCATGGGGACGGTGAAGAACTACCCCCTCTACTGGGACAAGCTGCTGATCAACGCCGCCCAGGTGACCAACCCCTCCATCGACCCCCTGCGGGAGCCCATGGAGACCCGCACCTATCTGGGCCGCAGCGCGGTGGAGGTCCAGCGGGACGCGCGGGGGCAGCTGGTGAATAACCTGCCGACCCATCTGACCCTGGAGACCCCCATCCTTTTTGCCGCCATGAGCTACGGGGCCATCAGCTACCCCTGCCATCAGGCCCTGGCCCAGGCGGCTACCCAGCTGGGCATCTTCTACAACACCGGCGAGGGCGGCCTCCACCGGGACCTGTACCAGTACGGTCCCCACACCATTGTCCAGGTGGCCTCCGGCCGCTTCGGCGTCCACCGCCAGTACCTGGAGACCGGCGCCGCGGTGGAGATCAAGATCGGCCAGGGGGCCAAGCCGGGCATCGGCGGCCATCTGGCGGGAGCCAAGAACATCGGGGACATCTCCAAGACCCGCATGATCCCCGAGGGCACCGACGCCATCTCCCCCGCCCCCCACCACGACATCTACTCCATTGAGGACCTGCGGCAGCTGGTGTTCTCCCTGAAGGAGGCCACCAACTACGAAAAGCCCATTCTGGTGAAAATCGCCGCCGTCCACAATGTGGCCGCCATCGCCAGCGGCATCGCCCGCTCCGGCGCGGATATTATCGTCATCGACGGCCTCCGGGCGGGCACCGGCGCCGCCCCCACCCAGACGCGGGACAATGTGGGCATCCCCATCGAGCTGGCCCTGGCGGCGGTGGACAGCCGCCTGCGGGAGGAGGGCATCCGCAACCACGTGGGCCTGGTGGCCAGCGGCACCATCCGCAACAGCGCCGACATCGTCAAGGCCATCGCCCTGGGAGCCGACGCGGTGGCCATCGGCACCGCAGCCCTTATCGCCATGGGCTGCCACATGTGCCACAGCTGCCACACCGGCAACTGCAGCTGGGGCATCTGCACCCAGCGGCCGGAGCTCACCCGCCGCCTGAACCCGGAGGAGGCCCGGGACCGGCTGGTAAATCTGATCACCGGCTGGACCCATGAGATCAAGGAGATCATGGGCGGCATGGGCATCAACTCCATCGAGACCCTGCGGGGCAACCGGATGATGCTCCGGGGCGTGGGTCTCACCGACGCGGAGCTGCGCATTCTGGGCGTCCAGCACGCGGGAGAATAAGGGGGAACTTTTGTGAACATCAACGCGCAGAATTTGGACTACTACCAGCTGAATCAGGCCATCCGCCAGGCGGAGGGACCGGTGGTCATTGACCACTGCCTGGGCCAGCGTTTTATCGGAACGGCTCTGGGGGCGGGCCGGTCCCTGACCATCCACGGAGTGCCGGGCAACGCCATGGGGGCCTATTTGGACGGAGGTTCCATCGAGGTGTTCGGCGACGTGCAGGAGGCCACCGGCGACACCATGAACGCGGGGACCATCGTGGTCCACGGCAGCGCCGGGGACGCCACCGGCTACTCCATGCGGGGCGGCGTCATTCTCATTGAGGGGGATGTGGGCTACCGGGCGGGCATCCATATGAAATCCTACGGCTCCAAGGTTCCCGTCCTCATTGTAGGCGGCGCGGCCGGCAGCTTTCTTGGGGAGTACCAGGCCGGGGGCCTGATTCTGGTCCTGGGGCTGGGTCATGAGGACCGCGCCCCCTATAACTACTTCTGCGGCACGGGGATGCACGGGGGGAAGATCGTCGTCCGCTCCGACTATATCCCGGAGAACCTGCCCGACCAGGTGGTCCCCCATGACCTGGACCAGGCGGGCCTGGAGGAGATCATGCCCTATCTGGGGCGGTACTGCTCCACCTTTGGCGTGCCCATGGAGCGCATCCTGCCCCACCGGTTCTACGCCCTCACCCCCAACACCGCCAGCCCCTACAAGCGGCTGTATGCCATGAACTGAATATGAAAAAGAGGCGGCCTTGGCCGCCTCTTTTTACTGCTTCCGCTCCAGCACTATCTCCACGTGGGGAATGCCGTCCTCCAGAAACTCCGGGGCCTCCGTACGGCGGAAGCCCAGCTTCTCATAAAAGCCCTGGGCGTAGGACTGGGCCTCCAGGCGGATGCGCCGGGCGCCGGTTTTTTCCCAGGCGGCCCGGATGCCCCGCTCCATCAGCGCCCGGCCCAGGCCGGTCCCCCGGTTCACTGTGAGTACCCGGCCGATCTGGGCGGTTCCGTTCTCCGGCTCCAGAATCCGCAGGCAGGCCTGAATTGCTCCTCCGCCGTCCCGGGCAAACACGTGCCAGGCCCGGCGGTCCAGACCGTCCGCCTCCTGGTAGGGACAGCGCTGCTCCACCACAAAGACGGCGGTGCGCACCGCCAGCAGGTCATAGAGCTCGTCCCGGGTGAGCTCGTCCCAGTGCTTGACAAACCAATCTATGGAAGCTCCCTCCCTCATGCTTTTATACCTTGGACCGGGGCAGATTCCACCGGAAGTGGGCGGCCAGCCCCCGGATGAGCACCACCACTGTCAGTCCCAGGAGCATGGCGGCCATGCTCCCCAGCCGGGACCACAGCCCGGCGCAAAGAATCGCCCCGGCCAGAGAGGCGGAGGCGTATACATGCTTGACGAAGATGTACGGGGTATCCCCTGCCAACTGGTCCCGCAGGACTCCGCCTCCCACGCCGGTGACCACCGCCACAAACACCAGCAGGAACAGAGTGGGCTCCGCCACCGCCTCATAGGCGATTTGGACCCCCACCACCGTGAAAACCCCCAGGCCCAGGGCGTCCATCCAAAACAGCAGGTGGTTGAACAGGGCGGGCTTGTACATGAGCAGCCGCCGCACCCGTCCCAGAAAAAAGACGGCGGACACAGCCAGAGCCACCAGGGCGCTGGTGGGGTCCTGAAAAGCCATGGGGGGTGTCAGCCCCAAAATCAGGTCCCGGATCACCCCGCCGCCCACGGCGGTGACCAGCCCCAGAATACACACCCCAAACAGGTCCATCCCCTTTTTCAGGCCCGTGAGGGCCCCCGAGGCGGCAAAGGCCACGGTCCCGATGAGATTGACAATCCAAATAAACGGTTCGATGGCAGACACCTCCAGACAATGCGGTTTCCATGACAGTGCTGCTCCAGTGTATCGGATTTTGTCCCAAAAGGCAAGCGATACTTCCCGTCCCGGCGGTTACAGGCCGGGTTCCGCCAGCCCCATCACGTCCATGCTGTGGCGCATGTGGATGGCCATGGCGTGCTCCGCCCCCTCGCCGTCCCGCTTTTTCAGGAACTCCAGCAGCAGGGCATGGTCTCGAAGGGTGTCCTCCGCCAGCTGTTCTCGATGCTCCCCCCGCTCCACGGCGGTGGAGACCGCCTGGTGGATGATGGGCAGCAGCCGGAGCAGAAACTCATTGTGAGCCGCCCGGACGATGGCGGTATGGAAGGCCTGGTCCGCCTGGGTGCGGTCCCGGCCCGCCCGGATGCACCGCTCCACCGCCGCCCCCTTCTCCAGAATGTCGGAGAGCTCCTCCGGGGCGGCCCGGCGGCAGGCCAGGGCGGCGCAGCGGGGCTCGAACATGGAGCGCAGCTCAAACAGGTCCCGCAGCTGTCCCCGGACCTGTTCCAGGCTGGAGAAGCCGAAGTCGCCGATCTCTTCCACCTGCTGGGAGACAAAGGTGCCCCGGCCCCGGCGCACCTCCAGCACCCCCCGGTCCGCCAGGGTGCGGATGGCCTCCCGGAGGGTGGCCCGGCTCACCCCCAGCTGCTGGGCCAGCTCCAGTTCGTTGGGCAGCTTTTCTCCGGGCGGAAAATGCTGCTCCACCACAATGGTGGTGTACAGACGGTCCGCCGTCTGCTGAGACAAGTTTTGTCTGGACATAGGGATTCTCCTTCTTTTTTCCACATGGGAGGAATGTTTTGTGGATTGTTTTTGGGGGATGAGATGTGCGGGGAATTTCGCCGCCTGCGGGCGGCGACCTACTTTGTCCATGGCGGCAAAGTAGGCAAAACGCCACCGGGGACGGCTCCAAATGAGCACTTCGTGCTCATAGTCGCCTTTCCCCGGACCCCATTACGGGGGACGCGTACCTGTCAGGTTTTGCAATGTTTCCGGCGCGCAAAATCTGAGTGGCTTTCCGCAGTTCAATCCGGCCCACTGGGCCTGGGTATACAAAAATTTTAACTGCTGTGCTTTCAGAACTGCGCCTGACTTTGTCGAGCCAACACTCCTGGTGCGTATCCCGGCGGGAGCCCCAAGGGGCTCCCCTACGCAAGACTGAAGCCGTCCTACTCTTGTCGTAGGGGAGGGGCTTGCCCCTCCCGCCGTCCATCGGAGCCGTCCCCGACGGCGGAACTCCCCCGGAAAGTACATCCACGCCTCTTGACATTCTCGCCTCTATCTTATACTATATAGTCAGACAATGCAATAGAAATCAGACAACTGATTGAAATGCAAATTTCTGCCCCAAGGGGTGCGGATAAAAATTCCCAAAAGAAAACTTTGTGAGGAGGTCAATTCCCATGCGCAGTGATGTCATCAAGAAGGGGGCCCCCGCCGCCCCCAACCGCTCTCTGCTCTATGCCCTGGGCTACACCAAGGAGGAGCTGGAGCGTCCCCTCATCGGCGTAGTCTGTTCCTACAATGAGATCGTCCCCGGCCACATGAACCTGGACAAGATTGCCGAGGCTGTCAAGGCCGGAGTCCGTGCCGCCGGCGGCACCCCGGTGGAGTTCCCCGCCATCGCCGTGTGCGACGGCATCGCCATGGGCCATGTGGGCATGAAGTACTCCCTGGTCACCCGGGACCTGATCGCCGACTCCACCGAGGCCATGGCCATGGCCCACCAGTTTGACGGCCTGGTGATGATCCCTAACTGCGACAAGAATGTGCCCGGCCTGCTCATGGCCGCCGCCCGGGTGAACATCCCCACCATCTTTGTCTCCGGCGGACCCATGATGGCGGGCACCATGAACGACGGCCGCCGCACCTGCCTCTCCCACATGTTTGAGGCGGTGGGCTCCTACTACGCCGGCAAGCTGGACGAGGCGGGCCTGGAGGAGTACGAGAACAACGCCTGCCCCACCTGCGGCTCCTGCTCCGGCATGTACACTGCCAACTCCATGAACTGCCTCACCGAGGCCATCGGCATGGGTTTACGGGGCAACGGCACCATCCCCGCTGTGTGGTCCGCCCGGCTCCGTCTGGCCAAGCACGCGGGCATGCAGATCATGGAACTGGTGGAGAAGAACATCCGCCCCCGGGACATTATGACCGAGGCCGCCTTCCACAATGCGGAGACGGTGGACATGGCCCTGGGCTGCTCCACCAACACCATGCTCCACCTGCCCGCCATCGCCCACGAGTGCGGCATCGAGCTGTCCTTCGACATGGCCAATGAGATCTCCCTGAAAACACCCAACCTGTGTCACCTGGCCCCGGCGGGAGATACCTACATGGAGGACCTGGAGCGGGCCGGCGGCGTGTACGCCGTTATGGCCGAACTGGCGGAGGCCGGTCTGCTGGATACCAGCCTGATGACCTGCACCGGCAAGACGGTGGCCGAGAATCTGGAGGGGGTGGTCAACCGAAACCCCGAGATCATCCGCCCCATCGACAATCCCTACTCCAAGACCGGCGGCATTGCGGTGCTCAAGGGCAACCTGGCCCCCGACGGCTGCGTGGTGAAGCAGTCCGCCGTGGCCCCCGAGATGATGGTCCACGAGGGCCCCGCCCGGGTGTTCGACTGTGAGGACGACGCCATCCAGGCCATCTACGCTGGCAAGATTGTGGCGGGCGACGTGGTGGTCATCCGCTATGAGGGACCCAAGGGCGGCCCCGGCATGCGGGAGATGCTCAACCCCACCTCCGCCATCGCGGGCATGGGGCTGGACAAGGACGTGGCCCTCATCACCGACGGCCGCTTCTCCGGCGCCACCCGGGGGGCCTCCATCGGCCATGTGTCCCCCGAGGCGGCCTCCGGCGGCCCCATCGGCCTGGTGGAGGAGGGCGACCTGATCGCCATCGACATCCCCAACCACTCCATCACCCTGAAAGTGTCCGACGAGGAGCTGGCCGCCCGCCGCGCCAAGTGGGTCTGCCCGGAGCCCAGGATCAAGACCGGCTATCTGGCCCGGTACGCCAAAATGGTATCCTCCGCCGACCGCGGCGCCATCCTGGAGTAACTTACTTTCTTTGAAAAAGAAAGTAAGCAAAGAAATTTTATGCGAAGCTTTCGCTTCGCCTCTGTGTTTGAAGGGACAGGTCCCAGACCTGTCCCTTCAATTTGTCGAAAAACTGCGCAGAATAAAATCCGCCTGAGTTAGGACGGGGAAGCTCGAGGGGGCAGCCGCCCGCCTCGAATAAGATCAAATGCCCCGGAAGGCTTGCTGTGCAAGGCTTCCGACAAGCGAAGCTAGGACTTTTCCGACAGCCTGAGGACAGGTCCCAGACCTGTCCCTTTTTTCCTCGCGGCTGTCTCCATGCGCGTGGGCGCACTGTGTATTTACGGCTCTCACTTTCAATAAAAAGGGGCTGGATGTTTTCAGAAAGGGAAGAGGCGGGCGTCCTTCGGCGCACGAAGGTAAAGGGAATGGTCTTGATATAGAGGCTGGGCAGAAAAAATTTCCCCCAGCGTTTGAAAAATGTGCTAAAATTGTGGTGCGTTTTCCCGCTCTGTGAATAGGAAGCGCTTCTGTACCAAGGATGGAGGCTCAATGGGATGAATAAGACCGCCCTGTATCTCATCTATTTCTGCATCTACTCCGCCGCCCTGCTGTTGATCGGAAAGAGCAGCCTGCGGGAGGACCCCACCGCCCGCAGCTATTTTCTCTGTGACCGGACGGCCAGTCTTCCGCTGTGCATCTGTACCTTTGTGGGTACCTGGCTGTCCGCCATTACGATTTTAAGTCTCACCGGCGGGGTGTATGAGGACGGCTTGGCGGTGCTGGCTTACTCGGTGTTCCCCTGGTTTTTGGGAGCTTTCCTGCTGGCGGCTGTGAGCCGCCGCCTGTATGCCCACAATGTGGTCACCATTCCCGAGCTGTTCGGCCAGCGCTATCGGTCGTCGGCCCTTCAGGTGGTCTACGGAGCCATTATGGTGGTGGTGTATGTCTGCTACCTGGTCACCCAGTATAAAGGATTCGGGACGGTTGCGGCAGCCCTGTTTGACATCCCCTATCCGGTGGCGGTGCTGATGGTATACCTGTTTGTGCTGTACACCACCTTCGGCGGGTACCGCTCGGTCCTGCGCACAGACGCCTTTAATTTGGTGCTGCTGGTGCTCAGTCTCGCGGTGCTGCTGGTGCTGATGATCGGCTGGGTGGGCGGTTTTCCGGAGCTCTATGCCCGGGCGGGGGAGCTCACCGGCTCGGACCCCTCCAAGAGCCTGCTCTCCCTGTTCAATGACCGCTATACCCCGCTGATCTGCATGTCTATGTTCTGGGGCTGGGGACTGGGGCTGGCGGCCAATCCCCAGTACATGGTCCGGGTGCTGTCCGCCCGCAATCCACGCAGCGCCCGGTGGACGGTGCTGGGGTCCCTGATCCTGCTGGCCTTTTTGTACTTTGCCCTGGTCCATATTGGCTTGGCGGCCCGGGTTCTGGCGCCCCAGTCCCCGGAGGTGGCCTCCAGCGATGAGATCATTGTCCACCTGATGAATAACGAGCTGTACAGTGTGTGGAGCGGCTTCTTCCTGTTTTCTGTGATTGGAGCCTGTGTGTCCACCGCCAATTCCCAGCTGCTGCTGATTGCGTCCTCCTTCTCCTATGATATCATCCGCACCGTAAGCCCCAAAGAGGTATCAGAGCGGCAGGTTTTGAACCTGGGGCGGCTGGCGGTGTTCGGCGGCGGTACTATCTCCATGCTGTTGGCCCTGAACCCGCCGGAATTTACGCTGTCCTATGGCGGCGACGTGTGGGGCGGCGTGAGCATCCTGCTCTTTCCCGCCACCTACGGAACTCTGCTGTCCCGCCGGGTTACCAAGCAGGGGGTCTGGGCCTCGGTCCTGGTGGGGGGCGCGGCTATTTTGACGCTGTATCCCGCCTATTACGGCGGTCTGCTGCCCCTGCATCCGGCCCTGCCTGGCGTAATTCTGTCCACGGCCGCCCTGCTTGCAGGGTCGGCGCTGAGCCGGAGAGAGGAGGCGGCACAATGAAGCTGCGGCGTATCGTGCCCCTGGATATTGAAAACAAAATTCTGATCCCCTTTGCCTGCATCAGTCTGGCCACCGTCCTCTGCTTCTGCATCATCCTATATTTTACGGAATTCCAGGTCAAGGTGGAGACGGAGCGCCAGGAGGCGCAGACCCTGATCGGCTATCTCCAGGCGGACCTTCAGCTGGAGGAGTACCAGCAGCAGCCGGAGCTGCTGCTGGACAAGTACCGGGGAGATTACCGTGGAAACCTGCTGTTTATCTACGACCAGGACGGCCGCCTTCTTCTGGGTGATCCCGAGGCGGACGCGGCGTCTATGGAGCTGCTGGAGCAGGTCTCCGTTCCGCAGATGGGCTGGGAGATCCGCTGTTACCTGGACCGGCAGGGGGTGGGCAGCGGGTTTATCGAGGAGCAGAAGTACATGATTCTGGCGGCAGTGGCCATGCTGCTGGCCATTGTGCAGGCCAGCGTCCTCATCGCCCACAATATCTCTGATCCCATCCGGCGGCTGAGTGAGGTGTGCCGGGGCATCAGCGGAGATCCCGGCAAGGAGAACCAGCTGGGAGAGGAGTATCTGAACAAGACGGACGAGGTAGGGCAGCTGGCCCGGGCCTTTCAGAAGATGATGGAGCGCATCCGGGGCTACACCGGCGAGCTGGAGCGGGTCAAGACTCTCAACGAGAGCATCGTGGAAAACCTGCCTCTCGGGGTGGTGGCCTATGACCAGGACGGCACCCCTATTCTAATCAACGCCGCGGCCTCCACCATGCTCCGGCGGGAGGACGAGCGGGACGGGCAGAACCGCGACCTGCGGATGCTCCTGTCCCGCATCCAGCGGCGGGAGGACGTGCTCCCCGAGCCCGCCCGGCTGACAGATCAGGGCGGAAAGGCCCGGGATTACGAGTTTGGTGTGTGGCAGCTGCGGGAGCCGGACGGCACCCGCTGGGGGGTGCTGTGCACCATCGACGACGTGACCTATAAGAAGCACATGGAGGAGAAGCTCACCGAGGATGAGAAGCTGGCCTACACCGGCAAGCTGGCCGCCGACGTGGCCCACGAGATCCGAAACCCGCTGGCGGGCATCCGGGCGGGCATCCAGGTGGTGAGCCGGAAGCTGGGCGAGGAGCGGGACCGGAAGCTGTGCGGCGGTATGGTGCGGGAGGTGGACCGGGTCAACCTGCTCATTGAAAACCTGCTGAACCTGTCCCGCCGCCGGGAGAGCGAAAAGACCACCGTCAGCCTCAACGCCCTGTTCGAGGAGCTGCAGATGCTCTATTTCAAAGTGGCGGAGAACAAGGGAATCCTGTTCAATGCCCTGGTGAACGGCCGCCTCTGGCTCTACGCCGACGAGGGGGAGCTGCGCCAGGTGCTCATCAATCTCATCAACAACAGCGTAAAGGCCATGCCGGACGGCGGGGAACTGGCCATCCGGGCATGGAAGGAGGAGGACGGCGTCGCCCTGTCGGTGGTGGACACCGGAGTGGGCATGACGCCGGAGAAGCTGCACAAGGTGCTGGGTGAAGGGGGAACAGGCGGCCTGGGTCTCTCCATCGTCCAGCGGCTGCTGGCGCAGAACGGCGGCGTGCTGTCCATGGACAGCACGCCCGGGTCTGGGACCCGGGCACAGATCCGCTTTCCCCACAAAGGAGGTACGGCATGAACACAAAGGTATTAGTGGTGGACGACGAATTTCTGATCCGCATGTCCCTGGAGAGCGGCCTGTCCGACCTGGGGCACCAGGTGAAGACGGCGGAGACCTTTTCTGAGGGGCTGGCCCTGGCGGAGTCCTGGCGACCGGACGTGGTGCTGCTGGACAACAAGCTGGGGGGCGAGTTGGGCCTGGAGCACATTGAGGACTTCAAAAAACTGGATGAGGACATCCAGATCATTATGATCACCGCCTATGGCTCGGTCTCTCAGGCGGTGGAGGCCATGAAGCGGGGGGCCTGCCACTACATCCAGAAGCCCTTTGATCTGGAGGAGGTGGACCTGATCATCCGCCGGAACCTGGATCAGCTGAAGCGCCGCCGGAGCCTGGAGCTCATGCGCCAGCGGCCCCGGCAGATCGTGGGCGAGAGCGAGGCCATCCAGCGCATCTGCCGCAATGTGGCCATCCTAGCGGAGAACGACAACGTGGACCTGCTCATCTGCGGAGAGACCGGCACCGGCAAGGGGGTGGTGGTCAACGCCATCCACGACAGCAGCCCCCGCCGGGACACCCCCCTGGTGAAGATCAACTGCGGGGCCATCCCCGAGTCCCTGCTGGAGTCGGAGCTGTTCGGCTATGAGAAGGGGGCCTTCACCGGGGCCAACAAGGCCAAGAAGGGCCTGATGGAGCTGGCCAACGGGGGGACCGTCTTTCTGGATGAGATCGGGGAACTGCCCCTGGCCATGCAGTCCAAGCTGCTCACCTTCCTGGAGGACCGGCGCTTCAAGCGGGTGGGCGGCCTGCGGGACATTGAGGTCAATGTGCGCATCATCGCCGCCACCAACCGGGATCTGGACGCGGAGGTGCAGAAGGGGACCTTCCGGGAGGATCTGTACTACCGTCTGAACGTGATGCAGATCCGCATTCCGCCCCTCCGGGAGCGGCGGGAGGATATCCCCGTACTGGCCCGCTATTACCTGGAGCACTTCAACCGGAAGTTCAACAAGCATGTCCGGGACATCGCCCCCGCCTTTTTGGAGGAGATGGAGCGCTACTCCTGGAAGGGAAATGTGCGGGAGCTGCGCAACGTGATGGAGCGGTGCGTCCTGTTCAGCCAGGGAGAGCTGCTCACAGGAGAGGAGACCGGCCTGGAGTTCAAACGGGAGGACGGCGCCGCCGCGGGCCCCAGCTACCCCATGAAAGATCTGACACAAAGCCCGATTGACCTGAAGCGGGAGGTGGACGCCTTTGAGCGCGCCTACATTGACCGGGCGATGGAGCTCTCCGGGGGCAACAGCAGCCGGGCGGCCCAGCTGCTGGGCTGCACCCGCTTTACCCTGAAACGGCGTCTGGAGCAGAGCGGTGAGGAGACATAGACTGCGGCTGTGCAGTTTTGCACGGGAGGGTGTGCGGTTTCGCACACCCTCCCGCCGCCTTTACCCGCACAGAGTGAATACACGACTGAATGGGATGAAAGGGAACAAAAAGAATTTGTAGAGAAAAGGCGGAATTCACAAAAAACAGGACACATTTTACAGGTTTTTATGAATATTGGAAAAGTTGGCACGGGGCTTGCAATATAATAGAACTGACTATCATTTGCAAGGAGGCAATCCGTATGTACAAAGTAGATCTGAACAGCGATCTGGGTGAGAGCTTCGGCGCCTATACCATCGGCTTGGATGAGGCGGTCATTGCTCACATCTCCTCCGCCAATGTGGCCTGCGGCTATCACGCCGGCGACCCCCTGGTGATGGACAAGACGGTGGCTGCCGCCAAGGCCGCCGGCGTGGCGGTGGGCGCTCACCCCGGCTACCCTGACCTCATGGGCTTCGGACGCCGGAACATGGTGTGCTCCCCCAAGGAGGTCAAGGCCTACATCCAGTACCAGCTGGGCGCTCTGATGGCCTTCACCGCCGCCCACGGAGTGAAGCTGCAGCACTGCAAGCCCCACGGCTCCTTGTACAACATGGCCGCCAAGGATATGGACCTGTCCCTGGCCATCGCCGAGGCCATCGCCGAGGTGGACAAGGACATCATCCTCATGGGCCTGGCGGGCAGCAAGATGCTGGAGGCCGGCAAGCAGGTGGGCCTACGGGTGGCCAGCGAGGTCTTTGCCGACCGGGCCTATCAGGCGGACGGCTCCCTGGTGCCCCGGAAGCAGCCCGGCGCGGTGATCCACGACAAGGACGAGGCCATTGCCCGCACCATCCGCATGGTCACCGAGGGCAAGGTCACCGCCATCACCGGCGAGGAGGTGTCCATTGACGCCCACTCCATCTGCGTCCACGGCGACAACCCCTCCGCGGTGGAGTTCGTCAAGAACATCCGGGCGGCCCTGAACGCCCAGGGCGTGGAGATCGCCCCGCTGTCTGAGATCGTGTGATGTGTGACTGAGAGACAGACATAAGGAGAGACCCCTGAATTTCATATCATGGGAGGTACATTATGAGCAAGGAACCTAACACCCTGAATCAGCCCGCGGCAAAACCCAGCCGCTCGGTGCTCTTCGGCGCCGCCTTCCTGATGGCCACCTCGGCCATCGGCCCCGGCTTTCTGACCCAGACCTCTACCTTCACCGCCCAGCACGGGGCGGCCCTGGCTCTGATCATCGTCATGGCCATTATCATGGATATCACCGCGCAGATGAACATCTGGTCGGTGGTCACCGTCTCCAAGATGCGGGCCCAGGACGTGTGCAACAAGCTGCTGCCCGGTCTGGGCTACGTGATCGCCGTCCTGGTGGCCATCGGCGGCCTGGCCTTCAACGTGGGCAACGTGGGCGGCGTGGCTCTGGGCTTCAACGCCATGTTCGGCCTGGATCAGACCATCGGTGCGGTGGTAGCCGGCTGCCTGGGTATCATCATCTTTATCAACAAGAACGCCAAGACCATCATGGATAAGGTGGCCACCCTCCTGGCCGCCATCATCCTCATCACCGTGCTGGTAGTGGCCGTCATCTCCCAGCCTCCTCTGGGTGAGGTGGCCAAGGGCGTGACCCGGGTGGACTATCTGCTGAACCCTGAGAACAACGCCTTCACCGCGCTGACCACCCTGCTGGGCGGCTCCTGCGGCGGCTACATCGCCTTCTCCGGCGCCCACCGGCTGCTGGACGCCGGCATCTCCGGCCCCGAGAACGTGGGCCATGTGCGTAAGAGCGTCATTCAGGGCTGCGGCACCTCCGGCCTGGTCCGTATCCTGCTGTTCCTGGCGGTGCTGGGCACCTGCATGAGCGGAACCCAGTGGCTGGCCGAGAATGCCCAGATCATCACCGATGCCGCCAACGGCGGCAACCCCGCCGCCGAGGCCTTCCGTCTGGCCGCCGGTGAGTTCGGCTACCGCCTGTTCGGCCTGTGCCTGTTCTCCGCAGGCGTGTCCTCCGTGGTGGGTGCGGCTTTTACCTCCGTCTCCTTCCTGAAGACCCTGCACCCCTTCATCAACAAGTATGAGCGCCAGTTCGTGGTAGGGTTCATTGCCTTCTCCACCCTGATGATGGTCATTGTGGGCAACGCCGCCCAGCTGCTCATCGTCGCCGGCGCCTTCAACGGCCTGATTCTCCCCGTGACTTTGGGCGTTATGCTCATCGCCAGCCGCAGCAAGCGGATCGTGGGCACCGAGTACAAGCATCCCATCCCCCTGATCATTCTGGGCGCCATCGTGGTGGCCATCTCCCTGTACTCCGGCGTCCAGGCCGTCCCCGGCATCCTGCAGCTGTTCGGCTGATCCCAGGTGAACATTTGATCCCAGCGCCCGGCAGGCCATCTCTTTGGTCTGCCGGGCCTCACAAGAAAGGAGCCTTCTATGGCTGATGTAAGATTTCTCCTCTCCGGGGACTCCTCGGTGACGGTGGAGTTCGGCAATGAGATCAGTCCGGCCATCAACGCCCAGATCCGCGCCTTCACCATCGCCCTGGAGGAGAGCAAGCTCCCCGGCATTGTGGAGGTGGTCCCCACCTACCGCTCCCTCATGGTCCACTACGACCCCGGCGTCATCCTCTATGACGAGCTGGTGAAGGAGCTCAAGGGCCTGATGGGCCAGCTGTCCAATATTCAGATCCCCCCCAGCGATGTGCTGGAGATCCCCGTTCTTTACGGCGGGGAGGCGGGCCCGGATCTGGACTTTGTGGCGGAGCACAACCACAAGACCCCGGAGGAAGTGGTCAAGATCCACACCTCCACCGAGTACCTCATCTATATGCTGGGCTTCACCCCCGGCTTCACCTACCTGGGCGGCATGAGCGAGGAGATCGCCACCCCCCGGCTGAAGCAGCCCCGGGTGAAGATCCCCGCCGGGTCGGTGGGCATCGCCGGCTCCCAGACCGGCGTGTACCCCATTGACTCCCCGGGCGGCTGGCAGCTCATCGGCAAGACCCCGGTGCGCATGTACGACCCGGACCGGGCAGAGCCCATCCTCCCCAAGGCGGGCGAGTACATCAAGTTCTATTCCATCACCCAGGCGGAGTTTGACGCCATCGCCGCCCAGGAGGCGGCGGGCACCTATGAGTGCAAGCGCCATCCCAGAAAGGAGGGCGGACAATGAGCATCACGGTATTGAATCCCGGCCTGCTGACCACCGTGCAGGACATGGGCCGCATCGGCTATCAGCAGTTCGGCGTGTCCGTCTCCGGAGTCATGGACCCCCGGGCGGCGGCCACCGCCAACATCCTGGTGGGCAACCCGGAGGACGAGGCGGTGCTGGAGTGCACCATGCTGGGCCCCCAGCTGCGCTTTGACGCGGCCAACACCATCGCCCTCACCGGCGGAGACCTGATGGCCTCCCTGGACGGGCAGCCGGTGCCCACCTACCGGGCCATCGCGGTCCAGGCGGGACAGACCCTCCGGTTCCAGGCCCCCAAGACCGGGTGCCGGGCCTACATCGCCTTCACCGGCGGCCTGGACATCCCACAGGTTATGGGCAGCCGCTCCACCTACATGAAGGCCAAGATCGGCGGCTTCCAGGGCCGGAAGCTCCAGAAGGACGACGTGATCGGCTTCCGGGCCCCCGGCGCCCCCAAGAACCTGAACGAGCGGTACATCTACCCCGAGTTCATCCCCCGCCCGGTGTACACCATCCGGGTGGTCATGGGGCCCCAGGACGACGCGTTCACCGAGAAGGGCATCGCCACCTTCCTGGGGGAGACCTACTCCGTCACCAACGAGTTTGACCGCATGGGCTGCCGCATGGACGGCCCGGTGATCGAGCACGTCACCGACGGCAACATCATCTCCGACGGCATCGCCTTCGGGGCCATCCAGGTGCCCACTGAGGGCAAGCCCATCATCATGATGGCCGACCGGCAGACCACCGGCGGCTACACCAAGATCGCCAACGTGATCTCCGCCGACTTCCGCCTCCTGGGCCAGCTGAAGGCCGGGGACAAGGTGAAATTTGAGAAGGTGTCCATCCAGGCCGCCCAGGAGGCCCTGCTCAACCAGCGGGCCGCCCTGCGCACCCTGCGCCGGTCCCTGGACATGTAACCGACACGGGCTCCGTCCCGCCGGGGCGGGGCCATGAGACAGAAGGGATGGTAACTATGGCCTTTGACATTACCCCTTATATTGACAAAAAGCCCTCTGAGGTGCGGGAGCTCATCCGCCAGGGCGTCATCGACTTCCCCACCGCCGGCATGTGCCGGGGCTACGCCCAGGCCAACCTGGTGATTCTGCCCCCCGAGTACGCCGACGACTTTGAGGAGTACACCAAGAAGAACCCCTTCCCCTGCCCGGTGCTGGAGATCATCCGGGGCACCCCGGAGACCCACGCCATGGGGGAGGGCGGGAACATCGTCACCGACATCCCCCGCTACCGGGTGTATGAGAACGGCGTGTTCACCAAGGAGCTCACCGACGCATCCGACTATTGGAAGGACGGGTATGTGGGCTTCCTCATCGGCTGCTCCTTCTCCTTCGAGGAGGCGCTGATGGCCGCGGGCATCCCCGTGCGCCACATTGAGATGGGCTGCAACGTGCCCATGTACAAGACCAACATCCAGACCGTGAAGGCCGGCCCCTTCGAGGGCCCCATGGTGTGCTCCATGCGCCCCATGACCCCGGAGCAGGCTCAGGTGGCCTATGACATCACGGTGAAGATGCCCAACGTCCACGGAGCACCGGTGCAGATCGGCGACCCGGAGAAGGTGGGCGTCATGGACGTGATGAAGCCCGACTACGGCGACCCGGTGGAGATCCGGGAGGGCGAGGTGCCCGTGTTCTGGCCCTGCGGCGTCACCCCCCCGGCGGCGGTGGAGAACGCCAAGCCCCCCATCGTCATCACCCACGCCCCCGGCCACATGTTCATTACCGACATTTTGAATACTGAGCTCAACGACTATCTGGAAGCTCAGAAGCACAAATAAAATTTCTATCTCCTTTTCATATCAAGGAACCGGACCCGGCGCGGGGGCGCCGGGTCCCCTCCTTTCTTTGAAAAAGAAAGGAGGCAAAGAAATTTTGTGCGAAGCTCCGCTTCGCCTCTGCGGTTTAAGGGACAGGTCCAAAACCTGTCCCTTTTTGTTTTTCCTAAGCCCTCCCCCCTGGGGGCCGACTCCCCTTGTCAAGGGGCCGATTCCCCCTGTCAGGGGGAATCGGCCAAAGGCCAAAAGGGGTAGGGATGATGTCCCGAAGGGCCAGAGGGGATAGGGACAGGTGCCCCAGTGCGCACACTGGGGCGGATAAGGGGCCAGGTTCCCGCCCCCTCTCCTGTAGGGGCGCACATTGTGCGCCCGCCGTTTCCCCCCAAAAAACTCCGCCGTAGGGGCGGGTGTCCTCACCCGCCCGCCAAAAGAGAGCGGATGAGAGACAAAATCCCAAAGACGTCAATGGAGTGCACCGACGTAGGGCGGGGCTTGTCCCCGTCGCCCCTTTTGTAGGGCGCGGCCTCCCGGACGCGCCGCCTGGGCTTACCACGTCTTCGCCGTGGGGGCGGCACACTGGGCCGCCCCCCCAACAGGCGCACTCCGCCCTAATTCCCAATATATGTATCCAAACGTCCCACAATGGGAGCAATTCCACCCTATTTGAGTAGACCGAGAGCCTTCCCCCCACAGGGGGGAAGGTGGCTGGCCGCAGGCCAGACGGATGAGGGGGCTTGAGAGAGCTCAACACCTCTGTAGTCACCCTCATCAGTCACCCTGACGGGTGACAGCTTCCCCCTTCTAGGGGGAAGCCTGACCCCCACCCCAAACAAGGAGGAATTTATACTATGGCGACCAATCAAACGACCAATTATCAGCTGAACCAGTGGGAGCCCACCGACCAGGTTTTACGCACCGACTTCAACGCCGACAACGCCAAGGTGGACGCGGCGCTGGCATCCAAAGCGAATCAAACTGCTCTGGACAAACTGAGCGGTTCACTGGAGGATTTATCCCAACGAACAGATATGCTGGAGACTCAGATAGTCAAATGCGGGACCTGCAAATTTGAGACATTCAGCTACGTGGGTACCGGGACGAACCAAACCGTTCCCCTTCAGCTATCCTTCACCAACCCCCCGCTTTTCTTTGTGATACAGGGAGGAAACGGGATCCTGTTTGCGGGACAGGCCAGCGGGCGGGCAACGGTGATCGTTCAGGGGATGAACGTATATTTTATGGAGAGTGCGGTTACGTGGAACGGAACTCAGGTGACTTACGGCGCACCTTCTGCGTCCTACCAGATGAACGAGGCAGGGTTCACTTACTGGGTTTTTTCAGTTTATGAAGAGACCGAATAAAAGGTGGAGTCCGGACATATGTCCGGACTCCACCTTTTTAGAGTTGAAATATACCCATTAGCTCCACTGAATTTGCACGGTACGATCTGCATTGAAATCAGCCGTAGCGGTCAAGGTCAGAGTAATTGTTTTCTGATCCCGGCTCAGAGAACCATCGGTAACTTTCAAAGCCGCATGATTTGTTGCCGCAGTGTTCACATTGTTCTGAGACAGAACTCCGCCAGCATAGTACAGGGTCACAGTCACAGACTCACCCTTGGCGAGATACACATCTGTAGCGCTGGTAACAGCAACATTGGGGGCGTACTGGCTAACAAGGGTGACCTCGCCCAGTTCCACAGCGGTGTCAGCAATGGTGTAGGTCTTGTTGCCGACCTTCACCTTGTAGTTGCCACTACCGTCGGTGTCCAGATCATCGATGTTGGTCACACCGAAGTACTCCTCGATGGACTCCAGCACGTCGACCTTCTTATCGCCCTTGCGCTGATACACGGTGCCGGTCAGGCCGTCCAGCACCAGCTCACCGTTGGCAGTGCCGTCGCCAGTGTAGGAGGGCTCGTTGGGCTCATAGGGATCGGCAGTGTCGCGGATAATCACGGTGGTAGCGGCGCCGTCCTCCAGGATCGCGCTGATGGTGTAGTCATACTTCTGGTTATCGTAGCGCTCGTTCAGGCTGTCAACGATATCTTCCAGATTGTCCACACCGGTATCGAAGGTGGTCTCCATCTTCTTCCGGTTCAGTTGCTGGAGCACGATGTTCACGTCCTCAGCCACGAAGAAGCCAGTCTCGGAGGTAGTCTTGACGTACAGAGTGCTACCGATCATGGACAGCTGGTCGGCCTTGATGCCCTCGCTGTACAGGACGGTATCCTCAGCCTTCACAGAGGGAGCGATATCGATATCCTCGTTGATGTACTTCTCAGCGTCGGCAACACCGGCGGTACCAGCCCAGGCGATGGGTGTACGGCCGATGACATTGCCCTCGGCGTTCAGCTTCACCTCATACCAGGTATTGGGAGCCATGCTCTCCAGGTAGGTGCTGTCGTCGGAAATCTCAGTCAGGGTGACTTCCTCGCCGTTCATGACGACCTTGCGGGTCCAGGTCCACTCGTCGGTGGCCTTGTCATAGGACTCCTGCTCCACAGAGTCGGTGTGGGTGTACACCAGGTTCTTGGAGGCGGCGTCATCCTCGCCTACCACTACGGCGGCGATGATGTAGCCGTTGCTCTTGTACAGAGTGTACACACCGGCGGCATGATAGAGGGGGTTAGACGCGGGGTTGGTGTCTTCATCAGCCTCCTTAGAAGCCTCGACATTGCTCCACACGGTCAGGTTGGCGTTCTTGACGCCGGTGGTCACGTTGGCCACATCGTCGATGATACCGACCTCATGACCCTTATACTCGATCTCGGCCAGCTCAGCGGTCAGGTAGATGGTGGCGTCGTTGCCGTACACGCTACTGAAGCGACCGGCATTGGGACGGCCATCCAGGGCGATGTTCTTCTTGTTGATCTCCAGGGCACCGGGCTTGTCAGAGTCCACTGTGGTGGTCTGGTTATACTGGGCGACCTTGCTGTCGTTGTTGGTGCCGCCGGGGATAGTGGTATCGTCAGTAGCCTCGACAACCTTCTTCACCGTGTACACGCCGTTGTTGTTGACGGTGTAGGTGCACCAGATGTTCAGGATAGCATCATAGGTATTATTCTGGATATCAGCATCAATATCGCTCTTGCTCCAGTTGATGTCGATGGTCTCCATGGTGCCGTCCAGGAAGATGGCGCTGGCCTTGGCAGTCTTGTTGCCCAGGGCGCTCTCGCTGGTGTCAACACCAGTGATGAACAGGTAGTTGTTGGGGGTCTCCACCAGGTCAACACCGATGGCGTAGCCGTACTTGTCCAGATAGACGTTGTAGGTCAGGTCCTTCAGGTTGATGGTGCCGGTGTCGCTGGAGGTGTAGTTGTCCAGGACCTCCACGTCGTAGTCGGCAGTCTCAGCATAGCTGTACTTGGTGCCGTCCACGGTGACATTGGAGCCCTTCTTGAAGGCGGTGATCTCGGTGTCGGAAATGACCTCGGCCTTGGCAATGGCCTGGACCTCGCCCTCGGCCACATTCACCAGATAGGCCTCGCCGTCCACAACGTCCTTGACAATCTCAAAGTCCTCAAGAGCAACTTCCACATTCTTGACGCTGCTCTTGTCGGCCTTGATCAGCTCGTCCTTCTGCTTATCCAGGTTGTGGACCTCGAAGGAAGCCTCTTCCTTCTTCTCGTTGTAGTCATCCTCAGCAATCGCCAGATAGGTGTTGATGATGGCGATGTCGACCTGCTTCTCATCGGTATCCACATAGACCTCGGTCAGCACGCCGTTGCCGGTGCCGCCGATTGCGGTCTTGTCGTTCTTGCTGATGTCAGAAGCGGTGAATATATCGCTGTTGACCTTAACATCGTCCTCTCCATCGATGTAGACATCCATGGTATAATCGGTGAGAGTGGACTTGCCCAGCAGGTCATACAGATCCTTGCTGGAGACCTCAGCGGTATAGGACTGCTTCAGCAGCTCGCGCTTGGCGTAAGTGCCGATTTCCTTGCCGTCATACTCCCAGTAGCGGGCGGGGCGGCCGAACACATCGGTGGTGTTGTCGTTCAGCTTCAAGTCGCCCATGTACAGCTGCTCGCCCAGCTCTACGATGGACTTACCGGCATCGGTGGTGTTGCTGGTGGAGCGAGCATCGTCGATAGCGGTAGCATAGGTCTGATTGCTGGTGATGTAGCTGTAGGTGACGTTGTTGTTGATGGTCACGTCACCAATGGTCCAGCTGCCGTCAGTGGAAGCCTCCACAGTGCCGGACTTCAGAGTGTTCAGCACCAGCTGAGCCACGTCGTTGCGGGTCATGGCCTGGGTCACGCCGGAGTCCACGCCCACGAACAGGTCGATGTTGTTGCCCTGACGGGTGGTGGCCAGCTGCCAGTCGCCGCCGAAGTCAGAGGCGTACTGGAAGTAGCCCAGAGCCTTCATCAGCATCAGAGCAGCCTGAGCGGTGGTCACGGTGTCGGAACCGCCGTAGATGGTGTCGCTGTAACCGGCGGTGATGCCGTTGGTCCAGCAGGCGGCCACGTAGGGCTCAGCCCAGGCGGGCACGTCGGTGAAGGGGCTGGTGTTCTTGTAGCTGGCGACATTGTACTCCATCAGGTTGGCCATGATAACGGCCATCTCGTTGCGGGTGACGTTCTGATCAGGGTTGAAATCGCCGTTCTCGTCGCCGACCATGATCTCCACGGCCTGGAGAACCTCGATGGCTTCCTGATTGTCCTCAGAAGTCACGTCCGCGTAGCTCGCGGCGCTGGAGCCCATCACCATCAGGCCGGAAATCATGGCCGCGGTGAGACCCAGGCTGAGAGCACGCTTCAGGTTTCTCATTGGAATTCCTCCTTTTAAATTCAGGTTCGGAGGAAAGTTTTCTGCCAAAACAAGGAAGAAACTCCCTTAAACTAGAAGAAAAAGGGATTTTTAGCCAACTATGACAGCATAACGCCCCTTGCATGCTCCAAAACGTACTCAAAACGCAAAAAAGAGGGAGAAACCCGCGGGTTTCTCCATCAAAAAATTACCATGGTAGACATCTGGTAGACCGCCTCCCAAAAACAGCAAAAAGAAACCGCCGGAAACCCTTGGCGCGCAAGGCTTCCCGGCGGTAGACCTGGTAGACGTCTGGTAGACCGGAGATGCGTTTCAAGGCGATGACTCCATGTTAGGGAAAGCCAGAAGGCGCTCCATATCTTGAGGAATGGGCTGGGTAAACTCCAGGCGCATTCCAGTAATGGGATGCAGGAAGGCCAGGCGGGCCGAGTGGAGCGCCGGTCTGGAGATCAAACTGGATTCTGTTCCGTAGAGAAAGTCTCCCACCAGGGGGTGGCCCAGATAGGACATGTGGACCCGGATCTGGTGAGTCCGCCCGGTCTCCAGTTGGAGCCGGAGCAAGGCAAAGGGACCGTTTTGCCGCAGGGTCTCATAGTGAGTACAGGCGTGTTTCCCGTCCGGCCGGACCGTCTGTTCCACCAGCGATCCCTCACAAGGCCCCAGAGGAGCGTCAATGGTGCCGGAGGGCGGGGCGGGTGTTCCGACACAGACAGCCAGGTAGGTCCGCTGAAAGTCGGGGGTGTGGAGCTGACGCTTCAGCACCTCCTGGGCGTGGGGATGGCGGGCCACCACCAACAGGCCGGAGGTCCCCCGGTCCAGGCGGTGAACGGGGTGAAAGTCCCCCTCTTCGCCCTCCTGATCGTAATAATTGAGCAGAAAATTGCCTATTGTATCGTCAAAATGGCCTGGTCCGGGGTGGACTGTCACCCCTGGCGCCTTATTGAGTACCAGCAGGTCCTGGTCCTCGTACACAATGTCCAGAGGGCCAGGGGCGGGGACGATGCCGCTGCGCCGCTCCGGGTCAGAGAGGCGGACAGACAGCACCTCCCCTGCTTTGGGGATGTACCGGGTATTGACCCGGCGGCCGTCCACCAAAATTCCATCTTCCAGCCACTTGATTCGCCGCACCACAGTGCCGGACAGGCCCAGGCGGCGTTTGAGCAGGGTGTCCACCTTGATCCCGGCCAGCTCCGGCCCGATGGGCAGCTCCAGACGGCGGCTCATAGCTTTTTGGACCAGCGGTACAGGTGGAACATGTAGAAGGCGCAGTGGAGCACCAGCACAATGGGAGTGATCACCATCCAAACGAGTTCTCCCAACACCAGAGCGATCACAAAGGGGACCCACAGCAGCCACAGGGTCCAGTACCAGCTGTCATAGGCGGCGTGGGTGCGGATG
The DNA here is from genome assembly GCF_016899775.1 of Pseudoflavonifractor capillosus. Taxonomy (GTDB): domain Bacteria; phylum Bacillota; class Clostridia; order Oscillospirales; family Oscillospiraceae; genus Lawsonibacter. The sequence continues at coordinate 30,932 of NZ_JACJJE010000029.1, forward strand.
GCGATGCTCCGCTCATCCCGCTCGGAACGCTCCACCTCCCGCCGGTCCTCAGGGGACAGGGCACGCATGGTCACCGAGAGGAACAGCTTGCTTCCGCCCAGACCGATCAGCGCCCCGCCCAGACCGGCGCACAGGCCCACACCCCCTGCGGGCAGTTGCTCGTCCAGGATAAATACGATGCCAAACAGGACCAGACCCAGCACCACTGCGGCGGCCGGTACGATCAAATTCTTCTTCATGTGGACTCCTCCTCAAACAGAAATACTTCCTCAATGGTAAGCCCGAAATACCGGGCGATCTTGTGGGCCAGGAGCAGGGAGGCGTTATACCGCCCATTCTCCAGGGAGATAATAGTTTGGCGGGTGACGTCCACCGCCTCGGCCAGCTCCGCCTGGGAGATGCGCCTCTCCTTCCTCAGTTCTGCAATTCGGTTTGTCAAATTCTCGCCTCCTCCTAAAAAGTAAAGCTCGCTTTACGATTTTAGTATAGCACACTTTACATATATGTCAAGCCTGCTTTACGTATTTCTGCAAAAAATTGCCCCGCCGGTTTTCACCGGCAGGGCAAACGGAAACATGGTGGCTCAAGACAGGTGCAGCCCATAGAAGCCCACCAGGGAGAGGGCCATCAGGCCGACAGTCACAAGTTCGATGGGGATGCCCTGGAAACTCTTGGGGCAGCTGGTGAGGCTCACTTCCCGGCGCAGGCCGGCCAGACACATCAAAGCCACCGTCGCCCCTGCGCCGCCGAAGAATCCAAAGAGAAGGGCGGCCCCCAGGCCATACCCCCGCTGGGCGATGAGCAGCGCCGCGCCCATGGCCGCGCAGTTGGAGGTGATGCTGGCCAGATTCTCATCCATCCGCCGGGAGAGCTCCGGCACACAGTTTTTCAAAAAGTACCGCAAGCCGGCTACCACAGCCGGTCCCACCAGGGCAAACACCAGGGTCTGAAAGTAGCCCAGTGCAAAGTGCTGAAGCAACTGGTCCAGCAGCCAGGACAGCAGCGCCGTGAGGGTCATCACCGCCGTTAAGCTGACGCCGGTGCGCCAGGCGTCCAGCGGGTCCTGAAAGGCCTTGGTGCGGGTGCCGATGCCCAGACAGTTGACCAGAATAAAATTTTCCGACAGCAGGGCGGCCAGAGCTACGCCCGCCAGTTGAAATGCGGTCATTCCCTGCCGCCTCCTTTCCCGCGCTGGGAGCGGTCAAACTTCGCCGTCCACATAATCGACGCTCCCTTCCGTATCCAAATTGGCCACAATGGCCAGGGCCTGGTTCACACAGGAGGTCACCGCCTCCGAGGTGGCGGTGGCGCCCGAGGCCGCGTCCACCGAGTTGTCCCCCGCGGTGCGGATGGTGCCCGACTTGCCTACATACTGGTCCAGATACTCCTGCGTCATGGCGTCGGTTCCCACGCCCTCGGTCTCCTGATGGCTGGTGATGGCCACGCCGGTGACCTCGCCGTTGGTGTTGACGCCCACCACGGCGGTCATCAGACCGCCGAAGCCGTGGGCCTGGACCTCCACACAGTAGCCCACCAGACCGCTGTCGTTGTAGCCCGCCGTGATGCTCAGGGCCCCGGAGGCATAATAGGGGGTCTCCGTGCGTATGGTAGCCTGAGGCATGACCTGGTCCAGCAGGGCCTCCTGGGCCTCGGTCTCGGCCCGGACGGCGGCATAGTCGGTGGCCCGGTGGACACCGAAGATCATCAGGCACACGGCCAGGAGCACACCGCCCAGGGCCGCCCACTGGCGCACCTTGCCCTTGAGCTCGTCCAGATAGCCCTCGCCAGGCATGGTGCCGTCCCCGGCCCGGGCCAAGAATTTCAGCTTAGGCGGGACAAAATGGATGGCGGCAAGGCTCTCCTTCAGCTGCTGTCCCCAGGAGCGGACCAGAGCGAAGCGTCCCATGCCGAAACGCCGGGGGATGGCGGCCCGGTCCATGAGCCACACGCAGCAGTTCATGGTCAGAATGGCCCAGCCCACCCCGTCGGGGTAGGAGCCGAAATAGCGGAGCAGTACGGTGAGCACGCCGCAGCCCACGCCAAAGATGGTCTGTCCCAGGGGGGTGACCGGAGTGGTGGTGTAGTCCGAGGCCATAAAGACAGCCCCCATCACCAATCCGCCGCAGCACAGCTGGGCGGTCATCCAGGCCAGCGCTCCCTCGTCTCCTCTGGGAAACAGGAGGGTAAGCAGGGCCACTGTCCCCAGATAGGCCAGCGGAATCCGTGGGGTGATGACCCGCCGGGAGACCAGATACAGTCCGCCCAGCAGCAGCATGAGCACGGGGACGCCTCCCATGGCGCCGCCGTGCTGGCCCAGCAGCATCTGCCCCAGGGTCAGGTCCGGCACCACTCCGGTGTGGAGGACGGCCATGGGAGTGGCGGAGGATGCGGCGTCCACGCCCTGGATCAGGCCGGGCCGCTGGAACGCGTCCACCCAGCTGGTCATCAGGCCGGGGAAGGTACACAGCAGGGTCCGCCCCGCCAGAGCGGGATTGAGGAAGTTGCGGCCCAGCCCTCCATAAAACTGTTTAACGATGACAATGGCAAACAGGCCGCCCAGGACAGGGGCCCAGTAGGGGGCGGTGACCGGAAGGCTCATAGCCAGCAGCAGGCCGGTGACGCAGGCGGACAGGTCGCCGATGGTATTGCTCTGTCCCCGCAGGCGGCGGTAGCCGTACTCGGCCAGCACGCAGGTGCCCACGGATACCGCGGTCAGAGCCAGCACCCGGACGCCGAACAGAAAGACCGCCATAGCCAGGGCGGGGACCAGGGCGATGATCACATCCAGCATGGTGGAGGAGATGGTGGCCGGCTGGGCGATCTGAGGGGAAGTCCGGTGAATGGTGGGTCCGTTCATGCCTGTTCCCCTCCTTCCGCCAAAATAGTCCGTGCCTGCCGCACCAGATCCGCCAGGGGGATATGGGACGGGCAGATATAACTGCAGCAGCCGCACTCCATGCAGTCCTCCAGATGGAGCTGAGGTAGGCGCTCCCGCTCTCCCATGCGCATCGCCCGGTAGACAAAGGCCGGGTTCAGGTTCATGGGGCAGGAGGAGACGCAGTGCCCGCACCGGACGCACACCGTCTCCGGCTGATCCGCACCGCCGTGCTCCTGCTTGGTCAGGCACAGCAGGGCGTTGGTGTTTTTCACCACCGGGGCCTCCAGATCCGTCTGGACCGTCCCGGTCATGGGCCCGCCGGTGAGGATGATGGCCGGCTCCTCCTTCAGGCCCCCCGCCGACTCCAGCAGGCAGCACAGAGGGGTCCCGATGGGCACCCACAGGTTCCGGGGCCGGGCTACGGCCCCGCCGCTCACTGTGACCGCCCGGTGGGTGACGGGCTGCCCCTCCAGAAGGGCTGCGCGGACCATATAGGCGGTGGCCACATTGAACACGGCGCACTTCACATCCACGGCCGACTGGCCCGGGGGCACCTCCCGGCCGGTGATGGTGCGCACCAGCTGTTTTTCCATCCCAAGGGGATAGCGGGTCTCAATGGTGACCAGTTCCACCGACCGGCGCTTCCGGCGCAGGCGGCGCTCCAGAAACTCCACGGCGTTGAGCTTGTCGCCCGCCACCACCAGCACCGCCCGGTCCGCCCGCAGCAGCTGAGAGAGCATCTGGACCGACTGGAGCACCTGGTCTCCGTGCTCCAGCAGCAGCCGGTGGTCCGCCGTCAAATAGGGTTCGCACTCCGCGGCGCTGACGATCAGGGTGTCCACCCGGCCCACCGAACGGGCGATGCGCAGGTGGGTGGGGCTGGCGCCCCCGCCCATGCTGGTGATGCCCGCCTGACAGATGCGCTCCAGCACCTGGGCCCGATCCATCCGGGACCAGTCCATGGGCTCGGGCAGATCGGGACAGGCGGTATCCTGACCGTCATTGTCGATGACGATGGCGTCCCACCGGCCGCCCCAGGGGTGGGGGCGGGGCTCGATGGCCCGCACCCGACCGGAGACGCTGGAGTGGACGTACACGCCCCCCTCCTCCGGCTTGGCAATCACCTGGCCCACCGTCACCTTGTCCCCGGGCTTCACCACCGGGACAGCCCCGCCGCCGGTGCACATGGTCAGGGGGATGGCCACCTGCTTGGGGGGCTCCTCCAGAGGCATGATGGGCTTGCGCCGGGTACTCTCCTTATAGGAAGCGGGGTGGACCCCGCCTAAAAATCTTCGCCGCATGACAGACCTCCCCGGGCCCGAGGCGCCCTCCGCCCCGCCGGCCCGTATTTTGTCGTAGGTTCGTATCATTCCTATGATACTCACTCGAGGGGACTATGTCCAGTCTGACGGATAAAAATTTACATTTGCGTATCAAATTTGCCGGAGGAGGATGGTTTTTCTGTGACTTTTCTGCATGAACAGGGGCTTCTCCTGCCGTCTTTTTGCGCTCTCTCCCTCTGCGGGTGCAGCCCCATATGGCTGCCTGCTTCGCAGGACTCTTTTCCCCTGTAGGGCGCGGCATCCCAGACGCTTCGCCTCGCGTGGCTTTTCTCCGCCGGATGTGGTTCTTTGACCTTTGTTTTCACAGGGACCGATGTCCCCATCGGGCCGCTTGGTGGCTAGTTTTGCCATGGGATTTCGCCGCCTGCGGGCGGCGGGTTTCTTCCCAAGCGATGGGAAAGAAACCAAAGGATCGCCGGGGGCCGACTCCCCTTATCAAGAGGAGACGTCGCGCAGCGACAGAGGAGATCGGGATCGGTCACACATTAGGGCGGATGAGGGTGCCCCTTGAAAGCCTCCCATTCCTCGGCACGGCGTACCTTGCCTCTAATTTCCAATATATGTATTTAAACGTCCCACAAAACACGAAATCCCTCCTTATTTGAAAGAGCCGGACGCACGGGCGCATGATACGCGACCCTACACGGCGCGGCTGACCCGTAGGGCGCGGCCTTCTGGACGCGCCGCCCCGGCGCGGCGGCATCTTGTAGGGCGCGACGACTCGGCGCGCCGGCCGGTGTCCGGCCACTGTGGGAAAACGCCCCGCGCGTTCTGCGTGTAGGGGCGGCCCCATGTGGCCGCCCGCCTCGCTATCACCCCAACACAAATAAGGAGGAATTTTGTTTATGGCAACCAATTACACGGAACACTATGAATTGAACCAGTGGGAACCCACAGACCAGGTTTTACGCACCGACTTCAACGCCGATAACGCCAAGCTGGACGCGGCGCTGACGGACCTGGCAGAAACAGCGGCGCTGCTGGAAGCGTCGGTTGTCAAACTGGGGAACTGCCGGGTAGAGACCATGAGCTATGTGGGCACTGGAACATACGGTGCTGAGGCACCCAACACCCTCACGTTCTCGGCCCGGCCCAAATTTTTGATCATCGCAGGTATCCGCGCCATTGTGTTCATCTGGGAGTCCGGGGCAAACACTATGGTCTGTTCCGGGGCGGGCAACTATGACGCCGGCATGTCGGACCTCGATGTCACCTGGAAAGGCAATCAAATCAGTTACTACGGCCACCATGTGATTGCGCAGCTGAACAACAGCGGTTCTATCTATCAGGTAGTAGCTTTTTACGCAGAGGATGAACCAGAATAATAATGAATCCCTCCGGGCATATAGCCCGGAGGGATTCACTGCTACATTAAGTGAACTATATTGAAATTCTACTTAATCAGTTGTAGTTAGGGGTGAAGAGGGTGGTCTCATCACCGCAAACCAGCATGTACTGCTGGCCCTGGGTCAGACCTTCCAGCTTCATGAAGCCCCAATCCTTACCCTCGGCCACCTCAATGGTGTAGGTGCCCAGATCAACAGTGGTGCCGCCGTTGACCATGTACAGGGTAACATTGTACTCGGTAGCGCTAGTAACAGCCTTCTCGGTGGTAACCTTGATGCCGTAGTCGCCGGACTGAGCCTTTACATAATCCAGAGTCGCCAAACCACTGTTGTTAGTGGTGTTGTCACCCGGATCATAGCCGCGGTCATTGGCGGTGCAGTTCAGGATGATGGTGGTAGCCACGCCGTCCTCCAGGATCGCGCTCACATCGCCGATGAAGTTCCGGTTCAGATCGTCGATGGCGTCCTCGAGGCCCTTGTAGCCCTCGTAGCTGTCATCCACATCGTCGAACGGGTTGCCCTTTCCGTCGGCGTTGGCCAGAACGACCTTCACGTCAGGGGACACGGAGAAGCCGGTCTTGTCATTGAGAATTACCCACAGAGAACCGTTCTCATACTTCAGGCTCATCTTATCGGTATCAGCAAAAGCCTGCTGGTAGAGGACCAGATCCTCAGCATCCACGGCAGTCTCCACCTGATCGATTTCATCGATATAGCCGTCCGTATAAGTGGTATCCGTCAGCTTGCTGTCCAGAAGTTCAGCACTCTTCACAGTACCGTCGGCATAGAAGGTGACCTTGTACCAGTGGCCCTGCTCCATGGAGTTCTTGCTGTTGGTGCCGATCACATCCAGGCTGTCGTCCACATAGGAGATCTCAGTCAGCTTGCCGTCGATGACCACCTCACGGGTCCAGGTGTACTCGTCGTTGGCCTTGTCGTAGCTCTCCTGAGAGACGTTGCTGCTGGTGACATAGGCGAAGTCAGAGGAGACACCCTGGTCCTCACCGATGACGACCACGCCGAGAGCCCAGCCCTCGTCGTCCCACACGGTGTAGATCTCAGCAGTGGGGATGTACTCTGCGGTCTTATTAGAGTCAGCAGTGTTGAAGTTGACATCCTTGACCTCAATATCGGTGTTCTTAACGCCAGTGGTAACGTTATCTACCTCACCAATAACGCTGGTGAGCTTCTCATCCTTATCCTTAATGTTCTCCAGAGATACATTCAGGTAGACGGTATCGTCGTTGCCATAGACATACCTGCTAGAATCGGACTTCAAGGAGATGCTCTTCTGATTGATGTTCTTAGAGTTTCCGGTGCCCAGATCCCAAGCATACTGGTCCTTGGTATCCTTCAGAGTGTACACACCGTCGTTGCTCACGGTGTAAGTATACCAGTGGTTGACAATGGCATTGCTGGAAGAAGTGTTCTTGCCATCCCAGGTCAGATTGCTCTCCCCCAGAGGATCACTCTTCTTGGTGTTGACCTCAATGACCTCCATGGTGCCGTCCAGGAAGATGGCGTTGGCGTCCACATTCCGGTTGGTCAGGTTGCTGTAGTTCTCGTCCACGCCGGTGATGAACACATAGTTCTTAGCGGGGTCCACTTCCTCGACACCGATCACATAACCATAGTTGTCCAGATACACATTGTAAGTGGAGTCCTTCAGGTTAATGGTCTTGATGCCAGTGTAGTCGCTATTCAGAGTGTCGCCGTCATAAGAGGCAGAGTCAGAATAGTTGTACTTGGTCCCGTCCACAGTCAGGTTGCCATCGTAGCCGTTCTTAAAGGCAGTGATCTCGGTATCGCTGATGGTGTCAGGCAGTTCCAGAGACTGGATGGCGCCGTCGGCCACGGTGACCAGATAGATGTCGCCGTCCACGATGTCCTCAACATCGAAGTCATCATTGGTGACGGTCAGGGTCTCATCCGACTTGCCGGGAGCCTTGACAAACTCGTCCTTGCCGGCGTCGTCGATGCCCCAGATATCGAAGTCGACCTCTTCGGTCCGATCATCATAGTCCCCGTCGGCTTTGGCCAGATAGGTATTGATGATGGCGATGGTGACTTCCTTATCGTTGGTGTCTACATACACTTCAGTCAGCACGCCGTTGCCGGTCTCACCCACAACGTCGGTGTTGCCGCGGACCAGGTTGCCCTCAGTGAAGTATGCAGCGTCCAGGATGTCCCGGTTGTCCTCAATCGCATCGATACCATCCACATAGATGTCGAATCCATATTCCTCGATGGTGGACTTGCCCAGCAGATCATACAGATCGCGGCCGGTGATTTCGGTGGTGTAGGACTGCTTCAGCAGTTCCTTCTTGGCATAGGTGCCGATCTCGGAACCGTCATACTCCCAGTAGCGGGCGGGACGGCCGAACACATCGGTAGCCTCGTCGTTCAGCTTCAGGTCGCCCATGTACAGCTGCTCGCCCAGCTCCACGACGTAGCGGTTGGCGTCGGTGGTGTTGCTGGTGGACTTGACGTCGTCGATGGCGTCAGCGTAGTCCTGGTTGCTGGTGATGTAGCTGTAGGAGACGTTGTTGTTGATGGTCACGTCACCAATGGTCCAGCTGCCGTCAGTGGAAGCCTCCACAGTGCCGGACTTCAGGGTGTT
>NZ_JACJJE010000002.1 GCF_016899775.1 Pseudoflavonifractor capillosus
AGATGTGTATAAGAGACAGGCTTTGGGGAGCGGGCGGGGGTGGTGGTCTCCTCCCACTTCTGCACGGCGGAGCGCCAGTACCGCACTCCCCTGGAGTACGGCTGCCAGCGCACCCCCACCGCCCAGTGGACGGTGACGGGGGCGGGAGCGGTCATTCTCCAGCGGGGGGGAGACGGCCCCTGCATCACCCATGTCACGCCGGGAAAGATCGTGGACAAGGGCGTCACCGACACCAACAACATGGGGGCGGCTATGGCCCCCGCTGCCTATGACACCCTATGCACCCACTTTCAGGACACCGGCCGGGGGCCGGATTTCTACGACTGCATCGTCACCGGCGACCTGGGGGAGCTGGGGGGCGAGCTGCTGTGCGAGCTGTTCCGCCGGGATGGGGTGGACCTCTCCCCCAGCTACACCGACTGCGGCAGGCTGATATTCGACAGCCGGCGCCAGGACGTCCACTGCGGGGGCTCCGGCTGCGGCTGTTCCGCCGCGGTGTTCACCGGCTATCTCCTTCGGGAGCTGCGGGCGGGGCAGATCAAGCACCTGCTGTTCTGCCCCACCGGGGCCCTCCACTCCCCCACCACCGCCTTTCAGGGGGAGAGCATCCCCGGCATCTGCCACGCCGTGGCTGTCTCCGCCCGGCGGGACGGCTGACGGTTTTTTGGGAAAGAAGGGTTTTTTGTATGGAGTATCTCAACGCCTTTCTCTGCGGCGGCGCGCTGTGCGCCCTGGGCCAGCTGCTCATTGACAAGACCAAGCTCACCCCCGCCAAAATTCTGGTTTGCTATGTCACCGCCGGGGTGATTCTGAGCGCGCTGGGGATCTACCAGTACGTGGCGGACTGGGGCGGGGCCGGAGCCGCCGTCCCCCTCACCGGATTTGGGAACACCCTGGCCAATGGGGTGCGGGAGGCTGTGGCCCAGCAGGGGCTTCTGGGGGCTCTCACCGGGGGCATCACCGCCACCGCCGGCGGGATCGCCGCCGCCATCTTCTTCGGCTTTCTGGTGGCCCTGATTTTCAAGGCCAAGCCGAAGCGCTGACACAGAAAAAACGTGCGGGCGGTTTCCATCCGCCCGCACGTCTATTGCTCCGGCCAGCGGTCCTCCAGCCGCTTGGTCTGGAGGGCCAGCGCGTGGACCCGCTCTCTGGACAGTCCGGTCCAGCGGGCAATCTGCGCTGAGGGAATCAAGGTCTCTTTCAGCATTCGGACCGCGATCGCCTCCCGGACCCGCGTATCTTCTTCCATACACATATACATCTCTCCTTTATCCAACCGCTCTGCCTATTATTGGTGTATTCTTTTCCTGTATTCCCTCTTCATCCCCGCTCTGCCGGTATTAAAGCATGTATAACTATCATAACTCACACGCGTGTATTGCACAATATTTTTAAGTGCATTGAACACTGTTTTTGAAACTGACCATCTCTTATGCTGAGTGCATCAAACGCAGGAGGGTATGGGCATGCGACAGACCTATAAGCCAAGCAACGTGGAAATCGGCGCCCGAATCCGCGCCGCCCGGGAGGCCGCCGCTCTGACCAGGGAGCGCTTTGCCGAGCTGACGGGCATTTCCGCCCAATTCGCGGCAGACCTGGAGCGCGGGCGTACCGGGGCCTCTCTGGAGACTATCAGCCGGATCTGTCTGGCGCTGGGCGTCTCAGCGGACCAGCTCCTGCTGGGCGCGCTTCCCGAACCTGGGGACGAGGCCCGTCAGATCCAGGCCATGCTGGAGGAGGTCAATCCCAAATACCGCCCCTATCTGATCTCCTCCCTCCGCAGCCAGATCGAGCTGATCCAGGCGCTGGAACAGCCGGACTGATGGGAGGTGTCCTCGATGGCGCGCACTTACACCCAGCTGAATCGGGAATTGGGCTCCCGCATTCGAGCCAGACGGGAGGCCCTTGGGATCAGCCGGGAGGCGCTGGCGGAACGGCTGGATGTAACTCCCCACTATCTGGGCGAGGTGGAGCGGGGCAGCACCGGCCTGGCCCTGCCCACCTATAAACGGGTATGCGAGGTATTGGGCGTTCAGGACAGCTTTCTTCTGTTTGGAGAGCAGGCTCCCGCCCGGGCCTCCGCGGAGGAGATTCGAAACTTTCTCTCCGGCGTCTCTCCCTGCCTCTATCCCCGCCTGATGGCCTCCCTCCGCAGCCAGATCGAGCTGATTGAAGCGGCGGAGCACCTGGGCACAGAATCAGTATAATCCGCTCCCCCGTCGAAAACAGGCGAAACGCCGTCCCGGACTGCCGGGACGGCGTTTTTGGTCCTATCAGCTCCCAAATTTGCCACAAACTCCCCCAAACTGTGCCGGGGGGTTGCCAAACCGGCCATTCTCGGCTATAATAGAAGTGCGTGGAAGGCATCAAAGGAGTTGTTATTTTGTTTTCCCTCATAAAGCCGAAGAAATGTGCCCTGGCCCTGCTGGGCAGCGCCATTCTTGCCTTCGGCCTGTACAATGTCCATGCCCTGTCCGGTGTGACCGAGGGCGGTGTGCTGGGCATGACCCTGTTCCTGTACCACTGGTTGGGACTCTCCCCGGCGGTGACGGGACTGGTGATGAACGCAATCTGTTATCTCATGGGCTGGAAGCTGCTGGGAAAGGAGTTTATCGCCTACTCCATCGTGGCGGGGGGCGGATTCTCCGTGTTCTATGCCATTGTGGAGCAGTTTGACCCCCTGTGGCCCCAGCTGGCCGACCACCCCCTGCTGGCGGCGGTGCTGGGCGCCCTGTTTGTGGGCTGTGGCGTGGGGCTGAGCGTCCGGGCCGGCGGCGCGCCGGGCGGCGACGACGCCCTGGCCATGAGCATTTCCAAGCTCACCCGCTGGGACATCCAGTGGGCCTACCTCATCAGCGACCTGGTGGTGCTGGCCCTGTCCGCCACCTACATCGACCTGAGCCGGCTGGGCTGCTCCCTGCTGACCGTGATTCTGTCCGGTCAGATCATCGGCCTGGTACAGCGAGTGGGCCGACGAGAAGATGCTCCAGTGAAGGCGGAAGCCGCCGTTGAAGAACAGCTGTAACTGATATCGCGCGGGGCGTGTAAAAACTTCCACGCCATGCCAGGTCTCAAATTTCCGCTTTGGGCGGACCCCGCGCAGGCAACCAGAAACACGCGGCCCCTTAAGGGGTCCGGAGGGGAGAAACATCCGCTTCGGACGGCCTTAAGGGGCCTTTTTCTATATTCTGTTATGCAAACATGGCGGAGGACAGGTACCGGTCCCCGGAGTCGGGCAGAACCACCACGATGGTCTTTCCGGCATATTCCGGCTTTTTGGCCAGCTCGCCCGCCGCCCACAGGGCGGCTCCCGAGGAGATCCCCACCAGAATGCCCTCGGTCCGGACAATCTCCCGGCCGGTGGCCAGGGCGTCCTGGTCCGTCACCCGGATCACCTGATCATAGATGGAGCGGTCCAGGGTGTCCGGAATGAAGTTGGCCCCGATGCCCTGGATCTGGTGGGGGCCCGCCTGCCCGCCGGAGAGGAGGGGGGATGCGTCGGGCTCCACCGCCGCCACCTGGAGGGCAGGGTTCTGCTCCTTCAAGTACCGGGCGGTGCCGGAGATGGTGCCGCCGGTGCCCACCGCGGCCACAAACACGTCCACCTTGCCGTCCGTATCCGCCCAGATCTCCGGGCCGGTGGTGCGGTAGTGGGCCTCCGGGTTGGCGGGGTTGCCGAACTGGTCGGGGATGAAGCTGCCGGGTAGCTCCCGGGCCAGCTCCTGGGCCTTGTCCACCGCCCCCTGCATGCCCTGGGCCCCGGGGGTGAGGACCAGCTCCGCCCCGTAGGCGGCCAGCATGGCCCGGCGCTCGGCGCTCATGGTGTCGGGCATGGTGAGGATCACCCGGTAGCCCCGGGCGGCCGCCACACTGGCCAGACCGATGCCCGTGTTGCCGGAGGTGGGCTCGATGATGACTCCGCCGGGCTTCAGGAGCCCCTTCTCCTCCGCGTCCAGAATCATGGACAGGCCCACCCGGTCCTTGGCGGAGCCGGCGGGGTTGAGATATTCCAGCTTGGCCAGCACCCGGGCCTGAAACTGGTGCTTGGCGCCGTAGCGGTTCAGCTCCAGCAGGGGGGTGTGACCGATCAGTTCTTCCAGATTGTGCGCAATGGCAGGCATAGCAGTTCCCTCCTATGGAATGTCTGAACCGATCATACTACTGAAACGATAGGTTGTCAACGGTTCCCCTTGCAAAGACGGCGGGATTCCGTATAATAAAAGACATGGGGCGGCTCTCAGCCGCTTCTTCCGGCAAACGAAAAGGAGGAGCAAAGCATGAAAGTCGGACTGGTGCTGGAGGGCGGGGCCCTCCGGACCATTTTTTCCACCGGCGTCTTTGACGCCCTGCTGGAGAAGAACGTGATGGCGGACTATGTGGTGGGGGTGTCCGCCGGGATCGCCTACGGGGTGAGCTATGTCTCCAAGCAGCCCCGGCGGAACCTGGAGATCCTGACCCGGTTTGTGAACGACCGGCGGTACATGGGCCTGAACAACCTGGTGGACCGGCACAACCGCAGCTACTTCGGTCTGGAGTTCTCCTACTGCACCATCCCCAACGAGCTGGTGCCCTTTGACTACCAGACCTTCGAGGCGTTCCCCGGCCATGTGGAGGCTGGGGTGACCAACCTGGAGACCGGCGAGGCCGAATACAAGGAGGTCACCACCGAGGACAAGCACTTCCGCCTCCTCCAGGCCACCTGCGCCATGCCCCTTATGTTCCCGGTATTTCACCTGGACGGCAAGCCCTATCTGGACGGGGGCGCGGCCGACGCGGTGCCCTACCGCCGGGCCTTTGTGCAGGGGTGCGACCGGGTGGTGGTCATCCTCACCAAGCCCCGGAGCTTTGTCCGAAAGCCGGAAAAGCTTCTCCCCTTGATCCAGCGCCGCTACCGGGAGTACCCCAACTTCTGCCGCACCATGGAGGAGCGGCCGGAGCGGGACAACCGGAGCCGTGCGGAACTGTTTCAGCTGGAGAAGGAGGGCAAGGCCCTGGTCATCGCCCCCAACACCCTCCACGGGGTGGGGCGCATCGAGCACAACGTGGACAAGCTGCGCATGCTGTGGGCCGAGGGCTATCAGCAGGGCATGGAGAACATGGAGCAGATCCGCTCCTTCATGGATCGATGACTGGCCCCTCCCCAGGGGCATCCAGGGCAAAGGCGTCCAGCATCTCCCCCAGCAGGGAGAAGAAGGCGGCCATCCGTTCCAGCTCCTCCCGGGAGCGGCCCTGAGCCAACGCGGCGGCGGCCGCCGCCGCTCCAGAGATCAGCGGGCCGGAGGGCAGAGAAAAGGACATGGCAAACACCTCCCCGTGGAATCTATGCGGACAGGTCTGTTTTTGATGCACGATGCTCCGGCACAGAAAAAGAAATCAGAAATAAGCGGAGGGATTTAATATGGCAAAAATTGTGGTGATCGACGGCCAGGGCGGCCGGCTTGGAAAGCTGCTGGTGGAGGAAGTAAAGGCCCGCCTGCCCCAGGCGGAGCTGCTGGCCATCGGCACCAACGGCATCGCCTCCTCCGCCATGCAGAAGGCCGGGGCTTCCCAGGTGGCCACGGGAGAAAACCCGGTGGTCCGGGGCGTCATGGACGCAGACGTGGTGCTGGGCCCCCTTGGCATCGTGGTGGCCCACGCCATTCTGGGCGAGGTGACTCCTAAAATAGCCGAAGCGGTGGGGGGCTGCCGGGCCAAGAAATTCCTCGTCCCCATGAACAGCTGCGGCGTGGTGGTGGCCGGAGTGCAGGAGCTGAGCCTGTCCGCCCACGTGCGTCAGGCGGTAGACCGGGCGGTGGAATTTTTGGAGGGCGCATCATAAAAAAGGAAATCCCCTGTGGAATACCACAGGGGATTTAACTTGCCATATACCGATCACACAGCGCGGGTGACCTTACCGGAACGGAGGCATCTGGTGCAGACGTACACGTGAGTGGGAGTTCCCTTCACGATCGCCTTCACGCGCTTCACGTTGGGCTTCCAGGTGCGGTTGGAACGGCGGTGGGAGTGGGAGACCTGGATGCCGAAGGTGACGCCCTTGTCGCAGAATTCGCATTTGGCCATGTTGCTTACCTCCTCGCTATGAGAGTACGCTTTCCAATGAAGCATCGAATGATATATTACCAGATATTTTAGGGAAATGCAAGGATTTTTTTCAAAGGGGCCGAAATTTTTTTGCCGCGTTCCGGCCGAAAGAACCGGCAGAAAACGCCGGGAGCCCTTGCGAAATGGAAGGAGATAGGATATACTAAGCAAAAGCGCCAAGTGACGAAGCGAAGGAGGACGATCCAATGGCAGAACATACGAAAAGCGTAAAGCTGGGAGAGATCATCCGGGAATTTGATCTGGAGATTCTCCATAAGGGGCCCGACTATGAGGACACCCCCCTGACCACACTGGATGTAAACCGGCCCGGCCTGCCCCTGAGCGGCTTTTTTGAGCACTTTGACACCCGGCGGCTGCTGGTCATCGGCCTGACGGAGCACACCTTCCTGAACCAGATGACCCCTGAGGAGCGGCGGACCAGCTTTGACAAACTGCTGTCCTATCCGGTTCCGGCCCTGATCCTCACCCGTGCTCTGGAGCCCTACCCCGAGTGTATGGAGATGGCCATTAAGCATGACCGCACCGTGCTGCGCACGGCGGAGCACACCTCCGCCTTTATGAGCCGCCTCATCGGCAGCCTGTTCAATCACCTGGCTCCCCAGATCACCCGCTCCGGCGTGCTCATGGAGATCTACGGCGAAGGGGTGCTCATCCAAGGGGAATCCGGCGTGGGCAAGAGCGAGGTGGCCATTGAACTCATCCAGCGGGGCCACCGGATCATCGCCGACGACGCGGTGGAGATCAAGGTGACCAATCACAACACCCTTATGGGCAGCGCCCCGGATCTGATCCGCCACTACATGGAGCTGAGGGGCATCGGCGTGGTGGATGTGCGCAGCCTGTTCGGCATGCGGGTCACCAAAATGGAGCAGGAAATCGAGCTGGTAGTCACTCTGGAGCCCTGGGATGACCACGCGGTGTATGACCGGTTCGGCCTGGAAGGGGCCACCACCGAAATTTTGGATGTGGAGGTCCCGGCCGTCACCATCCCGGTGAAGCCCGGCCGAAACCTGGCCAGCATCCTGGAGGTTGCAGCCATCAACAACCGCAGCCGGAAACTGGGCCACAACGCTGCCCTGGAGCTGACACAGCGGATGGACGAGCACTTCAAAAAGCTCATGGACGAGGAGGGCTGACCGTGTATATTGGAATTGATGTGGGAGGCACCAATCTGGTGGCCGGTCTGGTGGATCAGGAGGGGACCATTCTCCACAAATCCGCCTGCCCTGTGAATCGGAGCTGGTCCGCAGAGGAGCTGGTGTCCCAGCTGGCCCAGCTGTCCGTCCGTGCCGCTCAGGAGGGCGGCATCTCTCTGGAGGACGTGGAGGGCGCAGGCGCAGGCATCCCCGGTCTGGTGGACAATGAGGCGGGCATTGTGGTGAAAACGCCCAACATGCCCTTTCGGGACACCCCCTTCCGGGAGCTGTTTCAGCGGGAGCTGAATATTCCCGTCCACCTGGGCAACGACGCCGACTGCGCCGCCGCAGGGGAATACTGGGCCGGAGCCGCCAAGGGCTGCGACCCGGTGGTCATGGTCACCCTGGGCACCGGCATTGGGACCGGACTGGTGCGGGGTGGAAAGCTCTATACCGGCCTGGGCGGCGCGGGCATGGAGGCAGGCCATCTGATGACACACCCCAACGGCCTGCCCTGCGGCTGCGGCGGCCTGGGCTGCTGGGAGCAGTACGGCTCGGCCACCGCTCTTATCCGCATGACCCGGTCAGCCATGGAGTCCTCCCCCAAGAGCCTGCTCTGGGAGGTGTGCGGCGGCAGTCTGGACCGGGTCGAGGGCCGCACCCCCTTCCAGGCAGCCCGGGCCGGGGATGAGACCGCCCTCCAGGTGCTGGAGGAATATCAAAAGGAGCTCTCCTACGGGCTGATCAGCCTGAGCAATATTCTCTTTCCCGAAGTCATCTGCCTGGGCGGCGGAGTGAGCAGCGCGGACAGCGACCTGCTGCTGGACCCTGTGCGGGAACTGGTCCATAAGGGATGCTTTGACAAGGACCGTCTGCCCAAGGTGGTGCGGGCCAGCCTGGGCAACGACGCCGGCGTGGTGGGCGCCGCCATGCTGTGCCGGATGGCATAAAGATCAGGCTAAACACCAGAAAGCATAAAAGAAATCCTGTAACCGTTGTGGCTGCAGGATTTCTTTTTGGCTTGGCCGGTTAAAATGGATATTTGGGATCGACGGGACCGTTGCAGGAGAATCACCCCACCGGCCTCCTGGCCGGCAGCGCTTTTGCACCGTACAAGCGTTTTCGCCGCAGGCGAAAACCTTGGCGCAGCTTTTGGGGTGGATTTGCCCCAGCACCCGCCCCAGCGGTGAATTGTATTTCAGTGTATTAGAATACCATTTATATTTTCGATAAGGGAAAACAAAAAGTCCCTCGAAGTGCTGATTTTCAACACTTTGAAGGACTCTTTGAGTGGTACGCCCGAAGGGACTCGAACCCCCAACATTCAGAACCGGAATCTGACGCTCTATCCAATTGAACTACGGGCGCTTATCAATCGCTCAGTTATTATAGCAGGATTGCCGTGAGTTGTAAAGTGTTATTTTCAATTTTTCTTTCTTTTTTCAAAGTCTTCTTGGAATAGCCGGCACGGAGTCAACTCCAGAATCGTTCCGGTGCCCTTTACTCCCGCCGGTTGATATGGTATGATAGATTGATTTTTATATTAAAAGGACGGTTTTCCATGGACGGGTGGAAGAAAAACGCATCGCTTACACTGGAGATCACTGGTTATACGGCAGAGGGGATGGGAGTTGCCCGCTGGGAGGGCCGGGTCGTCTTTGTCCCCGGGACGATCCTGGGGGAGCGCTGGGAGGTCCAGCTTTTAAAGGTAAAGACTAACGTGGCCTGGGGGCGGGCCGTCCGCCTGCTGGACCCGTCGCCGGAGCGCGTGGAGCTGGACTGCCCCCTGGCGGGGCGGTGCGGCGGCTGTCAGTACCGGCACATGACCTATGAGGAGGAGCTGCGCGCCAAGCGGCAGCGGGTCCAGGACGCGCTGACCCGGGTGGGCGGAGTATCCCTGGAGCTGCCCCAGGTGCTGAGGGCGGAGACCCCCCTGCGCTACCGAAACAAGGTACAGTTCCCGGTGGCCCAGGAGAAGCGGGGGCTGGCGGTGGGCTACTACCGCTCCAGGAGCCACGACGTACTGGACGTGGACGACTGCCTGCTCCAGCCCGAGACTGTCACCGCCCTGCGCCGCGCCTTTAAGGGCTGGATGGAGCGGTATCGGGTTCCCGCCTATGACGAGGGAACTTGCCAAGGCTTGATCCGCCACCTTTATGTGCGCACCAATCAGGCGGGCGAGGCCCTGTGCTGTGTGGTGGCCAATGGGACCCGCCTGCCCCACGCCCCCGAGCTGGTGCAGTCCCTCCGGCAGGCGGTGCCCACCCTGGCGGGGCTGGTGCTGAACACCAACACCAAGGACACCAACGTAATCCTGGGCCCGAACTACCGGACCATCTGGGGGCGGGATTTTCTGGAGGAGCGGCTGTGCGGCATGACCTTCCGCCTGTCCGTCCCCTCCTTCTTCCAGATCAACCGGGCCCAGACCGAGCGGCTGTACACCCAGGCCCTGGAATTTGCCGGCCTCACCGGCCAGGAGACAGTGTTGGACCTGTACTGCGGCATCGGGACCATCTCCCTGGCCCTGGCCCAGCGAGCCGGTCAGGTAATCGGGGCGGAGATCGTCCCGGAGGCCGTGCAGGACGCCCAGGCCAACGCCGCCCGCAACCAGGTGGACAACGCCCGGTTCCTGTGCGGCGATGCGGGGGAGGCCGCCTTCCAGCTGGCCGCCGAGGGGATCCGCCCCCAGGTCATCTGCGTGGACCCGCCCCGGAAGGGGCTGGCTCCGGAGGTGCCGGAGATTCTGGCCTCCATGGAGCCGGAGCGCATCGTCTACGTCTCCTGCGACCCGGCCACCCTGGCCCGGGACGTGAAGCGCTTCGGGGAGCTGGGCTACCCGGCGGTCAAGGCCCAGGCGGTGGACCTGTTCCCCCGGACCTCCCATGTGGAGACCGTCGTGCTGCTGCGGAAAGCGGCCCCATAACCGTTCCACCTCTCCGCCCTGTCTCCGCATTCTGTGGAGGCAGGGCGGATTTTCTTCTCAGAAGCAGAAGCTGAGAGATCTCGGAAATAAAATTCCCCCTCTCCACGATAAATTCACAATTCCATGGTATACTCCCTCCAGGTGATGGCTTATGAAACACATTTTAATCGTAGAGGATGAGCCGGATATCCAGGAGCTGCTGTGCGCCTACCTCCAGGACGCGGGGTATGGGACCGCAGCGGCCGGAGACGGGGTGGCAGCCCTGGAGCTGTTCCAGTCCCGTTCCTTCGACCTGGTGCTGCTGGACCTGATGCTGCCCAAGATCGATGGCTTTGGGGTCTGCGAGCTCATCCGGCGGCAGTCCCAGGTGCCTATTTTGATGCTCACCGCCCTGGATGGTGAAGGGGAGCAACTCCGGGGATTCCGGCTGAACATTGACGACTATGTCACAAAGCCCTTCTCCATGCCCGTTCTGCTGGAGAAGATCCGGGTCATCCTCCGCCGGAGCGGCGGAACTGTGGAGGACGGCCCTCTGCGCTACCGGGATCTCTCCCTGGATCTGGACGCCCGGGAGGTCCGCCTGGAGGGCCGCCCCCTGGAGCTAACCGCCCGGGAATTTGAGCTGCTCCACACTTTTCTGTCCGCGCCGGGCCGGGTGTTCACCCGGGAGATGCTGCTCTCCAAGCTGTGGGGCTATGACTTCTTCGGCGACGAGCGGGTGGTGGACAGCCACATCAAAAACCTGCGCCGCAAGCTGGGGCGGGACTACATCGAGACGGTGAGGGGGGTGGGCTACCGTGCTGCCAAGGAAGCTGAGTGAGAGCCTCACCGCCCGGGTGTTTCTCATCACCCTGCTGATCCTGCTCTCCGCCGGGGCAGTCACCTTCGGGCTCATCGCCTGGGCCACCCCCAGCACCTACACCGCGGTGGTCACCGACGACCTGACGGTCCAGGTGGACCAGCTGGTGGACCAACTGGCCGGGACGGAGGAGCAGAGCTGCGGCCCTCTGCTGGACCAGTTTATCCGCACCTCCGGGGCGGAGGCCATGCTGGTGGGGCCGGACGGCCGGATTGCCGACACCGGCTCCCAGCTGGCTGTCCAGTCGGTATATGAGGACAGCTCCCTGGTCATCACATCCGTCCAGGGGGATTCCACCGTCACCTATGACGCGGGAACCTCCCATACAGACGACACGGTGGCCGTCACCATGTCCGAGCAGGCCACCATCACTGCGGAGGTGCGCTTTGCTGGCCAGGAGGACCCCTATACCCTCTATGTCACCCCCCGGATGGAGGCGGAAAACCTGGCGGTCCGCGCTCTGGCCCAGATGGCCCCGTGGATTCTGCTGGTGCTGTTGATCTTTTCCCTGCTGTGCGCCCTGGTGTACTCCCGGTACATCACCCGGCCCATTGTACGCCTGAGCGGAATCGCCGGAAAAATGGCACAGCTGGACTTTCAATGGGAGAGCGGCGAGAAGCGCAGGGACGAGATCGGCCGGCTGGGCCGCAGCCTGGACCAGATGGCCCGGAAACTGTCCGCCGCCCTCACCGACCTGGAGGGGGCCAACCGGGCCCTGCGGGGGGAGGTGGAGCGGGAGCGGGAGCTGGACCGGCAGCGAATGGCCTTCTTCAACGCCGCCTCCCACGAGCTGAAAACCCCGGTCACCATTTTGAAGGGACAGCTCTCCGGCATGCTGGAGGGGGTGGGGGTATACCAGGACCGGGACAAATATCTGCTGCGCTCCCTCCAGACCACCGGGCGGATGGAAAATCTCATTGGGGAGATGCTGGCCATCTCCCGGATGGAGTCCGGCGCAGCCGCCCTCCGGCAGGAGACGGTGGACTTGTCCGCCCTGACGGCGGAGCGGCTCCAGCAGGACGGGGAGCTGTTCCGCCAGCGGGAACAGGAACTGGTTTCCGCACTGACCCCGGGGGTCTTGGTCACCGGAGACCCCTCTCTGCTGGGCAGGGCGGTGGGGAACCTGCTCTCCAACGCTGCCCTCTACTCCCCCCAGGGGGCCCGAATTCGGGTGTGGTGCGGCTTCCGAGACGGCCGCCCCGCTTTGACGGTGGAGAACACCGGGGCCCGCATCCCGGAGGAGGCCCTGCCCCACCTGTTCGAGGCCTTCTACCGGACCGAAAACTCCCGGAACCGGAGCACCGGCGGCAGCGGTCTGGGACTCTACCTGGTGAAGATGATTTTGGAGCGGCACGGGGCAGAGTGTACCATTGAAAATACGGAAGACGGGGTGAAGGTCACGGCACAGTTTTTACCCTGTCCCAGTCCTGGACTTCCCACGGAAGATATGGTACGATGAATAAAACAAACTTGAAATGCCGAATTGGGAAGGGATACCTATGGAGAAAGTCATTCTGATCCACGGCTCCGGGCACAAGGCGGCCAGCTGGAACGAGACGGTTCTTCACCTGGATTGCCGCAAGGACGTTCTGTGCCCCGAGCTCTCCTCCCTGTTGCTGGGGAAAGAGGCCAGCTACCCCAATCTCCGCGCCGCTTTTGGGGCGTACTGCGCCCAAGCCGGCGGTCCGGTCCACCTGTGCGGCCTCTCTCTGGGCGGCATTTTGGCCCTGGACTACACGCTGGAGCACCCGGAGGCCGTCAAAACACTGGTGCTGATCGGCACGCCCCACAAGGTTCCAAAGGCGGCCTTCGCCCTCCAGAACGTGGTGTTCCGCCTTCTTCCCCAGTCCACGTTTGCGTCCATGGCCTTTGATAAGAAGAATACCTTTGCTTTGGGAAATTCTATGAGAGATCTGGATTTCAGCGGCCAGGTGAGCGCTGTCCAATGCCCCACTTTGATCCTCTGCGGGGAGAAGGACCGGGCAAACATCCAATCCGCGCGCTTTCTGTCCCAAAACATCCGCGGCGCGCAATTACAGCTGATCGCCCAGACCGGCCATGTGGTGAATGAGGAAAACCCCAGTGCTTTGGCTGAACGATTGAATGAATTTTACTCTCTGTATTCTTGAGTACACCATGGATTTACAACAAAAAGAAGCGGCCCGCCGCGGGAAACACCATCCCGCGGCGGGCCGTTTCACTTGCAATTTCCTGTATTTTACACTCCACACAGACCATAGAGGTTTAAAGATAGCGCCTGACCCGCTTTCTATACTGCGCATAGGCATCCCCGAACTGCTCCAGGCACCAGCGTTCCTCGGCAAGGATGATCCAGTGGGCGGAAATCTGAAAGATCAGAACCAGTCCCAGCAAGGGGAAAGACCGGGTCAGGAGGGCCATTCCTGCAAAGCAGATAAAATAGGCCACGTACATAGGGTTGCGGGAAAATCGGTAGACGCCGTTCGTATTCAGGCCAGACTCATCGGGGAAAGAAAACGCAGAGACGGACGCCGCACACAGACACAAGCCGACTAGATAGCAAATGATCCCGCACCAGAACAGAGCAGAAAAGTCCATGTCTACCCACAGAAACAGCAGGGACAAAAACAATCCGAGATTGGAGAGCTGGTAAATCACATAAGCGCACCGTTCCGCCCCCTGCATGGGAGCAAAGTATGCCGCCCGGGGGACCGCCTTGGGATTCAGCGCCAACAGAAGCCCAAATCGGAGGATGAAAAAAGGAATCAGCAACAGGAAGCCATTCATATACATCTACTCCACGGTTTGTCGTATACTGCCAATATGATTTTACCCCATTCCCGCAAAAAAGTCGATTCCCCCTATCTCCACACAAACCACACAGAACCTCCAACTTCTCTCCACACAGCCCTGGTATCCTTTCCCCATCCCAAGGAGAAAGGAACCAGATCGTATGGAAATCAGCATTCAAAATGTCAGCATGACCTATCCCAACGGGAAACAGGCGCTGAAGGACCTGAACCTGGACCTGCGTAGTCCCAGCCTTATCGGCCTGCTGGGCCCTAACGGGGCAGGCAAGTCCACCCTGATGAAGCTGCTGGTGGCCGCCCTGCTGCCCACCTCCGGCTCCATTCTGGTGGATGGGCAGCCCCTGGCCAAGGGGGAGCGGCAGCTGAAAGCCCGGCTGGGCTATCTGCCCCAGGACTTCGGGCTGTTCGACGAGCTCACCGTCACCCAGTTTCTGGACTATATGGCGGCCCTGAAGGGGCTGCGGGAGGCGAAAGCCGCCATCCAGCGTGCCATTCAGGCCGTCAACCTGGAGGAGAAGGCAAGGGCCAAGATCCGCACCCTGTCCGGGGGCCAGCGCCAGCGGGTGGGCATCGCCCAGGCCCTGCTGGGGGACCCCGCCTTCCTGATCTTTGACGAGCCCACGGTGGGGCTGGACCCGGAGGAGCGCATTCACTTCCGCAACCTGTTCTCCCAGGCCGCCCGGGACCGGCTGGTCCTGCTGTCCACCCACATTATCGAGGACGTGCAGTCGGTATGTGACCGCCTTGTGGTCATCCACCACGGCCAAATTTTATTTACCGGCACGCCGGAGCAGCTCATCCAGTCTGCCGCCGGCCACGTGGGGGTCTTCTGGGAACAGGACGCAGCCCAGGAGGAGGGGCTCCACATCACCGCCCGGGTGAACACCGGCCGGGGCGTCCGGTGCCGGGCGGTATCGGACATCCTTCCGCCCTTTGCAGAGCCCTCGGAGCCCACCCTGGAGGACGCCTACCTCTATCTCATCTCCCGGGAGGCGGTCCAATGAAAACGATCCGGCTGTTTTCCCTGGAGCTGGGGCGGCTGCTGCGCAGCCGCCTGACCTGGCTGGTGATCCTGCTGACGGCGGTCTCTCCCGCGGCGGGTCTCATCCTCTACCAGCCCGCCTACTCCGACACCATGCTCTCCCTGTATCTGGCCAACCCGGCCCTGGCGGGCGGCGTGGGGGGCGGCATTCTGTTCGCCCTGCTCACCATCTTCGAGCTGGACCGCACCGGCCGCAGCCGGGTGGACATGCTCATGGACGCGGCGGTCTCCCCCCACACCATGGCGTGGGTGCGCCTGCTGGCCCTGCTGGCCGGAGCGATGCTGGCCACCGCCCTCACCATGGCGGTGTGGCTCCCCATCAGTTTGGGGCTCATCGGCTCCGTCTTTACCGGGACGGACTATGTGCTCTCCTACCTCCTGTTTCTGGGGCTGGCCCTGCCCCTGTCCATTCTGGCCGCCGCCTCCGCCTATCAGATTACCCGGCGGGCGGACCTGTCCCTGGTGCTCTTTGCCGCCTTCGCCGGTCTGAGCCTCACCGTGTGGGCGGACCAGTGGCAGCTGTGCTGGCTCAACCCCAGCGTATGGGCCATGTCCGACGACTTCACCAACTTCCGGCTGTTCCGGTCGGTGGCCTATGTGCGCCTCACCTGGCTGGGAATCCTGGCGGGGGTGTGGGCCGTGTCCTACCTGTGCATCCGCCGGTACGGAAAGGGGCTTCTGGGCTCCCTGGCCCGGGGGCTCCGGCGGCTCTACCGCCCGGCCATCGCCCTGGTGCTCCTGGCCTGCTCCGGGACGGCCTATGCCGCCCAGCCTTTCTACGACAACAGCAACCCGGACCTGAACGCCATGGAGCTCTACAATCTGGACTACGCGGAAGGGGTTACCTTTCTGGACCGCACCGTGCAGGTATTCCCGAACACCCAGGCCGGCACGGTGGAAGGCCGGGCGGTCTACCGGTTCCAGAACGCCTCCGGCCAGGGGTGGGCGGTCTATTTTGGCGTGGACCCGGGCTATGACCTGACGGCCGCCGTGGACGGGGAGGCGGTCCCCGCCGTCCGCACTGGCTATGAGGAGAGCAACATGGCCCTGTGGGAGATCACCCTCCCGGCGAACGAGCAGGTGGAGCTGGCGCTGGAGTACGGAGGCTTTCCCAAGGACTGGAACCTCTCCTCCACCAGTCAGGGGAAGCCGGAGATCAGCGAGACGTACCTGTGCCTGGAGAATCAGCGGCTGTTTCCCTACCTGCTGAATGTGATGCCCGGGGACGAGGGCTATCCCACCACCGTGGAGATCACCTTGCCCGCCGCCATGACTGCCATTCCCTTCGGGACAGAGGACGCAGCGGTGGTCGCGGAGAACGGGGACGGCACCAAAACCTGGAGCTACGAGAGCAATCACCTGGGCGGCATTCTCTACGCCGGAGACTACATCCGGGAGGATATCCAGGCCAGCGGCATCACCGTGGCGTTCTACTACGGCCGCAAGCACCAGGCGGTTATGGAGGCCGCCGGGGCGGCGGACGCTGTAAGGGCGGTGATAAGCTACTGTACCCAGCACTACGGCTTTCCCTCGGCCTTTGGAGCGACGGGCACCCTGAAGCTGATCCAGAGCCGGGTGGCCGGCGGCGGCTACGCCTCAGACGGCGCCAGCCTGCTGGACGAGGCGGACTTTACCACCGCCAACCTGGGAAACACCAGCAAGGGGGCTGTCCCGGGCGAGACATTCATCCACGAGCTGGTCCACCAGTGGTGGGGTCTGGGCAATATGTTCGACGTGGCGGATGAGACCAGCCCCTGGTCCTCTGAGGGCCTGACGGTGTACACCACCTACCACATCGTCAAAGAGCTCTACGGCGAGGACTATGCGCAGAAACACTATGTGGACCAGTGGCAGCAGGAAGTGGACGACTACTTTTTGAACTTCTACGTCCGCCGCCCGGAGTATCTGGAGAAGCTGCCCGAGGCGGAACGGCTGAACATCGCGGGCAGCCTGTCCGGCGTGCGCCACTACAGTGAGATGCCCCTGAAAATTTTGAAGGCGGAACAGCTGGTGGGCGGCGAGAAGGCCATGGACCAGATTCTCCACGACCTGTTCAACCGGGAGATCGACTACACCTATCCCTATCTGACCTATCAAGACTTTTTGGACGCCTGCGGGCTGACGGAGGAGGAGCTGGACCTTGGGTAAGATTTTTCAATACGAGTGCAGACGCCTGCTGTGGAACAAATTTTTCGGGGGACTTCTGCTGGTGCTCCTGTTCTACGGATGGCAGGTGCTGAGCCGCGTGACCATCCTGGGGGTGTCCCACACCGCCCCCTTCTCCCCCTGGAGCTTCGGGGACTTTTTGAGCCGGATGGTCCCCCTCTTGTGGATCGGAAGCCTGTTCTTTCTGACCTTTTTCACCTCAGGAAAAGCCCGGCGGGCGGCGGTGCTCACCGACGCCGCCCCCATGGAGCCCCGGCGGTACGCCCTGGCCCGGTGCGGAGCCGCCCTGGCGGGGACGGTCCTCCTGGCGCTGGCCGCTCTGGCGGAGGCCGCCGTGTTCTACGGCTGGTACTTCGGCTGGTACGGGTGGATAGAGCTGATTACCCCCGCCCTGGTCACCCTGGCCCCGCCCCTGGTGTTCGCCCTGGGCAGCGGGTGGCTGCTGGGGCGGGTCCGGCCCTGGCTCCTCTATGTGTGGATGCCCCTCCCCTTTGCTCTGGCCCTCCTGCCCCTGCCAGAGGCGCTGGAACTGTGGAACGGGAGCTTTTTCACCCAGTATCCCCTGACCCTGGGGACCCTGGACCCGGCCTTTTCCCTGCCGGCGGCCGTCCTGCTGGTCCAGTGCGCCCTGCTGGCGGCCGGAATCGTCCTGCTGGCCCTCCCTCCCCGCAGGCGGCACGTGGAATAATATCCTTCACAGAAAAAACGCGACCCCTGGGACCATACCGGTCTCCCAGGGGCGCGCGTTTTTCTGTTCTCTCCGGTCCTGTCCCAGATTGGGGAACCGCCGTCAATTCTTCCCGTGGCTCCGGGCGGCGTACAGGGTGTTCTCCATGAGCATGGCCCGGGTCATGGGGCCCACTCCCCCGGGGACCGGAGTGATGTAGGAGGCCCGCTCCGCTGCGGCGGCGTAGTCCACGTCCCCGCACAGCGTTCCGGCCTCGTTCCGGTTCATGGCCACGTCGATGACCACGGCGCCCTCCTTCACCATGTCGCCGGTGATGAGGCCCACCCGGCCGGCGGCGGCCACCAGGATGTCCGCCCGGAGGCACTCCGCCTTCAGGTCGGGGGTCCTGGTGTGGCAGATGGTCACGGTGGCGTTCTCCCGGAGCATGAGCATGGCCTGGGGTTTGCCCACGATGTTGGACCGGCCCACAATGACGCAGTGCTTGCCGGCGGGGTCGATGCCGTACTCCTGGAGCATCCGCATGACGCCGGCGGGGGTGCAGGGCTGGAAGCCGTTCTCCCCGATCATCAGCTGCCCCACATTGAAGGGGTGGAAGCAGTCCACATCCTTGTCCGGCCGGATGGCCAGCAGTACCTCCTTCTCGTTCAGGTGCTTGGGCAGGGGGAGCTGCACCAGAATGCCGTCGATGTCCTCCCGGCCGTTCAGGGTGTCCACCAGCTCCAGCAGCTCCTGCTGGGTGGTCTCCGCCGGGATGGCGTACTCCTCGCTGTAGATGCCGCACTCCCCGCAGTCCTTTTTCTTTCCGTTTACGTACACCCGGGAGGCGGGGTTGTCCCCCACCAGCACCACGGCCAGTCCGGGCTTGCGCTCCATCCGCTCCACCTGGGCGCGGACCTCCTCCTTCACCTTGGCCGCCAGGGCCTTTCCATCCATTACTACCGCTGCCACGGATTACTCCTCCTTGTTATCGCTTTTTTCGTCGGATTTCTGCTCCGCCTGGGCTTTGAGGCGGTTCACATACAGCTTGGCCGGGTCGTGGGGCCGGAACCGGTTGTAGATCAGGATGGCTCCCGCCGCCACAAAACACACCGCCGCCACCATCTGGGACACCCGTATGGGCGACCCGAACAGCTCCAGGCCGAAAAAGTACAGGCTGTCGGTGCGCAGGCCCTCGATCCAGGCCCGGCCCAGGCCGTACCAGCACAGGTAGAACAGGAAGCACTCCCCGTCGTACTTCCGCCACCGCTTCCCGATGAGATACACTAAAATCAGGCCGATAAAGTTCCAGGCCGACTCATAGAAGAAGGTGGGATGTACCCCCAGGGTCCCGTCCAGGATGGCCTGAAAGCCCGCCTGGTCCACATAGCCCTGGGCGAGCATGTCCTGGGCTATGGACTCGCTGCACATGCGCCAGGGCAGGTCGGTCACCCCGCCGTAGGCCTCCACGTTCATAAAGTTGCCCCACCGGCCGATGAGCTGGCCGATAAACAGCCCGTGGACCCCCAGGTCGGCAAAGGCCAGGAAGCTGACCTTCCGCACATGGCAGAAGATGAGCAGCACGATGGCCGACGAGATGATGGCCCCGTAGATGGCCAGCCCCCCGTCGCTGTACCGGAAGATAGCCGCCCAGTTCAGAGAGCCGTCCACATTCTTATACAGATCCAGATTAAAGATCACATAGTAGGCCCGGATGGCGATGAGGGCCGCAGGCACCGCAAAGATCATCAGATCCAGGATGTGGTCGGGCACCACGCCGAACCGGGGGGCCCACTTGGAGCACAGGTACACCGCCAGCAGCAGGCCGCAGGCGATGATGATGCCATACCAGTACACCGGCCGGCCGAAGATCTCAAAGGCCACCCGGTTCAGGGTAAATTCCAGTCCCAGGCCGGGGAAGGACACCACATGCACCATAGTCAGCCCACCTCCTTCGGTCGGATGACAGACAAGGAGGTGCGCGCCGGGGTCACCCACCGGGCGATGAGGGCCTCCACGTCCTCCTTCCGGATGTCCGCGAACAGGTCGGCAAAGCGCAGGTACTCCCGTCCGGCAAAGAAGTTCTGGGCCTGATTCACACACAGGGTCTCAAAGGAGTTGAGGCTTCGCACCCTCCACCCGTAGACCCCCTTCTTCACCCGGTCCCACAGGCCCGGGTCCACGCCCTCGTCTCCGATGCGGCGGGCCTCCGCCTCCACAGCGGCCCGGACGGCCTCCGGGTCCCGGGACTCGCCTCCCGCCGCCAGAAAGGCGCAGCCGGGGACGCTGTCATATCCGTAGCTGAAATTCCGGTTGATGAGCCCCTCCTGATAGAGGCGGGCATACAGGGGGGTGGAGTTGCCCAGCAGCACCTCACAGGCCAGCTCGCCCAGCATCTGCTGGCGCAGGCCCGCCTCCCCCCGCTCCGGGGCATCCCCCTTGCAGCCCAGCTGGAAGATGGGGCCGGACACCGCCAGACGCTCCTCCACCAGGCTCTGGAAGGCCCCTTCCGGCTCCTGGGGGCCGTAGTCCTTCTGGGCGATGGGCCCCGCCGTTTTGGGCAGAATCTCCCGGGCGATCCGGCACACCCGCTCCGGGTCCTGATTGCCCGCCACGCACAGCACCATGTTGGCCGGGTCGTAGAAGGCCTTGTGGCAGTCGTACAGGGTCTGGGGGGTGATGCGGGCAATGGACTCCGCCGACCCGGCCACGCTCAGGCGGATGGGGTGGTGCTCGTACAGCCCCTTCATCAGGTTGGTGAACACCTTCCAGTCCGGGTCGTCCTCGATCATGCCGATCTCCTGGCCGATGATCCCCTGCTCCTTATCCACGCTCTCCTGGGTGAAGTAGGGGACGGAGACGAAGGAGAGGAGGGTCTTCAGGTTCTCTTCAAACTGCTCGGTGCACTCAAAGTAGTACCCGGTGATGGCGTTGCTGGTGAAGGCGTTGGGGGAGGCCCCGTTGGCCGTCAGCTTCTGGAGGGCGTTGCCCTCCTGGGTGTCGAACATCTTGTGCTCCAGGTAGTGGGCCACCCCGGCGGGGGTATCGTGCCAGGTCCCGTCCAGGCAGAACCGCAGGTCCATGCCGCCGTAGTTGGCGGCAAAAAAGGCGTAGCTCTTTTGAAACTCGGGCTTGGGAAAGACGAACACGTGGAGGCCGTTCTCCAGCACCTCCCGATACATCCGCTCCCCTACCCGGGGAAAATCCAGGTAATTCATGGGTTCTCAGCCCTCCTTTCCGTTGAGGAAATAGACGGTGTCCAGCTCCAGCTTTTGGGCGGCGGCGGCCACCTGCTCCCGGGTGACGGCTTTCAAGCCCTCCACCAGCTCCTCAATGCCGGTGTCCAGGCCGGCCGCCGTCTGGCCCAGCCAGAACTCCTCCAGGCGGCTCTGGTCGTCCAGGGTGGACCGGTGCCCTCCGATGAGGGTGCGCCGGGCGCCCTCCAGCTCCCAGTCCTCGATCTCCCCCCGGCGGACGGCCTCCAGCTGGGCCAGGATCTCGTCCCTGGCCTGCTGGTACTGGCCAAACTCGATGCCGGAGGACACCAGCAGCAGCCCCTTCATCTTCTCCAGGTTGGAGCTGGCGTAGTAGCACAGGGAGCGCTTCTCCCGCACGTTCAAAAACAGCTTGGACAGAGGGGTGGCCCCGAACACGGCGTTGCACATCACCAGGGCGGGGTAGTCCTCCTCCCAGCAGGTGATCCCGCCGGTGCGGAAGCCCAGGGCCAGCTTGCCCTGGGTCACGTCCATCCGCTCCTCCTCCAGACGGGGCTCCGCCCCGGCGTGGAGGCGCACCTCACAGTCCGCCTCCAGCCGCTCTTCTGACCGGGGCAGGCCGGACAGGGCGGCGGACAGGGCTTCAGCCACCCGGTCCGGGGCGGCGGAGCCGCAGTAGTAGAGCTCGATCTCCGCCGTGGACAGCAGCTCCTGATAGCGCTTCCACAGCTTCCGCGGGGTGAGGGCGGCGGCGCGCCCCTCGTCCCCCAGCTTGTCCACCCCGAAGGCCTCCCCCTCACACATGAGCTGGGTGAGGCGGGACAGGGCGTAGTACCGCTTGTCGTTTACCTGGGCCCGGATGCGGTCCACCAGGTTAGACCGCTCCCCCGCCACATAGTCGGGATAAAACATCCCCTTCTCGGTGCGGGGCCGCAGGAGCAGCTCCCCCAGCAGAGCGGCAGCCCCCTCCAGGACCGGCTCCCCCTCCAGGGCGTAGGCGTCGTCCAGGAAGCTGGCCGCAAACCCCACGCACTGAGTCTCCCCCTTCTTGCGGACGATGGGCTCGACGGCCCCGCCGTACAGTTCGTCCAGGGCGGCGGACAGGGACTCCAGGTCCGGGTGGTCCGCCGTCCCCCGGCGGAGCACCGAGGGGATCAGGGCGTTGGCCGAGGCGGTCTCCGCCGACAGAGGGGCCATCAGGGTGAGGGACAGGTATGAACTTTTAAACTTATGGGTGTGGACCGTCCGAAGCCACACCCCGGGAAACAGCTCCCGTCGCAATACTTCCATGGGGTTTCCTTTCCTTGGGAAATGCTCCCAAAATACAAATGCGGATCATATTATACCATGCCAGATCAATTTAATCAATTTTTCCCTTCCATCCCAGTGTCCCCGCCCTATGGTGGAATATACCAAAGCAGTCCCGGCTCTTTGGGCGCAATTTCGGATTGACAAACGAGGGAGAATGTGGTATAGTTCCGTTTGTAAAGTTTCTAGGCTTTACATGAAACTGAGAGGAGGCCGAAGAACATGAAAAGCCAGGCATACCGGATGGCCCTTCTGTATGATTTTTACGGGGACGTCCTCACCCCCCGGCAGAAGGAGTTCTACGACCTCTACTATAATGAGGACCTGTCTCTGGCCGAGATCGCCGAGAACAACGGCATCACCCGCCAGGGGGTCCGGGACGTGATCGTCCGGGCGGAGGCCATCCTCACCGACCTGGAGGACAAGACCGGCCTCATCAAGCGTTTCCACGCCATGCAGAAGCAGCTTCAGGAGGTGGAGGGCGCCGCCCAGGCCATCCTGGCTCGCAGCGCCCGCTACGACGACCCGGAGCTGGAGGCCCAGGCCCGCAAGATCCTGGACCTGGCCCAGCAGATGGAGAAGGAGTGACCCATGGCATTTGAAGGACTGACCGAAAAGCTCTCCGCCGCCTTTAAAAAGCTGCGCGGCAAGGGGCGGCTGTCCGAGGCCGATGTGAAGGAGGCCATGCGGGAGATCCGCCTGGCCCTGCTGGAGGCCGACGTAAGCTATAAGGTGGTCAAGCAGTTCATTGCCCAGGTCACCGAGAAAGCGGTGGGCGCCGACGTGCTGGAGGCCCTCTCCCCCGCCCAGCAGATCGTTAAGATCGTCAACCAGGAGCTCACCGACCTGATGGGCGGCGAGAGCACCAAGCTGACCATCGCCTCCAAGCCCCCCACCGTGGTGATGATGGTGGGCCTTCAGGGCGCGGGCAAGACCACCAACTGCGCCAAGCTGGCGGGTCTCATGAAGCGCAAGGAGGGCAAGCGCCCCCTGCTGTGTGCCTGCGACATCTACCGCCCCGCCGCCATCCAGCAGCTGGAGGTGGTGGGCCAGCAGCTGGACATCCCCGTGTTTCAGATGGGACAGACCGACCCGGTGGACATCGCCAAGGCGGCCATCGCCCACGCCAAGGAGCACGGCAACGACCTGGTGTTCCTGGACACCGCCGGACGGCTCCACGTGGACGAGGAGCTGATGGATGAGCTCAGACGCATCAAGGCGGCGGTGGAGCCCACCGAGATCCTGCTGGTGGTGGACGCCATGATCGGTCAGGACGCGGTGAACGCGGCCAAGGCCTTTGACGACGCCCTGGACATCGACGGCGTGGTGCTCACCAAGCTGGACGGCGACGCCCGAGGGGGCGCGGCCCTGTCCATCCGCGCAGTCACCGGCAAGCCCATCAAATTTGTGGGCATGGGCGAAAAGCTGGATCAGATCGAGGTGTTCCACCCCGACCGCATGGCCAGCCGCATCCTGGGCATGGGCGACGTGCTCTCCCTCATTGAGAAGGCGGAGCAGAACTTCGACCAGAAGAAGGCCCTGGAGCTCCAGGAGAAGCTGCGGAAAAACAAGTTTACCCTCACCGATTTCTATGAGCAGATGGCTCAGCTTCAAAATATGGGCTCCCTCACCGAGCTGGCCGGGATGCTCCCCGGCGTGAAGGCCTCGGATCTGGAGGGGGCGGATCTGAACAACGGGATGTTCAAGCAGATGTCTGCCATCATCCAGTCCATGACCCCCTACGAGCGGGAGAACCCTGGGGTGCTCAATTCCAGCCGGAAAAAGCGCATCGCCGCCGGCTCCGGCACCCAGGTGGTGGACGTGAACCGCCTTCTGAAGCAGTTCGAGCTGCTCCAGTCCTTAACCCGCCAGTTCTCCGGCGGCAAGCTGCCCCGGGGCCTGCGCAAGCGCATGGGCAAGAAGGGCGGCATGATGCCCGGAATGGGCGGCGGCATGCCGGGAGGGTTTCCCTTTTAACTGACGCTGGAAGCGCGTGGCACACGCGTTCCATATACAAAAGAATTCATTTGGAGGTGAATATAAATGGTCAAAATCAGACTGCGCCGCATGGGCGCCAAGAAGGCTCCCTTCTACCGCATCGTCGTGGCCGACTCCCGCTATCCCCGGGATGGCCGTTTCATCGAGGAGATCGGCACTTACAACCCCGTCGTCAACCCCGCTGAGCTGAAGGTGGACGTGGACCGCGCCCAGGCTTGGATCAAGACCGGCGCTCAGCCCACGGAGACCGTCCGTGATCTGCTGAAAAAGGCCGGCGCAATCTAAGGCTGGAGGTCTGCACAATGAAAGAGCTTCTGACCTATGTGGCCCGGAATCTGGTGGATCACCCGGAGCAGGTCTCTGTCAATGAGATCCAGTCCGACGGCGAGACCATTCTGGAGCTGCGCGTCGCCCCGGAGGACACCGGCAAGGTGATCGGCCGCCAGGGCCGCATCGCCAAAGAGATCCGCACCCTGATCCGCTCCGTGGCCCAGCGGTCCGGCAAGCGCGTCTCGGTGGAGATTGTCGACTGATCCCCCCACAAGGAGTCTCCTGCCCGCGCCGGACGCGCCGCAGGAGATTTTTTGTTCACTGAACCCCTTACTAAGGAGATTTTCAACCATGAAGCAGCAGTATCTGGAAGTGGGAAAGATCACCAACGTCCACGGCCTCATGGGCGAGGTGCGGGTCCAGCCCTGGGCGGACTCCCCCGACTTTCTATGCCGGTTCAAGACTCTCTATGTGGATGAGACCCACTGGCCCATCCAGGTGGAGCGGGCCCGGGTCCATAAAAACATGGTGATTCTGAAGCTGAAGGACATCACCGACGTAAACGGCGCACTGGCCCTGCGCAACGCCATCCTGTACATCGACCGGAAAGACGCCGATCTGCCCGAGGGCAGCTTCTTCCTGGCCGACCTGATGGGCATGGAGGTGCGGAACGCCAAGGACGGGGCGGTGCTGGGAAAGATCGCCGATGTGCTCACTCTCCCCGCCAACAATGTGTATGTGGTCCGGGGGGGCGAACGGGAGTGGATGATCCCCGCCGTGCCGGAGTTTGTCGCCGAGGTCAATATCGACGAGGACTATATGCGGGTCAACCTGATGGAGGGACTCTGACCGCCTGATTTCTCTGGGCGCGGGGGGCGGGCTTCGCCTCTGCGCCCGGTTTCTATTTCCCAACGAGACGGAGGTGCGCTATGTTTCATACCTTCCAGCGCTTTTCCCTGGAAAAGCAGCTCTTTGCCAGCTTTGTGGGCTTTGCCGCCGTCCTGCTCCTCCTGACCATGGGGGTGAGCCTGATCCTGGACATCAACCGGCAGATGCAGTCCACTGACAGCCTGATCCGCTCCTCCGCCTCCTACATCGCCTCTCTGGACTCGGTCAAAAACATGCTGAAGCAGGGGTACCCAGACCCGGAAGTCACCAAGGAGCTGGACTCCTTCAACGAGAGCCTGGAGGACCTGCACGTCATTGTCATCTGTGACGCCAACAGCCTGCGCTTTTATCACACCAACCGTCAGGACGTGGGAGATTCCTTTGTGAATGGGGATCAGGAGGCCATTCTCCAGGGCAGCGAGCCATACATCACCACCGGCTACGGCACCTATGGCACCCAGCGGCGCGCCTTCCACGCCGTGGAGGATGCCGACGGGACGATCCTGGGGTTTGTGATGACCTCCACCTTTACGGCGGAAATTTCCGCCCACATCCACCGCCTGGTGCTCTACTGCCTGGTGCTGTTCGGCGCCGCCCTGGCGGTGGCCCTGGGCCTCTCCCGGGGGCTGGTGGCCCTGCTGCGCCGCTCTCTGCTGGGCTATCACCCCACCGAGCTGCTGGAGCTCTACCTGCAGCAGGGGGAGGTGCTCAACGCAGTGGAGGACGGCCTGGTGGCCACCGACCCCAAAGGCAAGGTGGTCTTTGCCAATCAGACCGCCTGCCGGCTGCTCCAGAAGAGTGAAAAGGCCCTGAAGGGCCGGAAACTGAACCAGGTCTTTCCGGAGAGCTCCTGTGTCCAGGCGGCCCGTACCGGGGAGGCGGTCCACAACCGCTCCTGCGTCATCAGCGGCCACCCGGTGCTCTCCAGTGAAATTCCCATCCCGGGAAAATCCGGCTCCAGCGGAGTGCTGAACGTCTTTCACGACAAGACCGAGCTTCAGAAGCTGTCCGACGAGCTCTCCGGTGCCCACTACATGCTGGACACCCTGCGCTTCTTCAACCATGAGTTTATGAACAAGCTCCACGTGATCCTGGGCTATCTCCAGACTGGGGAGACAGAGAAAGCGGCCTCCTTTATTATCAACAGCAGCCTGGTGTCCAGCCAGGCCATCCGGGAGACCGCCGACTGCATCCGGGTCTCCCGCATCTGCGCCCTGGTCATCGGCAAGATGATGCACGCCGCCGAGCTGGGCATCCGCCTGGCGGTGGCCCCGGACAGCTACTGCCGCCAGGAGGACCTGCTGCTGCCTGAGGAGGACTATGTGACCATCGTGGGCAATCTGCTGGAAAACGCGGTGGAGGAGCTCTCCCGGGGCGAACATGACCTCAAGGAGATCCGGCTGGCCCTCTACTGCCGCCCGGACTGCAATGTGATCGTCTGTGAGGACACCGGCGGCGGCGTGGACCCGGAGATCCAGCCCCATATCTTTGAAAAGGGTGTCTCCTCCAAGGGGGAGGGGCGCGGATTGGGGCTGTGCCTCATCCACCAGCTGGTGGAGCAGCACCACGGAACCATTGACGTAATGACCGAGGCCGGGGCGGGCACCTGCTTTACCCTGACCTTTACCGACTCTGTACCTGAGGAGGCGTAACTATGGCATATCAAGTGATCATCATTGAGGACGACCCCATGGTGGCCGCCATCGACCGGCAGTATGTGGAGACGGACTCCCGCTTTCAGGTGGCCCACGTTCTCAAGAGCGGCGGAGAGGCTCTGGGCGTGCTGGAGCACTGCCGCCCGGATCTGATCATTCTGGACTACTACACCCCCTCCATGGACGGGATGGAGTTTGTAGACCGCCTCCACGCCATGGGACAGTACCCCGCCATCATCATGGTCACCTCCGCCAACGACCGGGAGATCGTCCAGGGCCTCTTGTCCCGGGGGGTGCTGGACTATTTGGTCAAGCCCTTCGCCTTCGCCCGGTTCCGGCAGGCCATGGACAAATTCCTTCAGACACAGAATCTGTTCTCCTGCCCCCAGGAGAGCAGCCTGCTGGACCAGCAGGCCATCGACCGTCTGATCCGCCGTCAGGAGCACCCGGAGCCGGGCGGGAACCAGATGAGCAAGGGGCTCAACGCCGCCACCCTGGAGCGGGTGCGCAGCTTTCTCTCCGCCAGCCGCGGACAGGCGCTCACCAGCGAGGAGATCGCCGAACAGGTCCACCTGTCCCGCATCACCATCCGGCGGTACGTGAACTATATGGTGGAGACAGGGGAGCTGGCCAGCTCCATCGACTACCAGACTGGCGGCCGGCCCTCCATCCGTTACAGCTACACCGGGCAGACCTCTGAGCCGTAATTTTCTATATTCAAAACCGACAAAAGTCTCTTGCAAATTTTGTGCAAATCTTTCAATTCCAGTGACCACCCTCCCCTCGACTGTGCAGATATGCCGGTCCGGGGGAGATTTTTTTCTTTTCTTTGGATGTATCATCCAAAGCCATTCTGGTTACTTTACGTACAAAAGTCATTCCATAGGTACAAAAATTGACTTTGTCTCCGGGCAAGATTACACTTTTCTCCAGAGATACGGACCGGACGGCATGGGGCGCGGACCGTTGGGAGGCAGTCCGCCGGACTGGTTTTCCCCGCCGCTCCGGACGGTATCAAACCAATTTTGAATCGCCGGATGAGAGATGTAAAACTATTCCGGCGGAAAGGAAGTGTGTGTGTATGTTGGAGATCTCCTTTGACGTCATGCAAAGCGCCGCCATCGCAGCTCTGGTTGCCCTGGTGGGACGGGCCATCGTCAAGCGGGTCAAGTTCTTCCAGACTTACTGCGTGCCCGGAGTCGTGGTCGCCGGCTTGGTGGTCAGCATTGTGCTGGGCATCCTTCGAGCCAGTAATGTCCTGCAGGTGGACTTCGACGTCGCGGTGCTGAAAGAGTGGTTCATGGACATCTTCTTCACCGGAGTCGGTCTGACCGCCTCCTGGAAGCTCATTAAGTCGGGCGGCAAGGTGTGTATCGGCATTGCCGTCGCCACCATTGGTTTGATCCTGTGGCAGGATGTCCTGGGCGTGGTCTTGTCCATGGCCCTGGGTATGCATCCCCTCCAGGGCCTGGGCCTGGGCTCCCTGTCCCTGATGGGCGGCGTGGGCACCTCCGGCGCCATCGCCCCCACCTATGAGGCCCTGGGCGCCGAGAACGCCACGGTTCTGGCCATTATGTGCGCCACCTTCGGCATGGTGTTCGCCAGCCTGACCGGCGGCCCTGTGGCCCGCGCTCTGATCAAGCGCCATCACCTGCACGGTGAGGACCGCAGCGAGAAGAACAAGGAAGAGATCTTCCCCCTGAACAACAAGAACCTGCTGAGCAGCGTGTGCCTGATCATCGTGGCGGCCGGCCTGGGCTCCTATATTGCGATTCTGGCCGGAATGATCCCCATGATCGAGTTCCCCTACTTCATCGGCTGTATGATCGGCGGCATCATCCTCCGGAACATTCTGGACGTCGTTCACGTGGAGGTCCGCCCTGAGGAGCTGGACGCCTTCGGCGACATCTGCCTGGAGATCTTCCTGGGCATGACCATGATGACCATTGACGTCACCAAGATTCTGGACGCCATCGGTCCCTTCGTAATCATCTTTGCCGCTCAGGTCATCACCACCTGTATCTACTGCTACATCGTCACCTTCCGCTGCTGCGGCCGCAACTACGATGCCGCCGTCATTGTGGCCGGCCACATCGGCATGGGCCTGGGCAACGGCC
Organism: Pseudoflavonifractor capillosus; assembly: GCF_016899775.1. GTDB lineage: Bacteria > Bacillota > Clostridia > Oscillospirales > Oscillospiraceae > Lawsonibacter. The sequence continues at coordinate 29,133 of NZ_JACJJE010000002.1, forward strand.
CCAATACCATGGCCAACGAGAAGGCCGTTATGGCAGAGCACGGCTTCTCCCACATCGGCTGGGTAGTGTATCCTCCCTTTGGCCTGCTGGTGCTGGACATTTTCAATCCCATCTTCTGCTCGGTGATTGCAGAGCCTCTCACCAAATTCCTGGGGTATATGCCCTCATAATCCGAGACCATTTCTATCTTCTCTCCCGCATACCTCCGCTCCTCCAGGGGCGGGGGTATTTTATTGCTCTTCGTCTGGACACGCCGGGAACAGCAGATGGAGAGGATCTCCCCTACATCGGAAAACCCTCTCCATCTCTATCAGAACATACTCAAATACATCCGCCGGAGCAGGCGCTCCATCCTCAGGGCCGGACAATGTACCCCTCTTTTCTGGCCTTGGGCGCCGGGATTTCACCGTCGGCGTAGCCCAGAATGCAGTTGCCCACCCCCTGGAGGTCCTCCGGCAGCCCCCACTTGCGCAGCAGCGCCTTGCCCTCAGGCCGCTCAAAGAGCTCTCGGGCCCGGTTGATCCAGCAGGAGGCCACCCCCAGGGACCAGGCGGCGTTCATCAGGTTGCCCATCACCAGAGAGCCGTCCGGAACGGCGTTGGCCCCCTCGGCCAGCACCACCACCACGGTGGGCGCTCCATAAAAGGGGTCTGTCCCCGGCGCGCCCTGGATCTCTGCATTGAGCCTGGACATCTCCTGGATGGTCTCCCGGTCCTGCACCACCACCATGACGGCGGACTGCTTCCCCATGGCGGAGGGGGCCCAGGTGCCGGCGTCCAGAATCGCCTCCAGCTCCTCCGGCTTGATCTGTTCCGGGCGGTAGCGCCGAACGCTCCGGCGCTCTCTCAAGGTCTTCAACGTCTCATTCATAGCAAAGCCATCCTTTCCCGTTTGTTGGAGATGGCTCTATTATAAGGCGAATCGCCGGGCTGTGCAAGCATCAGTAGGATCTCCCCGCCTGTCCCAACACCGGAGTTCAGTTTTCTGTCTTCACGAGGAGAGAATTTGCAATTTAGGGCTACCCTCCTGGGGCAAAATATGGTACACTCAAGTATAAAACCTATCGGGAAGAGATTTTGGAGGAACACAGCTATGAAATGCCCCTACTGCGGATATTTAGAGAGCAAAGTGGTGGATTCCCGCCCCGCCGACGAGGGGGCCAGCATCCGCCGCCGCCGGGAGTGCCTGTCCTGCCACAAGCGGTTCACCACCTATGAGATGATGGAGAGCCTGCCCCTGGTGGTGGTAAAGAAGGACGGCAGCCGCCAGAGCTTTGACCGCAACAAGGTGATGAGCGGCCTGATCCGGGCCTGTGAGAAGCGGCCGGTGTCCATCAACACCCTGGAGGAGATTGTCACCGAGATCGAGCAGGTGCTCCAGAACGAGATGGAGCGGGAGGTGAGCTCCGCCGAGATTGGGGAACTGGTGATGGAGCGGCTGAAAAAGGTGGACGAGGTGGCCTATGTGCGCTTCGCCTCGGTGTACCGCCAGTTCAAGGACATCAACACCTTTATGCGGGAGCTGAACAAGCTGCTGGCGGACAAGTAAAAAGAAGACGGCCTGAAAATCCAGGCCGTTTTTCATGACATAAAAACGGGACCCGGAGGAATTTCTCCGGGTCCCGTCTCTTTCGGATCAAATTCGAAGGGGAAGAACTTACTTCAGCTCCACCTTGGCGCCGGCCTCTTCCAGCTTCTTCTTCATCTCCTCGGCCTCGTCCTTGGACACGCCCTCCTTCAGAGCCTTGGGGGCGCCCTCGACGGTAGCCTTGGCCTCGGCCAGGCCCTGGCCGGTGATCTCACGGACGGCCTTGATGACCTTGATCTTGGCGGCGGCGTCGAAGCTGGCCAGGATCACGTCGAACTCGGTCTTCTCCTCAGCGGGAGCAGCAGCAGCGCCGCCAGCGGCGGGAGCGGCCATAGCGGCGGCGGACACGCCGAACTCCTCCTCCAGAGCGTGAACCAGCTCGGACAGCTCCAGAACGGTCAGGCCCTTTACTTCCTCGATGAGAGCGGTAATCTTCTCGCTAGCCATGGTAAAATACCTCCTAAAATGATAAATTCAAATATTAAAGTATGTGCCGGATCAATTACTCGGCGGGAGCGGCCTCGGGCTCGGCAGCGGCCTCTACGAAGCCGCCCTTCTCCTCGGCGATAGCCTTGAGCACGATGGCCAGGCTGGTGATGGGGGCCAGCATGGTACCCAGAACCTGGGCCTGCAGGACCTCCTTGGCAGGCAGCTCGGCGATGGCCATGATCTCCTCCAGGGGGAGGATCTTGCCGTCCATAAAGCCGGCCTTGATGGTAAACTTAGCGCCGTTGAACTGCTTGGCAAACTTGTTGATGACGCGCATGGGCGCGATGGGATCATTGTGGCTCAGAGCCAGAGAAGTGGTGCCGTTCAGGCACTCGCTCAGCTCACTCAGACCGGCGCCCTCCACGGCGAACCGGGTCAGGGTGTTCTTCACAACGGCGTACTCAACCTCGTTCTTACGCAGCTCGTTGCGGAGAGCGGTATCTTCCGCCACAGTGATGCCCTTATAGTCGACCAGGACGCCGGAGGCGGCGTTCTGCAGCTTCTCGGTCAGCTCGGCCACAACGGCCTTCTTCGCTTCCAGAACTTTTGCGTTGGGCATTTGGGTTTCACCTCCAGAGAATAATAAAACGCTGTTCTGCGCGCAAAGACACAAAACAGCGTAAACAAACCATATCTGTTTCCACCGCATCCTCGGCAGGACTTCCGCTTTCGCCGCCTGCTGTCTTTGAACGCAAAGAGCATTATAAAGGAGCGCTCGACAAAAGTCAAGCACATTTTTGGCGGCTTTTCACCGCCGGGCAGGGGAGGAAAAGACCACCCGTCTTGAAGCGGTCTTTTCACCCAGGCTTACTGCTGCTGGGTCTCCGCCTGCTGCTGGCCGAAGGAACGGCCGTTGTAGGTCAGGCAATTTTTGCACATCCGGTGAGGCAGCCGGTAGGCACCGCACTTGGGGCAGGTCACGATACCGGGAGTCTCCAGCTTCCAGTGGGAGCTGCGCCGCTTATCGCGCCGGGCCTTGGATACTTTTCTCTTAGGAACCGCCATGGGTGACACCTCCTTTAGTCTGTGTGCCGTGAGAGCACGCTCTTTGTAGTGGAATACTCAGCTTTCGTCATCCAAGAGCTGCGCAAGCGCCGCCCATCGTGGATCTACGTCAGGTCTGCACCCGCACGGGCCGAGGTTGAGATCGGCGCCGCACTTGGCGCACAGCCCTTTGCAGTCTTCTGAGCAAAGGTTCTTTGTATCCATGGCGAGGACGAAGGCCGTAGTGACCACCTCGTCCAGATCCAGCTCGTTTCCGTCAAGCAGAATGATATCGTCCTCGCTGTCCTCATTCTCCAGCTTGTCAGCCAGCAGACTGTCCAGCGGGACGACCTTCTCCCGGGAAAATTCCTTCCCACAGCGGTCACAGACCAGATCCAGCTCCGAGCGGGCCGTGCCGCTCAGCACTAAGGCGCCCGCGTGGTTGGTCACGCTGCCCTCGACTGAGACGGGCCGGGTAATCGGCTTTCTCCCCCAAAAGTCCAGATCGGACAGGTCCATCTGGTACTGGAAGGTCTTCTCCGCGTCCGGTACGTGGATGATGTTCCGCAGATCCAGCCGCATGTGAGACCCCTCCTTCGGGGATACAGCCCCCTTACTCGCGTAATGGTACGGAGGATATTATACCCATGCCGAGGGGAATTGTCAAACATTTTTTTGTGTTGACAAAAGGAATTTTTTATGCTGGAATGGCAGTAGATACGACATGATCCACAAAAGGATGGGAACGATGAAGGAATTTACCATTGGCAAGAACGACGCCGGGCAGCGGCTGGACCGCTGGCTGGCCAAAACCCTCCCCCTCCTCCCGGCCCCCCTGGCCCAGAAATACATCCGCCTCAAGCGGGTGAAGGTAAACGGCAAGGGGTCCAAGCGGGACGTGCGCCTGGCGGTGGGGGACGTGCTGCAATTATACATCAACGACGAGTTTTTTGAAAAGCCCACCCCGGAGAACGCCTTTCTCTCCCTGTACCAGCCCAAGCTGAACATTTTATATGAGGACGAGCACATCCTGCTGGTGGACAAACGCCCCGGCATGGTGGTCCACCCCGACGAGAGCGAGCGGGTGAACACCCTGCTCACCCACATCCAGGCCTACCTGTACCAGAAAAAGGAGTGGTCCCCCTATTGGGAGAACTCCTTCGCCCCCGCTCTGTGCAATCGCATCGACCGGAACACCGGTGGCATCGTCATTGCGGCCAAGACCGCCGAGGGGCTGCGGATCATGAATCAGAAGATCAAGGACCGGGAGCTGGAAAAATACTACCTGTGCGTAGTCCACGGGACCATGTCCCCCCGGGAGGGAAAGCTGGAGAGCTTTCTTCTGAAAGACGAGGGGAAGAAGCTGGTGTCTGTCCACAAAAAGCCGGTGCCCGGTGGAAAGACGGCGGTCACCTTATATAGGACCCTGGCGGTGGGGAAGGGGCTCTCCCTGGTGGAGTGTGAGCTGATCACCGGCCGCACCCACCAGATCCGGGCCCAGTTCGCCGCTGCCGGCCACCCTCTCCTGGGGGACGGCAAGTACGGCCGCCAGCAGCAGGACAAGCCCTACGGCCGCCACGGCCAGGCCCTGTACTCCTATAAACTGGCGTTCCGCTTCACCACCGACGCCGGACCCCTGAACTGCCTTAACGGCCGCACTTGGCAGGTGGACACGGTGGACTTTGTGACGGAGTATTTTCCGGAATTTTCTCAGGCGGCGGGGACGCGGAAAACCTAGTGTCCCGCCCCGCGTCCCCCTATTTTGGAAAATCCGGTCTTTCCCTTGGCACGCTTGACTTGAGCTCACATTTTTCTGTGCAAAATTTCACCAACATTTTCGACAAAATCCATTGACAATTCCGCGGTAAACAGATATAGTGTATCTCGCTATCCGTGAAGCCCCGCTCCGGCGCATTTTTGTCCGTCTCAGAAGGACAGCCGAACGGGGACAAAAACAAGGGAGCTGACATTTGATTCGTAATTGAGGAAATGGGGGAGGATACATGTCTAAAGAATTGATCCGCCTGGCCAACTGCACTATGGCGTTTGACGGCGAGGTCGTGCTGGACAACATCAACCTATATATCAACGACAAGGAATTCCTCACGCTGCTGGGTCCCAGTGGGTGCGGCAAAACCACCACGCTTCGTATTATAGGCGGTTTTCAAGAGCCCACCTCCGGGGATGTTTTTTTTGACGGCGTGAGGATTAACTCTATTCCGCCCCACAAACGGGCGGTAAATACTGTGTTTCAGCGGTACGCCCTGTTCCCCCACCTCAACGTGTTTGAGAATATTGCCTTCGGTCTGCGCATCCCCAAGGTGGACCCGGAGACCAAACAGAAGGTCAAGCTGTCCGAGCAGGAGATCCACGACCGGGTCATGGAGATGCTCCAGGTGGTCAACCTGAAGGGCTTTGAAAAGCGCCGGATCACCCAGCTCTCCGGCGGACAGCAGCAGCGGGTGGCCATCGCCCGGGCCCTGGTGAACCGGCCTAAGGTCCTGCTGCTGGACGAGCCCCTGGGCGCTCTGGACCTGAAGCTGCGCAAGGACATGCAGAATGAATTGAAGCGCATCCAGCAGTCCCTGGGCATCACCTTTATCTACGTCACCCACGACCAGGAGGAGGCCCTGGCCATGTCCGACACGGTGGTGGTGATGGACGCGGGCAGAATACAGCAGATCGGCACCCCGGAGGACATCTACAACGAGCCGAAAAACGCCTTTGTGGCCGACTTCATCGGCGAGTCCAACATTCTGGACGGCATCATGCGTGCCGACGGGGTGGTGGAGATCTTCAACCGGAAGTTCCAGTGCTTGGACAAGGGTTTCCTCCCGGACGAGCCGGTGGACGTGGTCATCCGGCCCGAGGATGTGGACATCGTCCCCGAGGATCAGGGCCAGCTGAAGGGCACCGTCACCTCTGTGACCTTCAAGGGGGTCCACTACGACACCATCGTGGACTTCTACGGCTTCAAGTGGCTGATCCAGACCACCGACTTCTGCCCGGTGGACAGCCGCATCGGCATCAAGATCGACCCCGACGGCATCCACGTGATGAAAAAGAGCCAGTACTCCGGCATGTTCGGCGATTATTCCTCCTACTCCGAGGAGTATGATGAGATCGGCGACGCCACCCTCGAGCCCGAGGAGGAAGAGGAGGAGCGGGATGAAGAATAAGCTCTCCTGGCTGGCGGGCCCCTATGTGCTTTGGATGGCTCTGGTGGTCATCGTCCCGATTCTGCTGGTGGTGGTCTACGCCTTCACCACCTCCGGGGAAACCGCCGCGGACATCGGCGGCTTTACCCTGGACAATTTCTCCCGGATGGGCACCTACACGGTGATCTTCGCCCGCTCCTTCCAGCTGGCCCTGGTGGCCACCTTGGTGTGCCTGCTCATCGGTTACCCCCTGGCCTATGTGATGGCCAAGGAGGGCCCCGGCTTTCAGCGGGTGGCCATGGTCATCATCATGCTGCCCATGTGGGTCAATTTCCTGCTGCGCACCTACGCCTGGATGGCTATTCTGGAAAACAACGGAATCCTGAACAACTTCTTTGAGGCCATCGGCCTGTTCAGTCTGATCAACAGCATCTTCGGCACCGACATCTCCTTCTTCCCCATGATCCGCACCCAGGGGGCGGTGGTGCTGGGCATGGTGTATAACTACCTGCCCTTTATGGTGCTGCCCATCTACTCGGTCATCATCAAGCTGGACCACTCCCTGGTGGAGGCCGCCCGGGATCTGGGCGCCAGCTCGGCGGGGGTGTTCCGCCGGGTAACCCTTCCCCTGTCCCTGCCGGGGGTGCTGTCCGGGGTGACCATGGTGTTCGTCCCCTCTGTGTCTACCTTCGCCATCTCCCGGATGATGGGCGGCAACAACCAGATGCTGCTGGGCAACCTCATCGAGCAGCAGTTCCTGGGCGGAGCCTATAACCCCCACCTGGGCAGCGCCATCGCCCTGGTGATGATGATTATTGTGGTGGCCTGCATGTGGATCATGAATCGCTTCGGTGAGGGCGAGGAACAGGCGGTGATCCTATGAGACAGCATCGCATTGGAAACCGGCTTTTTATGGCCCTGGTCTTTTTGTTCCTGTACGCCCCTATTCTTCTGCTGGTGGTGTTTTCCTTCAACGCCGGCGGGAGCAACGTGGTGTGGGAGGGCTTCTCCCTGCGCTGGTATCAGGAGCTCTTTCAGGACCGCCGGATGATGGAGGCGGTCTACACCACCCTGTTGGTGTCGGTTCTGGCCACCCTTATTTCCACTGTGGCCGGCACCTTCGCCTCGGTGGGCCTGTACGGCATGAAAAAGCGCTGGCGGGAGCCCATTTTGTCGGTGAACAACATCCCCATTATGAACGCGGACATCGTCACCGGCGTGGCCCTGTGCATCTTCTTTGTGGCGGTCATCGGCGGCTGGAACGACTTTGTCACCTTCCTGGAGGAGAATTTCCGCCGCACCCTCCCCCGGCTGGAGATGGGCTTCGGCACCCTGCTGCTGGCCCACCTGTCCTTCGACATCCCCTATGTCATTTTGAACGTGCTGCCCAAGCTGCGGCAGATGGACAGCAGCCTCATCGACGCGGCCCAGGATCTGGGCTGCACCTGGATGGGAGCCTTCTGGAAGGTGATCGTCCCGGAGATCAAACCGGGCATCGTCTCCGGCGCCCTCATCGCCTTCACCATGAGCATCGACGACTTCGTCATCTCCTACTTCACCGCCGGTTCGGCCTCCACCCTGTCCATTGAGATCTACGGCATGGTGCGCCGCCGGGTGAGTCCGGAGCTCAACGCGGTATCCACTCTGTTGTTCGTGGTGGTCCTGATCCTTCTTGTGATCATCAACGTGCGGGAGGCCCGTCAGGAAAAGGCCCTTCGCCGCAGTACAGCGCAGAAATAGCGCCCCCCATCCCCTTCCCCCCCTGTTCTCACGGCCCGCGGGCCTGGAGATACACCAAATCAAATCATATTGGAGGAATGATCAGTTGAAAAAAATCGTAGCTTTGACCCTCGCCACCAGTGTGGCGGCGGGCCTGTTCCTGTCCGGGTGTGCCATGAATGAGACTTCCAGCACTTCCGGCAGCACCGGCAGCAATACCAGCTCCGGCCAGCGGGAAGTAAATGTGTGCAGTTGGGGCGAGTATATCGACACCGATCTGATTACACAGTTTGAGGAAGAAACCGGTATCAAGGTAAACTACAATACCGCTCCCTCCAACGAGGAGCTCTACTCCCAGCTTCAGACCGGCGGCGTCAACTACGATGTCATCGTCCCCTCTGACTATATGATCGCCCGGCTGATCGAGGAAGACTGGCTCCAGAAGCTGGATTACAGCAAGATCCCCAACTACGAGAAGATCGGCGAGCAGTACAAAAACCTGTCCTTTGATCCCAACAACGAGTACTCCGTCCCCTACACCTGGGGCACCCTGGGCATCATCTACAACACCACCATGGTGGATGAGCCCATCACCAGCTGGGGGGCCATGTTCTCCGACGACTACGCCGGAAACATCCTGCTCATTGACAACTCCCGGGACGCCTTCGCCATGGCTCTGTACTACCTGGGCTATGATGTGAACACCACCGATGAGGCCCAGATCCGGGAGGCCTATGAGCTGGTGGCCGACGCCAAGGCCCGGGGCGTGTACGCCGGCCAGGGCATGGACGAGATCTTCCAGATCATGGAGGGCGGCAACCTGGCCATCGCCACCTACTACGCCGGCGACTTCCTGACCATGTACGAGGCCAACCCTGACCTGGCCTTCGTCATCCCCGAGGAGGGCTCCAACTGGTTTGTGGACTCCATGTGCATCCTGAAGGACGCCCAGAATGTGGACGAGGCCCACGAGTGGATCAACTTCATCGCCTCCACCGAGTCCAACCTGAAGAACATGGACTTCATCTGGTACGCCTCCCCCAACACCGAGGCCCTGGAGCAGTACCCCGCCTACTATGAGGAGACCTACGGCGAACCCCTGGACATGGATCTGTACGAGATCATGGCCGCCCCCGACTCCGTGCTGGAGAACTGCTCCATGTACGAGAACCTGCCGGCGGACACCCTGGCCCTGTACAACGACCTGTGGATCGAGCTGGGCACCTAACATAAAACTGCAAAGCCGCGCGGAGCAATGCTCCGCGCGGCTTTTTCTCTTTGTGAAAGGTGCCGAAAGATTCACAATTTATTCACGTTTTTGTCCCAATTTCTTGATAATTTTTTGGGCCGATGTGGTATCCTGTTCTTGGATCAAGGATCCACATGTTTTCCCCCTTTGACAGCGGCGTATCCCTCCAAATGCGCCGCACCTGGACCACAGGTCCCGCACGCCTGCGGTCCCCAGGCTCCCCGCCCGCTTTGACGGGCCGGCACCTGAACCTATGGCGCAAAAGCGCCTCACTGCCACCCGGCCCGGACAACGGTCTGCTCCGGGTGGCAGACCAAAGATACTCCGGCCCCTGGGCTGGTTTAAATAAAAAAATTACCCGCCTCCCTCTTGAGGGAGGCGGGCTTTTTGCTTTCGGAGGGCTTGGGATGGAAGCTACTCCGACCCAAACACCACCCGGTAGTAATCCCAGTCCAGGATGGCCGCCGAGTAGGCCACCCGGTTCTGCACCTCGGCCACCCGCTCGGCCACATAGTCCGGGTCGGGCTCGCTGCCGTCGAACATGGTGAAGGTGTCGGTGGTGGAGTCGTAGGCCCCCTGGTCGGTGAGAAAACTGTAATTGGAGAAGATGACCAGGCCCGGCTCGTCGGACAGGATATCCCGCCCCGCCATCAGACGGGAGTCGTACTCCAGGCCGAACAGATTGGCCAGGGTGGGCATCACGTCCAGGCTGGAGCAGTACTTGTCCACATGGACGGGCTCCTCTAGGTCGGCGCTCCACAGGATCAGGGAATTTTCATAGATCTCAAAGACCGGGTCCACTGGGTGGCCGAAGAGCTCGCTGTACTCCTCGTCGGTGAGGCCGTAGGGGTAGTGGTCTGCGGAGAGGACGATCACCGTGTCGTCCAGCTTGCCCGCCGCCTCCAGCTGATCCATCAGGCTCTCCATGGCCAGTTCCAGCTCCATTTGGCTGGCCAGGTAGCATTTCACCGGCTCACTGTAGGGCAGGTCGGCCACCTCGTCGTAGTGACGGTCCGCCTGGGCGTTCTCCTCCCGGGTATAGTTGAGGTGGCCGCTCACGGTGAGAATATAGACCATGAACTGGTCCTCATTCACAAACTGGGGAACGATCTCCTCCATCATCTCCCGGTCGGAGGGGGGCTGAACCTGTTCCAGCTCCAGGCCGTTCCCAATGCCGTAATACTCATAGCCCATGTTGGGGTGGGACAGGTTCCGGTCGTAGTAGGTGTAGAGGTAGTCGTGGTAGGCCAGCGTCCGGTACCCCAGCTTCTGGAACTGATTTCCGAAACCGAAGGGCATATAGTTGTCCGAGGACTCGGAGTAGCTCCACACACCGGGCTTGGGAATCAGGCCGGTGGTGGTCACATACTCCCCATCTGAGGTGGATACCCCCCACAGCGGGGTATAGAAGTTGTCGCAGATGATCCCCTCATGGGACAGCTTCCACAGGGTAGGGGTCCGCTCCGGGTCCAGCATCTGGTCGGAAAAGGCCTCTGCCACGATCCAGATGAGGTTTTTTCCCTGAAAACGGCCGGTCCACTCATTTTTCGCCGTGGGCTTTACCTTGGAGAAGTAGTCGTGCATGTCCACCAGCTCCGGCACGTCCGCGTCCCGCTCCTTGAGGGCCTCAAAGTCGATGTCCATAGCGTGGACCTCCGGCTCAGTCCCCTCCATGGCCGTCTGGCTCTCCAGGATGCGCCCGGTCCGCCGAAGCTCCTGTTTGGGGAGGACCTGATCGTCCGGCTGGATGCCAAAGAGGACCCGCCGCACCTCCAGCTGGGTCTGGGTGAGCATGCCGAAGTTCTGTACCTCCAATACGGGGGCGGCGGCCTGGTAGTAGATATACCGCAGGGAGAGCACCCCGCTGCCGCAGCACAGCACGATTCCCATGGCAATCAGCTGGACCGCAGCGGCCAGCCCCACCCATTTCAGCGGCATTCTGGACAGCAGGGGCTGTCCAGAACACACCCTGTTTCGGAACTGGAAAGCCAGAACCACAGGGACGGCCATCATCAGAATGGGGAACCAGTTGAGCAAAATCTCCCCCACCGCCATGTCGCCGAAGGCCCCGGCCACCATGGCCATTTTGGTCAGGGAAAAGAGCGTCAGGAAGGTTTTGAACAGGTGGTAGTAGATAGTCTGCGACCCCATCCACAGGGAGATCAGGGCGGTGAGCCCCACCAGGAGCCCCGGTCCCCACCGGCGCCCCGCACCGCCGCACAGCGCCCCCAGCACCAGGGCGGGCGGAGCGGAAAACAGCAGGGTGAACAGGAGACCGGGGAGAGACACCCCATGGAAACAGTAGAGCTTTAAGAAAAGCTCCTCGTAGTAAATCACCGCCAGAAAAAAGAGGGATGGGCCGGCCAGACGCCGCCAGCGATTCCAGAATTCTTCCCGGCTGGGGATATGGATTCGGACCGGTCGAAAGGCCATCGCGCCGCACCTCCTCTCCCGTCCGTTTGGAATTTGCAAGCCTCATTGTACCCGATGCCCCCTGTTCTGTCAATCGCTGTCGGGCGCTTGGCCGCGTTTCTCTTATTTCCGCTCTTAATTTCACTGCAGAGGCCGCTTCAGGGGACAGCGACCGTCCTACACGCTGGTCTTTGAGTCATAACCCACGCCTTACTCCCCTTTTTACAGCCTTTCTAAAATTTAAGTGAATCTTAAATCTGTTCCTGTTCAATTTTTCTTCCTCCTTTTGAAAATTTCGTCAGAAATACCCCTTTACATTTACAAATTCTGTGCTATACTAAAAACCGCTTTGGGGCTGCCCGCAGGTCACGCGTGCCGGCGGTCCCCGGGCGAGAGAGCGCCCGCCGGTGTGGGCGGGCGGAGGGCTTATGCCGTCCCCTTTGTACATATCCTTCGACATGGCCTCCCAAACCAGCCAGCCGGCGCGGAAGGGAGGCGTTTTGCCAGGCGTCTGTCCAAGCGGGCCGGTGAGCTCAAGAGAGTAAAAGGAGAGTGTGTGTATGGCAACCTTCATCATCGGCCTTGTCATCCTCTTCGGCGGCGCCGCCCTCTATGGCACGCTGTGCGAAAAGGTCTTCGGGCCGGACGACCGGGCAACCCCCGCCTATGCCAAGCAGGACGGCGTGGACTACGTGCCCATGCGCTGCTGGAAGAACAGCCTGATCAACCTGCTGAACATCGCAGGCACAGGCCCCATCCTGGGCCCCATTCAGGGCATCCTGTTTGGCCCCATCGCGTTCATCACCATCCCCATCGGCAACATCATCGGTGGTGCAATGCACGACTACTTCTGCGGTATGATCTGCCTGCGTGACGGCGGTACCCAGATGTCTGAAATGATCCGTAAGTACACTAACAAGGGCATCTTCACCGTGTACAACATCTTTGTGTGCGTGCTGCTTCTGCTGGTGGGCGCCGTGTTCGTGTACACCCCCGGCGACATCGCCGCCAAGCAGGTGTTCGGCTTCTCCGGCGCTGCCACCGATCCCAAGACCTGGATCATCTACGGCGTGATCTTCCTGTATTACCTGATCGCCACCGTGTTCCCCATTGACGCCATCATCGGCCGCATCTACCCCATCTTCGGCGCCATCCTGCTGTTCTCCGCCGTGGGCGTGTTCGTGGGTATCTTTGCCCATGGCTATCCCCTGCTGAACCTGTGGGACGAGTGGGTGGCTCCTTTGGCTTTCACCACCGGCGCTGACGGCGCTCAGGCGGCTTTCAGCTATCAGGATTACTTCTTTAGCAACCCGGGTCACTTCCTGCCCGTGTTCTTTGTCACTGTGGCCTGCGGCATCCTGTCCGGCTTCCACTCCACTCAGACGGCCATCATCAGCCGCACCGTGAAGAGCGAGAAGCAGGGCCGCATGACCTTCTACAACATGATGGTTCTGGAGGGCTTCATCGCCATGGTGTGGGCCGCCGGCGCCATGGGCGTTTACAACCTGGGCCTGCAGGCCGCCGACGCCTCCCTGGCCACCGACACCATCGGCGTGGTCTGCCGAGACATCCTGGGCAATGTGGGCGGCATCATCGCTCTCCTGGGCGTTATCGTCCTGCCCATCACCTCCGGCGACACCGCGCTGCGGGCTCTGCGCCTGACCCTGTCTGAGTCCTTCCATTTGGACCAGTCCACCAACGGCAAGCGCCTGGGCCTGGCCGCCCCGGTGTTCGTGCTGGTGGCCGCCATTATCGTGTGGGCCAAGATGGACAGCAACGGCTTCAACACCCTGTGGCGCTACTTCGCCTGGTCCAACCAGACCCTGTCTCTGTTCGCCTTTATCTGTATCTCTGTGTGGCTGTTTGAGAGCGGTAAGTCTAAGTTTGCATGGATGCCCCTGATTCCGGGCGCCTTCTACACCTTTATCTGCTCCAGCTTCATTGCCAACGCCACCATCGGCTTTAACCTGCCCTGGACCGTCGCCTATCCCATTGGCGTAGTCCTGATGGTCGCCTATGTTGTAGCCATCGTCGCTTACGGCAAGAAGCGCGCCGCCCGCGCCGCTCTGAAGAACTAAGCGCAAAGTCAGCTATCATCAGCTATCAAAAGCGGACCCGAATCACTCGGGCCCGCTTTTTTGCGTCCTTCTCTCCCCAGTGCGCAAAAAATTTGGCGGGACTTGATTTTCGCTCTTGACAGCGCAGCTATCTTGTTTTACAATATAGTCGCAAGGTACTTTGTAATGCAAGATAGATAGGAGGTCCGCCCATGATCCCATCCCAAATGCTCAAGGGGACCCTGGAGGGGTGCATTCTGGGCATTCTCTCCCAAAAGGAGACCTACGGCTATGAGATCTCCAGCCAGCTGGCCGCCTACGGCTTCGGAACCATTCCAGAGGGCACCATCTACCCCCTGCTGCTGCGGCTGGAGAAAAACGGCCTGGTGGCCGCCGCCTTCCGCCCCTCGGAGCTGGGGCCAAAGCGGAAATACTACTCCCTCACCCCGACAGGGGAGGCCGAGCTCCAGCAATTCATTCAAAACTATAACGAGCTGTCTCAAGCGGTGGGCAATCTGCTCTCCGCCCTGAAAGGAGATGCTGACCATGAATAAAGCCACCAAACAGCTGCTGGAGGAGAATAACCAGCGTGAAAAGGAGCTCTCTCCGGACAATCAGAAGGTCCTCACAGACATTGTGGCCTATCTGCGGGGCTCCTCTACTCCTATTCTGCAGCAGGAGCAGGTGCGCCGGGATATTACCGAGATGCTTCTGGAGGGAGAGGCCCGTGGTCAGAGTGCCCAGACCATCATCGGGACAAACTATCAGGCCTTCTGCGATGAGATTCTGGCGGAGCTGCCCCGGCGCAGTGCCAGAGAGCGGACCATCTACGGTTTGAGCGTGGTCAGCCTGTCCGCTGCGGTGCTGGTGGTCATCTGGTTGGGATTCAGTCTGTTCACCGCTGTCATTCAGGGACCATTCACCCTGTGGCTGCCTGTCAAGCTGGGACAGCTGCTGGGGGGCGCCCTCATCATTGCCTTTTCCTATGGTTTGGTGGAGTATGTCTGCCGCACTTCATTTGAGGACCGGAGTCCCACCAAGGTGCAGGTGATTGGGATATTTGTAGGCATGGTGCTATTCTTCCTCATCTGCATGCTCCTGCGGCAGACTCTGTTCTCCCTCCACGCGGGGATTGCTGCCGTCCTGGCGGTGATCCTGTATCTAATTTACAAGGTCACCGACCGGATGGAGAGCTGAAATCAGGACTACCTCTCCCCCGCCCCTCATACACTGAACCAGCCGGGGACCGCCTGCGGGCGGTCCCCGGCGCTCTTGTTTGGGAGGTGGTGTTCCGTGTCTCTCCTGGGCCGGCTGGCCGACGCGCTGTGGAACCCCTGGCTGCTGGGGCTCTTTCTGTTCACCGGCCTGGTGCTGACGGTGGGGAGCGGTTTCTTCCCTCTGCGGCATTTCCGACTGTGGTGGCGGGTGACGGCGGGGAGCCTGCTCCACACCAGTCGCGCCTCTAAAGGCGGCGGCATCTCCTCCCTCCAGGCCCTGGCCACCGCCCTGGCCTCCACCATCGGCACGGGCAGCATCGCCGGGGTGGCCATGGCCATCTACCTGGGAGGGCCGGGGGCGGTGTTCTGGATGTGGGCGTCCGCCCTGCTGGGCATGTCCACAGGGTGTGTGGAAAAACTGCTGTCTGTGCAGTATCAGACCGCCGTCCCCGGGGGAGGGCGGCAGGGCGGCCCCATGTTCTACCTGCGGGACGGCCTCCACGCCCCCCGGCTGGCCGCCTGGTTCGCCCTGGCCTGCCTCCCCGCCGCCTTGGCGGGCGGGAATCTGGTACAATCGGGTTCCATCGCCTCCGCCCTCCAGTCCGCCTTCGGCTGGGACCGGCTGCCGGTGGGGATGGGGACCGCCCTGCTGGCCGGGCTGGTCATGGTGGGGGGCATGGGCCGGGTGGCCCGGGTGTCGGAGCGGCTGGTGCCCGCTATGGCCCTGCTGTACCTGGGGAGCGGCGCCCTGGTGCTGCTCGTCCGGGCGGAGGAGCTGCCCCGGGCCTTCTCCCTCATCTTCTCCTGCGCTCTGAACCCGGAGGCCGCCCTGGGGGGCGGGAGCGGCTACGCCCTGTCCGCCGCCTTGCGCCACGGGGTGGCCCGAGAGGTGTTCACCAATGAGGCGGGGCTGGGCACCTCCGCCATGGCCCACGGGGCCGCCCAGGCGGACCACCCCGCCCGGCAGGGGATGTGGGGCATCTTCGAGGTGTTTGTCTCCACCCTCCTGGTGTGCTCCGTCACCGCCTTGGTCATCCTGGTCAGCGGCGTGTACGTGCCGGAGGATGCTCTCTTTCAGCTCCAGAGCGGCCAGGTCCCCGGCTCCAGCCTGGGGGTCCCCCTCACCGCCCGGGCCTTCGCCTCGGTGCTGGGTCCCGCCGGGGAGTGGGTGGTGGCCCTGAGCCTCATTCTCTTTGCCTTCTCCTCCATTCTGGGGTGGAGCTGCTACGGACAGCAGGGGCTGCGCTACCTCACCGGCGGGGACCGGTTTCTGCCCCTCTACCGTGCGGTCTTTCTGGGGTGCATCGTGCTGGGGGCCGTATCCGACGTCTCCCCCCTGTGGCAGCTGGTGGACCTGTGCAACGCCCTCATGGCCCTGCCCAATCTGACCGCCCTGCTCCTCCTGTCCCCCCAGGCCCTGGGCTGCCTGCGCGCCTGGGCCAAAACGCAAAAATAGAGACGGCCAACGGCCGTCTCTATTTTTTCTTATTCCACTGAGGTCTCGTCCCACAGCACCGGCTCCCCCCGCTCCAGGGAGGGCCGTACCTCTATGATCCGCTGGTTGGAGGAGCCCCGGAACCGCAGGCCCAGGTTTTTCAGGCCGATGACAAAGGGCCCGTCCACCAGCACGTCCAGCTGCTCCAGCAGCGCCCGGCCGTGCTCTCCCACCTTTCCGGCGGCCAGGTCCTCGAACAGATACCCGGTGTAGCACCAGATGTCCTTCTCTGGGAAGCGCTCCCGCACCTGGCGCACCAGATCCAGCACCGCCCCCTGGTTCCGGGGGTGGCAGGGCTCGCCCCCCAGGAGAGACAGCCCCTTGATGTAGGGCTTCTCCAGGGCCTTCAGCACCGTGTCCACCGACTCCTGGGTGAAGGGGTTCCCATATTCAAAATCCCAGGCCTCCGGGTTGAAGCACTCCGGACAGGCGTGGGTGCAGCCGGACACAAAGACCGAGACCCGGATGCCCGGCCCGTTGGCCACGTCAATGGGGCGGATATCAGCGTAGTTCATTCCTCTTTCACAGCCTCGCAGAGTTTCCGCCGCAGGCGGAAAGAATTTAAAAAAGTCCGAAGGCGAATTGACTGCGTAGCCGTTGGCGGCTTTGCCGCCTTACGGATACGGCGTACCCCTTGCGGGTGCTTCGCCGCAGGACACCTCGACCCCTGGCCGCGGCGGCCAGGTCCGCCTTTTCCGTGAAAAGGCGAGGGGGGTATCGGCGGCGGTTTCCTTGGGAACCGCCGCCGTATCTAGGGGGGACAACGTCCCCCCCTGGAGGGATTACAGGTGCAGGACCCGGGACTTGATCTCCTTGGTCTTGCCCACGTTCCAGTAGTTTTCACCCAGGTATCCGCAGGTGCGGCGGGTGACATTCATCTTGTTCTGGTCCTTGTTGTGGCACACGGGGCACTCCCACTGGAAGTCGTCGTTGATCATGATCTCCCCGTCGTAGCCGCAGCACTGGCAGTAGTCGCTCTTGGTGTTGAACTCGGCGTACTGGATGTTGTCGTAGATAAACCGGACCACCTCTTTCAGGGCCTCCAGGTTGTGGCGCATGTTGGGGATCTCCACATAGGAGATGCACCCGCCGGTGGAGATCTTCTGGAACTGGCTCTCAAAGGTGAACTTGTCGAAGGCGTCGATGTGCTCCCGCACGTCCACGTGGTAGCTGTTGGTGTAGTAGCCCTTGTCGGTGACGTCGGGGATGGTGCCGAAGCGCTCCTTGTCGATGCGGGCAAAGCGGTAGCACAGGCTCTCCGCCGGGGTGCCGTACAGGGCAAAGCCGATGTTGGTCTCCCTCTTCCACCCGTCGCAGGCGGCGCGGAGCCGGTTCATCACCTGCATGGCGAACTCCCGACCGCCGGGCTCGGTGTGGGAGCAGCCCCGCATGAGCTTGGTCACCTCATACAGACCGATGTAGCCCAGGGAGATGGAGGAGTAGCCGCCGTACAGCAGGGGCTCGATGGGGGCCCCCTTGGGCAGGCGGGCGATGGCCCCGTACTGCCAGTGGATGGGGCTGGAATCGGAGCGCACGTTCTTCAGAGCGTTGTGGCGGCACATGAGAGCCTCGAAACACAGCTGGAGGCGCTCATCCAGCAGCTTCCAGAACTTGTCCTCGTCCCCCCGGGCCAGAATGCCGATCTGTGGCAGGTTCAGGGAGACCACGCCCTGGTTGAAGCGGCCCTCGAACTTGTAGTTTCCGTTCTCGTCCTTCCAGGGGGCCAGGAAGGAGCGGCAGCCCATGGGGGAGAACACGTTGCCCTCATAGTTCTCCCGCATCTTCTTGGCGGAGATGTAGTCGGGGTACATCCGCTTGGCGGAGCACTTGACGGCCAGCTCGGTGATGTAGTCGTACTTGCCGCCCTTCAGGCAGTTGTGCTCGTCCAGCACATACACCAGCTTGGGGAAGGCGGGGGTGATGTACACACCCTTCTCGTTCTTGATGCCCTCCAGCCGCTGGCGGAGCACCTCCTCCACGATCATGGCGTTCTCCTCCAGATAGGGGTCGTCCTCCTGGAGGTTCAGGAACAGGGTCACGAAGGGGGACTGGCCGTTGGTGGTCATCAGGGTGTTGATCTGGTACTGGATGGTCTGCACGCCGCTCTTCAGCTCGTCGCGCAGCCGGTCATTGACCAGCCGCTCCAGGGTGGCCTCGTCCACCTGACCGGCGCACTCATAGGACATGTGCTTGCGGAACTTCTCCCGGCTCCGACGCAGGTACTTGCCCAGGTGGCGCAGGTCCACGCTCTGGCCGCCGTACTGGTTGGAGGCCACACAGGCGATGATCTGGGTCATGACGGTGCAGGCCACCTGGAAGCTCTTGGGGGACTCGATGAGCTTGCCGTTCATCACGGTGCCGTTGTCCAGCATGTCCCCGATGTTGATGAGACAGCAGTTGAAGATGGGCTGGATGAAGTAGTCCGCGTCGTGGAAGTGGATGGTCCCCTCGTCGTGGGCCTTGGAGATGTACTCGGGCAGGAGGATGCGGCGGGTCAGGTCCCGGCTCACCTCGCCGGCGATGTAGTCCCGCTGGGTGGCGGCGATCATGGTGTTCTTGTTGGAGTTCTCCTCGGCCAGCTCCTTGTTCTCGTTGCGCAGCAGGGAGAGGATGGACTCGTCGGTGGTGTTGGCCTTCCGCACCAGGGCCCGGTTATAGCGGTAGATGATGTAGGTCTTGGCCAGGTGGAACTTGTTCTCGGCCACCAGCCCCTGCTCCACCAGGTCCTGGATGTCCTCCACCAGCATGCGGGGACGCTTCAATCCCTCGATGCGGTCGATGATGGCGTCGATGCCCTTCTGGGACAACCGTTCCTCCTGGGGCACCTCGGCGTTGGCCTTTCCAATGGCAGTGGCAATCTTGCTGCGGTCATAATCCACAACAGAGCCGTCCCGTTTGATCACTTTCATTGGTCGCTCTCTCCTTCTCTCGGTCTTATGATAAAGCCGGCGGGGCCGGCCGCAGTTCACGGGTCCTGATTATAGCACATGCCGCCCCCCTTGTCCACTATATCTTGTGTTTTTTCCGGTGCAAGTTTTCATTCAATACTAAATGTATATCCGCCTCCCGGCCGCTCTCCGCCTCAGAGGGCGGGAAAAGCCAAGGGGCTCCGGCGGTTGCGCCGGATCGTAAAGTGTGGTATACTTTCAGTTAATCGCGTTCGGCCTTGCCGGAAAGGAGGACCCCTTTTGCACAACACCATTGCCGTAGCCATGAGCGGCGGAGTGGACAGCTCCGTGGCCGCCTGGCTGCTCCGGCAGGAGGGCTGGGAAACCGCCGGCGTCACCCTGCGCCTGTTTCAGCCGGAGGACCTGGCCCCGGGCCGGGGAGAAGCCTGCCACGCCCTTCAGGATGCGGAGGACGCCCGGGCGGTGGCCGCCCAGCTGGGCATCCCCCACTACACCCTGGACCTGTCCGACCGCTTTGCCCAATGCGTCATGGACCCCTTCGCGGCGGAGTATGAGGCGGGCCGCACCCCCAACCCCTGTGTGGTGTGCAACCGGACCATCAAATTCGGCGCCCTTCTGGAGGAGGCGGACAAGCTTGGCTATCCCCTTCTGGCCACCGGCCACTACGCCCAGGTGGAGCGGGACGAGAGCTCCGGCCGCTTCCTACTGAAAAAGGCCCTCCACCCGGAGAAGGACCAGAGCTATGTCCTCTGGTCTCTCACCCAGGCGCAGCTCGCCCGGGTGCGCCTCCCCCTGGGCCGGCTGTCCAAAGAGGAGATCCGGACCATTGCCCAGGAGCACGGCCTGGTCAGCGCCCGGAAGCGGGACAGCCAGGACATCTGCTTTGTCCCCGATGGGGACTACGCCGCCTTTCTCCGGCACCACACCGGCCGGGAGTACCCCTCTGGCCCCTTCCTGGATACGAGTGGGAACGTGCTGGGGACCCACCAGGGGATCATCCACTACACGGTGGGCCAGCGCCGGGGGCTGGGGGTGTCCTCCAGCCAGGGGCGGCTGTACGTGCAGCAGGTCCGGCCGGAGGACAACGCCGTGGTGCTGGGGGACAACGCCTCCCTGTTCCGCAGAACCCTCACCGCCCGGGAGCTGAATCTGATCCCTATGGAGCGTCTGGAGGCCCCTCTGAAGGTATGGGCCAAGGTGCGCTACCGCATGGCCCCCCAGCCCGCCGTGCTGGAGCAGACCGGTCCGGACACCGCCCGGGTCACCTTTGAGCAGCCCCAGCGGGCCATTACCCCGGGGCAGTCGGTGGTCTTTTACGACGGCGACCTGGTGGTGGGCGGGGCCGTCATCCAGAGAACTTTGGATTTCTGAGGAAAATTGAGACTGATTTTAAGTAAGGAGCAGACATTCCATGAGTCAGAAGAAACATAAAAAGCGCCATCCCCAGCAGAAAAGAAACGCGGCCAGCGCCCCGGCCATGGAGTCGGAGTTTGCCTCCGACGGCCGCCGCAAGCGTATGAACCGCACCTCCCGAAACCTCCTGCTTCTCTCCCTGGTGCTGGTGGCGGCGGTCAATCTCCTGGTCAATATGGGCATGATGGGGCAGGCCATGGCCAACGTCCTCTCCCTGGTGGGCATCATTCTGCTGGTCCTGGCCCTGTGGTTCCAGTTCCGGGACCCCACCGGCGGCGGACAGTCCGGCGTCAATGCCCCCCGGCTGAGGTAATCTGGGCAGAAATTGTGCTGCAGAGGAAGATCCCGGCGGCCGCTGGGATCTTTCTCCTTTTATTCTTGCGTTTTTGGGGAAAATAGGCTATGATAATGTCTGCTGAATCAACCGCTTTGCGGTTGATTTGCGCGGCACACCCGTGCAAATCTCCACTTGAACAAAGCCGAACGCCTTGAACGCTTCGGCTTTCGGCTTTGTTCCGCACGCATTATGATAAACACCTGTTGGGCCGCATGCGGCCCCGTTTTCCCCGAGGAGGTTTTTTGAACCATGCGAAAAGACATTTTCCTGCCCGTCCTGGCCCTGGCCGGCGGGGCGGTGGGATTCCTGCTGCGGCTGTGGCAGTATGCCTCCGCCTACGATCCGTCCACCGAGCTCTTTGCCCACGGCGCCCCCGCCTCTCTGGCCCTGGTGGTCTGGACGGTGCTGATGGGGGCGCTGGCCCTGCTGCTGGGCCGGGGGGGCACGGCGGCGGAGAAGCCGGAGCAGTCCTTCCTCTGCCCCAGCACCGGTTACATGACGGTGATGACCGCCGGCGGCATGTGTTTCCTGCTCTCCGCCGCAGCCGGCGTGCCTGAGCTGATGTATCAATACCAGGCCTGGCAGATCGACCCCCAGCACAACATGCTCCCCGTGGCCTTTGGGCTGTCGGTGCTGTTCTGCCTGGTGGGTTCCATCGGGGCCCTGGTCTCCGGGCGGAACAACTACCGCGGCATCACCGGGCTCCAGGTCCGGGCTCCCGCCGCCCTGCCCGCCTACGCGGCCCTGCCCTGGCTGATGGCCCTCTATCAGGAGGACTCCCGGGACCCCATTCTGATCCGGGTATTCATTCCCCTGCTGGCGGCTGTGTTCCTGCTGCTGGCCCTGTATCAGCAGGCGGCCTTCTTCTACCGCCGCCCCCACCCGGTCCGCTTCACCTTCTTTGCAGTGATGGGCATCTCTCTGGGGCTTGCATCCCTGGCAGACCGCCCCGGCCTGTTCCAGATCCTCAGCACCCTGTCCTTTGTGCTGTGCACCCTGGGAGCTCTGATGGCCCTGTCCCGGAACCGTTTCGGCCCGTCCCGGCCGGTCCAGACGCCGGACGGCCCGCGAATGCCCCAGCCGGAGTCCGGCCCCGTGGAAGAATAATTTGGAATTGAATTTGGGAGGAGCATCACCCATGGAAAATAAAAAGTTTTATATCACCACCCCCATCTACTACCCCAGCGACAAGCTGCACATCGGCCACACCTACTGCACCGTGGCCACCGACGCCATGGCCCGGTATAAGCGGCTCACCGGCTGCGACGTGCTGTTTCTCACCGGCACCGACGAGCACGGCCAGAAGATCGAGGACAAGGCCAAGGAGGCCGGCGTCTCCCCCAAGGAGTTCGTGGACCGCATCGTGGAGGGCCCCCGGGGGGTCAAGGACCTGTGGAAGCTGATGAACATTTCCAACGACCGTTTCATCCGCACCACCGACGACTACCACGTGTCCGCCATTCAGAAGATTTTCAAGAAGATGTACGAGAAGGGGGACATCTACAAGGGCCGCTATGTGGGCAAGTACTGCAAGCCCTGCGAGTCCTTCTGGACCGAGTCCCAGCTGGTGGACGGCAAGTGCCCCGACTGCGGCCGGGAGGTCCAGGACGCGGAGGAGGAGGCCTACTTCTTCCGCCTGAGCAAGTACGCGGACAAGATCCAGCACCTGCTGGAGGACACCGACTTCCTGGAGCCCCGCAGCCGGGTGAACGAGATGGTGAACAACTTCATCAAGCCCGGCCTGGAGGACCTGTGCGTCTCCCGCACCTCCTTCACCTGGGGCGTGCCGGTGGACTTCGACCCGGGCCACGTGGTCTATGTGTGGGTGGACGCCCTGTTCAACTACACCACCGCCCTGGGCTTCCTCAACGATCAGTACCACGACTACGACAAGTACTGGCCCGCCGACGTGCATTTCGTGGGCAAGGAGATCGTCCGCTTCCACTCCATCATCTGGCCCGCCATGCTCATGAGCATGGACATGCCCCTGCCCAAGAAGGTATTCGGCCACGGCTGGCTGCTCCTGGACGGCGGCAAGATGTCCAAGTCCAAGGGCAACGTGGTGGACCCCTATATCCTGGCGGAGAAGTTCGGGGTGGACGCCCTGCGCTTCTTCCTGCTGCGCACCTTCCCCTTCGGCTCCGACGGCAACTTCTCCAACGAGGCCCTCATCAACACCATCAACGTGGACCTGGCCAACGACCTGGGCAACCTGCTCAGCCGCACCGTGTCCATGGTGGGCAAGTACTTCGGCGGCACCCTGCCCGAGGCGCGGCAGGCGGACGCCCTGGACGAGGAGCTGATCTCCCTGGCCTCCGGCCTGCGGGGCCGCTATGAGGAGCAGATGGAGCACTACGCCTTCCAGAACGCCCTGGCGGAGGTCTTCAAGGTCATCGGCCGGGCCAACAAGTACATTGACGAGAACGCCCCCTGGGTGCTGGCCAAGGACATGGAGGCCAACGGCACCCGTCTGGCCACCGTCATGTATAACCTCCTGGAGGTGCTGCGCATCTCCGCCATCCTCCTCACCCCCTTTATGCCCGACTCCGCCGCCGAGATTCTGCGGCAAATCGGCGCCTGTGAGGCCTGCTCCACCTGGGAGAGTGCCGCTCAGTACGGCTCCCTCCCCGCCGGCGTCACCGTGGTCCGGGGCGACAACCTGTTCCCCCGCGTCGACGCCGCCAAGGCCCTGGAGGAGCTGGACAAGGCCGCTGAGGAGGCCAAGAAGGCCGCCCTCCCCGACCTGGAGGTGGAGCCCCAGCTCACCGAGAAGGTGGACTTCGACACCTTCTGCAAGAGCGATTTCCGGGCCGTCAAGGTCAAGGACTGCCAGCCGGTGAAGAAGTCCAACAAGCTGCTGCGCTTCACCCTGGACGACGGCACCGGCACCGACCGGCAGATCCTCTCCGGCATCGCCATGTACTATAAGCCCGAGGAGCTGGTGGGCAAGACCCTGGTGGCCATCGTCAACCTGCCCCCCCGGAAGATGATGGGGCTGGAGTCCAACGGCATGCTCATCTCCGCCGTCCACACCGAGAAGGGCGAGGAGCGCCTGAACCTGCTGATGATCGACGACAAGATTCCCGCCGGCGCAAAGATGTGCTGAGTTTTTCTGGAATATGATTTTGGGCGGAGGCCGTTTGGCCTCCGCCCTCTGCTTTTCTTGAAAGAAAAGCAGCAAAAGAACTTTGTGCGAAACTGCGTTTCGCCGCGCATCCCCAAGCCTTCCCCCTCGAGGGAAGGTGCCCCAGTGCGCACACTGGGGCGGATGAGGGGCCAATAATAGAACGCTTTTTTGTAGGGCCCGATGCCCTCATCGGGCCGCTGGGTGGCTCTTTTCGCAGGGGAGTTTCGCCGCCTGCGGGCGGCGAGGTACTTTCCCAGCGATGGGGAAAGTACCCAAAGGATCGCCGGGGACGCGGCCGATGGACTACGGCTCCGCTATGCTCCGCCTAGGTCCATAGGACCGCTTTCCCCGGACCCCCTTTACGAGGGACGCGTACCTGTTAGGTCTTGCAATAGTTTCGGCGCGCAAAATCTGAGTGGCTGGTCTGAGTTCCTGCCGGGCCACTGGGCCCTGTCTTCCCCAAAATTGCAACGGCTGCGATTTCACACCTGCGCCTGGCGTTGCCGAACAAACGCGCCTGGTTCAAAACACAGACACCTCATCCGCCCCCTTCGGGGGCACCTTCCCCTAAAGGGGAAGGCTTTGAAATCCAAGCCTTTTGCCTTCCCCTTTAGGGGAAGGTGGCACGGCGAAGCCGTGACGGATGAGGGAAACGGTGCTGGTTATGAGGGCGGTCCGTTTGAACCGTAGGGGCGGGTCCCAGACCCGCCCGTCCCTGAGATTCCATCCCACGCAGGGCGCGGCCTCCCGGACGCACCACCTCAGGTCATTCCGTAGGGGCGGCACACCTGGCGCCCGGTCAGGGAATGACAATCCAATCCAGCCACTCCGTCTCGGCAACAGGCTGACCGTCCACGTGGTCAATCGTCCGTATATAGTCCTGGGAGAGGCCGATCTGCCACGCCGCCTCAAAAATACAGGGGTGGACGGCGACGGTGTCTCCGTTTTGAATGGCCTGGTAGCTGTGGGTGTACTCCTGGATTGGGGTAGACATCTCGTCGATCTCCGCAGTTCCAGACCCGGCGGTAAGCCGCAGGGTTACGTCGCGATAGACTCCGGTGGCCGTTTTGGTCTCCGGGTCCCAGGCGTAGTCCGCCCCTAGTTTTTCACACAGCTCCTCCATGGAGGACACGTAGGATGTGGGATTGCCCTGGGTGTCCTGATAGTCCATGGCTTCCGCATAGAAGGGGAGCAGGGCCTCGTCCATCTGAACTTCCTTGGGGTCCGACCCGTCCATGGGGAACTCCATTCCGCCCACGATCAGGGATTCCACCTAGGTGGGGTCGATGACGATATTAAAATGGTCAATGATTCGGTCCATCCGCTTTTCTTCCGGAAGTCCTTCCACATCCAGAATCTGTTCCTCTCCCGCAGGGCCCAACCCCAGCTGGGAGCGGGTCAAAATGCTTCCGTCTTTCATTTTCAGGAAGATCAGCGGGTCCGCCACACCGCGTCCACCGTTTAACATTGTATAGCCGCGTTCATTCTGTACGCTGGTATAGGAGAACCGGGTGGAGGAGATGGTCACATCCGTCCAGTATTCTGTCTCCCCGATGAGGGGATTCACCTCAATTTCCTGGTTGATACTCCGGCTTGCCGTGGGGGCGGACTGGTCGATGGGCAGCTGGAGGGTGCAGTCCTCCGCCATGAAGTTGGTGGAAAAGGTAATGGGTTCCAGGGTCTCCAGTGCTTTTAAGGTCAGATTCGTCTCAATGGAGAAGGAGCGGCTGACCTCCGGATTGGTGGTCTCCTCCGATTCCCACCAGCCTTTTGTCATGCCGGGGGTGAAGGAGAAGGTATCCGGTCCCCACTGGATTTCTGGAAGGGCCTGAGTGGCCTGCTCGGTTTTTGGCTCTACCGTGAGATACAGATACAATCCGTCTCCGTCCCGCAGGCTGTCCACCGTCAGCCGGTAGTTCTCATCCTCGGTAGACTGGATGGTGCGGTAAGACTCCAAACTGCTGGTATCTCCCCGGAAGAAAATATCCAGCACCCCCGCCTGGTAGGCGGCGGCAAAGGCCGACCCGGTGAGCACCACCAGGGCGGCGGCCAGGGCCAGAATCAATTTCTTTTTATGCATGGGTCTCCTCCTGTTCTGTCTCGGTTCCGCATGGGCGCCGGCCTGGGCCAGCACCTGCTCCACCAGCTCCTCCCGGGGGGAGAGCTGGTCCATCATCTGCTTATACTCCTTACGCATGGGTCATCCCTCCTCCACCAGCAGTTTTTTCAGCTTCGCCCTCGCCCGCAGCAGCTGGGAGCGCACCGTGGCCGGGTTCCGGTCCAGCATTTGAGCGATCTCCTCGGTGGTCATGTCCTCATAGTAGTAGAGGTGCAGAACGGTGCGGTCCTTCTCCGGCAGCCGCCGCAGCTCCTCCCACAGGTCCTCCCCCTCCGGGGCGGGGACGGACAGGGCCTCGCTGAGGGGCTCGGTGCGCTTTCGCCACGGGGCGGTGTGGAAGCGGTTGGCGCAGTTCACCGCCACCCGCAGCAGCCAGGCCTTCCGGTGCTCCTCCGAGGTGAAGGCGGGCGCGCGGGTGAGGTACCGGAGAAAGACCTCCTGGTACAGGTCCTCCGCGTCGCTGCGGTTCCCCGTCCGGGCAAAGGCCAGGCGGTAGACCATGTCCGAGTAGCGCCGGATGACCGCCTCCGGGCTGTCCCGGTCCTGAGTTGGGTCCATGTCCTCTCCTCCTTTCACCCCAAACACCCCGCAGGGAGCAAAAATGTTGCAGGCTGTGTTAAAAAATATTTTACCACATCAGAAGATCTGGTTCGAAAAAAAGAATTGACAATTCCCCGAGGTTGGGAGTAAGATAATTGCAAGTTACATTTTGCCGGTATCGTCCGGCGGTTCAATCAGATACCATGGCAATGACCGGGAAGTAAGCGGGTCTGGACGCACAGAGAAGGAGCGGCTGGTGAAAGCTCCAGGAAAGGACCCAAGTCTGAAGCTCGCCCGTGAGCCGTCCTGCTGAACGGGACATTTTTCGAGTCCTGAGTAGGCGGGGACGGAGGCCCACCGTTATCGGGGCAATGAGCGCACAGGCCCTGCCTGTGAAGTTAGGTGGTACCACGGAGTAAATATACGGCTTCGTCCTATCGAATGAGATGGGACGAGGCCGTTTTTGTTTTGTGATTTGCGGAGGTGACGGTGTGATGAATGGAGCGCAGGCTTTGATCGAGAGCTTGAAGCGAGAGAATGTAGAGCACATGTTTGGATACGCGGGAGCGACCATCTGCCCGGCGGTGGACGCCCTGAAGGAGCACCCGGAGATTGCCTACACCCTGGTGCGGACCGAGCAGAACGCGGGGCACATGGCCTCGGGTTACGCCCGCATGAGCGGAAAGGTCGGGGTGTGCATGGTGACCAGCGGCCCGGGGGCCACCAACCTGATCACCGGCATCGCCACCGCCTACATGGACTCCATCCCCATGGTGGCCATCACCGGCCAGGTGCCCAGCAATCTGCTGGGCCGGGACATCTTTCAGGAGGTGGACATCACCGGGGCCGTGGCCCCCTTCTCCAAGCACAGCTATCTGGTGAAGGACGCCAACGACATCCCCCGGGTGGTAAAGGAGGCCTTTCACATCGCCTCCACCGGCCGCCCCGGCCCGGTGCTCATCGATATCCCCATCGACGTGCAGGAGCAGACCCTGAAAAAATTCCAGTACCCGGATGCGGTGAACATCCGGGGCTATAAGCCCAGCGTCAAGGGCAACGATCTTCAGATCAAGCGGGTGGTGGAGGCCATCGCCCGGGCCAAGCAGCCCCTCATCTGCGCCGGCGGCGGCGTGTGGCTGGCCAACGCCCGGGACGAGCTGCTGGAGCTGGCGGAGAGCTGTGCCATCCCGGTGGTCAAGACTATGATGGGCATCTCCCTCATGGCCACCGACCACCCCCTGAACATGGGCATGATCGGGGCCCACGGCAATCACTGCGCCAACCAGGCACTGGCCAAGGCGGACCTGCTCATCATGGTGGGCACCCGTGCCGCCGACCGGGCCATGGTGGACCCCAAGGAGATTCAGCGGCGCATGGCCACCATCCACATCGACGTGGACCCGGCGGAGATCGGCAAGAACATGGAAGCCGCCATCCCCCTGGTGGGCGATGTGAAGGTCATTTTGAGACAGATTCTGGACCGGGGTGTGCCGGTCACCGACTCCACTGCCTGGCTGGACCAGCTGAAGGACTACCGGAAGGCGGAGCTGAACCGGGTCTTCCCCCGGCGGGAGGGCTCCGTGTTCCCCGGCACCCTCCTGCGGAAGCTGGGTGCCAAGCTGGACGACGACGCGGTGGTCAGCGTGGACGTGGGCCAGAACCAGATTTTCACTTGTAAGTACCTGCCCCAGAAGCACGGGCGGCTGCTCACCAGCGGCGGCCTGGGCACCATGGGCTACGCCCTGCCCGCCGGCATCGGGGCCAAGGTGGCGGCGCCGGAGCGCCAGAACATCGTGGTGTGCGGCGACGGCTCCTTCCAGATGGCTATGAACGAGCTCTCCGCCATCCGGGCGGCCGACCTGGACGTGAAGATCGTCCTGTTCCAGAACAACACTCTGGGCCTGGTTCACCAGATTCAGAAGTCCGCCCCCTACCACGGCCCCTTCGGCGTGGCCCTGGACGGCTCCCCGGACTTCTCCGCTGTGGCCGGAGCCTACGGCATCCCCAGCCTGACCGTGGACGACGAGGACAAGGTGGACGAGGTGCTGGACCAGTTCCTGGCTGTCCGCGGCTGCTGCCTGCTCATCGTGAAAGTCCACCCGGACGTGGGCACCAACGACTAAGGGAGGGGAGGAGATCTTATGAAACAGACCATTTCCATTCTGGTGGAAAACCAGGCCGGCGTGCTCAACCGCATCACCGGGCTGTTCTCCCGCCGGGCCTTCAACATCGACTCCCTGGCGGTGGGGGTCACCGACGACCCCACCATCTCCCGCATCACCATCATCGTGGACAGCGGAAACAGCGTGGTGGAGCAGGTGGAGAAGCAGCTCAACAAGCTGGTGGACGTGATTAAAGTCCGCACCCTGGAGGAGAACAACCTCATCGGCCGGGAGCTGATGATTTTAAAGGTAAACGCCAACAACAAGACCCGCCAGGACATTATGACCATCTGTGAGATCATGGGGGCCAAGGTGGACGACATCTCCCCCAGCTCCATGACCATGGAGCTCTCCGACACTCCGGAGCGGCTGGACACCTTCCAGTCCATGATGCGCCCCTTCTCCATCCTGGAGGTGGCCCGCACCGGCGTCATCGCCGTGCAGAAGGGCGGAGGGAAGATCTGAGAATGCAGAAGGCAGAATGCAGGAATGCAGAATGGACTGTGTTTTTGCGCGATGCCTTCCGCCAGTGAGAAAAATTCGCGCAGAATGTTCCAAATTTCGCAGAATATTCGCAGAAACGGGCGGTATCGTCCATTCATTCTGCATTCTGCACTCTGCATTCTGCATTTTTTGGAGGCATGAATGTGAAAGTAAGAGCAACCCAAGCCATCCTGGAGTGCCTGCTGGAGCAGGAGGTGGACACCGTCTTTGGGTATCCCGGCGGGACCATCCTGAACCTCTATGATGAGCTTTACAACTATCAGGACAAGATTCACCACATTTTGACTGCTCACGAGCAGGGGGCCTCCCACGCCGCCGACGGCTATGCCCGTTCCACCGGCAAGGTGGGAGTGTGCTTCGCCACCTCCGGCCCGGGGGCCACCAACCTGACCACCGGCATCGCCACCGCCTACATGGACTCCTCCCCCGTGGTGTTCATCACTTGCAACGTCACCGAGGAGACCCTGGGCAAGGACGCCTTCCAGGAGGTGGACATCACCGGCATCGCCATGCCCATCACCAAGGCCACCTACCTGGTCCGGGACCCCAAGACCATCCCCGACGTGATGCGCCAGGCCTTCGCCGTGGCGGCCACCGGCCGGCCCGGCCCGGTGCTCATCGACTTTTTGAAAAACGTCACCGCCCCCAGCGTGGAGATCGACTATGAGTTCATCCCCTGGACCCAGAACCGGGAGACCAACAGCATCCGGCAGCTGGCGGTGAGCCACGGCCTGAAGGCCCCCGAGCCCGACCTGGGCGACGTGGACAAGCTGGTGGAGATGATTGCCCAGTCGGAGCGGCCTCTGCTCATCTGCGGCGGCGGCGTGGTCCGGGGCCGGGCGGACAAGCAGTTCCGGGAATTTGCCGAGAAGCTGGACGCCCCGGTGGCCATCACCGTCATGGGCGGCGGCGGCTTCCCGGGTGCCCATCCCCTCACCACCGGCATGATCGGCATGCACGGCTCCCAGGCCAGCAACGTGGCCTGCAATGAGTGCGATTTACTGATTGCCGTGGGCTGCCGGTTCTCCGACCGGGTGGCCCTCCAGCCAGACACCTTCGCCAGCCAGGCCAAGATCGTCCACATCGACATCGACCGCTCGGAGATCGACAAGAACGTGCTCACCGACCACCACATCATCGGGTCGGCCAAGCGGGTGCTGGAGCTGCTCAACGAGCGCCTGCCCCAGTACCACCACCAGTCTTGGAAGGAACATATCCTCCCCCTGCGGGAGCCCCAGGTGGTGGAGGAGGGGGACAAGCTCACCCCCGGCCAGATTCTGGACGCCATTGAGAAGGCGGTCCCCCGGGACGCCATCGTGGCCACCGATGTGGGCCAGCACCAGATGTGGTCCATCCAGCACTTCCACTTCAACTACCCCGGTCAGCTGCTCACCAGCGGCGGCTTCGGCACCATGGGCTTCGGCCTGGGGGCGGCCATCGGGGCCAAGATCGGCAACCCGGACAAGGTGGTGGTCCACACCACCGGCGACGGCTGCTTCCGCATGAACTGCCACGAGCTGGCCACCGTGGAGCACTACCATCTGCCTATTATCACGGTGGTATTCAACAACGGCACCCTGGGCATGGTGCGCCAGTGGCAGCACCTCATCTACCACGAGCACTACTCCCAGACCACCCTGGACCGGGGGCCCGACTTTGTGAAGCTGGCCGAGGCCTACGGTCTGAAGGGCAAGCGGGTCACCAACCGCGCCGAGATGGAGCAGGCCCTCCAGGAGGCCCTGTCCTGCGGCTGCGGCTATGTCATCGACTGCCAGGTGGATATGGACGAGATGGTCCGGCCCATGGTGGCCGGCGGCGCCCACATCACCGATTTTCTGCTGAAGTAAGGAGGGCGTGAAGCGATGAAAAAGACCTTTGACACGGAAAAGAAGCTCTACACCCTCTCCCTGCTGGTCCAGGACATCCCCGGCGTACTCAGCCAGGTGGCCCGTCTGTTCTCCCGCAAGGGGTACAACATCGAGTCCATCGTCTCCGGCGAGACCAGCCAGCCCGGGCTCACCCGCATCACCATTGTGATTCTGGGGGACGAGCTGATGGTCAACCAGATCGCCGCCCAGTGCCGGAAGCTGATTCCGGTGCAGGTGGTAAAGATTCTGGACGAGGAGACCTCCATCCAGCGGGAGTTCGCCATGATCAAGGTCATGGCGGTGGACCGCACCACCCGGGACGAGATCATCCAGATGGCCAACATCTTCCGGGCCAACATCATCGACGTGAGCCGGGAGACTCTCACCGTGGCCATCTTCGGGGACAAGAGCAAGACCGGCGCCCTCATCAACCTGCTGTCCGACTTCGGCATCCTGGAGATGGCCAAGACGGGCACCCTGGCCATCGAGCGGGGCCGCAGCTCCATCTACGACGACAGCAAGCTCCGGGAGGAGTACAACTACGGCAAAAACGTGCTGTAACAGAGGCGGGCGACCGCAAGGGTTGCCCCTACCAAATGCCCGCAAACTGGGGCGCATAAGAGCCGCCCCCACACCCTGTCAATCCGCCAAGAGGACCGAGGACCGGTCCCCTGGGGTTTTGAATTTGAATCTTAATGCCATCAGCAAAAAGGAGTGTATTATCATGGCAAAGATGTACTACGCGAAGGACTGCGATATCAACTACCTCAACGGTAAGAAAATCGCCATCATCGGCTACGGCTCCCAGGGCCACGCTCACGCCCTGAACCTGAAGGATTCCGGCTGCGACGTGTGCGTTGGCCTGCGCGCCGGCTCCAAGAACTGGAAGAACGCCGAGGAGGCCGGGCTGAAGGTCATGACCATCCCCGAGGCCGCCAAGTGGGGCGACATCGTGATGATTCTGGTCAACGACGAGGTCCAGGCCGACGTGTACAAGCGGGACATCGCTCCCAACCTGGAGGCGGGCAACATGCTGATGTTTGCCCACGGCTTCAACATCCACTTCAAGCAGATCGTGCCCCCCGCCGACGTGGACGTGACCATGATCGCTCCCAAGGGCCCCGGCCACACCGTCCGCTCCACCTATGTGAACGGCAAGGGCGTGCCCTGCCTGATCGCCGTGGAGCAGAACGCCACCGGCGACGCCTATAAGCTGGCTCTGGCCTATGCCGCCGGCATCGGCGGCGCCCGGGGCGGCGTGATGGAGACCACCTTCCAGGACGAGACCGAGACCGACCTGTTCGGCGAGCAGGCCGTGCTGTGCGGCGGCGTGGTGGAGCTGATGAAGCTGGGCTTCGAGACTCTGGTGGAAGCCGGCTACGAGCCCGAGAACGCCTACTTCGAGTGCATCCACGAGATGAAGCTCATCATCGACCTGATCAACAAGGGCGGCGTGGCTGCCATGAACTACTCCATCTCCGACACCGCGGAGTTCGGCGAGTATGTCTCCGGCCCCCGTGTCCTGCCCTATGAGGAGACCAAGAAGAACATGAAGGCGGTTCTGACCGACATCCAGGACGGCGTGTTCGCCGGCAAGTGGATCGCCGAGAACAAGAACGGCCGCACCTTCTTCAACGCCAAGCGGGCCCAGCTGGCCAAGCACCAGATGGAGACCGTGGGCGCCGAGCTGCGCAAGAACATGCTCTGGGGCGACGACACCGACCTGGACACCGCTTCCAACTAATTTTTGCCTTACAGATCAAGCATCCCCCGGCAGCTGCCGGGGGATGCTTTTTGCGTAATATTCAAAATAGGCTTGACTTTTCTGTCCGCACAATATATATTTAATGTGCGGACAGAAAAGGAGGGTTAGTCTATGTCCCCATCCCAAGGGCGGCCGAAGATTGAAAACCCCAAAACGGAACGGCTCTACATCCGCATCACCCCGGAGGAAAAAGCAGAAATTCAACAGTTCTGCCTCTCAACCGGGTATTCGCTGCTGGAGCTGATTCGATTGGGAATCAAATCGGCCCAAAAATAGAGTGTTGGCCAGCCCGGAAAGCAACACCAACACTCTAAGCACCAAACCCGGAGGTCCGGTAAATTTGATTATGCCACACCTCCCGGGAAAATACAAGGAGGTTTTATCATGTTTGATCTGCGCACGAAGCTGCTGGACCTGGATGAGGACCTGGAGCGGCTCACCTGGGGCGTCCAGGCGGCCAGGGCCGTTTCGGCGGCCATTTCCCTGGACCACGCCTATGGAGAGGGACTGTACGCGGTCAGCGACTATCTGTATGAGGTGCAGGAAAAAATGCGCGGAGACCTGGACCTGTGCCTGGCACAGGTGCGGGAAACCATCTGAATCTACCAGCAGTCCCCCGGCAAAAGCCGGGGGACTTGTTATTTCACATCGCCGGGAACCGCGTCAATGCGGTACAATTCTGGAATGGTTAGGGAGATGGCCTGGGGAACCCCGCCGGACGGAGTATCCTGCATTTGAAGCACGGTGACCTCAAATTCATTTCCGGTCTCTGTAAACTCGCTGGTCTGATACGAGTAATAGGCCGTATAGAGATCGGCGGGCTCTACCGACATATCGGCGCTCCGGATTACACCGCTGTACTCCCCCTGGCCGGGAACTGCGGCCGAAATCAGGGAACAGCGGCCGGAATCGTCGCTGCCCCCGGCGGCCTGAAATCGGATGGTATATTCCCCCTCACCGGATCTGGAGACCTGGCTGACGGTGATGCTGCATCCGTCCTCCTGAAACACCACCTGTCCCTCCAGGTCCTCCGGGGAATCGGTGGAAATACGAAGGGACAAGGGGGATGCGGTTGATACGCAGGTCAACTCATAGTCCGAGGGCAGGCTCGCCCACGAGGGCTCCGCCCCTTCCCCGGCACAGCCGGCAAGCAGCCCGCAAAGAAGCACTGCGGAAATTTTTCTCAGTCTTCCGTCCACGAAAACGTCCCCTTTCCAACTAAAACTGCTGCCTGGGCCCTGCGGATAGGTATATTCTACAAAAAAACTCCGATCTTGTCCACCTGTTTCTCCTCCTGCCAAGGGCTGCAACCGTGTGGAGAAAAATCTGTTTTTTAGTGTTGAAGGGACCCCTCTCCGTGTGATACAATGATATGAAATGACAAGAGATCCTCCCGGCGTGCTCCGCCGGGAATTTTAGAGCTGTACCGGGGAAAGGAAGGTCCGTGATGCGACATCTGATCGACTTTGGAGATATGACCCGTGAGGAGTGGGAGGCCCTGTACGCCCGGGCCAGTGAGATCATGGATGCGCCGGAGCGCTTCGTGGACGTGTGCCACGGCAAGGTGTCCTGCAACCTGTTTTACGAGCCGTCCACCCGCACCAACTTCTCTTTCCAGACCGCTATGATGCGGCTGGGCGGGTCGGTGTTCGGCTTTGCCGACCCCAACTCCTCCTCGGTGGCCAAGGGGGAGAGCATGAAGGACACGGTGCGGATGGTGTCCAACTACGCCGACGTGGTGGTCATGCGCACCCCCTGGGAGGGCTCGGCCAAGGCGGCCTCCCTGTACTCCCATGTACCGGTGGTGAACGCCGGGGACGGCGGCCACATGCACCCCACCCAGACCATGGCCGACCTGACCACCATCACCCGCCTGCGGGGCGGTGTGGATGGGCTGTGCCTGGGGCTGTGCGGCGATTTGAAGAACGGCCGCACCGTCCACTCCCTCATCAAGGCCATGGCCAAGTTCCGGGACATC
Organism: Pseudoflavonifractor capillosus; assembly: GCF_016899775.1. Lineage (GTDB taxonomy): Bacteria > Bacillota > Clostridia > Oscillospirales > Oscillospiraceae > Lawsonibacter. Next base: position 64,222 of record NZ_JACJJE010000002.1, read on the forward strand.
AAATTCTTCCTCATCTCCCCCCGGGAATTGGCGGTCCCCGACTACATGCGGGTCTTTATGCGGGAGCACAATATGTGGTTCACCGAGGTCACCGGCCTGGAGGCGGTCATCCCCCAGCTGGACGTGCTGTACATGACCCGCATCCAGAAGGAGCGCTTTGTGGACCCCCTGGAGTACGAGCGGAACAAGGGCATCTATGTGCTCACCCGCCGGAAGCTGGAGCGGGCCAAGAAGGACATGCTGGTGATGCACCCCCTGCCCCGGGTGGATGAGATCGCCGTGGACGTGGACGACGACCCCCGGGCGGTGTACTTCCAGCAGGCCCGCTACGGCATGTTCGCCCGCATGGCCCTGCTGGAGCATCTGGCCCTCCAGCCCCGGGACGAGCACCCCGCTCCGGTGGAGATCGGCACCAAGCCCATCTGCCGCAACCCCCGCTGCATCACCCAGATGGAGCGCTACCTGCCCCCCCTGATCAAAAAGATCGGCGGCGCGGACTGCTGCGGCTTCTGCGACGCCCCCCTGGAGTGAGGCTCTGAAATGCAGGATTTCTGTCAATGTTGTGTTAAGGAATAAAATTACATCTTGACAGAAGGCTGGATCACAGGTATAGTTATAGGAAAGCGGCTGCAAAGTGCCGTATGGAAGAAGGCGGGAAGGGTCCCGCCGCTTGAGAAGGAGACGCCTGTTTTATGGATTCCGACAGCGACGAAACGACTGCTGGAGACAATAGAACTGTTTTGAAAAAGCATAGTCTGCCCGACCGACCTGGCCGGGGCAGGCCGTGCTTTTTTGCGCTTTTTTTCAGGTAACGGATTTTATTAGGAGGAACGAGTACCGTGCAAACCATTGTGTTTCAGCTGCTGGTCCAGGTCATTCTGATCTTGATCAATGCATTTTTCGCCGCGACGGAGATCGCGGTGATCTCGCTGAACGCCAATAAACTGCGAAAACTGGAAGAAGAGGGCGACAAGCTGGCGCCCAAACTGCTGCACATGGTGGAGGACAGCTCCGGCTTTTTGTCCACCATCCAAATTGCCATCACTCTGTCGGGTTTCCTGGGCGCCGCCTTCGCCGGGGACGCCTTCGCCGAGTACTTAACCGCCTGGCTCCTGAGCCTGGGGGTGGGCATTCCCGCGTCGGTGCTGGACACCATCTCTCTGGTGGTGGTAACCATCATCCTGTCCTATTTCACCCTGGTATTCGGCGAGCTGGTCCCCAAGCGGATCGCTATGCAGAAGTCTATGGAGATGGCCCGGCTGTCCTGCCGCGTGGTCTCTGCCATCGCCACCATCGCCAAGCCGGTGGTAAAACTGCTGTCCCTGTCCACTAATGGGGTGCTCCGCCTGCTGCGCATGAAGACCGATGTGGAGGAGGAGCAGGTCACAGAGGACGAGATCCGCATGATGATCGACCTGGGCAACGAGAGCGGCTCTATCAATGAGGACGAGAAGGAACTGCTGCACAACGTGTTCGACTTCTCGGACCAGACCGTCAGCGATGTGATGACCCATGCGGCGGACGTGGAGTCCATCTCCGTGGACGCCACCCGGGAGGAGGTTCTGGACACCATCCGCTCCACCGGCCTGTCCCGCTTCCCGGTGTACGGGGAGGATGAGAGCGACATCCTGGGTGTGCTCAACACCCGGGACTTCCTGGTGGACTGGGTCTCCGACGGGACCAAGTCTGTGCGGGATCTGATGCGCCCGGCCTATCTGGTGCCGGAGAGCCTGTCCGCCGACGACCTGCTGCGGGATATGCAGATCAAGAAGATCCATCTGGCCGTGGTGCTGGACGAGTACGGCGAGCTGGCCGGCGTCATCACGGTGGAGGACCTGCTGGAGGAGATCGTGGGCAACATCTACGACGAGTTCGACCCCGCCGAGCCCCAGGAGCTGGAGCAGCTGGGCGAAAACCTGTGGCGGGTGAGCGGCTCCCTCAGTGTGGAAGACCTGGCCGAGGAGCTGGATATGGAGCTGCCCGAGGACGAGGACTATGATACGGTGGGCGGCATGCTGCTCAGCTGCCTGCGCACCATCCCCGAGGACGGCAGCCGTCCCCTGGTCCAGGTCCACGGCCTGGAGCTCCAGGCGGAGAAGGTGGAGGACCACCGGATTCGCTCCGTTCTGGTCCGTAAGCTGCCTGACGATACTGAGGAGCAGGAGAGCGCCTGATAGGCTTTTCATGGCCGCCCCTATTTCAGGGGCGGCCAAAATAGAAAAATGTGAAAAAAGGGATTGACAACTCCCTGCAAAATGTGGTATTATTTCATGGCTGACGTGAGAGGAACAAGCCATCCATGCGGGTGTAGTTCAATGGTAGAATCCCAGCCTTCCAAGCTGGTCGCGTGGGTTCGATTCCCATCACCCGCTCCATATGCGCCTGTAGCTCAGGTGGATAGAGCAACTGCCTTCTAAGCAGTGGGTCAGGGGTTCGAATCCCTTCAGGCGTGCCACTTTTTTCTGTGTGGCTGCCGCTGGTTTCCCTCATGGACAGTCAGATATGGTGGGTGTAGCTCAGTTGGTTAGAGCACCGGATTGTGGTTCCGGGTGTCGAGGGTTCGAGTCCCTTTACCCACCCCACACAAGGCGGAAGGGCCGGAGCTTCGGCTCCGGCCCTCGCCATTTTTCCCTTGCGAGATAGGGGTGTAGCCAAGTGGTAAGGCAAGGGACTTTGACTCCCTCACTCGCTGGTTCGAGTCCAGCCATCCCTGCCAATTTTATATGACCCAGTAGCTCAGTTGGCAGAGCACCTGCCTTTTAAGCAGGGTGTCCGGAGTTCGAATCTCCGCTGGGTCACCAAAAAGAAAGACACGCTTTCAGCGTGTCTTTCTTTTTGGGTTCCGGCCGCCGAAGGCGGCCTCCTCCCTTTTGTATTTGAATGCTCGGGCGAAGTGAATTCGCCCTGCGCCAAGGTTTTCGCCAGAGGCGAAAACGCTTGTACGGCGCACCCGCGCCGCCGGCCAGAAGGCCGGTGGACAAGATTTAAGATGGTCCGTCCAAAATTTGAAATATCCAGACTTGCCAAAAAGAAAGACACGACTCACGTCGTGTCTTTCTTTTTGGGTTCCGGCCGCCGAAGGCGGCCTCCTCCCTTCGGGATTGAAATGCTCAGGGCGGCAAAGCCGCCCTTCCGCCGAGGTTTTGCCTGCGGCAAAACGCTCGTACGCCGCACCCGCACCGCCGGCCCTGCAGGCCGGTTTGGAAATCCTGTCCCTGCGTGTCTATTTTATGGCTCACGCTACATCAAATTGGCTTGGACCATTCCTTCCCTGCTGCGCTTCTCCCCCATCTGCCAGCTCAATACGGGCGGCTGCTCAAACCAAATGGAGCTGTTTGATCTGTTCCATCCGCTGGATGACCGGGACGCCAAAGGGGCATCTCTTTTCACAGCTCCCGCAGGCAATGCAGTCCTCCGCCTTTGCCTGGAGCGCCTGGTAGTGCGCCCGAATGGAGTTCGGAGTCCGGTCCTGCATAGCCGCAAGGTCATACAGCTTGTTCACCATTGCGATATCAATGCCCTTGGGGCAAGGCGCGCAATGGCCGCAGTAGGTGCATTGGCCGGAGTAAGCGTGGCGCGGGGCGCCCGCCAGCGTGCTGGCATAGTCCTTTTCCTCCTCGGAGGCGTCTTCATACGCGACCGCTGCCAGCACATGCTCAGGCGTATCATACCCGGCCAGCACACTGGCCACGGCGGGCCGGGTCAGGGCATAGTGAATGCACTGCACAGGGGTCAGCGCCACTCCGAACGGCGAGGTCTCGGCGGAGAACAGGCGGCCGCCCGCATACCCCTTCATCACCGTGATTCCAATTCCCTGCTGCTCACATACCTGATAGAGCCGCGCCCGGTCCGGGTGGATTCCTCCCAGGTGCTCCTCATAGTCGGGCGCAAAATAGGTATTGATGTCCTCGCTGGCCGGGAGCAGATCAAACGCCGGATTGATGCTGAACAGGAGCATCTCGATCTCCCCGCTTTGGGCCGCCAGAACTCCCACCTTGGGGTTGTGCGTGCTCAGACCGATATGGCGGATCACACCTTTGGCCTTCTGCTCCTTTACATAGGCAAAAAACGCTCCGTCCATAATCCGGTGAAATTCCGCCTCCTCATCCACAAAGTGTATCATACCCAAGTCAAGATAATCCGTCCCCAGACGAGACAGCAGGTCCTCAAAGGCCGGCTTGACCTTCTCCATGTCCCGGGTGCGGACGTACTGCCCGTCCTGCCAGGTGGAGCCGAAGTGCCCCTGGATGATCCACCGCTCCCGCTTCCCGGCGATGGCAGCGCCAATATTCGACCGCACATTGGGCTCCGCCATCCAGCAGTCCAGAATGTTGATTCCCTGCGCCTCACAGCAGTCAATGACCGCTTTTACCTCCTCCGCATTATGGCGCTCCAGCCACTCCGCTCCAAGGCCGATTTCACTGACTTTCAGCCCCGTCTTCCCCAGTTCTCTGTATCGCACAGCGTTCTCCTCCCTTTTGATGGAACTGCACGGCAGGGGGGTGCTCGCTTCACCTGCGGCCGCCCACGCATTGCCCCCGCCCATTCCGAATCATGTCAGCTACATTATACCACCACCATCCACAGGATGGTCAAGCCCCACATTCCAGACAGGGTGGGAATTGGCTTCACACCGGATGTGCTCTGGGCACGCCCCCACTCTCCATCGTAAAGTTGTATAAGAAACACTGATTTACACAGACTTTTTTGTCGCAAAAGCCCATCAAAAAACTCAAAAAAAGACTTGCTTTTTGGAGCAAACTATGGTAATCTATATAAGCCGTTCGGGTGAAACACCTGCGGCAAGAAAATCCGGGTGTGGCGAAGTTTGGTATCGCGCTTGAATGGGGTTCAAGAGGCCCTGAGTTCGAATCTCAGCACTCGGACCAAACAAAAGGCAACTGCAAAAGCAGTTGCCTTTTGTTTTTGCTTTCAGCTCCCAAATGTCAACCGCCCTGCGGACCGGTAAGGTGGTTTTGTCTCTGTATGTCCATTTTATGACTCGCGTTTCAAAATATTGACTTTAACCATCCCTTCTAAACGACAGAAGCTTGAACTAAATGCCCCCAAGTGGGTAATGTGTTCGGATTTATAATCAGCAAGGCGGGAGCACCGTTATATATGTTCCCGCCTTGTACGTTGAGATCTGTCTCCCAGCAGTATTCCTCCACTGATTATACTCCAGCTCGCTGTTCCTCCGAGCCCCCAACCCCATCGGTTACACATCCCCGTAACCGGGCCTTTGAGATGCGCTTCAATACGCAACACACCAAAATTCCACAAATATCTCCAAATTATGATTCCATGTCCTCAACTACATCCCAATCAAACATTGCCTCAAAATCTCTAAAACACGCATGGCAAATCCAATGGTAGTTGTCCTCTGTTGTATATCCCTCATGCCTGTCTCCATCTGCATCAGAAAATTTTCCCCAGCAAAATTCACAGTGATCATGATCCCATTTTAGGGATCGTGTCCTCCAGTTTCGATGAAATAGAGTTTTTCCTTTCAAATAACATCCTTGATTTCTCAATCTCCAGTCATTTTTTTGGATCATATGAGTATCACCGGCTCAGATCATTTATTGTAACTGATTATACCCCTCGTAAAGCAACATATCAAGCTCATACATAATATCATCGTAAAGACACCGTCCAGTCGCTTCACAGGACTACGGAACTTTTTCGCTGAACGCGAAAACAAAAAGGACATCCAAAAGGATGTCCTTTTTGTTTTGGTGGAGATAAGCGGGATCGAACCGCTGACCTCTTGAATGCCATTCAAGCGCTCTCCCAGCTGAGCTATACCCCCATCTGAATTGTCTGCGCACAACCTTCTGTTGTCCAGCGCAGGTAATATGTTACCAGAATCTCATTGTTTTGTCAAGCAAAAATTCAAAAAATTTCTGCACTATTTTAACTCTTCCATCTCCCTCATAGAAAAACCGCTGCGGCACAATGCCGCAGCGGTTTTCGTCGCTTAATAGTACTTTTTACGGTTCTTGCGGGCAGCCTCGGACTTCTTGCGGCGCTTGACGCTGGGGCTCTCGTAGTGCTCACGCTTACGGACCTCGGCCAGCACACCAGACTTGGCGCAGCTGCGCTTAAAGCGCTTCAGAGCGCTCTCCAAAGACTCGTTCTCTCTTACACGGACTTCCGACATATATTTCCCTCCCTCCGGCGCGGTGGGGCATCCCCTTCCGCGAAAGGGCCATGTGTATGGCTTTAACAGAACCATTATATTTGACTTTCCGTCAAATGTCAAGTTCTTCTTTCCGGTGGAAATTTGAATTTTTTGTAACGAGCTGCCGCGCTCAGGCCTTGGGCTTGAAAATCAGGCTGACCAGACGGCCCTTGACGACGACAGACTTCACCAGTTCCTTGTCCTCGGACAGCTTGACGATCTTGGGCTCGGCCAGGGCGGCGGCCACAATCTCCTCGTCGGAGGCGTCGGTGGGCACCACGATGTTGGCCTTCACCTTACCGCTGACCTGGACGGCCATCTGGGTGGTGGCGGTGACGGTCTTGCTCTCGTCATAGACGGGCCAGGACTGCTGAGACACCTGTCCGCCGTAGCCCGCCATCTCCCACAGCTCCTCACACATGTGGGGGGCGAAGGGGGAGAGCATCAGCAGCAGAGCCTTCATGTCGCCCCGGCTGGCGCCGTTGGCGTAGAAGTCGTTCACCAGGGCCATCAAAGTGGCGATGGCGGTGTTGAACTTCATGGCCTCGATGTCCTCGGACACCTTCTTGATGGCCCGGTGGACGGCCACCTCGTTCACCTGGGAGTACTCATCCCCGGTGTGCTCCTGCTCAGTGGCCAGATTCCAGACCCGGTCCAGGAAGCGCTTGCAGCCCTTCACCGCGTTGTCCGACCAGGCGGCGGCCTTCTCGAAGTCGCCGATGAACATGATATAGGTGCGCATGGTGTCCGCGCCGTAGGCCTCGATCACGTCGTTGGGGTTGACCACGTTGCCCCGGGACTTGGACATCTTCTCGCCGCCCTCGCCCAGGATCATGCCGTGGCTGGTGCGCTTCTGATAGGGCTCCTTGGTGGGCACCACACCGATGTCGTACAGGAACTTGTGCCAGAACCGGCTGTACAGCAGGTGGAGGGTGGTGTGCTCCATGCCGCCGTTGTACCAGTCCACCGGGGACCAGTACTCCAGGGCCTCCTTGCTGGCCAGGGCCTTGTCGTTGTGGGGGTCCATATACCGCAGGAAGTACCAGCTGGAGCCCGCCCACTGGGGCATAGTGTCGGTCTCCCGCTTGGCGGGGCCGCCGCAGCAGGGGCAGGTGGTGTTCACCCAGTCGGTCATCTTGCTCAGGGGGGACTCGCCGTCGTCGGTGGGCTCATAGCTCTCCACCTCAGGCAGGAGCAGGGGCAGCTGGTCCTCGGGCAGGGGCTGCCAGCCGCACTTCTCACAGTACACCATGGGGATGGGCTCGCCCCAGTAGCGCTGACGGGAGAACACCCAGTCACGCAGCTTGTAGTTCACCTTGGCGTGTCCGATGCCCTTCTCCTCCAGCCACTTGGTGATGGCGGGGATGGCCTCCTTCACGGTCATGCCGTTGAGGAAGTCGGAATTGACCAGGATGCCGGTCTCGTCCTTGGCGGTGAAGGCGGCCTTCTGCACGTCCTCGCCGCCGGAGACCACCTCGATGATCTCACAGCCGAACTTCTTGGCAAACTCCCAGTCGCGGTCGTCGTGGGCGGGCACGGCCATGATGGCGCCGGTGCCGTAGGTAGCCAGCACGTAGTCGGAGATGAAAATGGGGATCTCCTTGCCGTTCACCGGATTGACGCCCTTCACGCCGTCCAGGCACACGCCGGTCTTCTCCTTGTTCAGCTCGGTGCGCTCCAGGTCGGACTTGGAGGCGGCCTCCTGCTGATAAGCCTGGACGGCGTCCGCGTTCTTCAGCAGGGGCATCCACTTACGGATGAGCTCGTGCTCCGGGGAGAGGACCATATAGGTGGCGCCGAACAGGGTGTCCGGCCGGGTGGTGTACACCACGATGTCGTCGCCGGTGGTGGCCTTGAAGGTGACCTCGGCGCCGGTGGAGCGGCCGATCCAGTTCTTCTGCTGGATCTTCACCCGCTCGATGAAGTCCAGGTCGTCCAGGTCGTCGATGAGGCGCTGGGCGTACTCGGTAATCTTCAGCATCCACTGGGACTTCTCCTTGCGGATGACGGGGGAGCCGCAGCGCTCGCACACGCCCTCCACAACCTCCTCGTTGGCCAGCACGCACTTGCAGGAGGTGCACCAGTTCACGGGCATGGTGGTCTTATAGGCCAGGCCGTGCTTGTACAGCTGCAGGAAGATCCACTGGGTCCACTTGTAATACTTGGGGTCGGTGGTGTCCACCACCCGGTCCCAGTCAAAGGAGTAGCCCAGCATGTGTAGCTGCTTGGTGAAGTTGGCGATGTTGTCGTGGGTCACCTTAGCGGGGTGGATGTGGTTCTTGATGGCGTAGTTCTCGGTGGGCAGGCCGAAGGCGTCAAAGCCGATGGGGAAGAGCACATTGTACCCGTCCATGCGGCGCTTCCGGGCCACCACGTCCATGGCGGTGTAGGGCCGGGCGTGTCCCACATGGAGGCCCTGGCCGGAGGGATAGGGGAACTCCACCAGGGCGTAGAATTTCTTCTTGTCCGTGTCACCGGTGCGGCAGGCGAAGGTCTTCTCCTCCCGCCACTTGTTCTGCCATTTCTGTTCGATGGCGGTAAAATCGTACTTCAAAATCCATCACACTTTCTGGTCGTTCTTTCCGCACAGAGCGGGGATACCTCTTATAATCCGTAATATTATACCCGGATACGGGCCGGATTGCAAGAGGTTCCGGCGCAAAAGGGGGAGTTTTGCCGCCGCTTTGAGGCGCAAAAACAGAGGGCCCGCCCCTTGGCTCGGCAGGCCCTCCAGGCTGTCAGAAAAGTCCAAAGACTTTTCTAACAGCCTGCAAAAATGCCGTTACTTTTGCGCCGCACAGCGGCACAAAAGTCCGTACTTCGCTTGCCGGAAGGCTTGTACAGCAAGCCTTCCGGGGCATTCGATCCCATTCGAGGCGGGCGGCTGCCCCCTCGAGCTCCTCCGCCCCAACTTGAGCGGATTCATTGCTACAGAGGTTTTTTGACAATCTGAGAGGGCCCGATTTGCAATGCTCAGGGCAGCGACAGCCACCGAATCTCCTCCGGCGGCTCCTCCCAGGCGCACACCGCCCCCCGCCAGCCCCGGCCGGCGTAGACCCGGAGCCGCCGCCCCTCCAGGAGATACGCCTCCCCCGGGCGGAGCGGTCCCCCGTCTCCGGGCAGCGGGACCGACAGCCGGTAGGGGGGATAGGGCAGCCCATAGCCGCTCTCCTTCCCCATACTCTCCTTGCAGGCCCAAAGGGCGGCGAAATCCTCCGGCCGGTCCCCCAGCGCCGCCAGCCAGTCCCGCTCCTCCGGCGTGCAGCTGCGGTCCACCAGCTTTGGGGACCAGTCGGGGCGGACCACCTGGATGTCCACCCCCACCGGACGGTCCGACAGGGCGCACAGGGCAAAGGGCCCGCTGTGGGAGAGATTGAAGTGGTACTGAGGAGCTCCGGGAAAGTAAGGCTTTCCCCGCTCTTCCCTGGCCAGCTCCGGCAGCCGGTCCCAGCCCCAGTGGAGGCGGGCCGCCCGCCTCAGCAGGTCATAGGCCTGCGCGCGCTCCGTCAGATGCTCCGCCCCATACAGTACCATGGCTGCTCCTCCCTCCCGCTGTCACCCGTTAGTATAGTCAGTATACCAGAGGCGCGGGGGAAAGAAAAGAGGTCAGCAGGGCAGCTGGCTCCAGGTGTCCGCCCCGGATAGATCCACAAACAGCAGATGGTCCGGGGACGACAGGGTAAACAGGACCATCAGCAGCAGGAGGACCAGCACCCCCGCCAGGGGCAGCTTCCATCTCACCCCCTCAAAGGGGCCGGAGAACCGCCGGGGAAACCAGAAGCCAAACAGCAGGAGGAGCAGATACAGCACCAGGTCCGGCCAGAAGGACTCGCTCCCCAGAACGATGTGGTACAGGTACCCCGCCCCCAGCATCCCGGCGCACATGAGCAGCAGACTGAGCAGCCAGGGCCGAATCCCCGTAGGGCGGTTCCAGGTGAGAACCAGGGCGGCTGCCAGATAGGGCCAGACCAAAATTTTCAAGTGCTCCCAGAGGCTCTCCCAGATGGGAGACACCAGAGCTGTAAATGCGTTAGGCCAGAGAGCATACAGCCCATGGAGCAGACATCCGGCCAGAGCGGTGAGCAAAAAGGCGAGTCCGATCTGTTTTTTCCCGTATACCATTCCCATACCACCTCTTTCTGGTGTCACTGTATGCGGAAAAGGGCCGGTCCATACCTCCCGGCGCATAGTTTTCTGCCCGCCGGGCAGGCTAACATGCGCCCGGACTGTCCGAAGTCCGCACTTTCATATAGAAGGGGTGTCTCACAATGGAGATCAGCAATCAGGAGTACAGCCGTCTGGTCCAGGCCCGCGTAAAACCCTCCCCCCTGTGGCGAGATGTGGCATGGGCCTTCGGGGTGGGCGGGGCCATCTGCGTACTGGGGCAGGCCCTGCTGAATTGGTACCAGAGCCTGGGACTGGACCGGGATCAGGCGGGGACCGCTGTGTCGGTGACGCTGATTTTCGCCGCGGCGGTGCTCACCGGCCTGGGGTGGTTTGACAAGCTGGCCAAGCGGGCGGGGGCGGGCACCCTGGTGCCCATCACCGGCTTTGCCAACGCTATGGTGTCCCCCGCCCTGGAGTTCAAAAGCGAGGGGTTCATCACCGGCACGGCGGCCAAGCTCTTTGTGGTGGCCGGGCCGGTGCTGGTGTACGGCATCAGCGCCAGCATCCTCTATGGTCTCCTGCTGTATTTCCTAGGCGGATAAGGGGAAATTTGTCGTTCCTGCCTGAATTGTCCCTCCTAAAAAGACAGTTGTTCTCCAAAATGCAGGGTAGGCGGCCCGGGCCAAATCGTGGTATACTAAAATTCCCACTCGAAAAAGGGAAGGAATGGATGGAAAACCATGAAAAATCTGTTAAAAAAGTGGAATGAGAGCAGTCTGGTGCTCCGAATCCTGGGCGGTCTGATTATTGGCGTCGTGCTGGGGCTGGCGGTTCCCCAGGCTGCTCCCATCGGACTGCTGGGCGATTTGTTCGTGGGTGCCCTGAAGGCGGTGGCCCCTCTGCTGGTGCTGTTTTTGGTAATGACCGCCCTCTCCCGCCACCGGGAGGGACAGAAGACCAACATGTCCCGGGTCATTCTCCTCTATCTGCTGGGCACCTTTATTGACGGTTGCGTGGCGGTAATCACCAGCTTTTTATTCCCGGTCACTCTGAAGCTCACGGAGGCGCAGAGCCAGACCGCCTCCCCCGGCGGCATCGGCGAGGTGCTGAACACCCTGCTGATGAACCTGGTGTCCAATCCGGTAGATGCCCTGGTAAACGCCAATTACATCGGTATTCTGGCCTGGGCGGTTTTGCTGGGCATCGCCCTGCGGAAAGCCGGAGACGGCACCAAGCGGGCCCTGGGAGAGCTGGCGGACGCAGTCTCTCAGGTGGTGCGCTGGATCATCGGCTGCGCCCCCTTCGGTGTTCTCGGCCTGGTGTTCAACTCCATTTCCCAGCTGGGAATCGACTCTCTGGCCAGCTATGGACAGCTTCTCCTGCTGCTGGTGGGTACCATGGTGTTTGTGGCCCTGGTGGTCAATCCGCTTATCGCCTTCATCTTCCTGCACCGCAACCCCTATCCCCTGGTGCTCAAATGCCTGTGGCGCAGCGGCCTGACCGCCTTCTTCACCCGCAGCTCCGCCGCCAATATCCCTGTTAACCTGAAGCTGTGCGAGGAGCTGGGCCTGGACGAGGACACCTACGCCGTGTCCATCCCCCTGGGCTCCACCATCAATATGGGCGGTGCCTCCATTACAATCTCCATTTTGTCGCTCGCCGCGGCCCATACCCTCGGCATCCCGGTGGACTTCCCCACCGCGGTGGTGCTGTGTGTGCTGTCCGCCATCAGCGCCTGCGGCGCCTCCGGCGTGGCCGGCGGTTCCCTGCTGCTGGTTCCCCTGGCCTGCAGCCTGTTCGGCATCTCCAACGACGTGGCCATGCAGGTGGTGGGCGTGGGCTTCATCGTGGGCGTCGTTCAGGACTCCTGCGAGACCGCCATCAACTCCTCCACCGACGTGCTCTACACCGCTGTGGCGGAGCTGTCTCAGCGCCCCCGGGCACAGCGGAAAGTTTGACCGCACCCTCCGCCCCGCAATTTGAAAAACTCCCGCTCCGGATGGCTCCGGAGCGGGAGTTCAGCTTGTCGAAAAAGTCTTTTCAACAAGCTGACAGCACTTTCCAGAACGATAAACCGTTCTGGAAAGTGAGGTGATTGCACGTGAAAGACAACCCTGACGGTTTTCTTTCACACTATCTTTCCCTTTGAACCCTTAAAGTATAAGGTTTTTGACAGTTTGACTCCCGCTCCGGACGGCTCCGGAGCGGGAGTTTTCTCTGCCTATTCAGTTTTCAGACGACTGGGAGAGCGGCTCCCCCGAGGCCGGGGCCGGCTCATGGGTGTAGAGCAGCACCGCCAGCAGGACGGTCACCGGAACCGCCAGCACAATGCCGAAGCTGCCGGACAGCCCCTGCATGATGGCGATGCCGATATTGTTGGAGTTGATGATCTGCTGATAGGGCAGGTCATAGGCGTAGTCCAGCACCAGCATGCTCACACTGCCGCCGGCAAAGGCCAGAATCAGGGTGTTACTGTCGGTGCCCATCATATCCCGGCCCACGTGCATCCCCGCCTTAAACAGCTCCTTTCGGGAGATCGTGGGGTTCTGGGCATGAATCTCTCCAATCGAGCTGCCGATGGACATGGCCACGTCCATCACAGCACCCAGACTGGAGATAAGCAGGCCGGAGAAAAGCAGGCCGCCCACCTGAATCCCGCTCACATTCCAGAGGGTGAGCAGGCTCTCAATATCCGACACATTCCATCCGGAAATCCCGGAGGCGATGCTGAAAATTGTAGCGGAAAACCCGGCGATCACCACTCCGGCCACGGTCCCCCCCGTGGCCACCACCGTCTTTTTGGTGGGCCCGCCGATGAGGTACATGGTGACCAGCGTGGTGATGATGCACACAAATACTGCCACCCAGAAGGGGGAGTATCCCCGGTACACCAGCGGCAGATATACAAACAGGATGCACAAAAAGGTAAACACCAATCCCAGGGCCCCCTTCAGCCCCTGCTTTCCGCCCACAAGGCAGAGCACCACCAGATAGAGGGCGGCAAAGATATAAATGGTCATCTCTCTGTCCTGGGTATAAACGGTGTTGATCACCGTATCCCCGGCAATGCTCTGCATCACCACCACGTGCATACCCACGGTGCATCCGGCACCGAACAGGTACCCGGAGCTGCTGGTAGTCTCCAGCTCCTCCCCCTCCTTGGGGCCGGTGAGCATGCGGACCATGATCCGCTGTTCTCCCACCCGGCTTCCGTCCGGCATGAGGTTGTCCTGGATAATTTCGGTGACTACCGCCTTTTCAAAGGTCTGCCCCTCCCGGGATACCAGCTGTGTCTTGTCCACCTGATTGATCCAGATGACAAAGGCCAGAAAGGCCAGCAGCAGCAGAATGGGGGGACCCCACCGCTTCAACAAATACTTGGGGTCCAGATTGAGATTGCGCATCCGTATTTCCTCATTTCCTCACAGTCTGAAAGCGGGCACACCCCGGCGTCGGCCGGGGTGCGCCTCAGGCTGTCGAAAAAGTCCATGGACTTTTCCGACAGCCTGCAAAAATGCCATTACTTTCCCGCCGTTCAGCGGCGGAAAAGTCCTCGCTGCGCTCGCTGAACGCCTTGCCAAGCAAGGCATTCAGGGCATTTGATCCCACTCGAGGCGGGCTGCTGCCCCCTCGAGCTCCCCCGCCAAAACTTGGGCTAATTCGTCTTAACAGAGATTTTTAACAAGCTGGGGCACACCCCGGCGTCAGCCGGGGTGCGCCCGTAAGTAACATCAGGGGGCTTCAACGCCCCATTCCCGTCCGCTGATTACAGCTGGGCGAGGGCGTTGGCCAGCTCGTCGGTCATGGCAGTCGCCTTGGGCGCAAACCGTCCATTCTCCGCAGTGAGCAGCCCGCCGTTGAGCACCTGCGCCACACTGCTCTGGGCCCAGCCGGAGACAGACGCGGCGTCGGAGCAGGCATTCAGGGCATCCTGGCCCGCAGACAGGGCGCGGCCCTGAAGGGCGGCATAGCGGCTGAGCATTACAGCCAGCTGCTCCCGGGTGACGGGGGCATTGGGGGCAAAGGTACCGTCCCCATTGCCGGCCGCGATGCCGTTCTGTGCGGCCCAGGCCACGGCCTGGGCGTAGGCGGCGTCGCCGGACACGTCGGTGAAGGAGGAGCCGGAGGCCGCGGGGGAGCCGGCGTCCTCATAGAGGGCCTGCACCGCGTCAGCGCGGGTCATGGGCTGGGCCTCCACCGGAGTTTCAGGGGCGTTCTCCTGCTTCTCAATGGTGAAGGTCTGGTCAATGGCCTCCACCTGGCCGTCGGCAGTGATCTGATAGGTGTCGATGGTGAAGGAGTCGTCGTCCATCTCAATCACCGAGTAGCTGGGCAGCCAGTTCTGGCTGCGGACAGCGATGTAGTCCTGCTGGGTGGCCAGCAGCTCGTAGAACTTGGAGCCGGAGGCGGAGTTGGCGGTCATGTACAGGGTGCCCTGGGGATTGACCACGGTGGTGCCGCTCACGTCCTCGATGGTGTAGCACAGGTTGTCCTGCTGGAAGGCGGACTGAAGGGCCTGGCCCGCCGTGTCGCCGTCCTCAGGGTACAGGGGGATCTGCTCGCCGGTGGCGATGTTATAGGCGTGGTCCCAGTCATAGTCCATGCCGGTCTCATCCAGCTGGAACTGGTAGGCGCCGTGGGTCTGGCCGTCCCCGTAGAGGATCTTGGAGCGGCTGTAGGTGTGATCATGGCCCTGGAGCACCACGTCGATGTCGTACTCATCGAAGATGGGGGTGAGCTGGGTGCGCAGGATCATGCCGTCGGTGTCGGAGTGGTCCAGGCCGGAGCCATAGATGTCCTGGTGGATGGTGACCACACGCCACTTGGCGTCGGGGTAGGCGGCCACGGCCTCGGCGATGGCCTGCTCATGCTCGGCGGCGTTGTAGTTGTTGGTGTTCAGTACGATGAACAGGCCCGGGCCGTAGGAGTAGTAGTAGTCGCCGCCGGCCTGGGTGGTGCCGTAATCGGTGGTGTTGGGGTTATTGAAGTGGTAGGTGTAGTCGGGATTCAGAGAGTCGTGGTTGCCGATGGTGGTGGCCACAGGCAGAGAGGCCAGCACCTCCGGGTCCAGATACCCCGCGTACTCCTCCTCCTTGGCCTGGCCGGTCTTGTTGACCTGGTCGCCGGCGGAGATGATGAAGTTCAGGTCGGGGTTCTGCTGCGCCGCGATCTCCAGGGTCCGGTTCCAGCCGAAGCTGTCGTTCCGGGCGGCGGTGTTGGCGGCGCCGGAGTCGGCGTTCAGGGACTCGCTGCCCTGAGTCTGGCCCTTGGAGGCGCCGATCTGGGGGTCGCCCACATAGAGCATCTTGATAGAGGAGAAGCTTCCGGTGGTGTACTCCACGGGCTCGGTCTGGACCCCGTTCTTCTCCACGGTGTAGTAGTAGGTGGTGTTCTCCTGCAGGCCGGTGACCGTCACATGGTTGTAGTCATAGGCCACGCCGTCGGTCAGGCTGGTGTCCACCGCGGCGGCGGTGCCGGTGAAGGCGGTGAGGCTGTTGGGATCGGTGCCGAAATGGACCACCGGGGTGGCGGCAGAGCCGTTGTTCTGGCTGTACCAGGCGAAGTTCAGCTGAGTCTCATCCTCGCCGGGGGTCAGGGACACCTTGGTGTAATCCGTGGCGACCGTCTCCCACTCCTGGACCCACTGGTTCCAGGCCTCGGAGCCGCCGGTGACGCTGCTGTCGTTGTACGGGGTGGCCAGCGCGGGGATACAGGCTCCCGCCAGGGCCAGCGCGCTCAGAGAGCAGGCCAACACAGTTCGATATCTGCGCATTTTGTTTGACTCCCTCTTTCTTCCTTAGAGTTTCCAACGGGGCCGTCCGAGGCCGGTACAGGCGGCGCACATCCGGTCCGAATTGGGGACGTTTTCCGTTCCGCGCCACAGTATAGCACCGGAAAAAACCGGCTTCAAGGGCATTTAATCAAGGATTTTCAAACATTTAAATTAGACTTAACAAAACCAGCCTAAAGTGTCCGGCTGGAAAAATCTTCTCTTTTTTACGAAAAACATACACCAATTTTACGAAGGTGTGGTATACTAAAAATTACTTATGCTCACGTTCGGCGCCTCTATCCCCGCGTCAGGCGGAGCGTTTAAAGCGAGGGAACAGCATTATGATCTACGGAATCGCGGACGTGGGGTCCAACACCGTCCGCCTGTCCATTTACAAGTGCGAGGGCGGGGAGATCCGCCTGCTGATGAACCGAAAGGTGATGGCCGGCCTGGCCGGCTACGTTCGCCACGGGGCCCTCACCCCCGAGGGGATCGAGGTGGCCTGTCAGACTTTGCAGGGCTACCGCTCCCTCATGGACAACCTGGAGCTGCCCGACCTGCGGGTGTTCGCCACCGCATCCCTGCGGAATATCTCCAACACGGAGGAGGCGGTGGGGGCGGTGATGGCGGCCACCGGGCTGCGGGTGGACGTGCTCACCGGCCGGGAGGAGGCCGAGCTGTCCTTCCGGGGGGCCATCCAGAACGCCGGACTGTACACCGGACTGCTGGCCGACCTGGGCGGCGGCTCCACTGAGCTGGTCTCCTACCGGAGCCGGGCCATCCAGAGCGCATGCAGCCTGTCGGTGGGCTCCTTGTCCCTGTTCAGCAAGTACGTCTCCAAGCTCCACCCCACCAAGGAGGAGCGGCGGGCCATCCGCCGGGCCGTGGAGGAGCAGCTGGAGCAGTTCGTCCCCCAGCATCCCCCCGCCCGGCACATCTGCGGCGTGGGCGGCACCGTCCGGGCCGCCTGCAAGGTGGCCAACGCCATGTTCGACCGCCCCGCGGGGGACCGGAGCCTGGACCGGGACGAGCTGAAGGAGATGCTCCAGCGGCTGAAAAAGCCGGGCAGGGACGAGCTGCGGCTGCTGCTGAAGACCGTCCCGGACCGGATTCACACCATCATCCCCGGCCTTCTGGCCCTGGACACCATCGCCAAGGCCTATGGGGCCCAGACCATCACCGCCAGCGCCTGCGGCGTGCGGGAGGGCTATCTCCTCGCCCGGGTGCTGGGGGAGCCCCTGGAGGACCAGAGCAAAATCACGCCATCCACATAAAAGAGAGGGAATAGAAGCTATGGCAAAAGAAGTAGATACCCGATATACCCAGGACCGGGAGCTGTCCTGGCTGCGCTTCAACGAGCGGGTGCTGGAGGAGGCCAAGGACGAGAGCGTCCCCCTGATGGAGCGCCTCAAGTTCGCCGCCATCTTCACCAGCAACCTGGACGAGTTCTTCATGATCCGGGTGGGCTCCCTGTACGACATGACCCTGGTGAAGGAGGAGCACATCGACAGCCGCACCGGCCAGACCCCGGAGCAGCAGCTCCAGGCCATCTTCAAGGCGGTGACTCCCCTGTACAAGCAGCGGGACAAGGTGGTGGAGCAGCTGGAGAGCCGCCTGCGGGCCTGCAACATCTGCCGCATGTCCATGGACGAGATGGACACCAAGGAGCGCAAGCAGGTGGAGAACTGGTTCCAGGATGAGGTGCGCCCCATCCTCTCCCCCCAGGTGGTGGATTCCCGCCACCCCTTCCCCCACCTGTCCAACAAGACCCTGAACGTGGTCCTGCGCCTGGAGAGCGAGGGCCAGCAGTTCCTGGGACTCATTCCCGTGCCCCAGAGCCTGCCCCCCTACTTCACCCTCCGGGAGCGGGGGCTGCGGTACATTCTCACCGAGGACGTGATCGCCGAGTACGCCAAGCGCCTGTTCCCCGCCTTCGACGTGAAGGGGAAGGCGGTGGCCTCGGTGACCCGGAACGCGGACATCAGCCCCGAGGATGAGACCTACGAGGTGGACGAGGATTTCCGCCAGCACATGCGGAAGATCGTGAAAAAGCGCAACCGCCTGGCCCCGGTGCGTCTGGAGCTCCAGGGCGGCCGGGACGACCGGGCCATTGACTTTCTGTGCAGGCAGCTGAACCTCTCCCGGGAGCAGGTGTTCTTCTCCAAATCCCCCCTGCGCATGAAGTACGTCTTCTCCCTGGAGGGCCAGCTGCCCCCCGAGAGCAAGACCGCCCTGTGCTATCCCCCCTACACCCCCAAGGCCAGCAACTTCCTCCGGCCGGAGGAGAAGGTGCTGCCCCAGGTGCTCCACCACGACGTGCTGCTGTTTTACCCCTTCCAGTCCATGGACCCCTTCCTGCACCTGGTGCGGGAGGCCTCCTCCGACCCGGACGTGCTGTCCATCAAAATCACCATCTACCGCCTGGCCTCCAAGGCCAAGCTGGCCGAGTACCTGTGCGCCGCCGCCGAGAACGGCAAGGAGGTCACCGCCCTCATGGAGCTGCGGGCCCGCTTTGACGAGCAGAACAACATCCAGTGGGCCGAGCGCATGGAAGAGGCGGGCTGCACCATCCTGTACGGGGCGGAGAACATCAAGGTCCACTCCAAGGTGTGCCTCATCACCCGCCGGGACAAGGGCAAGATCCAGTATATCACCCAGGTGGGCACCGGCAACTACAACGAAAAGACCGCCAAGCAGTACACCGACCTGTGCCTGATGACCGCCCGGCCGGAGATCGGCGAGGACGCCGCCGCCCTGTTCCGGAACATGGCCACCGCCAACATGGAGGGGAACTACAAGCAGCTGCTGGTCTCCCCCTATCAGCTGCGGGACAAGTGCATGGAGCACATCGACCGGGAGATCGCCAAGGGCAGAGACGGCTATATCTTCCTGAAACTCAACTCCATCACCGACCGGAAGCTTATCGACAAGCTGGCCCAGGCCTCCCAGGCGGGGGTGGAGGTGGTGATGAACGTGCGGGGCATCTGCTGCCTGCTGCCGGGCATCGCCGGCCTCACCGACCGCATCACCGTGTTCTCCATCGTGGGCCGGTACCTGGAGCACACCCGCATCTACCGCTTCGGCCGGGGTGAGGATGCGGCCCTGTACATCTCCTCCGCCGACTTTATGACCCGGAACACTGAGCGGCGGGTGGAGGTGGCCTGCCCGGTGCTCTCCCCGGAGGTGCGGAAGAAAATCTTCCACATCATCGACGTGCTCACCTCCGACAACGTGAAGGCCCGCCAGCTGGGCCCCGACGGGGAGTGGCACGCCCGGAAGGTGGGCAGCGCCCCTTGCTGCAGCCAGGAGGTCTTCCAGGAGGAGGCCATCCAGGAGGAGCAGTCCATCCCCGAGCGCCCCGCCAAGCCCAAGAAGGGCAAGGAGTCCCTCTGGAAACGGCTGTTCGGCCGGGGAAAATAATCTCAAACACCACAGCGGGCGGCTCCAGATGGAGCCGCCCGTTTTTATCTCTCCCAGGCTTCGGCGTTTTGGAGCTCCACCCGGTCCAGCTCCTGCCCGGATTCATCGTAAAAGACCGCGGTCATACGGCAGTTGATGGGGGGAATCCAGTGGTATCCATGGTAGAGGCCCCAGTCCGCCACATAACTCCAGATAAAATCTCCAGTGCCCTGCATTTTCTCCTCTCCCAGGACAAATTGAAAGGCCCCCTCCTCCAGGGCTTCCCCCTCCAGGGTGACGGTTCTGGCGCGGTACTCTGTCGAACTCTCCGGCCAGCTCCTCAGAATGTCCTCCCGCTGGGAACTGTAGGAGGAGCTTCCCCCGAATGAAGCGTACCAGTAGGAGATCTCCAGGGTCAGCTGGGCGGAAGTGGTCCCCTCCGGCGCGTCCGCCGCTACGATACGGATTCCCCCCGTGGAAATAACCTGCTCCGGCACCGGGGCCAGCACCGGCCCATCCCCCTCCCGGGGCCATAGGCAGAACTCGTTCTGCCGCCCCATCACCAGCCAGCGCGGGGTCAGCCCCACCAGCCACTCCCTCCGCCCCACCTGAACGCTCCCCTGAAATTGGGAGTGGGGGGACAGAAGGGCCTCCCGCTCCAGACGGCGCAGCTCCCGCCGGGCGGGGACGGGCCAGCCGGCGCACGTCCAGATCACCGCGCCCAGCACCCCGGCCAGCAGAAAGTTGCGGAGAATCCGCCCCCGGCGGCCCAGTTTTCCTCTCTTCACGGTCCATCCTCCTCCCGCTCCAGCAATATGGTGATGGGCTCCTCCCCGATGTCCAGCACCAGGCAGACCCACTGGGCGTCCCGGGGCACGCTGCTCACCTGGCCGTCATCCCACCACCCCAGGCCGGAGCGCCTCCAGCTGGGCCCGGAGACATTCCGGCGCTGGTTGTATCCATTCTGGTCCACCACCAGCCCCCGGAGGACGTTGCTCATCCGCCCCTCAGCCCGGCTGATGTAGATATTTCCCTGGTCATCCTCGGCCGACCAGTACTCGTTATAGGAGGGGCTCTCCCAGAACCGGGGGCTCGACGCCCGCCAGGCCACCTCCAGGGTCCCCAGGTCGTCCCCCTGCTCCAGGAGGCACAGGGTCCCCTCCGCCTGAATGGTGTACTGCCCCGCCTGGACCGTCCCGCCGGAGAAGGGGATCTCCACCGCCCAGCTGTCCTGGGTGCCCCCAACGTTCGGGGCGGTGACCTGGGTCCAGAGCCACCCGCCAAACTGGCAGACCCCCACAGCCAGCACAATGCCCAGGGCAACCTGGCTGGCCCGCCACAGGTACCCCAGCCAGGGCTTGTGAATTTTGGCCAGCTCCTTCCCAATCTCCTCCGGGTCGCCCATGCCGGACAGGGCCATCTGGGTGGCCTCCCATGCGGACAGGTCCGGGAAGATGCGCTGTAAATCCTGAATTTTGTCGTCCAGGTGGGCGTCCAGCTCCGCCCGGACCGCTTTCCGGTCGGGGCCGAATTGAATCCCCTCCGTGGCCTTGTCCAGCCACTGGGCCACGGGGTGGCCGTTATCCTGCTCCATGGTCTCATCCCCTTTCCGAACAATCTATTGGTTCAGAAGAATATCATTCAGAACATCATACAGTCCTGGGTCATAGATGACGCCCGGCTGGAAATTCTCCGGCAGGGTCCCCTCCTGCTCCGTAAGCGGACCCCCGTCCGTCCGGTACAGCTCCAGGGTATAGGGCAGGCCCTCCAGATCCTTGGTACCGTACTTCAGATCCCCGTCGGTGGTGAGGGCGGAGTCGATGGGAAACCAGAAGGCCCACACCCCGTCGGCCCAGCGCTCCCCCTGAATCGTCTCCACCGGCTCCTTTGCGTTCTCGATCCGGTCTGTGATGGTCGCCTGGGCTCCGGCCGCCTCCTCCGGGACCTCCAGGAACAGCAGCACATGGAACAGAGTCCCGTCCTCTCCCTGGAGAAGGGCGGACAGAGGAACCGGCGTGATCCCCTCCTCCCGGGGCCACAGGGTCAGCCTATTGCCAAAGGGGTTGTTGGGCTGAAAGAGGCAGCCCACGGCAATCTGATCGGTATACCGGCCCACCAGGACGGTCCTGGCGGAAGAGGTCCCCAGCTCCCCCACGGAGAGGGGCGTTTCCCAAGTGCACATAATTTCGCTTCGGGCGAGAAATCTGGTCCGCTCCATCTGCCGGAAGGTCAACTCCGCCGTGGGCATGGGCCCGCCCCGGCTGGCCCAGACCACAAAGCCGAAGCACAGGGTCAGCAGCAGATTGCGCGCGATCTTTTCCTTTCGGCTCAGCGTTCTCTTTTTCATTGCGTCTCCTCCCGCTCCAGCACCACGGGGATGGTCCCTTCACCCGTCTCAATGTTGATTTGAATCCACTGTGCCTCCTGGGGCACGCCATAGACGGTCTGTTCCCCACTCCACACCAGAGCACCTGTAAATTGCACGGAACCGACATAGGGGAGTATACGTTCCCCATCCCAGGTCCGGTCCCAGATGCTGGTATAGACGGTTCCCCGGTCGTCCACCGCGGTCCACGCCTGGCTGAACTCCCCGTCTGGCATCTCCCAAAAGCGGGGGCTGGCCGCCCGCCAGGTGATGTGCAGCTCCCCCATCCCCTGGATCAGGGCCGCTTCCTCCACCCAAAAGGTATAGTTGTTGATCCGCACCGGCTCCTGTCCCGCAAAAGCTGCTTCCACAACCCATTCGGGCTCCGCTTCCCTATCACTTCGGATACCCGCATGGGGGGCCAAGGTCCCCACCTCTGCCAGAAAGCTCAGCAGTACCAGACCCAGCAGCACCTGACTGACCCGCCATATATACCCCAGCCAGGGCCTGTGCACCTTGGCCAGTTCCTTTCCAATCTCCATCGGATCGCCCATCTCTGAGACCGCCCGCTCCCGGGCCTCCGCCTCGGTCAGGTCGGGGAAGATGCGCTGAAAGTCCAGGGCCTTATCCTCCAGGTGGGCTTCCAGCTCCGCCCGTACCTCTTTCCGGTCGGGGCCGAAGTGGATGCCCGCCGTGGCCCTGTCCAGCCACTGGGCCACGGGATGCTTGCCGCTCTCCATACGATCTCCCCCTCCTTACAGATTGCCGCCGGACACGTCATTGGCCGCCAGCTCCGTCCGGCCCAGTTCCCCGCCGGCCTGGTCAAAAAAGACCACAGTGATGTGACAGCGGATTGGCATGCTCTGCGGCAGATAGTACCCCTGGTAGAGCTTCCAGTCCACCGCCGCCAACAGGGCGGTCTCCCGGATGCTCTCATCCTGCAGGCTCCTGGGGAGCTCCGGGTCCCAGACCTGGAACCGGAAGGCAAAGGCCCCCTCCCCCAGAGGCTCCCCCTCCATCTGGTAGGTGTGTTCCCAGTAGGCGGGGGTCTCTCCAAACCAGTCCCGCTCCCGCTGGGCGCAGGTGAACCAGGGACTGGTGTACCAGCAGGAGACGTCCAGGGTCATCCGGGCGGAGGCTGTTCCCTCCGGCGCGCCCGCCGCGGCAAAGGCCACCTCCCGCATCTCCAGAGTATACATGGGCTGGGGGGCCACCGCCGGGTCGTCCGGACCGGTCCTGGGCCACAGGTAAAACTGGTTTCCTCCGCCCAGATCCCCAAACACCAGCCAGCGGTCGTTGAGCCCCAGGGCCCAGGGCCCCCACCACGCCGTCTCCAACACCCCCTGAAACTGGGAGTGGGGGGTGAAGAAGCTCTCCCGCTCCAGCCGCCGCAGGGTCCCCGCCGCCGTAAGGGGCGGCGCACCCTGGAGCAGCCAGATCAAGATGCCGGCCAGGAGAGTAATCAGCAGGTTGCGCCCGATACGCCCCCGGCGGGACAGGATCTTCTTTTTCCTCACGGTGCTCCCTCCTCCCGCTCCAGCACAATGGTGATGGGCTCCTCATCAAAGTCCAGGATCAGACGCACCCACTGGGCCTCCCGGGGCACGTTCCACACCCGGCACCGCCCCGTCCAGCCCAAGCCGGAGCGCTCCCAGGTTGTGGCGGGCACATATCGGTAGCTCTCGGCCACATAGATAGCCATGTCCAGATCCGCGTGGGAAAAATAGACATTCCCCAGATTGTCCTACGCCCGCCAGTACAGGTGGCTGGTGGGCTCCTCCCACACCAGAGGGCTGAAGGCCGTCCAGGCGAGCGCCAGTTCTCCCACGTCGTGTCCTTCTTCCATCTGTAAGACCCCCTCCACCTGGAGGGTATAGCCGCCCGCCTGGACGGGCCCCTGGCTGGAGAATGGGATCTCCGCCTCATAGGTCCAGAGGGACTCCTCCGTCTCCGTCTCTCTTGGGTTCAGCCAACTCCAGGCCAGGGGGACGGCCACCGCCACAAGCCATATCAGAGCGCCCCCCGCCAGCACCTGACTGGCCCGCCACAGATACCCCAGCCAGGGCTTGTGAATTTTGGCCAGCTCTTTCCCGATCTCCACCGGGTCGCCCATCTCGGCGGCGGCCCGTTCCTGAGCCTCCGCCTCGGTCAGGCCGGGGAAGATGCGCTGAAAGTCCAGGGCCTTGTCCACCAGGTGGGCCGAGAGCTCCGCCCGGACTTCCTCCCGATCCGGCTTGAAGCGGATGCCCGCCGTGGCCCTGTCCAGCCACTGCTCCCAGGGGATGTGATGTTGATTTTCCATGGGCGCACCTCTCCTTCCACATCTCGGTCCCTCGTCCCGTTCAGCTCAGCCAGGTCCGGTGGACCGTCCGGGGGATCGTCCCTTCCAGGGACTGGAGCAGTCCGCCGTCCGCGCCATACAGCTTTAACTCGTAGGCACAGCCGTCCAGCTGGTCCGTATTCTGGACCACGCCGTCCTCCTCCACCCGGCGGACACCATCGAGGTCCTCAAAATACCACACGCCGTCTCCCGCGTCCTGTCCCTCTACAGGCCCCGCGGGCTCGTACAGCAGTTCCCCGAAAAGTTCCAGCTCCGCCCGGGCCGTCTCCTCCGGGACATGGAGCACCGCCAGCCTTCTCTCGTCCAGCGGCACCGGGCTGGGCCCCTGGGCGATGGGGCAGACCCACAGATCCTGCCAGCTCCAGGTGTACGGCCGGGACGGGGAATCCACAAAGCCGCACACCGCCTGATTCCCCGCCTCGTCCACAAACCAGTACCCGCTGAGCCACGTCCCCCGGCGAAACACCACTTCCCCCTGGGGCAGCATGTAGAGCCGCTCCATCCGCCGGAAGTTCATCTCATAGGTGGGCAGGGGGTACCCGTAGCGCGCCCAGAGGACGGCCAGCAGTGCCAGACAGACCAGCAGGTTCCGCACCACCCGCCCCTTCCGGCTCAGCCTGGGCATTTTCAGCTTCCGTTTCATGGGGTTCCCCCGCCTCCTTCCCGCGACAGGTCAATGGTCAGGGAGAACACCGGCTCCAGCGGCCCGTAGTCCAGCCGCACCCACTGGGCCGCCGGGTCCACGTCCGATAAATAGAGCTGCCAGCCGGCGAAAAAGGGGCCGCAGTCTGTCTCCCCGATGCAGTTTTGGACGCCGCTTCCCTCCCCGGACAGATCATACACATTACCCAGGTCGTCCACGACGGTGAACCAGTTCCGGTCCAGCACAGACCGCTCCCAAAAGCGCCAGGTCTCCACCCGGAAGTAGGCGTACAGCTCCAGCTCCCCCCACCTCTGCCACTGGACGGAGCGGAGCAGAGAGACGGTCTGCCCACCGACCTGCACCTCTTCTCCCAGGTACTCCCGCACGGAAAGCTGGTCCGGGTCGCCGCAGGGGGTGTAGAGCTCCTCCGAGGTGTGCCGGACCGCATGGATGCTCTCCGGACTGCCGTACCAGCTCTGCCGCTCCTCCCCCGCCCCGGGCAGGTCGTCAAAATCCCACAGGACCCGCCCCGTGTGGGTGTCGTAGTAGTGGTCCATGTACATTCCGCACCAGAGATGCCAGAGCACCAGCAGAACGATCAGCACCCTGGAGGCCCGCCACAGGTACCCCAGCCAGGGCTTATGAATCCTGGCCAG
This sequence comes from Pseudoflavonifractor capillosus, assembly GCF_016899775.1. Lineage (GTDB taxonomy): Bacteria > Bacillota > Clostridia > Oscillospirales > Oscillospiraceae > Lawsonibacter. The sequence continues at coordinate 89,690 of NZ_JACJJE010000002.1, forward strand.
CTCCTTCCCGATCTCCTCCGGGTCGCCCATGTCCGAGGCCGCCCGCTCCCGGGCCTCCGCCTCGGTCAGGCCGGGGAAGATGCGCTGAAAGTCCAGGGCCTTGTCCTCCAGGTGGGCTTCCAGCTCCGCCCGGACCTCCTCCCGGTCAGGCTTGAACCGGATGCCCGCCGTGGCCCTGTCCAGCCACTGTCCGGCGGGGTTTGAAGTTTTGTTGTGTTCCACGGCGCAAGCCTCCTCTCCTTCCCAGCGGGGCCCGGCCCGCCCGGTCTATGGGGAAAACGTGTAGCCATATTTAATTGGGTAAAACGTGGAGGTATGAGTTTCCTCCAGGCCGCTGTCGGGCAGATTCCCCGACTGCTCCCACAGCAGGCTCCCGTCCTCCCGGTACAGCTCCAGGGTGTAGGGCAGTCCCTCCAGGCTCCGGCCGCCGTACCGGACTGGCCGTCCGGCGGTATAGTCCGCGCTGAGCTCCCCCGCGATGGGGTAGCGGAACATCCACACGCCCTCCGCCATTTTCTCCCCCTGGGCGGTCTCCACCGGCTCTATCAGATTTTCTATACGCCCGGTGATGGTGAGCTCGGTCTTTGCCGCCTCCTCCGGCACCTGGAGGAAGAACAGGACGTTATCCGTGTCCATCTCATTCCGGTGCAGCGGCTGCGACAGGGGAACAGGTGTGGGCTCCTCCCCCACCGGCCAGGGCTCCAGAGTATTCGTGCTGGAGCGAAGGGGTTCATAGAGATAGCCCACGCTGTATTGGTCCCCGCTGCGCCCAATGACGATGTGCCGGGGCTCGCCGGAGCTGGTCGTCCTCACCGGGAACGGATTCTCCCAGAGGCACACGATCTGGCTGCGGGGGACCAGCGACCGGTCCTCCAGCTGCCGGAACCTCAGCTCCGGGGTGGGCATGGGACAGCCCAGCAGCCCCCAGAGGGGGACGGCGCACAAAATAGCCGCCGCCAAATTCCGGAGGATTCGGAACCCCCGGGTGCGTGTCTTTTTCATTCCGTGCCGCCTCCCTCATCCAGTTCCAGCGTCATGGAGAACAGGCGCTCCGCGCCGAACCAGTAGTCCAGCCGCACCCACTCCGCCGCCGGGTCCACGTTCTGGACCCGGAGCTGGATTCCGTCGTGGAATGGGCCGCCGCCCGTCCAGCCGGTTCCGTCAAAGAAGCGGGCGTCCCGGTCCTCCGTTTCCGTAGGGTTGTAGGGGTACTGATTCCCCAGGCTGTCGGTCACCGTGAACTGGTCCCAGCGCAAATCCCCCAGCGCCCAAAATTTGGGGGACTCCACCCGGAAGTAGCAGTACAGCGCCAATCCGCCCCTGGACTGCCACTCCTGCCACAGGGCGGCCCGGCGCAGGCGGACGGTGCTCCCCGCAACCTGGACCGCGGGGCCGTCCTCCCACACCTGAAGCTGGTCCGGGTGGCCGGAGGGCAGATAGGTCTCCCGGGGCGTGAGCCCGTTTCCAAACATGTCGTAGGCCTCATTGCTCATGGGCAGGCCGTCCGCATCCCACAGCTCCAAAAAGATCTGACCGTCGTCCACCGAGAAGGCGCTGTAAAAAACCATCCCGCTCCACAGCAGGGAGAGGCAGGCCAGCCCCAGCACGACCTGGCTCACCCGCCACAGGCAGCCCAGCCAGGGCCGGTGGAGCCTGGCCAGTTCCTTCCCAATCTCCATCGGGTCGCCCATCTCCGAGACCGCCCGCTCCCAGGCCTCCTCCTCGGTCAGCTCCGGGAAGATGCGCCGCAGGTCCATGGCCTTGTCCTCCAGGTGCTCCTCCAGCTCCGCCCGCACCGCCTTCCGGTCCGGCTTGAAGCGGATGCCCGCCGTGGCCTTGTACAGCCACTCGATCACCGGACCCAGAGTGGTTTTCATGGCTTTTCCTCCCCTCTGCTCTTGCTGCAATGCGCCTCAGGGCTCTGTCGCCCACGTCACAGGCCGCTCCCCCATAGAGCCGCCGTCCCCGTCAAACAGCTCCAGCCGGCAGTCCGCTCGGGTGATGGTGCAGTCCCGCCAGGGTTCTCCGTCCTCTGTTGTCTCATAACCAAAGCCGTCAAACAGCTCCTTCAGCAAAATTCCCTCCCGGGGCGTTCCGGCATGCATCTCCAACTTCATCAGACCGGAGTCCTCCAAAGTTCCCCGGGCCGAAAGGATAGTCGAACCCTGCTCATAGTCCTGATTCTGGGAACCATCTCCCAACTCATACTCCAACAAGATGGTCAGTTCCGCCCCTACTGCCCCCTCTGGGGGATTAGGATACAGCCAGGTCCCCCGCTCCATAAAACCGTCGTTGCTGTATGGCTCTGTCCACCGGAACAGCACCGGCCCCTCGTCCAGAGAGGCGTACTCCAAAGGGGAGCTGACCTCGCTCCAGAACAACTCTGACTGGTATATGGCGGCCGTATATGCGTAGTTCTCTCCGGTGACCAGCACCTGGGGGGAGTCCCACAGGCCGCCCCACTTCTCCCGGCACCGGACCGTCCCCGGCTCCAGGAGCAGGGTGCGCTCCAGCTACCTCAGGGCCCCCGCCTCCGTCCAGGCGGGACAGCCCGCCAGCACCCAAGAGGCAATCACCAGAAAGGCGGCGAAGAACAGGTTGCGCGCCAGTCTGGCCCGCCGGGACAGTCTGGGCAGGCGGAATTTCTTCTGTCTCATGGCTCGGTCACCTCCAGGGAGATGGGGATGGTCAGATCCGCCCCCATCTCGGTGTAGCGCAGGTCCACCCGCTGGGCCGACCGGTCAATGATCTCTATGGACACCTCATACCGGTCGGTGAAGATGCCGTCGTCCAGCCGGTCAATATGTAAAACATGATAGAGGCCCCGCTCCGGGTAGACCATATCATCGTAATACTCCCGCGAGGAGAGGATCACGCCGCCCCGGTCGTCCTGGGCCCACATGTTTTCCTCCACCAGGTAGTTCAGCCGCTCCATGGGCCGGGGGTGACGGACCTCCAGCTGGAAGTACACCACCCGGGACGTCTCTCCGTTCCCCATGGCAACATTCCACAATTCTCCGCAGTCTGTGGAAAAGGTGTACTCCCCCGCCTGGACCGGCCCGCTGTCCGCCAGGGGTCCCAGATAGTCCAGCCCCGACTCCTCGTAGATAGCCGCGATGGGGGGATCATAGTCGCCGTACCAGGAGTGAGGGCCGTCCAGCAGGTTGGAGATGCCGTACTGATAGGTCCGGTTGGCAAACAGCAGCACCGCTGCCCCGATCACCAACCCCAGCAGCACCTTGGAGGCCAGCCAGGCGTACCCCAGCAGGGGTCTATGCAGCCGGGCCAGCTCCCTCCCGATCTCCTCCGGGTCGCCCATCTCGGCGGCCGCCCGCTCCTTTGCCTCGTCCTCGGGCAGGCCGGGAAAGATGCGCTGAAAGTCCAGGGCCTTGTCCTCCAGGTGGGCCGAGAGCTCCGAGCGCACCGCCCGCCAGTCAGGCCCAAAGCGGATGGCCTTGGTGGCAGCATCCAGCCACTGCCCCACCGGGTCCCGTTCCATTTTCATGGCGCTTCCTCCCTTCGTGGTGTTATGACGGAAATTTCTGTGCCTCCCCAGAAAGCATTCCTTGGGCGGACGGGAGGGGCGCGCCAGTCGCGTCCCAGAACTCCAGCCGGTATTCGGCCTGCACGTCCTGGCAGGTCCTGACCCAGCGGTTGTCCGCCGCGGCCTCGTATCCCACGCCGCCCATCAGAGCGCAGAGGGCCATTTTTTCCTCCGGGCTGTCCGCCTGGACGAGAAAGGAGACCACGCCGTAGGCGTCCCGCTCCCCCTCCGCGGAAAACCGGAGGGTCTGGGACTCCTCCCGCCCGTCCTCCCACCGCCACAGACAGGGGGCGCGGAGGGTCAATCGGGCGGAGACCGCCCGATCCGGGGGATTTGGGCAAAACAGCCGCCAGCTCTCCCGCTGGCCGCCCAGCAGGTCCCATCCGGACAGGGAGAGAAGACCGGGGGACTGGTCCAGGGAAATGGCTTGATAGAGGACCGCATTTCGCCCGAACAGGCTGCGGCCCAGGTCCCGATTGCGGACCACGCCAGTGTAGGCGTAGGTGTCTCCAAGGACAAAGACCCACTGCTCCCCGCTTTGGCCGCCGTCCCGCTGGGTATAGAGGGTCTGCCCCGGGTGGAGGAGCAGCCCCGTCTCCATACGCCGCAGCGCCCCCTGGGTCGTCCAGGCACTCCGCCCGGTCCCCAGGCAGAAGGCCAGGATCAGGGCCGCGGCCAGGGCCAGATTCCGGAGCACTTTGGCCCGCCGACTGAGCCGGGGCAGGCGGCGCGAAATGGTTCTTCTCATGGCGCTGCCTCCTTCCACATGACCGGCATGGAAAATTTGGCCCCCAGGTAGTCATACCGGAGGGTAATCCCCTCCGCCGCCGGGTGGGGCAGAGGGATGAGAAAAGAAAACTGCTCCCGGAAGGGACCGTCCCAGCCGGTCTGCCCGCCGGAGATGGCCGGAGCGGTTCCGGCCTCCTGTTGGCTGGGGATGGGAGTTCCAAAGGAGTCCTCTGCCCAGAGGCACTCCCCAAAGGCGGAGGACAGCCCCTCCCACGGGCGGGGGGTCTCCGCCTCCAGCACCAGATAGACCGCCTGGGCCTGGCCGTCCGGGGCGGTCCAGAGCTCCGCCTCCCGCAGTCGGAAGGTGTACGCCCCGGCGGTCTGCTCCCCCCAGCAGGCCAGGGGCTGCCGGCTGAGCCCCTCCGCCTGGCCGCTCAGCTCAGAGGGGATGCTCTCTCCCCCGGGCCACAGGACATAGGACGGAAGGTCGGAGAGCAGGACGGCCAGACCGATGACCACCGCCGCCAGCAGCAGTTGGGAGACCCGCCAGAAGTACCCCAGCCAGGGCTTATGTACCTCGGCCAGCTCCCTCCCGATCTCCTCCGGGTCGCCCATCTCAGAGGCGGCCCTCTCTTTCGCCTCCTCCGCCGTCAAGTCCGGAAAGATGCGCTGGAGGTCCAGGGCCTTGTCCTCCAGGTGCTCCTCCAGCTCCCGGCGCACCTCTCTCCGGTCCGGCCAAAAGCGGATGCCCGCCGTGGCTTTGTCCAGCCACTTGCCCGTCTTTTCTCTGGACTCCTTCACCGCCCATCCTCCTTCCCGAATCATCTTCCGCCTAGGCCCCGCCGTCCCAGTCCCCCTGGATGCTCCCGATGAGGCCGCCGTCCGCCCGGTAGAAGTCCACCTGATAGCGGGTGGCCTGGGGGACCCAGTGGCTGGACTGCCCGTCTGTGATCTGGCCAAGTTCTCCGGAGCCGTGGAGCAGGCCGGAGAGAACGTCCTGCTGTTCCTCGTCCTCCACCGTAAAGTCCAGGCGGACCAAATTCTCATCCAGCGCCTCCCCCTGGCCGTGGAAGGTCAAGGTCTCCTCCCGGCGCTCCAGAATTTGTTCCACATCCCCCTGATACTCCCCGACGGTGTGCACATAGTCCCCGGTGAGGGTCATCTCCGCCCGGGCGGTCCCCTCCGGGGGGTCCAGGCAGAACACCGGCAGGGTCTCCTGTCCTCGGTCATCTATCATCCCGGAAAAACCCCAGGTGAGCAGGCGCGGCTCGCCCTCCAGGGAGATCAACTCTAAAATGGAGGCGCTGTACCACAGGCGGGTGCGCTGTACGATCCCGGTGTAGGCGTAGCCCTCCCCGGTGACCAGCACCCGGTTTCTGTCCCCCATCTCCTGGTACTGTACCGTCCCCGGCGGGAGGAGCTGCCTGCGCTCCGCCCGGTCCAGAGCGCCCCCCGCCGTCCAGGCGGAGAACCCGCTGTTGAACCACAGCAGCCCCAGCAGAAGGGCGGACAGGGACAGGTTCCGCACCGTCTTTCCAAGCCGCCCCAGGCGGCGGCGTGATTTTTTTCCGGCTGCTTTCATGTCTCATTCACCTCCAGGGAGATGGGGAGGGTGAAATCCACCCCGAACTGGTCATACCTCAGGAACACCTGCTCCGCTTCCAAGCTGGGCAGCTCCAAAAACAGAGTATAGGAGTCCCGGAAGACCCCGCGGCTCCCCTCCGTGATCCATATGCAGTTTCCCACATCCTCCCCCTCAGGGGGATCAGACAGGAAGGGCAGACGGCTCCCCTGGCCGTCCTCTGCCCACATTCGGTCCCATACGGTAAAGTACAGCATCTCCCCAGGACGGTCGTGCCGGACCTCCAGGGGGACGGCGGCTACATACCGCCGCGCCCCGTTCCCGGTGAGGGACCACAACTCCCCGGAACCGGCGGTAAAGGTGTATTCTCCCGCCTGCACCACTCCGCTCTCCTCCAGCTCCCCCAGGTAGTTCAGGGTCCCTTGGTCCCCGTACTGCTCCTCCACCGGGCTTGCCGCCGGAGAAACCTCCCGGCCGCCGCCGGAGAGCAGGGCCACAGGGACCGCCAGAAGCAGCAGCGCCAATTTCAGCAGCAGGAAAAACGACAGCACCACAGAGCACACTAGCAGGACACGGCTGAACATCCACAGCCGCCCCAGCCAGGGCTTATGTACCTTGGCCAGCTCTTTCCCGATCTCCGCCGGGTCGCCCATCTCAGAGGCGGCCCGCTCTTTGGCCTCCTCCGCCGTCAAGTCCGGAAAGATGCGCTGAAGGTCCAGGGCCTTGTCCTCCAGGTGCTCCTCCAGCTCCCGGCGCACCTCTTTTCGGTCCGGGCCGAAGCGAATGCCCGCCGTGGCTTTGTCCAGCCAGCCCTCCGCCGGGGTCCGTTCTTGCTTCTCTCCCATGGCGTTCCTCCGCTCAGGTGAAGGAGAGGACCTGGTCCACCCCGTGGGAGAACTGCGCCCACTCCGCCTTTTTCTCGGACAGGAGCTCCAGTCCCCGGCGGGTGACGTGGTAGTACTTCCGCACCCGGCCCGTGGGGGCCTCCTGCTGATAGGAGGAGAGGTACTTCCCCTTCTCCAGGGCGTGGAGGATGGGGTACAGGGTCCCCTCCTTCATCTGGAAGGTATCGTTGGAGCGGCGGGAGAGCTCCGTGATCATCTGATACCCGTACATGTCCTCTTTCTCCAGCAGAGAGAGGACCAGCAGCGTGCTGCTGCCCGCAATCAATCCTTTGTCCAGCTTCATCCAAAAAACCTCCTTTTAAAAACTTTTATCCACTCTTGATACCTTGTCCTTCTAGGTATAGAATACCTTGATATTCTAGGTATTGTCAAGGGGGAGCGGCCCGTACTTTTTCACAAGATTTTCCGGGCATTTTCAGCAATGCTGCCTATCCGCCGGCTTTTCAGAACCACACACAAAAAAACTGGCGCAGAGGGGTGGATGTGTTGTATAATAGGGGCATCCATACGGGAGTTGGGCTTCCGGAAGCGCAAAGGAGGCATGTTTCCATGAAAAAGAACATCATCACCATCAGCCGGGAATTCGGCAGCGGCGGCCGCACCATCGGGAAAACCGTGGCCGAGCGGCTGGGAGTCCCCTGCTATGACAAGGAGTTGGTGAAGCAGGTGGCTCTGGAGAGCGGCTTCGATCCCAAATTTATCGAGGAGCGCGGCGAGTCCGCCCCCGGGAAAAACCGCTTTGCCTACGCATTTCTGGGCCGAGGAACGCCTGGCGTGATGGGGGGTATGTCCGCCTCCGACTTTCTGTGGACCATCCAGTACCGGGTCATTCAGGATCTGGCGGAGAAGGGGCCCTGCGTCATTGTGGGCCGGTGTGCCGACTACATCCTCCGGGAGCGGGAGGACTGCCTGCACACCTTCATCCACGCCAGCGTCCCCTTCCGGGCCGACCGCATCGTCCGGCTGTACGGCGAGTCGGAGAAATCCCCGGAGAAGCGGCTGGCGGACAAGGATACCCGCCGCCGGGTGAACTACAAGCACTACACCGACCGGGAGTGGGGCATGGCCCAGAACTACCACATCACCCTGGACTCCGGCGTGCTGGGTATCGACCGGTGCGTGGAGATCATCCTGGACCTGGCTCAGCGGGACTACCCTGAAAATAAGTAAATAAAAAACGGGCCTTCGGCCGCTTTCAGCGGCCGAAGGCCTCTTTTCTTTTCTATAGCAGGACGCACAGCCGTCACACGATCTGGCCGGCCGGCTCGCCCATGCCGATGTACTTCTCCAGAATATCCAGGGTGCGTCCCCCCACCTGTTCCTCGCCGGCCTTGTGGAAGTCGTGCTTGGCACAGAAACGCTGGACCGGCTCATTGGCGGCGGAACACCGCAGGCGCAGGCTGGTGCGGCCCTTGGGGCGGTAAAAGGAGACCGCCTGGCCCAGCAGCTGGACCCCAAGTCCCTTCCCCCGGAAAGCGGGAGTCAGGTAGCACAGGGACAGGAAACCGGCCCCCTCCTCCTGGCAGCGCTGGGGGGAGAGCTGGAGCAGCCCGGCAAACTCCTCCCTGGCCATGACGGCAGTCACCGCCCAGGGGTCCTGGTCCATGACCTGGAGGGCCCCCTCCCAGAAGGCGGGACCGTCAAAGGGCACGTCCGCCCCATGGATGGAGATCCAGGCGTCCCGCCGGGCGGCCAGGTAGGCCTCCCGGTCCTTCTCCCGGTCCAGGGGCCGGAACCACAGATTCACGTCCTCCCCCTTGTTGGGTCCCTTCCGCCACCAGGACTGGCGGGCCAGGGTGGAGATGGAGTCGTCCAGGTGGGTGTTGTCCCCCTCGAAGATCACGTGGAAGCTCTCTCCGTCCCAGGCCAGGCAGGTAACGGCGGTGTTGTCCGCGTGGGGCAGGGTGTGCCAGTCCTCCGGCTTTATCCCCCGGACATTGGCCAGAAACTGGCGGATGGCGGTGCCGTGGCTGAACAGGGCCACCGTCTGGTCCGGGTGTTTTTGCGCGATGGCCCGGATGGTGCGCTCCATCCGCTCCCCCACCTGGCCCAGGCTCTCCCCGTTGGGGGCCCGCCAGGAGGGGTCGCTGCGGTTAAAGAGGGTCAGCCGCTCCCCGTCGGTCTCCCGGATCTCTCCCCAGGGGCGGTCCTCCCAGTCCCCCATGTGGACCTCCCGCAGGCCGGGGTCGGTGTGCAGAGATAACCCCTTGGGGAGGTAGACGGCCTTGGCCGTGGTCTTGGTGCGGTACAAATCGCTGGAGTACACCGCGTCCACGGGCACACCGGCAAAGCGGCCCTCCAGGGCCTCGATCTGGCGCAGTCCGTTGGGGGTGACCAGGGCGTCGTACCACCCGTGGATGCGGCGGTATAAATTCCCCTCCGCCTCAGCGTGTCGGATCAAATAGAGTGTGGTCATATGGAGTTCCAGTCCTTTATGTAAGCGTTGAAACACGGCCTGGGCGGAGGACCCGCTCCTCCGCCCGGAGCCGTCAAGTATGGTGCTCCTTCATCTCAAAATGGATGAGCAGGGAGAGCAGGGCCCGGAGAAGGACCACCGCACCCAGCACGATGAGTTCGTTCAAATCCCGCACCAGGACGGTTTTCAGAATCTCCGCCGCCATCTTAAACTCCAGGCTGGTGGCCAGGCCGTTGGCCAGCTCGAACTTCACGTCCCGGGGCGTGCAGCTGACCAGCCCCCGGCAGTAGTGCCAGAAGGCCCGGAGGGCGGACACCGCCACCACGAAAATGCCCATCAGCTCGCAGATGGAGATGATCGGGGGCAGGATATCAATGATCAGTTCCTCCAGCATGGCGGGACCTCCCAACCAGAAATCACAGGGGCGGACATGCCCCCGCCGCAGTTACCAGGGCTTCACTCCGCCGGTGAGCTCCGACACCTTCGAGAGCCCCTTCCGGGCGGCGATCTGCTCCAGGCCGTCCCGGACGGAGATGGGGGCGTAGGGGTCGGCAAACAGGGCGGTGCCCACCGCCACGGCGGAGGCCCCCGCCAGCATCAGCTGGGCCGCGTCCTCCCCCTTGGACACCCCGCCCATGCCCAGGATGGGCATGCCGGGAAGGGCGCAGGACACCTCCCACACCATCCGCACCGCTACGGGCAGGACGGCGGGGCCGGACAGGCCTCCGGTGTTCATCTTCAAAATGGGCCGGCCGGTGTTCACGTCGATGCGCATCCCCCGCAGGGTGTTGATGAGGGACAGGGCGTCCGCCCCGGCGTCGGCCACCGCCTTGGCGATCTCGGTGACGTCGGTGACGTTGGGGGAGAGCTTCACCATCACCGGGGTTTTCCCGGCGTGGGCCTTGGCCACCTTGGTGACCTCGGCGGCCAGCTCGGGCCGGGTGCCGTAGGCCAGTCCCCCCGCCTTCACGTTGGGGCAGGAGATGTTCACCTCAATCATGTCCACGCCGGCCCCGGACAGCTTCTCACACATGACGCCGTACTCCTCCGGGGTGTTGCCGGAGATGTTGGCGATGACTTTTGTATCAAACTGCCGCAGGAAGGGGAGCTCCTCCTCGATAAACGCGTCCACCCCGGGGTTCTGAAGCCCCACGGAGTTTAGGATTCCCATGGGCGTCTCGGCGATACGGGGGGCAGGATTTCCCTCCCGGCGGTGGAGGGTCAGCCCCTTGGCGCAGATGCCCCCCAGCTCCCCCAGGTCGTAAAACTGGTTGTACTCCCGGCCGAAGCCGAAGGTGCCCGAGGCCACCACCACGGGATTTTTCAAGGTCACCCCCGCCAGGGTGACGCTCATATCCACATTAGGCATCCCAGTCCACCTCCTTGGAATCAAACACCGGGCCGTCCTTGCACACGTGCTTCCGGCTGCCGTCCTTCATGTCGCAGGCGCACACCAGGCAGGCCCCCACGCCACAGCCCATGCGCTCCTCCATGGACACCTGGCAGGGCACGCCGAACTCCTGGGCCGCCTTGGCCACATTGCGCAGCATGGGTTTGGGGCCGCAGGCCAGGACGGCGTCGTAGTTCCTGTCTTGTTCCAGCTCCTGGCGGACCAGGGCGTCTACAAAGCCGTGGTAACCCAGAGAGCCGTCGTCGGTGGCGATGAGCACCTTGGCGCACTCGTTCGCGAAACAGTTTTGCAGGATGATCTTGTCCGCCGACCGGCCGCCCAGAATGGCGGTGGAGCGGCCCTGGGTGTACTGGGCGCAGCCCCGCATGGGGGGAATGCCGATGCCGCCCCCCACCAGCAGATAGCGGCCCTCTGGCTTCATGGAAAATCCGTTGCCCAGCAGGCCCATCACGTCCACGCTGTGGCCCACGGGGCGGTTGGCCAGCCACTGGGTGCCCTCGCCCCGGACCTCAAAGACGATGGCCAGGGTGTCCTCCGGCTCCTCCTCCATGCAGGAGCACACGGAGATGGGCCGGCGCAGGAGCAGGGAGTCCCCGCACTTGACGTGGACGAACTGGCCCGGCCCCTTCCAGGAGGTGCGGACCATGTCCCCCACCTCCAGCACCATATAGACGGCGTCCTGGTTGAGCCAGTCCTTGGATACGATCTTGCACTTGCGTTCTACTTTCATACTTGGCATCACCCTTTCGGGAAATTCTAATTCTCTGTTACAAAACGGTTCAAACGGCGGCGGTCCGGGGCGTTACCCCTCCCAGGGGGGCTTCTCCCACTTCTGCCAGGGGAGGTGGAAACCGGATGCCTCCCCCTCTGAGCCGCGGTTTTGGGGCGGAACCCGCTCCTCCTCGGTATCCTGGGCCGCCTCTTTCTCTGTGATCGCCTTCAGGTGCTCTTCCATTGGGATGCACGCCTCCCGGCAGCCGGGACAGTTGGGGGTGAAGCTGCCCTTGCTGCAGCGCTCACACCAGAAGGGAGCCCGGCGGGTACCGGGGGTGTACCACTCCATCCGGCCGCACTGAGGACAGAGATACAAGTCCGCATTACAATAGCAATAGCCACTTGTCCCAAGAAGCATATTTTCAAATTTCAGCTCCAGCAGCGCCCCGCAGTTGGGGCAATGATGTCCGGTGTCGATTTCGGTCTGGGCCAGTGCCCGCTGGACTGGGTCCATGGACTCCATTATTTTTTGTTCCATGTCCATCCGTTCGCGGCCAGAGGCCCGGACAAACCGAATATGGCAGTCGTCACACAGGACCTGCTGCGTCCCGTGGAACTCAATTTTTATCTGTTCAAAGCGTCCAATTTCTTTGCCGCAGAGCACACAGTTTGCCATGGCCAGACCTCCTCTACTTCTCCCAAGGGGGATTCTCCCGCTTCTGCCAGGGGAAGCGGAAACCATGAGGCTCATTCGAGCGTTCCTCCTGGGCAGGTTCGGATGCGGCGGCGGCCTGATCGGACGCCTCTTTTGCTTGCTTGCACAGGTGGTCCTCCATAAGGTCACAGACCTGGTGGCACTCCGGGCACAGCCGGTCCTCCCGTTCCTTGCCGCAGTGCTCGCACCAGTAGGGGGCGCGGCGGGGCGCTCTGGAATAACCAGCGGTGTACAACTCCACCCTCCCACACTGCGGACAGGCAAACAAGTCTACCTCGTACTGATCGGCCAGAAGGGTCATCAGGCCGCCGCCTCCATCCGCCCCAATTGAGAAATTTTGCAGCTTGCACTCCATGGCCGTCCCACAATTTGGGCAACGCCGTTTCATCATTTCGTTCATGGGACCGTCCTCCTCTTTAGAAAACGTAAAGCGTGGATTCTGCGGGGCGGAGACGTTTACTGGATGGTCACGAACTGGCCGATGTCCTCCTTCATGGCGATGGCGGCGTCCCGGGCCGCCTGGGCGAAGTCCAGGCCGTTGTTCCCCGTCTTCTTCCAGGCGCACATGATGCCCCGGGAGGAGTTGACGATGGCCCCGTGGCCCTTCTCATTGAAGGCGTGCTTCACGTCGGCGGCGGTGCCCCCCTGGGCCCCGTAGCCGGGCACCAGGAAGAAGGTGTGGGGCAGCCGGGCCCGCAGCTCCTGAATCTGCTCGGGGTAGGTGGCCCCGGTGACAGCCCCGGCCATGGTGAAGCCGTACTTGCCCTGGGTGCCGGCGGCGATGGACTCGTTGAGCTCCCCCATGGCCTCATAGATGGTGCGGCCGTCGGACAGTTTCAGGTCCTGGAGCTCCCCGGAGCCGGGATTGGAGGTCTTGACCAGCACAAAGGCGCACTTGTCCTCCCCCTTGGCGGCCTCCAGGAAGGGTTTTACCGAGTCGGAGCCCATGTAGCCGTTGAGGGTGACGCAGTCGGCGTCAAAGGACTTGAACACCTCGCCCTCCACCGGCACGCCGGAGAGCCACCCCTCGGCGTAGGCGGTGGCGGTGGATCCGATGTCACCCCGCTTGATGTCGGCGATGACGAACAGCCCGCGGCGCTTGGCGTAGGAGATGGTACGCTCCAGCAGCTCCATCCCCCGCCAGCCCAGATTCTCATAGTAGGCCGCTTGGGGCTTCACCGCCGGGACCACGCCGCATAGGGCGTCGATGAGCCCCACGTTGAACTGCCAGATGGCCTCGCAGGCCCCCCGGAGGCTGAGGCCGTACTGCTCATAGCAGGCCCTGCGGATGTGCTCGGGCACATACTCAATGCGGGCGTCCAGCCCGGCCACAGTGGGGTTTTGGGTCTCAATGATCTTATCCTGCAATACGTCAAAAGACATGTCTTCAAATTCCTTTCTTTTTATAATACTGATGCGCGGCAAATAGAACGAGCAGAACCGGTATTCCTGTCACAGCCTGAAGCCATCCCTGATCTGCCTGGGGATGCATCGAAACCGGAATCCACACAAGCCCCAGTACGAGGATGGAAACCCCATAGATGACCATATGGCGCTTGGGCTCTACGTGAAAAATTGGATTCTGATTCAGCAGTAACAGGCATCCATTCCACAGAAAGAACAGAGCCAACAGGAATGTCGTCGTATTTTGCGTGGGGATGAGACGAGTCCAGACGGCGGCCATCCCGCCGCCGAGCAGCAGGAGATAGCCAAGCCAGTAGAGGATATGCTTTCTCACAAAAATCCCCCCAAGATTTCAAGATGAAATCAGCGCTCCTGGTAGATGATGTTCCCGCCTACGATGGTATACTTCACGCGGCCCTTCACCTTCCGGCCGGCGAAGGGGGTGTTCCGGGCCTTGGAGGCGAACTGCTCCGGGTCGATGGTCCACTCCTCCTCGGGGTCGAAGATGGTGATGTCCGCGTCGCTGCCCAGGCTCAGCCGCCCCTTGGTGGGCAGGCGGAGGATGGAGGCGGGGTTGTAGGTCATCCGCCGGATCAGGTCGGGCAGCTTCATCCTCCCGGTGTGGTACAGCTCGGTGAGGGTGATGGCCAGGGAGGTCTCCAGGCCGATCATGCCGCTGGGGGCCTTGGCCAGGGGGCGGGCCTTCTCTTCGGCGGAGTGGGGGGCGTGATCGGTGGCAATGGCGTCAATGGTGCCGTCCTTCAGCCCGGCGATGATGCCCTTGATGTCCTTGGCGGTGCGCAGGGGCGGGTTCACCCGGGCCATAGAGCCCTGGGTGAGCACCTCGTCCTCGGTGAGGGTGAAGTATTGGGGGCAGGTCTCACAGGTGAGGGCGATCCCCCGCTTCTTCATCCGGCGCACGATATCCACCGCCTTGGCGGTGGATATATGACAGATGTGCACATGGGCCCCGGTCTCCTCGGCCAGCATGGCGTCCCGCATGACCATGATCTCCTCGGCGATGGCGGGGCGGCCCTCCATCCACAGCTGGCGGGAGACGCTGCCCTCGTTCACCGCCCGGTTGGCCACCATGGAGGTGTCCTCGCAGTGGCACAGGACGGGGAGCTCCAGCCGCTTGGCGTGGATGAGGGCGTCCCGCATCAGATTGGCGTTGTCCACATTGCACCCGTCGTCAGACAGGGCGATGGCCCCCGCCTTTTTCAGGGCGTCGGCGTCGGTGAGCTCGCCCCCCTGAAGGCCCACAGACACCGCCCCGATGGGGTACACATGGACGCCGCAGGCCTGGGCGGCCTTCTCCCGAATATACTGGATCTGCTCCGGGGTGTCCACTGTGGGCTTGGTGTTTGCCATGCAGGCCACGGCGGTGACGCCCCCCCGGGCGGCGGCAGCGGTTCCGGTAAAAATATCCTCTTTATAGGTCAGCCCCGGGTCCCGGAGATGGACATGCATATCCACCAGTCCGGGACACACTACCATTCCGGTGGCGTCAATGACCTGATCGGCCTCCGCCCGGATGTCCCGCTCCAGCTGGAGCACCCGGCCGTTTTCCACATACAGGTCCAGAATGGAGACGGTGCCGCTCACCGGGTCCACCACCCGGCCGTTTTGAATCAAAAGACTCATGGTTTTGTTCCTCCGTCATCCAGCCCTCGGCTGGAACGTAAAATCAAGGTAGTCAAATGTGTAAAAAATGCGCAAAGGGCACTACGTTAAATTATAGCGGAAGCAACAGGATTTAGCAACGGATTTTTCCCCGCTTCGGGAAAGAATAAGCACAGGCCGGCCGCGCCCGCTTTCGACGTGAGATCTCCCGCATTTCTCTTTCGCCGGAAGCCGGCGGGGCGGCGGAAAAGGAGGAGACGCGGAATGAACGGACACGGTTTTGGCACATTTATGCTGGGCCTGACCGCCGGAGCGGCGGCGGGCGCAGCCCTGGGCATGACCATGGCTCCTTCCCAGCGGCGGGTGAAGCGGGCCGCCCGCAAGGCGGCCAAGCATGTGAGCGAGGCGGTGGAGACCCTCACCGACGCCATGGGCATGTGACCCCATCCGCGCAGGGGAAAAGCCTTCCCTTGCGCGGTACTTATCCGCGGTCTATAATGGGGACAGACCATCTCAAGGAGGGATGCCCCATGACCGACCAGGAGCTGGTGGAGCGAGCCTTTGCCATGCACCAATTTTCCTATGCGCCCTACTCCAAATTCCCCGTGGGGGCGGCGCTGCTGTGTGAGGACGGGACGGTGTTCACCGGCTGCAATGTGGAAAACGCCGCCTTCGGCTCCGCCATCTGCGCCGAGCGCACCGCCCTGCTGAAAGCCGTCAGCGAGGGACACCGGGACGACTGGACCACCCTTGCCATCGCGGGCCGGGGACAGGACTACTGCTGGCCCTGCGGAAGCTGCCGCCAGATGCTCTATGAGTTCGCCCCAGACCTGCGGGTGCTGGCCGCCCGGTGGGACGGAACATTTCAGGAGGCTCTCCTCTCGGAGCTGCTGCCCTGCGGCTTCGGTCCCAAATCACTGGAGTGACTCCCTATCTCCGCTGGCAGAGCCAGAGCCTGCCGCACAGGACATGTGCGACAGGCTCTTTTTGTTTTCCAAGGCCTCATACGCCCGGCCTGATGTTCACGGTTCTCCCGCGCAGACATGCCAGGAGGCGGTATGTAACCGGCCGGAACGCCGCATAGCACCCATACCCCAGCACGCCTCCCGCTGTGTTGGTGATGACGTCCGTGAGATCGGAGGACCGGTAATCATGGATCAGCGGCTGCAGCAGTTCAATGCCAAGACTCATCAAAAAACAGAACCACATAGTTCGGAGAAATCCGCCCCGCCTGTTTCCGGTCAGCGGGAATAGGAAGCCGAAGGGCAGGGTCATGATCACATTCAGAACGACCTGCCTCGCAAAATCCCCCCGTCCCTCCAAAACATCGAGAAAGGGCACCAGATTCATCGGCACATAGGAGTGCTGGAAGATAAAGGGCAGGGATGCAATGACCGGCATCAAGGTGACATAGAGCACCAAGACCAGGTATCCGTACAGCAGCGTATTGACCAGCAGCACGTCGGCTCCCCTGTCTCTCCACGTCCTAAAAAAGACCAATCCATATACCAGCGCCAAAACGGCAAAATCAATCATATACTCCACAGAAATACCTCGCTGAACATAGATACAGAACTATTGGTGTGCCAGGGCGCGGATCTTGGGCCGGATGGTCCTCCGGTAGAGGGCCGCGGCGGCCAGGCAGGAGAGGACCTCGGCACACAGGAAGGACAGCCAGACCTGACCGGGGACAACATACAGAAACAGAGCGGCAATGGGCAGCAGCAGGACGATCTGCCGCAGCAGGGACACCAGCAGGGAGAGGGTGCTGCGCCCCAGAGACTGGAAGGAGGCGGAGAGGATGATGCTCACCGCCGCGATGGGAAAGGCCAGGGCGGTCATCCTCAGGGCGGGGACCCCCATGGCCGCCGCCTGCGCTCCCGCCTGGAAGCAGTACCGCAGCAGGGGCGAGGCGGCCAGACACAGCAGAACCGCACCCCCCAGTCCGATACCCACCGCCAGAGCCAGGCTGAACCGGATGGACCGGGTGATCCGCCCGGGGGATCTGGCCCCGTAGTTGTAGCTGAGGATGGGAATGAGGCCGTTGCTCACCCCGAAGATGGGCATAAACACGAAGGTCTGTATCTTGAAGTAGACCCCCAGCACGAACACCCCCGTCTGGGACCACAGGGTGAGCAGCTGATTGAGCCCCAGGGACATAAAGCTGGACAGGGACTGCATGACCACGGCGGGGGCGGCGATGCGCAGCATCTCCCCCGAGAGGGCTCCGCTGGGCCGGAAGCCCCGGAAGGAGACGGAGAACTCCCGGCGGATGCGCCACAGCAGGAAAAAGCCGATGCAGGCCCCGGAGATCTGCCCGATCACCGTGGCCACCGCCGCTCCGGCCACCCCCATGTCCAGGCCGAAGATGAACACCGGGTCCAGGACGATGTTCAACACCGCCCCGGAGCCCTGGACGATCATAAAGCCCGCGGGGTGCCCGGTGGTCTGGAGCAGCCGCTCGGTCAAAAACTGCATGCACATGCCGATGGACGCCCCGCAGCAGATGGTGAGGTACTGGACTCCCGCCCGGGCCACCACCGGGTCGCCGGTGGACAGTCGGAAAAACAGGGGGGCTCCAAACAGAGCAAAGGCCAGGAACAGCAGCCAACACAGGGTATAGAACAAAAATCCGTGACAGGCCACCCGGTTGGCCTCCTCCCCCTTCCCCTCCCCCAGGCGCTGGGCGAAGGTGGCGTTGAAGCCCACCCCGACGCCGGTGCAGAAGGCCACCATCATCAGCTGCACCGGGTAGGCGTAGCTGAGGGCCAGGAAGTCCAGGTCGCTCACCTGGGCCACATAGATGCTGTCCACCAGGTTATAGACGGCGCTCACCAGCATGGAGACCATGATGGGAGCGGACATGGTGAGCACCAGCCGGTCCACCGGCATGGTCCCCAGGATGTTTCCCTGGTCCCGTGTGCCGCTCATGGCGCTCCCCTCCCCTCAAATGTCCTGACGTACCGCAGGTCGGTGCACGCTATTACGAAGGCAGGCATCACAATCCCTCCATTCTCACCTTGCATCATAGCAGACCGGGCGGTCTTCCGCAAGAGCAGAACCGCAGGACAGACGGGCGTGGAGCGTCCGCTCCGCAAAAGAGCGGCCCCCGGCCATGGGCTGGGAGCCGCTTCGTCTGCTTTTGAACTGTTTAGTTCCAGTAGTCGGTCTTCTCCTTCAGATCGATGCTCGCGGCCTTGAACACGGGGTTGCGGCCCATCTTCCGCTGGGCTGCATAGTCCTTCAGGGCGGCGAGCGCCGGGCGGGAGAGAATGAAGATCACCGGGATGTTGATCATCACCATGACGCCCATCAGCACATCGGCCAGGTTCCACACCAGATCGATGCTCAGGCCGGCGCCCACAAAGATCAGCAGCACGGCCACGATGCGGAACACCACCATAAACTGCTTGGAGGGGACCTTCTTCATCAGATAGGCCAGGGCGTTATCCACATAGTACAGGTTGCCGATGAGGGTGGTGAAGGCGAAGAGAACCATGGCCACCGTGATAAAGATGGGGCCCACGCTGCCGAACACAGCGGACAGAGCCGACTGCACATAGGGGGCGCCCTGGGCGGCTTCGGTGGGCTCCACGCCGGAGCACAGGAGCATCAGAGCGGTGGCGGAGCAGATGAGCAGGGTGTCCAGGAAGACGGACAGCATCTGCACCAGGCCCTGCTTCACCGGGTGGCTCACGTTGGCGGAGGCGGCGGCGTTGGGGGCGGAGCCCACGCCCGCCTCATTGGAGAACAGGCCGCGCTTGATGCCCTGCATCAGGGCGGAGCCGGTAAAGCCGGCAAAGATCGCCTGGAAATCGAAGGCGCCCTGGAAGATGCGGGCAAAGACCGTGGGCACCAGCTCCAGGTTCATCACAATGACAATCAGCGCCACCAGCACATACAGGCCGCCCATGAAGGGCACCAGGGTGGAGGCCACGGCGATGATCCGCTTGCCGCCGCCCATGACGCAGAAGGCGGTGAGCAGGGCGGCGATGCCGCCGATGATCCAGGGGGTGACGCCCTCGTTGTAGAAGCTGTAGCCGGAGAAGGTGGACTGGAGGTTGAAGGAGCACAGCATGTTGAAGCCGCCGGCGTAGGTGGCGATGAGGCTCAGGGCAAAGAGCATGGCCAGGGGGCGGCTGTGGAGGGCGGCCTCAATATAGTAGGCGGGGCCGCCGTAGCTCTCGCCGGTCTCCGTGTTGCGGCGCTTGTAGATCTGGGCCAGGGTGGACTCGATGAAGGCGGTGGCGCCGCCGATGATGGCAATGAGCCACATCCAGAACACGGCCCCGTAGCCGCCGATGCAGATGGCCACGGACACGCCGATGATGTTGCCGGTTCCCACGCGGGAGGCGGTGGACACCATCAGGGCCTGGAAGGAGGAGACAGAACCGGCCCGGTCAGGGCGCTCTGTCACCACCCGCAGGGACTCCCGGAACATCCGGAACTGGATGAAGCGGGTGCGGAAGGTGAAGTAAAATCCTCCGGCCAGCAGAATGATAATGAGCAGGTAGGTGTACATGAAATTGCTGATTGCTAGAACGATGTCGTTTAGCATGTCTGATTCGCTCCCTTTCTTTTGTTTTCCTCTCTCTACACATGCCGCCCCGCGGGAGACAAGAATGCCCCGGGCGAAAGAAAGCCCTGCGGACCGTTGTGCGGGACGCGGGGCTTTGGGTGCGCTTCATTATACCGAAAGGCGCGGCCTTTTTCCAGTGCTTTTTGTTGGTTTCCGACGATTTGTGAAAGATGACGAAAAGCGGGGCTACCTGGGTGCGGTCCTGTCCTCTTTGGGGAGCTTTTCCCAGGAAAACAGGGGAACCAGCTCCGCCGGGGTGACGGGGGCGGGCTCCGGGATGAGCCCCGCCAGATGGGCCAGCCGGCCCACCAGATCCGGTGCGGTGTATCTGGACTGGAGCTCCCCCAGCTCCTGGTCCCGGTCCCGCTTGGCCAGCCGCCGCCCGTCGGGGGCCAGAAGGAGGGGCACATGGCCGTACTCCGGGTGGGGGAGCCCAAGCTCCTCCTGGAGCCAGAGCTGCCTCGGGGTGGAGTCCAGCAGGTCGCTCCCCCGCACCACCTGGGTGACCCCCATGGCGGCGTCGTCCACCACCACCGCCAGCTGGTAGGCGTACACCCCGTCCGACCGGCGGAGGATGAAGTCCCCGCACTCCCGGGCCAGATTCTGGGAGAAGGGCCCCTGGATGCGGTCCGCGAAAGAGACGGTCTCCTCCGGCACCTCTACCCGCCAGGCGGGCCGGCGGGTGCGGGAGAGCTCAGAGCGCTCCTGGGGGGAGAGGCGGCGGCACCGGCCGTCGTAGATCACCACCCCGTCGGAGCGGTGGGGGGCGGAGGCGGCCAGGCGCTCCGCCCGGGTGCAGTAGCAGGGGTAGATGAGGCCCCGCTCCTCTAACTGAGTGAAGGCGGCGCGGTAGATGTCAGTGCGGCGGCTCTGATACACCGGCTCATTGTCCCAGTCGAGTCCCAGCCACTCCAGGTCCCGCATCACCTGGTCGCACCAGTCCTGGGTGCACCGGTCCGGGTCCAGGTCCTCCAGCCGGAGGACCATCCGCCCCCCCTGGCTCCGGACAGCCAGCCAGGCCAGCAGACAGGACCACAGGTTGCCCAGGTGCATCCGCCCGCTGGGGCTGGGGGCAAAGCGGCCGCACACCGCCGGTTTCTTCTCCATGGTCTCAGCTCCTTTGCTTGTTCGCCTCTACCATACCACACCTGCCCGTCCGGCGCAAGGACCCCCTTGGCAAATGGGACGCAAGCTCCTATAATAGAGGAGAGAAAAAGGCGCCGCCAAAAATATTTTTTCTGTGGATGCAATAAAAGGCCCTTTTGCTGCATTATACAGATGACAGGAGTAACGAAGCCATGTGGACTGTGCTTGCCGCGCTGCAAATGGAATACGGAGCCATCCGGGGGGAGGAGCTGGAGCCCCTGATGGCGGGGCTGGCCGCCGGGGACCAGGAGGCCCTGGGACAGCTGTACCGCCGCACCAGGACGGCGGTGTACGGCCTGGCCCTGTCCATCCTCCGCCACGGCCACGACGCCGAGGACGTGACCCAGGACACCTTTGTCCGGGCCTGGGAGAAGGCGGAGCAGTACCGCCCCCAGGGGACGCCCATGGCCTGGCTGCTGGCCATCGCCCGGAATCTGGCCCTGATGAAGCTGCGGGAGCGCGCCCGCACCCAGGACCTGCCCCCGGAGGACTGGGAGTCCTTCGCCATCGACTCCCACGACGTGACCACCGAGGACCGCACCGTCCTGGCGGCGGCCCTGTCCACCCTGTCCGACGAGGAGCGGCAGATCATCATGCTCCATGTGACGGCGGGGCTCAAGCACCGGGAGATCGCCCAGCTCTTGGAGCTGCCCCTGTCCACGGTGCTGTCCAAATATCGCCGCGCCCTGTCAAAGCTGAAACAGAAACTGGAAGGAGGCGACGCCCGATGACGGATCAGGAACTGGAACAGAAACTGCGCACCGCACTGGAGCACGCCGCCCCCGACGATTTTCAGGGGGTGCTGGACCGCATCTCCCCAAAGACGCGGACAGAACAGGCCCCCATCCCCTTTGAGGCGGCCGCCCGGAAGAAGAAGCGCCGCTGGGCCCCGCTGGCGGCGGCCGCCTGTCTGGCCCTGGTTGTGGCGGCGGGCGGAGGGGGCTGGTACCTGCAAAATAACACGGTGGCCTCGGTGGTCTCCCTGGACGTGAACCCCAGCGTCACCCTGAATGTAAACTCCAAGGAAAAAGTGCTCTCCGCCGTCCCGGTGAACGAGGACGGGGGGGACATCCTGGCCGGAATGGACCTGACGGGGGTCCAGCTGGACGTGGCCATGAACGCCATCGTGGGGGCTCTGCTCACCCAGGGCTATGTGGACGAGCTGGCCAACTCCATTTTGATCACCGTGGAGGACGACGACGCCGGCCGGGGGGCCCGGCTCCAGCAGGAGCTCACCGACCAGGCGGACGCCATTCTGGCCAACACCTCGGTGAACGGGGCCATCCTGTCCCAGACCATCCAAAACAGCCAGCAGCTCCAGGAGCTCTCCGACGCCTATGGCATCACCACCGGCAAGGCCGCCCTCATCCAGACCATCGTGGACACCGGGAACAGCCTGCACACCTTCGAGGAGCTGGTGGGGCTGTCCATCAACGACCTGAATCTGCTGTACACCTCCCTGACCTCTGCGCCGGCGGAGCCGTCCACCGGGGGCGGCACCCCGGGGAGCGGGACGGCGGAGACCGCTCCCGCCATCCAGTCCTCCGGCCAGGCCAGCGACAGCGCCTACATTGGCGTGGAGGCCGCCAAGAGCGCCGCCTTCGCCCACGCGGGGCTGGACGCGGCCCAGGTGACCATGGGCGAGGTGGACTTCGACTATGAGGACGGCCGCATGGTGTATGAGCTGGAGTTCTACGCCAACGGGGCGGAGTATGAGTACGACATTGACGCCAGCACCGGGGCGGTGGTGAAGTCCTCCCAGGAGGGGGGACGGACCCAGACCAGCTCCAGCGCGGGGAGCGGCGGGGCCTCAGGGAATGTTTCCTCCGGCTCGGGGAGCCAGACGGCCCAGTCCGGGGCCGGCGGCACTGCCGCAGACATCGGCAGAGAGGCCGCCCTGGCCGCCGCCCTGAACCACGCCGAGGTCTCCCAGGATCAGGTCTATGACCTGGAGGTAAAGCGGAAGTATGACGACGGCCGTTTGGAGTACGAGATCGAATTCAAGACCGGTGGCTGGGAGTACGAGTACACCATCAGCGCCGCCGACGGCACCATTCTGGACTACGAGCGGGACAACTAAAAAACGGCAAAAAGCACCCCTGTCGGGGTGCTTTTTTTGCTATTGCAGGCGGTAGCCCTCCTCCACCAGGGCGCGGATCTTTGCCCAGAACCCGTCGGCGTCCCGGGTGCGGAACCGCAGGAACCCCGGCACCGGGTGGAAGGAGATCACTTGCTCCGAATGGTTGATCCAGGCGGTCAGAATACGGTCTGTATTCGGACCCTGGGGCGATTCACTGGGCATAGCGCTCCCGGAGCTGCTGGATATACTCGTCGATCTCCTGCTGGGAGAAACCGTTTTTGGTCATCATGTCGGTGACCATCTGAACCTCCTCCTCGATCTCCTCCGGGGTGTGGACGTACTCGTAGGAATCCTCGTTGGTCTGATAGAAGTAACCCAAAATTTGCTCATGTTCGGCATCATAAACGGGAAATTTCAATTCGGCAGGCTGATTTTTCCGCCACTCCATATACTTATCTATATCATCCGGTACTCCGTTGATCACATAGGGATAACCAAGATAACCGTTCATAAAGTTGCTCTCTACATAACCGCTTGCTCCCGTGTCTGTTGCAACGGCCGCGATCAGGTCAGGCAAGTGGCCGACGTATTCTCGATAAACACGACTGCCATAAGTTTCCCCCTTGCTGTTTTTGGGGTACTCACCGTTAGGACAGTCCACTAGGAATTGGGCCTCTTTCCTGGTCTGGGCGTAAGAGATCTCCAAGGTCATTTGACCGTCGCTGAAGCGGGTGTTGTACTGTACATCCCCCTCCTTCAGGCCCTTGGTCTGCTGCAAATAGGCGGCCAGGGCTTCCCCTTCCTCCAGATTGGCGATGGGGAACTCATACCACTGGGGCAGTTCTCCCTCAGGGATGTTCCAGCGGGAGGTAAAGTATTCCTCCTGGGCAGAGAACTGGGCCTCCGATTTCTGAACCTCTGGTACTTGGGTTTCCCCGCTCTCCTGTGGCTTCTCGGCTTTGGATACTGTCTCTGTTGCCTCATCAATCTGGATTGGGGCGGGGGCGTTTACCGCCGTCTTCGGGCTGTCCAGCTCCGGCTTCACCCCCGCCGCGGCGATGATAGTGTTGGGCTTTGCGGCGTCCGGGGAGGCCGTGTCCGGCGTCTGGTTCTGGGTTTCCTGGGAAACGGAAGCTTTTCCCGTCATTTCCGGGGCGGGGCTGGTTGCAAAGGCCACAGTGGTGCCGGTCACCAGCACCAGGGCCAGAGCGATGGCGGCCGCCGACTGTTTTTTCAGCTTCATAATGGAAATCACCCTCTCTTTCATAATTTTGTTGCTGAAGGGACTGCACAGAGGCAGCAGGCCGCTGCGCCTCTCCTCCCACTTTAAAAGGGTGAGAGCGTAGGCGGAGCGGGCCTCCAGGCCGCAGGCGCGGACGACGGCTTCGTCACAGCACCGCTCCAGGTCTCGGCCGGCGCACACATACATGCACCACACCAGAGGGTTGAACCAGTGGACGCACAGGGCGGCGGCGAACAGCAGCTTCCACCAGGCATCCCGGTGCCGGATGTGGGCCCCCTCGTGGAGGAGGATATACCCCAGCTCCTGGGTGTCATCACAGTCCACCCCCTTGGGCAGCAGGATCACCGGCCGGACCAGGCCGTAGGTCAGCGGGGTGCGGATGCGGTCGCACCGGCGGATGGGCACCCCCCGCAGGGCGGGGATCTTCCTGCGCCACTGGTTCACCGCCGGATGGGTCAGGGGGAGGGCCGTGCGGAACACCCGGACGCCCCTCCAGTAGGAGGCCAGAAAGAGCAGAGCCAGGGCCGCCGCCCCCGCCAAATAGAGGATGGTCAGCCAGGGGATCTCCACGGCCGCCGGAGCTGCCTCCGGGACCGGGATCTGGCCCGGCTCCATGGGAAGGGCGGGAACTTCCGGGATAACCCCTCCCTGGGAGGGGGCGGGGATTTCCGCCGGCGTCTGGACGCTGGGGACCGTCTGGGCAGTTTGTCCAAAGCCCGCCAGGCGCTCCAGTCCGGCGTATACGTTCCAGGGGAAGGGCAGAGCCACGGGGATGAGCAGACGGGCCAGGGCGACTCCCCACAGAATGCGGAAGGTCCAGCCCGGCAGACGGTAGCGGCCCAGCAGCCGCAGCAGCAGGATGGCTCCAATGAGCACGCCCCCCTGGATGGTCAGCTCCAACAGGTTCACCCTTGTTCACCTCACTTCAAATCGTCCACCAGTTTTTTCAGCTGGTCGATCTCCTCCCGGGACAGGGCCTTTCCGTGGACCAGTGAGGCAAACAGCAGGCTGGCCGAGCCGTCAAAGAGCTTGTCCACCAGGTCCACCGCCTCCTGCTCCCGCACCTGCTCCCGGCTCACCAGGGGGTGGCACTGGAAGTTGGGCTCCCGGCGCTCAATGGCCTCCTTCTCCACGCACTTCTTGATGACGGTGTAGGTGGTGTTCTTGTTCCAGCCCACCGACTGCTCCAGCCTCCGGGCGACCTCCCGGGCAGGCAGGTCCTGGGCCGCGTCCCACAGCACCTCCATCACCTTGCGTTCGGAATCGAATAGCTTCAGCTCCATGTGTTGTTCCTCCTTTAGACGACTGCAGTAGTCTGTATGTAGAGACTATCACAATAGTCTGCGCTTGTCAAGACTATTCTGATAGTCTTGACAAAATTTTTTAGAGGGATTTCGCCCTGCGGGGCGAGTGACTTTCCCAACGATGGGAAAGTCACCAATGGCCCAGGCCACCTTCTCTTGCCCCTTCGGGGCAATTCACCTTGAGGATCGCCGGGGACGGCTCAGGATGAGCGCTCCGCGCTCATATTCGCCTTACCCCCGGTCCCCTATTACGAGGGTTATCCCTTAGGCCAGGCAAAAAATTTCCGGCGCGTAAAACCAGGAGTGCTTGGGTGCGGGTTCTTCCGGCCCCACTGGGGGCCTGGGTTTGCAAAATTTGCTTCTGGTGCGGTTCCAGTTTCGCGCCTGAGTTTGCCGAACCAACGCTCTGGTTCCGTTTTCCGCTGTAGGGGCGGCCCTTGCGGCCGCCCGAACGCCTTTCACGGTAGGAGCAGGCTTGAAAAGGCGGGCCGCGAAGCGCCCAAAAAAGAAAGCCGCCGCCCCGCAGGGCGATTCCCTGCAGGGCGGCAAGCCCACATCAATCCTCAAAGAAAAACAGCTCCTCCACGGTGCATCCAAACACCTTGGCGATGTCCATGGCCAGCTTCAGGGAGGGGTTATACTTCCCGTTCTCCAGGTTTCCGATGGTCTCCCGCCGGACCCCCACCTTTTGGGCCAGCTCCTCCTGGCTCAGTTTATCCCGCGCCCGGTACTCCCGGATCTTTGTGGTCAGACTCATGCGCTCTCCTTCATCTCCTTCCACTCCAGCCAGCTGTGGTGCAGGCAGAAGAACACCAGGGCCACGGCGAAGCTGGCGGCCAGGGCGGGCCCCACCGGGTTGCTCTGGGGATCCAGGGCAAAAAACACCAACATGAAGGGGGCCAGGGTGACGCACTGAACGAGATAGGCGGCGGTAGCCGACCGGCGCAGGGTGTGCAGGAACAGCTCGTCGGGATTCACCCAGAAATACCGGAAAAAGGCCAGGAAACCCAGAAAACCGATGAAGTCGATCTTTCCGGTGGGGAAGTACAGCAGGGCCGCCAGGGCGGGCAGGGACAGTAGTCCCAGGTAGTTAAAGGGGTGTTTCATGGCAAAAACTCCTTTCCAAGCGTCTGTGCCGTCCCGCCTCCGGATCGGGGCGGCCAAATTGAATGTGAGAAATTTCTAACATCTTATGAGTGAAATATATCACATTACTGAAGAGCTGTCAAGGACTTTGTGCGAAAAATATCACACATTTTTGTTCCTCAAAAACAGTGCGGGCGGTCCGCGCATGGCCGCCGGCTCTGGGGACTATTCCCTGCCAGCCTCCCTTTTGTAGGGGCGGCCTTCGCGGTCGCTCGCTCGTGTGCGGGGGCAGCGCGTCCAGGAGGCCGCGCCCTACAGGTGTCACGGCCCAAGGACGGGCGGCCACATGGGGCCGACCCTACGGACCTCATCCGCCTCGCTTCGCTCGGCACCTTCCCCCAGAGGAAGGCTTGCGGGCGGGTCACGGACCCGCCCCTACGGCGGAAAGCGGACCGGGAGCGTTGGTTCGGCAGAGCCAGGCGCGGAAGTGGAACCGCACCGGCCCCAATTTTCCACATATCCAGGGCCCAGTGGCCTGGCGGGAATTTAGAACGCCACTCAGATTTTGCGCGCCGGAAATGCTCTGCCCGCCCCAAGGGGTAACCCCCGTAATGGGGTCCGGGGAAAGGCGACTATGAGCACGAAGTGCTCATCCGGAGCCGTCCCCGGCGGCGAAATCCCTTGGCAAAGAAGAAACCACCCCCAGTCATATCCCCCGGCCTGTCCACATAGGATAGAGCAAAGGCCGGTGAGGAATATGGAACACAATCAACAGGCATATGAACAGTCCGCCCGGGTGCTCCCCATCCGCCTGCGGCAGGAGGCGCTGAGCCTCCCCCCTGCGGACCGGGGGCGGGCGGAGGAGCTGCGGCTCCGGTGCGGACAGCCTCTGACGGTGGTCCTTCCGGAGGGGGAGCGGACCCTGGGCCGGGAGTCGGTGACAGGCCGGGACCTGGAGCAGCTGCTGGAGCTGGCCAGCCGGGCCTCGGTCCACACGGTGCTGGACCAGCTGCGCCGGGGGTATCTGACCGTGGAGGGGGGCCACCGGGTGGGGCTGTGCGGCACCGCCGTCCTCCGGGGCGGGGAGATCTTCAACCTGCGGAACCTGTCCTCCGCCTCCGTGCGGGTGGCCCGCCAGGGCCTGGGGGCGGCGGAGCCGGTGTGGGACAAGCTGACGGGCACGGACGGCTGTCTGGAGAGCACCCTCATCCTGGCCCCTCCCGGGGCGGGCAAGACCACCCTCCTGCGGGACTTGATCCGCATGGCCTCCGACGGGGTGCACATGCCCCCCCAGCGGGTGGGGGTGGCCGACGAGCGGGGGGAGATTGCCGCCCTGTGGAACGGCCGCCCCCAGCTGGCAGTGGGGAGGCGCACCGACGTGCTGGAGGGCTGCCCCAAGGCCCAGGGGCTGATGATGCTCCTGCGGGCCATGAACCCCCAGATTCTGGCGGCGGACGAGATCACCGCCCCGGAGGACGTCCGGGCCCTGGTGACGGCGGCGGGGTGCGGAACCGCCCTGCTGGCCACCGCCCACGGCCGGGACCGGGAGGACTTGACCCGCCGCCCCCTCTACCGGGAGCTGATGGCGGCCCGAGTGTTCCGGCATCTGGTGTACATCCGCCCCCAGCAGGGCGCGCGGCGGTATGAAGTGGAGGGATTGGCATGATGCGTCTGATGGGGGCGGTGCTGGTGGCCTTCGGGGCCGCCTGGCTGGGTCTGACGGCGGCGGCGGAGCTGGGGCGGAAGGTGCGGCGGCTGGAGCAGCTGTCCATTGGTCTGGAGCTGCTGGAGCGGGAGCTGTGGGAGCGGGGCAGCCCCCTGCCCCAGGTGCTGGAGGAGTTATCTCTCCGGACAGGGGAGCCGGCCAGCACCCTGTTTGCCCAGTGCGCCGCCGCCTGCGGCCAACTGGACCGGGAGCCCTTCCCCGATGCATGGCGGCGGCTGGTGACCGAGCTGGAGGGTCTCACCCCGGAGGGCCGGGCCGCTCTGCTACCCCTGGGGGAGGTGCTGGGCCGGTACGAGGCCCAGGGCCAGCGGGAGGCCATCGCCCAGGCCCGCGCCGCCCTGGACCGGGAGCGGGAGCGGGCGGAGGGCGAGAAGTTGCGCATGGGCCGGGTGTACCAGGCCCTGGGGCTGAGCGGCGGCGCGTTTCTGGTCATTTTGCTCCTTTGAGGGAGTACAATACTGTCTGCGGCGGGAGGCCATCCCGAGGCGGACGCCACGAAAGAGGGATGGACACATGGAGGTAGACCTGATTTTCCGCATTGCGGCCATCGGCATCCTGGTGGCGGTGCTCAACCAGGTGTTGATCCGGGCGGGCCGGGACGAGCAGGCCATGATGACCACGCTGGCGGGGCTGGTGGTGGTGCTGATGATGGTGGTGCAGGAGATCGCCGACCTGTTCGACCTGGTGAAAAACCTGTTCGGCCTATGACGGAGCTGATGACCCAGGCGGCAGCGGTGGCGGTGACGGCCGCCCTGTGCGCCGCCGTGGTGCGGCGGGGAACCCCGGAGATCGCCCTGGTGCTGGTGCTGGCGGCGGGGGTCTGGGTGCTGCTGAGCGCGGCGGAGGGCCTCACGTCGGTGGCCGCCCTTATGGAGGAGCTGGCCCAGCTGGCCGGCCTGGACCGGACGGTGGTGGAGCCGGTGTTCAAGACGGTGGTGCTGTCCATCCTCACCAAGCTCACCGGCGAGGTGTGCCGCTCAGCGGGGGAGGGCGGGCTGGCCTCCGCCGTGGAGATCGCGGGGACGGTGCTGGCCCTGGCGGCCGCCCTGCCTCTGGTGCGGGGGGTCATGGAGCTGATGGCGGAGATGCTGGTATGAGACGGATGATCTGTGTGCTGATGGTGCTGCTCCCCTTCCTGGTCCTGCCCGCCCTGGGGGCGGAGCTGTCCTTCCCCCAGGTGGACGAGCTCCTCCAGGAGGCGGAGGGCTATGGGGTGACGGAGACCGACGACCTGGGCCAGGGGGTCCAGAGCATTTTGGAGACGGGGCTGGACCAGGCGGGGAGCCTGCTCCAGCACAGCCTCCAGACCGGGCTGAAGCTGCTGGCGGTGGTCCTGCTGTGCGGTCTGGCGGAGAGCGCCGCGCTGGACGGGAAGGCGGGCGGCCTGAAAGCGGTGGAGGTGGCGGGGGCCCTGGCGGTGACCGCCCTGACGGTGAGCGACATGAACGCCATGATCGGCCTGGGCCGGGAGACGATCCAGCAGATGGACGCCTTTGCCGGCCTCCTCCTGCCCGCCATGGCAACCCTCACCGCCGCCACCGGCGGCGTCACCGGGGCGGCGGTGCGGCAGGGGGTGACGGTGCTCTTCTCCGACCTGCTCATCACCGCCATTGACCGGCTGCTGGTCCCCCTGCTATATGCCTATGTAGCCGCCTGCTGCGCCCAGGCCGCCCTGGGCAACGAGGGGCTGAAGAAGCTCTCCGCCCTCATCAAGGGGGCCATCACCTTCCTGCTCACCGGGGGGCTTCTGGTGTTCGTGGGGTACTTAACGGCCAGCGGGGCCATCGCCGGATCGGCGGACGCGGCGGCGGTAAAGGCGGCCAAGCTGGCCATCTCCCGGGCCTGTCTCTTATACACATCT
>NZ_JACJJE010000030.1 GCF_016899775.1 Pseudoflavonifractor capillosus
CCTCCCGCCCGGCGGAGCCCCCTACCAGGTGGGTGAGGATGGTGGCCACAAAGATCAGTGGGGCGGTGCGCAGGCGCATGGGCTCGGCCTCCCGCACTGCGGTGAGCACCAGGTTGGTGCCCTGGTCCTTCTCCATCCCGCTCAGGCGGTACAGCAGCACAATGGCGATGCCGCCCAGGGGGAGAAAATACAAGATCCAGGGGTGCTCCCCACGCAGCTCCGCCCCCCAGTCGATACCCAGGTGGAAGGCGGCCGCCACCGCCCCCACCAGCAGGCCCGTGGCCCCGGAGTACAGCAGCCACTTGCAGAAGCGCAGCCCCTCCAGGAAAACCTTGCGGACCTGGTTTTGGTCCAGCGTCATGGTCCTCTCTCCTTTGCCTCACCGGCGTGTTTGGGTTGATTATACTACAGTCGAAGGGAAATGTCTGTGGGAGATGGGATTTTTGTGGGAGTTTTTGCAGGGGGATTTCGCCGTCTGCGGACGGCGAGTGACTTTCTGGGCGGACACTTTCATGGCCCGTTGGGGGGACTCTGCGGTTCCAGGGCTCACCCTCATCCGCTCGGCACGTTTCCCCTTCTAAGGGAAAGACTCTTGGGCGACCGCAAGGGTCGCCCCTACGGCGAAAACGAACTGGGAACGTTGGTTCGATAGACAGAGGCGCAGAAGCGGAACCGCACCAAAAGCAAATTTTGCAAACCCAGGCCCCTAGTGGGGCCGGACGGAATTGCACCCAATCACTCCTGATTTTGTGCGCCGGAAGGATTCTGCAAACCCTAAGGGGTAACCCCCGTAAATGGGGTCCGGGGAAAGGCGACTATGAGCACGCTAGTGCTCATCGGAGCTGTCCCCGGCGGCGTTTTGGTGACTTTGCCGCCGAGGGCAAAGTCACTCGCCGCCCGCAGGCGGCGAAATCCCTTCTGCACTTGCCCCAAAAAATAATTTATGGTATCCTGATTTGCACAGTATTTCCCGCTCAGAGACAGAGAGGGCGGGAAAGAAGGAGTGTTTTCTGCTATGGTCAAGGCCATTTTCTTCGACGTGGACGGAACTCTGGTGAGCTTCCGCACCCACACCATTCCCACTTCCGCCCTGGAGGCCCTCCACACCCTGCGCGCCAGGGGGATCAAGCTCTTTCTGTCCACCGGGCGGCACCCGGTCATGCTCCGGAGCGTGGAAAAGAGTTTCTCCTTTGACGGGGCGGTCACCCTCAGCGGCCAGTACTGTACGGCCGGAGGGCAGGTGCTCCGCAGCAACCCCATGCCCTCCGAGGCGGTGGAGGAGCTGGTGGCGGCCGCCGGGGACAACGCCTTCTCCTGCATTTTTCTGGAGGGGGAGGACATCTATGTGAACTGCATCAACGACTACACCCGCCGGTTCATCTCCGACCTGTCCATCGACATGCCCCCTGTCCGCCCGGCCCGGTACGCTCTGGGGCGGACGGTGTACCAGGCGGTGACCTTCCTGGACAAGGAGCACGAGCACCTGCTTCTGGACCGGGCCCCCCATCTGAAGACCACCCGGTGGCACCCCAATTTCCTGGACGTGATCCCCCCCACCGGGGGCAAGGACCGGGGACTGGACGCCATCCTGGACCACTTCGGCATCCCCCTGGAGGAGTCCATGGCCTTCGGCGACGGGGAGAACGACCTGTCCATGCTGGTCCATGCGGGCATCGGCGTGGCCATGGGCACCGCCAGTGATGAGGTGAAGGCCCGGGCGGACTACGCTGCCCCATCGGTGGACGAGGACGGGGTGGCACGGGCCCTGGAGCATTTCGGCCTGCTGTGAGAGGAAAGCCGTCGAAATTCACAAATAGTTCTGGAATTTTCCCTACCTATGAGGTACAATGTGGATAAGAACCCACCCATTATATTTAGGAGGGCATCCATATGAAGCTGACATTCTTCGGCGCGGCCCACGCGGTCACCGGCAGCTGTCACTGTCTGGAAGTGGGCGGCAAAAAGATCCTCATCGACTGCGGACTGCAGCAGGGCCGGGACGAGCACGACGACAACGCCCTGGACTTCGCCCCCAGCTACATTGACTATGTCATCGTCACCCACGCCCACATCGACCACTCGGGGCGCATCCCCCTGCTGGTGAAGGAGGGCTTCCAGGGGGAGATTTACGCCACCCGCCTGACGGCCCAGCTGCTGTCCATTATGCTGCGGGACTCCGCCTTCATCCAGGAGAGCGACGCCCAGTGGCAGAACCAGAAGGGCAGGCGTGCCGGCCGGCCCGAGGTGGAGCCCCTGTACACCGTGGCCGACGCGGAGGCCGCCATGCAGCAGGTGGTCACCGCCGAGTACGGCCAGATGGTGGACCTGTGCGAGGGGGTGCAGATCCGGTTCCGGGACGCGGGGCACCTGCTGGGCTCCTCCATGGTGGAGATCTGGGCCACCGAGAACGGAGTCACCAAGAAGCTGGTGTTCTCCGGGGACCTGGGCAACATAGACCAGCCCATCATCCGGGACCCGGAGTATCTGGACACGGCGGACTATGTGGTGATGGAGTCCACCTACGGCGACCGGAACCACGAGCCGCCGGAGAGCTACACCGAGGCCCTGGCCCAGCTCATCGACGAGACCTTCGCCCAGGGGGGCAACGTGATCATTCCCTCCTTCGCCGTGGGCCGCACCCAGGAGCTGCTGTACTTCCTGCGGGAGATCAAGGACGAGGGGCTGGTGAAGAGCGCCCCCAACTTCCAGGTGTGCGTGGACAGCCCCCTGGCCGCCGAGGCCACCCGTATCTACTCCGGGGATTTGCGGGGCTATCTGGACGAGGAGGCCATTGAGGTCCTCCAGGGGGGAGACAATCTGTTCACCTTCCCCGGCCTCACCCTGGTCCAGTCCACCGAGGAGTCCAAGGCTTTGAACATGGACCGCAGCTCCAAGATCATCATCTCCGCCTCCGGCATGTGCGACGCCGGGCGCATCCGCCACCATTTGAAGCACAACCTGTGGCGCCCCGAGTGCGCCGTGGTGTTTGTGGGCTATCAGGCGGAGGGCTCCCTGGGCCGGCGGCTGCTGGAGGGGGCCAAGTCGGTAAAGCTGTTCGGCGAGGAGATCGCCGTCAACGCCCGCATCGTCAACTTCAAGGGACTCTCCTCCCACGCGGACCGGGACCACCTGCTCGCCTGGATCGAGCACTTTGCCCCTACCCCCCAGCAGGTCTTTGTGGTCCACGGGGACAGCGAGGTGACCGACCTCTTTGCCAAGGATTTAAACGAACGGAGCATCCCCGCCCACGCCCCTCTCTATGAGGAGGTCTACGACCTGTCCGCCAACGCCATGCTGGCCAAGGGCGTGGTGCTGGAGCCCAAGAAGACCACCGGCGGCGCGGCAGCCGGCTCCCCCGCCTTTGTCCGGCTCCAGGACGTGTCCAAACAGCTGGAGGCCCTCATCAGCCGCAGCCGGGGCCGCCCCAACAAGGACCTGGCCCGGCTGGCCGACCAGATCAAACAGGTCATGGAGAACTGGGAGAACTGACCGCTGCCTAAAACTTAGAACAACAGGGAGAAACTGCTATGCCTATGGAACTCAACCGCCGGGAGCTGAAGGCCCGGGCCCGGGAGCAGATGCGGGAGACCCGCCCGCCCTTCTGGCTGGTCACACTGGTCTACCTCCTGCTGACCACCGGGGTGTCCACTCTGGCCGATCTGACCGGGGCCGCCCAGCTTACCTTCCCGCCGTCGAGCGGGGATACGCTGCCCCTGTTTCTGTATCTGCTGATTCTGCTGTACACCACGGTGATGAACTTCGGGTATCAGATCTGGGCCCTGCGGGTCTATCGCCGGCAGCAGGCGGGTTACGGCACCCTCATCGACGGCTTTTCCATGGCGGGACAGGTGCTGCTGATGGAACTGTACATATTCGGCTGCACGCTGTGCTGGGCGCTGGCGTTTGGGACTGCGGGCGGTCTGGCGCTGCTTCTGATGGATTGGCTCCCGCCGGTTTTGCTGGTGCTGCTGTTCTATGGGGCGGTGTTCGGCATCACTCTGTGGATCTCCTACCGCTATGCCCTGGCCCCCTTCCTGCTCATGGACCGGCCGGAGGCGGGGGCCATCGCCCCGGTGCGGGAGAGCGTGGCCATGATGAAGGGGTGGAAGTGGGAATATTTCAAGCTGGACTTCTCCTTCTTCGGCTGGTACCTGCTGAATTTCCTCCTGTCCCTGGGGGTGGAGCTGGCGTTTATCCTCCCCGCCGTGCTGGAGCTGCTCCAGGCCACGGAGGTGGACCCCGCCCTTCTGATCAACGGGCTGGAGCTGCCCTGGATCGCCGCGCTGCTGTCCACCCTGATCCAGGTGCCCCTCTCCCTGTGGCTGAACCCCTATGTGGCCATCGCCCACGCCGGATTCTATCAGGTCCGGGTCCAGCAGGCCGCCGCCCCTCCCCCCGTGTGGGACGCCCCCTATGACGGGCCGTATAATGGGCCGGACCTATAAGCGGCAGACTTGAAAACTGAACTGAAAAACGGCAGGAGTGCACATACCCGCGCGCTCCTGCTGTTTTTTTCACAATGGCCAAAGAGGCCGTATTTTGCGCGAAACCCTTGCATTTTGTGTGGGAACTGGGTAAAATGGCAACGGTTATTCTGGTATGGATGTGGGCGCGACGCCCCGGAAAGGAATGGAATATGAGCGAGTTTCGCGGAAGTCAGAACTATGTGGCCTCGGAGGAGCTGATGCGGGCGGTGAACATCGCCATGGTGCTCCAGAAGCCCCTGCTCATCAAGGGGGAGCCGGGCACCGGCAAGACCATGCTGGCCGAGGCCATCTCCCAGGCCCTGGGCAAGAAATTGATTATCTGGAACATCAAGTCCACCACCAAGGCCCAGGACGGCCTGTATGTGTACGACGTGGTTCAGCGCCTCTACGACAGCCAGTTCGGGGGCGAGGGGGTGGACGACATCGCCAAGTACGTCCGGCTGGGCAAGCTGGGGGAGGCGTTCACCTCGGAGGAGCAGGTGATCCTCCTCATCGACGAGATCGACAAGGCGGACCTGGAGTTCCCCAACGACCTGCTGTGGGAGCTGGACCGGATGGAGTTCCACATCCCGGAGACGGGAGAGACGGTCACTGCCAAGCACCGGCCGGTGGTCAT
Source organism: Pseudoflavonifractor capillosus (assembly GCF_016899775.1). GTDB lineage: Bacteria > Bacillota > Clostridia > Oscillospirales > Oscillospiraceae > Lawsonibacter. The sequence goes on from NZ_JACJJE010000030.1 coordinate 5,104, forward strand.
CATCACCTCCAACGCGGAGAAGGAGCTGCCCGACGCCTTCCTGCGCCGGTGCGTGTTCCACTACATTGAGTTCCCGGACAAGGAGCTGATGGCGGAGATCGTCCGGGTGCACTTCCCCGACCTGGACGACAAGCTGCTCACCCAGGCCCTGGAGGCCTTCTACCGCATCCGGCAGATGTCCCAGATCAAAAAGAAGCCCTCCACCAGCGAGATCATCGACTGGCTGCGGGCCCTGGTCCACGAGGGGGTGGACCCCAAGCGGGTGGTGAAGGAGGTGCCCTACCTGGGGGTCCTGCTGAAGAAGAACGAGGATATGGACGCCCTGCGCCGGGCCTGGAGATAAACGTATCCCGCGGGCGGCCATATGGGGCCGCCCCTACGGCGCTTGAAGAGGCTCCCGCATATGCCGTAGGGGCCGGACACTGGCCGGCCCGCCCATTTACGGAAGATTTCCCGCCATCGGCGGGAGGGGCAAGCCCCTCCCCTACCGGTATACCGGAAAACCCCCGTATTCTTCGTAGGGGCGCACATTGTGCGCCCGCGGGCGACCGCAAGGGTCGCCCCTACGGCGTTTGAAGAGGCTCCTGCATATCCCGTAGGGGCCGGTGTCCTCACCGGCCCGCACGTTTAGGGAACATTCCCCGTGATCGGCGGGCGGATGAGGACATCCGCCCCTACGCACCATGCTTTCGGGCCCAACATCCTCGTAGGGCCCGACGACTCGGCGGGCCGTCAATCCTGGGTCCCGCGCCCCCCGAAAGTCACCCTCATCCGCCCCAGTGTGCGCACTGAGGCACCTTCCCCCTGTAAGGGGGAAGGCTTAAGGGCGGCCCAGGTGTGCCGCCCCTACGGCGTAACCGGGGGGTTATACGTTTCGTAGGGGCGCACATTGTGCGCCCGCGGCCGCGATGTATCGCGGCCCTGCAAACGCCCCGTTTCCCAATGATCCCGCGTCAACAAAGGAGTGATCCAATGTTTGAGGAATTTCTCTACACCCTGCGCCGGGGCGGCCTGAAGGTCTCGCTTACCGAGTGGATGAGCCTGATGGAGGCCCTGGACAAGGGGCTGCACCGGTCCAGCTTCACCGGCTTTTACCACCTGTGCCGGTGCCTGCTGGTGAAGAGCGAGGCGGACTTTGACCGCTTCGACCGGTGCTTTCTCCAGTACTTCCGGGACGTTCCCTTCGAGGGGGAGGTGTCCCAGGAGCTGCTGGACTGGCTGGACCGGCCTGACGTCCTGAGCGACTATGCCAACTGGGACGAGGAGCAGGCACGGCTCAACGAGCTGCTCTCCGAGGAGGACATCGAGCAGATGCTCCAGGAGCGGATGCAGGAGCAGAACGAGGAGCACAACGGCGGCAACTACTGGGTGGGCACCCACGGTATGTCCACCTTCGGAAACTCCGGATTGTCCCCCAAGGGCATCCGGGTGGGGGGCCAGGGGATGCACCGCCGGGCCTTCCGGGTGGCGGGTGAGCGGAAGTTCCGGGACTTCCGGAAGGACAACACCCTGGACACCCGCCAGTTCCAGGTGGCCCTGAAGCGGCTGCGCCAGTACTCCGGCCTGGTGGACCTGCCCCCCACCGAGTTCGATGTGGACAACACCATCCAGGACACGGCGGAGAAGGGCGGCATGCTTACGGTGCGCTATAAGCGCCCCAGGCAGAACACGGTGAAAGTGCTGCTGCTCATGGACTCGGGCGGGTCCATGGACTACTACGCCCAGCTGTGCTCCGCTCTGTTCCAGGCGGTGAGCAAGGTGGGCCACTTCAAGGATTTGAAGGTCTACTACTTCCACAACTGCGTCTACGGCCGGGTGTACGACAACCCCAGCCTGCTCCCCAGCGGAGCGCTCCAGACCGACTGGCTGCTGTCCAACCTGTCCTCGGAGTACAAGGTGATCTTTGTGGGGGACGCCCAGATGGCCCCCTATGAACTCACCGGCGGCTGGTACTACAACCGGGACCGGGACCCCAGCGCCCCCAAGTGCGGCATGGACTGGCTGCTGCGCTTCCGGGACAAATACCAGAACGCCATCTGGCTCAATCCCAGCGACCGGCCCAGCTGGGGCCAGTACTGGTGCGAGACCTATGACCAGATCGCCGCTGTCTTCCCCATGTTTCCCCTGACGGTGCAGGGGCTGGAGGACGGCATGAAAAAGCTGCTGGCCCGGTGAGCTGTCCTGGCACCGGAACTATCCCGAAAGATTCAGAAAAAATAGGAGTTTTTTCTTTACAATCGGGGGAAATTGTGATATAGTATCCCAGCGTCAAACGCACCCCTCTGGCTTCGTTTCAGGAGAACGCCCGGCAAGAGTTCGGGGCTTCACCCGCCTGTTACGCAGCCTCGTGGGCATCGAATTTCAGAAAGGTGGAATTTTCCATGATCCGCAAGGACGAAAAGACGGCCGTTATCGAGGCCAACCGCATCCACGAGACCGACACCGGTTCTCCCGAGGTGCAGATCGCCATTCTCACCGCCCGCATCAACGAGCTCACCGAGCACCTGAAGGTCCACAAGCAGGACAACCACTCCCGCCGCGGCCTGCTGAAGATGGTCGGTAAGCGCCGCAAGATGCTGGACTATCTGATGGCCAAGGACATCGAGCGTTACCGCGCCATCATCGCCAAGCTGGGCATCCGTAAGTAATTGTTTGCCTTCATAGGGCAGCGCGCATATCGTGCTGCCCTATGTTCGCATCTAAAACCAACAAAAAACCTGGAGCAGCAGCGCTTTTTTAGCAGTTGAATATGGGCCTGATAAGGGTGACCGCCGTCCCCAAGCCTCCCCCTCAGGGGGGAAGGTGCCCCAGTGCGCACACTGGGGCGGATGAGGGGGCGTAGGTGCATAATACGGACTCACCCTCATCCGTCACGGCCGTTGGCCGTGCCACCTTCCCCTGGTAGGGGGAAGGCATACACCCGGACCTATATTCAAGTGCTAAAAAGGGTTGTTATGTTCCAGGAGACGAAAAATTTCTCAAAAAGGAGGACAACCCATGTCAACCATCATCAAGCACAAGGAATTCCCCAAGTTCAAGAGCTGGACCATGGACCTGTGCGGCCGTCCCCTGACCATCGAGGTGGGCAAGGTGGCCGAGCTGGCCAACGCCAGCGCCATGGTCAAGTACGGCGACACCACCGTCCTGGTGGCCGTCACCGTGGCCCCCCGCCCCCGGGACGGGGTGGACTTCTTCCCCCTGTCCGTGGACTTTGAGGAGAAGCTGTACGCGGTGGGCCGCATCCCCGGCTCCTTCATGCGCCGGGAGGGCCGCCCCTCTCTGCCCGCCGTGCTGGCCAGCCGCCTGATCGACCGGCCCATGCGCCCCCTGTTCCCCAGCGATTTCCGCAACGACGTGTGCATCACCTGCACCGTCATGAGCGTGGACTACGACTGCTCCCCCGAGGTGGCCGCCATGATCGGCGCCTCCGCCTGCGTGAGCTACTCTGAGATCCCCTTCGCCGGCCCCATCGGCTGCCTGGAGGTGGGCTACTGCGACGGTCAGATCGTCCTCAACCCCAACCAGGAGCAGCGCAAGACCAGCCGCATGGACGTGACCGTGGCCGCCACCCGGGAGAAGGTGGTCATGATCGAGGCCGGGGCCGACGAGATCCCCGACGAGATTATGTACGCCGGCATCGTGAAGGCCCACGAGGAGATCCGCAAGCAGATCGACTTCATCGACCAGATCGTCTCCGAGATCGGCAAGCCCAAGATGGAGTACGAGCACGCCCAGTTCAACCAGGAGCTCTTCGACAAGATCGTGGCTGACTTCATGGACGAGGCCAAGGCCGCCATGGACACCGACGACAAGAACGTGCGCGAGGAGCGCTGGAACGCCATGATCGACCGCTGGCACGAGAAGTATCTGGAGGAGTATCCGGATATGGACCAGTACCTGGAGGAGTTCACCTACAAGTTCCAGAAGAAGATCGTCAAGGCCTGGCTGCTGGAGGGCCACCGTGTGGACGGCCGCGCCAAGAACGAGATCCGCCCCCTGGCCGCCGAAGTGGGCGTGCTGCCCCGGGTCCACGGCTCCGGCCTCTTCACCCGCGGCCAGACCCAGGTCCTGTCCGTGTGCACCCTGAACACCCTGGCCGCCTCTCAGAAGCTGGACACCATCTGGGAGGAGACCGAGAAGCGCTATATGCACCACTACAACTTCCCGCCCTACTCCGTGGGCGAGGCCAAGGCTCCCCGGTCCACCAACCGCCGGGAGTACGGCCACGGCGCCCTGGCCGAGCGGGCCCTGGTGCCGGTGCTCCCCTCTGTGGACGAGTTCCCCTACGCCATCCGGGTGGTCTCTGAGGTGCTGTCCTCCAACGGCTCCACCTCTCAGGGCTCCATCTGCGGCTCCACCCTGGCCCTCATGGACGCGGGCGTGCCCATCAAGGCCCCTGTGGCCGGTATCTCCTGCGGCCTGATCCAGGACGACGACGGAAGCTTCACCACCTTCATCGACATCCAGGGTGTGGAGGACTTCCACGGCGAGATGGACTTCAAAGTAGCCGGCACCAAGGCGGGTATCACCGCCATCCAGATGGACCTGAAGAACGACGGCCTCACCCACGAGATCATCAAGGAGGCCCTGGACATCACCCGGGACGCCCGGTATGCCATCCTGGACGAGGTCATGCTGCCCTGCATCGCCGCTCCCCGGCCTGAGGTGAGCAAGTACGCCCCCAAGATGATCACCATGAAGATCGACCCCGACAAGATCCGGGAGGTCATCGGCAAGGGCGGCTCCGTCATCCAGAAGATCACCGCCGAGTCCGGCGCCACTGTGGACATTGAGGACGACGGCACCATCCACATCGCCTCCCCCAACGCCGAGGCCTGCGACGCAGCCAAGAAGATGATCGACACCATCGTGTTCGTCCCCCAGGTGGGCGAGCTGTACTACGGCAAGGTGGTGCGCATCCTCCAGTTCGGCGCCTTCGTGGAGCTGGCCCCCGGCAAGGACGGCATGGTCCACATCTCCAAGCTGGCCGATCACCGGGTGGAGAAGGTGGAGGACGTGGTCAATGTGGGCGACATGATCTGGGTCAAGGTCACCGACATCGACGACAAGGGCCGGGTCAACCTGTCCTACCGGGACGCCATCAAGGAGATCAAGGCCAAGAAGGCCGCCGGCGAGAGCGTGAAGTAAGCGTTCCCTTCCATCAAATGACAGACAAAATGCCTCGGGCGTGAGCCCGAGGCATTTTTTGTATTTATGTACGGGGCTCAGCCCAGGACGCCCAGATGCTCCAGCAGGATCTTGGACCCCATGAGGATCAGCACGACGCCTCCGGCCAGCTCGGCCCAGGACTTGCCCTTCTCTCCCACGACGCCCCCCGCCTTGACGCCGATGGCGGACAGCACACAGGTGATGACCCCGATGAGGGCGACGGCGGGGCCGATGGGGACGCTGAGAAACGCGAAGGTGATGCCCACGGTGAGGGCGTCAATGCTGGTGGCCACCGCCAGGGGAAACATGGCCTTAGCCCCGAAGGAGGCCTCCATCTCCTCCTCCTCGGTGCTGCGGGACTCCCGGATCATGTTCACGCCAATGAGCCCCAGGAGCACAAAGGCGATCCAGTGGTCGATGCTGGTGATGAAGGACTGAAACTGCACCCCCAGCAGCCAGCCCAGGAAGGGCATCAGCGCCTGAAAGCCTCCGAACCAGAGCCCCGCCGTCAGGGCGTGTCCCAGCGTCACCCGGCCGGCGGACAGCCCCTTGCACACGGACACCGCGAAGGCGTCCATGGCCAGCCCCACGGCCAGCACCACCAATTCTATCATTCCCATGGTAAAATTCCTCCTCAAACTGCTTCCGGCCTGCGCCCGGGAGTTTGGCATCTCTCCCGTGGGCAGGCCTGTGCCGGCGCAAAAAAACGAGACCCATCTGTCCCCTTGGAACAGATAAGTCTCGTCATAAAAAACAAAGCCAGAACCCCGGAACCGGAGCTCAGTCTGTTGACCTTGTTACGCCTTCGCGCCGACTACTCCCTTATGTTTAGGCAGTATGATACCACAGGGGAGCGGGCCTGTCAAGAAAATTTGGGGGAATTTCTCCCAAAACGGCCTATCCCTGCACCAGATAGGGGTTCTCGCCCCCCTGCTCACAGGCCAGCAGGCCCTTGACCGTGCCGGCCACCATGTGCTCCACGGCCTCCTCAGTGTAGAAGGCGGTGTGGGGGGTGACGATCACGTTGGGGAAGGCCTTCAGCAGGGCCAGGTCGTGGTTGGGGATGGGGACGGTTTTCAGGTCGGCGTAGTACAGGCCGCTCTCCTGCTCCAGCACGTCCAGGGCGGCGGCCCCCACCTTCCGGCTCTCGATGGCCTCGATGAGGGCGGCGGTGTCGATCAGGTCCCCCCGGGCGGTGTTGATGAGGATGACTCCGTCCTTCATCTTGGAGAGGCTCTCCCGGTTGATGATGTGGTGGTCCTCCGGGTTGGCGGGCATGTGGAGGGTGATGATGTCCGCCTCCCGCCAGATGGTCTCCAGGTCGGCGTACTCCGCCAGCTGGGCCACCTCGGGGTTTTGATACAGGTCGTAGGCCAGCATCCGGCAGCCGAAGCCGGACAGGTGGCGAATCACCGTGCTGCCGATCTTGCCGGTGCCCAGCACCGCCACGGTGGAGTTGGACAGTTCCCTGCCCATCTTCCCCTCCAGGGTGTAGTCCTGGACCACGTTCCGGTCCAGGATCTGCCGCATTTTCCGGCAGCACATGAGCATGAGCATGATGGCGTAGTTGGCCACCCCGCTGGGGGGATAGAACACGTGGGTCACCGGCATGCCCAGCTCCTTGGCAGTGGGCAGGTCGAAGTGGTCGAACCCAATGGCCCGGGCCCCCAGGTACTTCACCCCCAGCTCGTGGAAGCGGCGGATAGCCTCCGGCCCCAGGGCGTAGGGGGTGGTGCTGATGGCGTCATAGCCCCGGGCCAGCTCAATGTTCTCCGGGGTGGGATATTCGGTGCTGTAAGCAAATTCCACCCCCAGCTTTGCGCACCACTTGTCAAACAGGGGCTTCTCGTCAAACTCACGGACGGCGTAGGCAAACAGCTTCATCTCTCCCGGGCGCGGAACGGTTCCGCGCCCCTCTCTCCTCTCTTTCGTTCCAACCGGGACGTTGTTCCGCTCCATTATAGTCCTTTCTCCGCCGGGCCGCAAGCCCTCCGGCGGGGCGGGCGGAGACGGAAATTTTTTGTCCTTGGGTGTACGGGGGTGGACAACTGCGGGGCAGTTTCTTGGATAGGGTGAACGGGAGATTCTTCCGCCCGGAATGCAAGGAACGCACAAAAATGCCCGCCGGTCCTTTGCTTGAAAGGAGCGGCGGGATTGACAAAAAGCGGCGCGGTTCTCTATAATGGGATAGGCGCTGTTACATAAGGCGGCCAGCCACTTCCCTGTGAGGGGAGGTGATGCGGATATGGGGCACCGAGGAGAGCAATTTCTGAGGCTTTTGATGTGTTTTGCCATCTTGGCATACATCATGACCATAAAAGCGTGCTGACCGCTTGGCTGGTCCCCAAACGGTCAGCATAGTTGATACTATCTGACTGAAAGAAAGGGCTGGCCGCAGTAACAGCGCCCTTTTCTAATATCATTATAGGGACTCTCCCCCGCTTTGTCAAGCAAGACAGGGCGGGGATTTTGTTCTTCCATCTGAATCGGAGAGGAGCGAGCGTATGAGTCTATACGGCGAAAAGTTCAAGATCGGCGGCCTGCCCTGCGGCCTGGTGCTGCGGGGCTCAGCCAATGGGGAGTACCGGGTGGTGTTCGAGCGGGAGTACGCATCCCTGGAGCAGATCGAGGCCCTGGAGTGGGACCCGCCCGTCCTTGAGGGGGCGTGCATCCTGCCCGTGGGCTACGGCTTCACGGTCAAGGATATCCAGTACAGCGCCGCCACCCGCAGCTACCATGTGGTGCTCCAGGTGGGGAAGCAGTACCTGGGGGATGTGACCGGCTATCAGGCCCAGGTGACCCAGCTTCAGGGGACCATCCAGGAGCAGGCGGGGACCATCCAGACCCAGCGGGACACCATTGCGGAGAAGGAGAGCACCATCGCCCAGCAGGCGGCCACCATTGAGACTCAGACGGCCACGATTGTGTCTCAGGCGGAGACCATTGAGGAGATGGAGGCGGCGGGCACCGCCGAGACGGTCAAGGCTGAGCTGAGCGCGGCCTATGAGGAAGGAGTGGAGAGCAATGGCTGATATTGTGACCATGGCCAAGGACGAGCTGAAAGTCCGGGGCAAGGCGGACGCGGCGGCCCTGGCCGCCCGGGCGGTGTCCGGCGAGGCGGACGGCACCGAGCTGACGGCCAGCCAGGATCAGATTCCCACCTGGCGGCAGCGGGATTTTTCCGCCATTCCCGTTGGGAGCCCCTACAAGTGGAATGGGATCGTGTACAAGCTGTGGCAGCAGCACGACGCCACCCAGCAGCCGGACTGGACTCCCGACCAGGCAGTGAGTCTGTGGGATGTGTGCCACACCACCGACCCGTCCATGGCCGCTCCCTATGTGCAGCCCCAGGGCGCCCGGGGGATGTACCAGGTGGGTGAGTGCTGCACCGAGGACGGACACGTGTGGAAGTGCATCCAGGCGGACACCTCCTATCCCCCCTCCCAGCTGCCCGGTGCCTGGACGGACCTGGGGGCTGTTGAGGAGGGACAGGGCTGATGGAGTGGACCACCCTGGCGGTGGCCGGGATGTCCCTCATCGGCACCCTGGCGGGAACCTTTGGGGGTATCCTGGTGTCCAACAAACTGACCACCTACCGGATCGAGCAGCTGGAGCGGAAGGTGGCCGCCCACAACAGCCTGGTGGAGCGGACCTACAAGCTGGAGGGGCAGATGACCGAGGTTCAGCACGACATCCGGGACCTGAAAAGCGAGAGGGGGTAGAGGGATGGAAGAGCTTCAAAAGCGCCTGAGCAATTTGCTGACCATCAAGAGCATGGTTACTCTGATTCTGACGGTAGTATTTGCCTGTTTGACCTGCGGAGGCAGAGTGAGCGCCGAGGAATTTTTGACTGTGTTCACTGTGGTCATCGCCTTCTACTTCGGCACCCAGGCAGAACGTAGCAGCCGGAAATCCGGCGACGGGACCTGAGACGAGGAGAAGATGATGGAGTTTTTATTCGAACAGGCGGCCCGGGGCAATTACCGGCCCGGCCGGACCCAGCCCGTGGAGTACATCGTGGTCCACTACACCGGCAACTGGAGCGACACGGCGAAAAACAACGCCGACTACTTTGCACGGACGGTCAGCGGGACCAGCGCCCACTACTTTGTGGACGAGGAGGCGGTGTGGCAGTCGGTGCGGGAGGAGGACACCGCCTGGCACTGCGGCAGCAGCCAGCCGGTCCACCCCGCCTGCCGCAATGCCAATTCCATCGGGGTGGAGATGTGCAACAGCGCGGGAGGGGTGCCTCCGGCCGTCCGGGACCGGACGGCGGCCCTGGTGCGGGAGCTGATGGACAAGTACGGGGTGCCCGCGGAACGCGTCCTGCGGCACTACGACGTGACCGGGAAAAAATGTCCCGCCCCCTGGGTGGACAGGCCCGGAGAGTGGGAGGATTTCAAAAGGAGATTGGAGGCGAAAGCGGTGACCCAGGAGCAGTTTGACGCCATGCTGGAGGACTATCTGGTCCGCCGGGGGGAGCGGGAGGCCAGCGGCTGGGCGGCCCCCTATATTCAGCGGGCTGTGGACGCCGGCGTGATGGCGGAGGAGGCGGGCGGCATCGGCCGCCCTCAGGCATTCGCCACCCGGGAGGAGCTGGCCGCCGTGGCTTCCTCCCTACTTTTCTTGAAAGAAAAGTAGCAAAAGAACTTTCTGCGAAACTTCGTTTCGCCTCTGTAAGGGTTGGACGGGGCGATTGAATCGGAGTCTCGGTGGAGAGACGGAATATGTATGAAACAAGGCCCCGGCATGGTATGCCGGGGCCTTGTTTTGTATTTGGGAAAGGAACTCAGGACAGCTGGAATTGCCCGGTATACAGCTGGTAGTACCGTCCCTTCTGCTCCAGCAGCTGGTGGTGGTCGCCCTTCTCCTGGATCTCTCCGTGCTCGATGACCACGATGCAGTTGGAGTTGCGCACGGTGGACAGGCGGTGGGCGATGACAAAGACGGTGCGTCCCTCCATCAGGGCGTCCATGCCCCTTTCGATGAGGGCCTCGGTGCGGGTGTCGATGGAGGAGGTGGCCTCGTCCAGGATCATCACCGGCGGGTCGGCCACGGCCGCCCGGGCGATGGCCAGCAGCTGCCGCTGGCCCTGGGACAGATTGGCCCCGTCCCCGGTGACCACGGTGTTGTAGCCGTCGGGCAGGCGGCGGATGAAGGAGTGGGCGTTGGCGCTCTTGGCGGCGGCGATGCACTCCTCGTCGGTGGCCTCCAGCCGGCCGTAGCGGATGTTGTCCATGATGGTGCCGGTAAACAGGTGGGTGTCCTGGAGGACCGCGCCCAGGGAGCGGCGCAGGTCGTCCTTCTTGATGGCCTTCACATCGATGCCGTCGTAGGTGATGAGGCCGCCTTCAATCTCATAGAAGCGGTTGATCAGGTTGGTGATGGTGGTCTTTCCCGCGCCGGTGGAGCCCACAAAGGCGATCTTCTGGCCTGGGTTGGCGTAGACCGTCACGTCCTTCAAAATGCGCTTGCCGGGGACGTAGGAGAAGTCCACGTGGTGGAAGCGCACCGCACCCTTCAGCTCGGTGAGGTAGTAGTCCTCGCCCGGCACGTTGCGCACAGTGCCTCGGATCAGGTGCAGGCCCATCTTCCCCTGGTGGTCCGGGTACTTCCAGGCCCACCGGTGGCCCGACAGAGAGGCCAGGTCCGTGACCTCGGTCAGGGTCCCGTCGGGGGCCACCTTCACCCAGATACCCTGGGTGGAGTCCACGCTGGGGGGCAGGAGCTTGAGGCCGTGCTCCGTGCGCTCCGCCTGGCCCAGCTCGGTGAGGGAATCCTTCTCCCCCACCAGCACCGGCACCAGGGAGAGCCCGGCGGTGCGGGGGGTCTTCCAGGCCCAGATGTGGGGGCGGCCGGAGCCGGTGAAGGCGGACAGGGTGCCGTTGGCGTCCTTCTCCGCCCCCACCAGGGTGACGGAGCCCTGGTCCTCCTCGGGCTGGGTGTCCATCACCTCAAAGATGCGCTCGGCGCCCGCCAGGGCGGAGAGGAGGGTGGTCATCTGCTGGGAGATCTGGTTCAGGGGCTGACCCACCTGCTTGGAGTAGTTGAGATACACCACCAGTCCGCCCAGGTCGAATCCCTGGAGGACGGACAGCAGGCCGCCGAAGGCGGCGGTGAGGGCGTAGCTGATGTTCATCAGGTTGCCGGAGATGGGCATGATGACGCCGGAGTAGAAGTTGGCCTTCTGGGCGGCGTCCCGGTAGGTCTCGTTGAGCTTGCGGAACTGCTCCTTGGCCTGCTCCTCGTGGGTGAAGGCCTTGACCACCTTCAGCCCCTCGATGATCTCCTGGATGTCGCCGTTCACATCGCCCAGAGCGGCCTGCTGCTTCTGGTAGTAGCGGCGGCTGCGGCCGCCCAGCTTGTTGAACACGGTCATGGTGACCACCAGCACCAGGGCGGTGACCAGGAAGAGCTTCCAGTTGATGAAGAGCATCATGGCCACCAGCCCCACAAACATGAGGCAGCTGGAGCACATGGAGACCACGCTCTGCTCCAGGGCCAGCTGCACGTTGTCCGCGTCGTTGGTGAAGCGGCTCATCAGCTCGCCGTGGGGGTGCTTGTCAAAGTAGGACAGGGGGAGGTTCTGCAGCTTGTCAAACAGGTCGCTGCGCAGGCGGTTCACCCCCCGCTGGGCCAGGCGGACCATGATGGCCGACTGGCTGTAGGTGGCCAGACAGCCCACCAGGTACACGCCCACCAGGGCCAGAATGGCCCGGCCCAGGCCGGCGAAGTCGGTACAGCCCGACCAGATGAAGTCGTTGATGATGCCCCGCATCATATAGGAGCCGCCGATGTTGGCGCACACCGACGCCAGCAGGCAGCCAAACACCGCCAGCAGGGGCAGCTTGCTGCGGGTCAGATAGCCCAGCAGGCGGCCGACGGTCTTTTTCAGGTCTTTCGGCTTTTGATAGCCCCCCCGGGGGGCGCGATTGGGTCCCGGCATTATCCACCCACTCCTTCCTGCTGGGATTGATAGATCTCCTGATAGATGGGGCTGGTCTTGAGCAGCTCCTCATGGGTGCCCCGGGCGGCGATGTGGTCGTCGTCCAGGATTAGGATCTCATCGGCGTACTGCACCGAGGAGATGCGCTGGGCGATCATGATGATGGTGGTGTCCTTCAGGTTTTTGGCGAAGGAGGCCCGGATGGCCGCCTCGGTGGTGGAGTCCACCGCGGAGGTGGAGTCGTCCAGAATGAGCACCGCGGGCTTTCTCAGCATGGCCCGGGCGATGCACAATCTCTGCTTCTGTCCGCCGGACACGTTCACGCCGCCCTGGGACAGGTTGGTGTCAAAGCCGTCGGGGAAGGACATGATGAAGTCGTAGGCCTGGGCGTCCTTGGCGGCCTGAATGACCTCCTCCTCGGTAGCCTCCGGGTTGCCCCACTTCAGGTTCTCCCGGATGGTGCCCGAGAAGAGGACGTTATTCTGCAGCACCATGCCGATCCGGCCCCGAAGCGCCTCCAGGGGGTAGTCCCGCACGTCCATCCCGTCCACCAGGACGGCCCCGCCGGTGACGTCGTAGAACCGGGGGATCAGATTGACCAGGGTGGATTTGCCCGTGCCGGTCCCCCCCACCAGGGCTACGAACTGACCCGGCTGTACGGTGAAGCTGATGTGGGAGAGCACGTCGTCCCCGGTGCCGGAGGTCACATACTTGAAGGACACGTCCCGGAACTCCACCTGGCCCCGGGGGGCGGGCAGCGCCTGCCGGGCGGCCTCCGGCTTATCCTCCACCGAGGGCTCGGTGCTGAGTACCTCGTGGATGCGGTGGGCGCAGGCCTGGGCCCGGGAGAGCTGCAGCAGGGACATGGCCACCATCATCACGCTCATGAGGATTTGGAAGATATAGTTGATGAAGGCCTGGAGGCTGCCCAGGTCAAACTCCGCCCCCATGACCATCCGGCCGCCGAAGTAGAGTACCGCCACCGTGGCCCCGTTCATGGCCAGCATCATCACCGGCAGGATGGCGATGATCCGCAGGCCCACCGCCAGGGCGGCCTCCATCAGCTCGTCGTTGGATTTTTTGAACTTTTTCCGCTCGAAGTTCTCCCGGACGAAGGCCTTGACCACCCGGATGGCCACCAGGTTCTCCTGGAGGGTGTTGTTCAGGTTGTCGATGCGCTTCTGCATGGTCTCAAAGAGTTTGGTACACAGCTTCATCAGAACCCCGATGACGATCACCATAACCGGGATGACCACCGCCAGCACCAGGGCCAGCCGGGCGTTGAGAGAGATGCTGATGGCCAGGGCGGCAATGAGCATCACCGGGGCCCGCACCAGCATCCGCAGCCCCATGGCCAGCATCATGGTCATGGCGTTCACGTCGTTGGTCATGCGGGTGATGAGGGAGGCGGAGGAGAAGCGGTCGATGTCCGCAAAAGAGAACTCCTGCACCTTGTCAAACAGGCACTGCCGCAGGTTGGCGCCGAAGCCCTGGCTGGCGATGGTGGCGTATTTGGCCGAGCCCACGCCGCAGGCCATGGCGATCAGGGCCAGCGCCAGCATGGCGGCGCCCAGGATAAAGATAGAGGTCTCATCTCCGGCGGGAATGGCGGTGTCCACAATCTCCGCCATGACCAGAGGGAGCAGCAGTTCGCAGATGACCTCCAAAATGATCAGGATGGGGGAGAGAACTGCCTGCCGCTTGTAGCCCTGGAGATGGGTCAGAAACAGTTGAAGCAAGAAGATGACCGTCCTTTCTTAGGGGTGATGTGTGCCCGCCGGCGGTCCTACAGTCCGGCGGCACAAAATTAGAGGTTATAAAGTGGAAAAAACGGTGGATAAAGTGGAAAACCAGAAAGAATTTCAGGGAATATTCAGGATGTCCCTGAAATTCGGGTGAGTCAGATAGGTTATTTTGACGAATGCGCGGCCCCCTGGTCCGGCTGCAGATTGTCCAGCATCCGCAGGTAGAAGCTGCGCATCACGGCCTGCTCCTCGTTGGTGAGACCGGCGTACATCCGCCGGGACACCCGCCGCAGGCAGGCCAGACAGTCGTCCACCGCCTGCTGTCCCTTCTCGGTGAGCAGCACCCGGTTGCACCGGGCATCCCCGTCTCCTGGCTCCCGGGAGATGTATCCCTTGCGCTCCAGGGACTTGAGCGAGGTAGTCACCGCCGCCGGGGAGACGTGGAGCAGCCGGGCCAGCTCCCGCTGGGTGCGCACCGGGGTGCCCGGCCGGCGCTCCCCCGTGACGCCCAGCACGCACAGCAGCATGGGGTGGCCGATCTCCTGAAGTCCGGCGGCGGCCAGCTCCGCCTGAATGGCGTTCTGCCGGGCCTGGTGGAGCTGCCGCTCCAGCACGCCCAGGTCAAAATCCAGATTTGCCATGGGTTGGATTCCCTCCTTTCGGAACATAAAATTAACCCGTTGATGGTTAACGTGCTACTCATTTTACCGCCCGCCGGAGAAAAGTCAAGGGAGCCTCAAGAAGTTTCAAAGAAAATTCACAATTTCTCCCGACCGGGCCGAGGGGCGGAAACTGTGGAACATTCGTTTGACTTTTTAGGGGGGATATGGTACAATTTCAGCAAAGATTCCAGGCGAAGGGGCGTTTCACCGGCGCTGGCCAGGAAGGAGAATGACCATGGGAAACCTGACCCCCAAGCAGCAGCGGATTTACGACTTTATTCAGGCCTTTGCCGCCCAGCACGGCTATCCCCCCTCGGTGCGGGAGATCGGCGCGGCGGTGGGCTTAAAATCCCCCTCCACCGTCCACTTCCACCTGAAGGGGCTGGAGGAGGCCGGCATGATCGTCAAGGCGGAGGGCAAGACCCGGGCCATCACCCTGGCCTCCCCCGCGGGGCGGGCCGTGGGGGAGGAGATGGACCCCCGGGCCAACCAGATCCCGGTGGTGGGCAATGTGGCCGCCGGCTCCCCCATTTTGGCGGAGGAGTGCATCGAGGACTACCTCACCTTCGACACTCAGGGGAAGGCCGGGGAGTTCTTTGCCCTGAAGGTGCGGGGAGAGTCCATGCTGAACGCGGGCATCCTGCCCGACGACCTGGTGGTGGTCCACCGGCAGCCGGAGGCCAACAGCGGCGAGATCGTGGTGGCCCTCTTTGAGGACGAGGCCACGGTAAAGACCCTGCGCCGCCGGGACGGCAAGGTCTGGCTCATGCCCGCCAACGACGACTACGAGCCCATCGACGGCACCCATGCCCAGATCGTGGGCAAGGTGGTGGCCGTGGTGCGGCGGTATTGATTTGAATGACGAGAACGGTCCAGGACCGGTTCGGCGGAGGCTGAACCGGTCCTTTTGCGTCAAAGCAGAAACCGCCGGTCCAATCGAAGGTTTTCGTTGTCATCCCCCTGGAAAAACGCTATAATAAAAATAGACCCTCAGACCGCGCTCAGGAGCGGTTTCAAGGATCGTCCATTTGGACAGGAGGTGCCTTGTATGAGCAACTATGTGATTTCCATCAGCCGTGAGTTCGGCAGCGGAGGGCGGATGATCGGCAAGCAGCTGGCCGCCCGCCTGGGCATCCCGTGCTATGACCGGACCCTGATTCAGAAGACGGCGGAGAAGAGCGGCCTCTCTCCGGAGTTTATCGCCCGGGCGGAGGAGCGGGCCCGGAGCCGGATTCATCTGCCGCTGGCCTCCCTGGGAACCGGGGTGGCGGCCTATACCCAGCAGGGGGTGCCGGTGAGCCTCCAGGCGTTTTTCGCCCAGTCGGAGGTCATCCGGGAGCTGGCCGATGAGGGGCCCTGCGTCATTGTGGGCCGGTGCAGCGACTACGTGCTGGGGGAGCGGTCCAACTGTCTGAAGGTGTTTATCTACGCCGACCTGGCTGACCGGGTGACCCGGTGCGCCGAGGAGTACCACATCGAGGCCGCCAATATGACTGAGCGGGTGAAGGAGATCGACCGGGGACGGGCCAACTACTATAACTACTACACCGGACACAACTGGGGCGAGATGCGCCAGTATGATCTGACCCTCAACTCCAGCGTCACCGGCGTGGACGGGGCGGTGGAGCTCATCGCCACGCTGGTCCGCCTGTGGGAGAAGCGGGACCAGGAAAACCGGTGAGACGCCCGGCCTCCCCGCCCCCCATCCAGATCTCCGGCCCGGAGGGGCGGATGGACAACTACATCCGGGCGGTGGAGCGGGCCGGCGGGGTTCCGGTCCCCGGCTACGCCCCGGAGCCAGACCCCCACTGCCTGGGGCTGGTGCTGTGCGGGGGAGGGGACCTGGACCCGGCCTGGTTCGGCCAGGAGGACCGGGGCTCCCACCCGCCGGACCCCAGACGGGATGAGGCGGAACTGGCGCTGGTCCGGACCTGGCTCTCCTGGGGCAGGCCCATCCTGGGGATCTGCCGGGGAATGCAGGTGATCAATGTGGTCCTGGGCGGGACCCTGTTTCAGGACCTGGGGGCGGAGCGCGCCGCCCTGCACCAGGGGGAGGAGGACGTGTTCCATCCCATCCGCACCGCCCCGGGGAGCCTGTTGGAGGGCCTGTTTGGCGAGAATGCCCTGGTGAACAGCGCCCACCACCAGGGGGTGGACCGGCTGGGCGCCGACCTTGTGCCCGCCGCCTGGGCTCCGGACGGGACGCTGGAGGGGCTGGAGCACCGGAGTCTCCCGGTAGTGGGGGTGCAGTTCCACCCGGAGCGGCTGCCCAACGGCCGGGGAGACGGCCTGTTCCGCTGGCTGATGGAGCGGGCGGCGGGACACTGAGCGGAAAGCGCAGAACTTCCCCAGGGGGGACATATACGTCTGAGAGATAAAGAGGAACGACTATGAAAGTGACCAAAGGGGTGACCTGGGCGCTGGCGGGGGTCCTGACCCTGGGGGCTGTCCTGGGGGGCGGCCCGGTGTGGACGGCCGCCCTGGCCCACGCCGGGGAGGAGCCCCCCTCCAGCACTGTTCCGGCGGTGCCGGGGAAGGCGGTGCCGGAGCAGCTGGCCCTGGCCCGGCTGGGCGGACTTGGGCTGACGGAGGAGGACGCCGAGGCCCTCTGGGCGGACCTGGGGGAGGACCGCCGCCGGGAGCTGCTCCGGTCCCTGGGGGCGCCGGAGTGGCTGGACTACCTGGCCTTCGGCTTCTCCTGGTGGGACCGGCTGGACCGGTATGAGGCCTACCACGCCCAGCACCCGGAGCTGACAGCGGAGGAGGCGGTGGTGCGGGTGAACATCGGCCTGGACGCCCCGCCCTATGGGGACCCGGAGGAGGTGGAGGACCCGGACGGTCTCACTGCCCTGGTGAACCAGTACCACGCCCTCCCGGCGGACTACGCCCCCAAGGTGGTCTATCTGACCGCCGCCTACACCAACCAGCGGGACCGCCTGCGGCCGGTGGCCAGCCGGGCCTTTATGAAGATGGCGGACGCCGCCGCCCAGGAGGGGCTGCGGATCTATAACGCCTCGGCCTACCGCTCCTACACCACCCAGAAGTGGGTGTATCAGCGCTATGTGAATCAGGAGGGGACCCAGGAGGCGGACACCTACTCCGCCCGGCCCGGGTGCTCGGAGCACCAGACCGGGCTGGCCCTGGACATCAACACCGCCAGCCTCAGCGACAACTTCGAGGAGACGGAGGAGTACGCCTGGCTGGTGGAGAACAGCTGGCGCTACGGCTTCATCCTCCGCTTTCCGGAGGGGAAGGAGGAGATCACCGGCTATCAGTTCGAGCCCTGGCACTACCGCTATGTGGGACCGGCGGCGGCCCGGGTCTGCTACGAGAACGGGTGGACTCTGGAGGAGTACCACGCCCGGCAGCCCGCTCCCGACCGGTAGCGGGGGCCGATTTGTGAAATCTGTCGCATAAAATGGGAATGGGGATTCAGATTCTCCTTTTATGCGACTTGCCAGTGGGTGGGATTTCGAGTACAATAGCGTCATCCGGCCAATCGCGGCCCGGGAAATACCATACTAAATCAAGAAAAGGAGGGAACGCCATGGAGATCGTCCGAGAGGAGCGCCGTGGCGTCCTTTTTTATGTCTGCCCGGAGATGCGGGAGGCGGGGTTCCCCCACGGCTTCTCCACCCGGGTGGGGGGCGTGTCTCCCGCCCCCTGGGACAGCCTGAACCTGGGGGGGAGCTGCGGAGACGACCCGGAGCGGGTGAGCGAGAACTTCCGCCGCTTCTGCGCCGCCATCGGGACAGACCCGGACTGCCTGGTGAAAAACCAGCAGGTCCACGGGGACCGGGTGCGCCTGGTCACCCGGGCGGACCGCATGGCCTTTCCCGGTGCGCCGGGGACGGTGGAGGCCGACGGGCTGATGACCCGGGAGGCGGGGGTGTGTCTGGCGGCCTTCTCCGCTGACTGCATCCCGGTGCTTCTGTGCGACCCGGTGACCGGGGCGGCCGCCGCCGTCCACGCCGGCTGGCGGGGCACCGCCCTGGGCATCGCCGCCCGAGGGGTGGAGCGGATGGCGGAGGCCTTCGGCGCAAGGCCCGGGGACATCCTGGCGGCCGTGGGCCCGGGCATCTCCACCTGCTGCTTTGAGACCCACGCCGATGTGCCCGACGGCCTGCGGGCTGGAATGGGCGCTGGGGCGGAGCCCTATATCCACCCCATCCCCGGCACGGAAAAATACCATGTGGACCTGAAAGGCGCCAACCGCGCCTGGCTGCTCCAGGCGGGAGTGGCCCCCGAGCACATCGCCGTGTGCGACGCCTGCACCGCCTGCGGCCGGGAGATTTTCTGGTCCCACCGGAAGATGGGGGCGGCCCGGGGGAGCATGGCCGCCCTGATTCAGAGGGGAGGGGAGACATGAGACGGCTGTCTGCCCTGACACTGGCCTGTATCCTGCTGCTTGCTGCCTGCGGCGCTCCGGCGGAGGGGAGCGCCTCCGCCTCGGCCAGCGGCGCCTCCAGTTCCAGCGCCTCCGCTTCGGCCCAGACCGAGCCGGAGGAGACGGCGGCCAACGCGGCCTTTACGCTGGCGGCCTGCCCCGCGTACAGCTTCCACCCGGTGCTGGCGGAAAACTCCGTCAATCTGGCCCTGGCCCCTCTGATGTACGAGGGGCTCTTTACCCTGGACAGCGCCTTCCAGGCCCAGCCCGCGCTGTGCCAGAGCTATTCTGTCAGTGAGGACGGCCTCACCTGGACCTTTACCCTCCAGCCGGGGATCACCTTCTCCGACGGGACCCCCCTCACCGGGGAGGTTGTGGCCCAGGCCCTCCAGACCGCCCGGGGGGAGGGCTCCCGGTACGCCTCCCGGCTCGCCTCTGTCTCCTCGGTCCAGGGGAGCGGGGACCAGGTGTCCGTCACCCTCACCCAACCCAACGGGGCCCTGGCGGAGCTGCTGGATATCCCCATCGCCCTGGGGGAGGGGGACCGCCCACTGGGCACCGGGCCCTATGTGCTCACCGACAGCGGCGGCAGCCTGAGCCTCACCGCCCGGAGCGACTGGCACGGAGGGGCGGAAAACCTGCCCATTACCCAGATCCCGCTGGCCTCCATGACCCGGGCGGATGGGCTCATGTCCGCCTTCAACGCCGGGGAGATCACCCTGATGGATGTAGACCTGACGGGGAGCAGCGCCCTGGGCTCCTCCGGCCGGTATGAGGTGTGGGACTACAACACCACCCAGATGCTGTACCTGGGCTTCAACGCCCAGCAGGGCCTGTGCCGGGATGCGGACGTGCGCAGGGCCATCGCCCAGTCAGTGGACCGGCAGGATGTGGTGGACTCCATCTTCGCCCGCCACGGGACGGCGGCCGCCCTGCCCATCCACCCGGACTCCCCCTGGTACGATGACGCGATAGCGGGGGAACTGGCCTACGACCCCACTGTGCTGGCCGGCCAGGGCCTGGAGGGCCGCCCGCTCACCCTGGTGGTGAACATTGAGAACACCGCAAAGAGCGCTGTGGCCACCTATGTGGAGCAGCAGCTGGAGAGCGCCGGGCTGGTGGTCACGGTGGACCGCCTCCCCTGGGGGGAGTACCAGGAGACGGTAGCGGCGGGAGACTTTGACTTGTACATCGGGGAGGTCTATCTGACGCCCGACTTTGACCTGTCTCCCCTGCTGGGGCTGGGCGGGAGCCTGAACCACGGCGGCTGGACCAGCAATGTGATCGGCGGCCTGCTGTCCTCTTTTCGGACGGCGCAGGGGGATGCCCGGACGGCTGCGGCCTCCAGCCTGTGCCTGCATCTGACCCAGCAGGTGCCCATCGCCCCCATCTGCTTCCGAAACGGCACCGTCCTCACCCAGTACGGGCGGGTGGAGGGGCTGGCCCCTGTCTATGGAAATATCTTCTCCCAGCTGGAGAGCTGGACCATTCAAGAGTAAATTCCTGGAAGGACAATGGAAACGACCGCACGGGCGGGCCCCGGCGGTAAGGAGGAAAAGAAATGAGTGTATTTCGCTGTTATTCGGAAAAAAAGCCCGGCTTCGACGTGGAGGCCCGGGGCCTGTGCGGCCAGCTGCGGGAGCAGCTGGGGATTGACGCCCTGGAGGGGGTGCGCATCCTGAACCGGTATGACGCCGACCGCATCGCTCCGGAGGTGTACGAGGCCGCCAAGACGGTGGTCTTCTCCGAGCCCCAGGTGGACGACGTGTACGACGAGACCTTCCCTGTCCCGGAGACCCCCCACAGCGTTCTGGCGGTGGAGGCCCTGCCCGGGCAGTACGACCAGCGGGCCGACTCCTGTGCCCAGTGCATCCAGCTCCAGTCGGGGGTGGACCGCCCCCTCATCGCCGCCGCCAAGGTGTACCTGCTGATGGGGACGCTGAGCGAGGGCGATCTGGACAAGATCCGCCGGTACCTCATTAACCCTGTGGAGAGCCGGGAGGCCTCCATGGACAAGCCCGCCACCCTGGAGCAGGAGCACGAGGCCCCCGACTCGGTGGCCGTAGTGGAGGGATTTACCGGCCTGGATGAGGCCGGGCTCAAGGACCTGCTGGACTCCCTGGGGCTGGCCATGGATCTGGACGACCTGAAATTCCTCCAGGCCTACTTCCGGGACCAGGAGAAGCGGGACCCCACCATCACCGAGGTGCGGGTGGTGGACACCTACTGGTCCGACCACTGCCGCCACACCACCTTCTCCACCCATCTGGACAGCATCCACATCGACGACCTGGACATCCAGGCGGCCTATGAGCAGTATCTGGCCGCCCGGGTGGAGGTCTATGGAGCGGAGAAGGCCGCCAAGCGGCCCCAGACCCTCATGGACCTGGCCACCATCGGGGCCAAGACCCTGAAGAAGCGGGGCCAGCTCCCCGAGCTGGACGAGAGCGAGGAGATCAACGCCTGCTCCATCCACGTCCCCGCCCAGGTGGACGGCCAGGAGCAGGACTGGCTCCTGATGTTCAAAAACGAGACCCACAACCACCCCACCGAGATCGAGCCCTTCGGCGGCGCGGCCACCTGCATCGGCGGCTGCATCCGCGACCCCCTGTCCGGCCGCGTGTATGTCCACCAGGCCATGCGGGTCACCGGCGGCGGCGATCCCCGGGTGCCTCTGGCTCAGACCACCCCCGGAAAGCTGCCCCAGCGGAAGCTGGCCACCACCGCGGCGGCGGGCTACTCCTCCTACGGCAACCAGATCGGCCTGGCCACCGGCCACGTGGCCGAGGTGTACCACAAGGGCTACATCGCCAAGCGCCTGGAGTGCGGTGCGGTGGTGGGCGCCGCCCCGGCGGAGAACGTGCGCCGGGAGCGCCCGGCCCCCGGTGACGTGGTCATCCTGCTGGGCGGCCGCACCGGCCGGGACGGCATCGGCGGGGCCACCGGCTCCTCCAAGAGCCACAACCAGAAGTCCCTGACCACTATGGCCTCCGAGGTCCAGAAGGGCAACGCCCCCGAGGAGCGGAAGATCCAGCGGCTGTTCCGCAACGGAGAGGTCACCCGCCTCATCAAGCGGTGCAACGACTTCGGCGCCGGCGGCGTGTCCGTGGCCATCGGCGAGCTGGCCGACGGCCTGAGCATCGACCTGGACGCGGTGCGTAAGAAGTACGAGGGCCTGGACGGCACCGAGCTGGCCATCTCCGAGTCCCAGGAGCGCATGGCGGTGGTGGTCGCCCCCGAGGACGCGGACAAGTTCATCGCCGCCGCCCAGGAGGAGAACCTGGAGGCCTATCAGGTGGCCGTGGTCACCGAGAGCCCCCGCATGGTCATGACCTGGAAGGGCCAGACCATCGCAAACCTGTCCCGGGAATTTTTGAACACCAACGGCGCGGTGAAGCACGCCAGCGTCTCCGTCCCCGACCGGAGCAGCGCGGAGATCACCGTCACCGGGAAGGACGGGGCGGCCAAGACAGTCAAGGCCGCCAAGATCGGCTCCATCGCTGACGGCGGCTCCCTGCGGGAGATGGCCGCCAGCCTGAAGAGCGCCAGCCGCCGGGGCCTCACCGAGCGGTTTGACGGCTCCATCGGAGCGGGCAGCGTCCTCATGCCCTTCGGCGGGAAAAGCCAGCGCACCCCCGCCCAGGCCATGGCCGCCCTGCTCCCCGTCCTGCCCGGCCAGGAGACCGACCAGGCCAGCGTCATGGCCTGGGGCTTTGACCCGGACCAGATGATGGAGGACCCCTTCTTCGGGGCATACGCCTCGGTGAATGTGTCCCTGGCCAAACTGGTGGCCGCCGGCGGAGACTATAAAAAAGCCTATCTCACCTTCCAGGAGTTCTTTGAGAAGCTGCGCAGCGAACCGGAGCGCTGGGGCAAGCCCTTCGCCGCCCTGCTGGGCGCGCTGAAGGCCCAGCTGGACTTCGGCCGGGCGGCCATCGGCGGCAAGGACTCCATGTCCGGCTCCTTCAACGACCTGGACGTGCCTCCCACCCTCATCTCCTTCGCCATCGCCCCCATCAAGGCCGGCGAGGTTCTGTCCCCCGAGTTCAAGGAGGCGGGCCACCCGGTGTACACCTTCGGCGGCTCCTCCAGCGCAGAGCACCTGAAGGAGGCATGGGAGGCCTTCCACGACCTGCACCGGCAGGGCAAGGTGAAGGCCGCCTGGGCGGTGGAGAACGGCGCGGCGGAGGCCGTGATGAAGATGTCCTTCGGCAACTCCATCGGCTTTGTGAACGATCCCCAGGCGGGCGCCCCCTGGTGGGGACCCTATCCCGGCATGATCGTGGCCGAGCTCACCCAGGAGGTGGACCTGCCCTGCGCCGACCGCATCGGTTTCACCACTGCGGAGCCCACCATCACCATCGGCAAGGACAGCGCCTCCATTGAGGAGCTGCTCAACCTCAACGAGGGCGTGCTGGAGAAGGTGTACCCCACCCGCGCTGGCACCACCGAGACCGTGGCCCCCATCTCCTGGGACAAGCGGTCCATCGCCGTGTGCAGGCACAAGGTGGCCCGGCCCAAAGCGGTCATCCCCGTTTTCCCCGGCACCAACTGCGAGTACGACACCGCCCAGGCCTGCCTCCGGGCGGGCATCGAGCCGGAGATCATCGTCATCCGTAACCTGTCCACCGACCTGCTGGCCCAGTCGGCCCAGGCCCTGGAGAAGGCCATCCGCTCGGCCCAGATGGTGGTCCTCCCCGGCGGCTTCTCCGGCGGCGACGAGCCCGACGGCTCCGGCAAGTTCATCGCCTCCTTCCTGCGCTCCCCCGCCCTGTCCGACGCGGTTATGGACCTGCTCCGCAACCGGGACGGCCTGATGCTGGGCATCTGTAACGGCTTCCAGGCCCTGGTGAAGCTGGGCCTGGTGCCCTACGGGGAGATCCGGGACATGGACGGCCAGTGCCCCACTCTGACCTATAACCTCATCGGCCGCCACCAGTCCAGCTACGTCACCACCCGGGTGGCCAGCGTCAACTCCCCCTGGATGCTCAAATCTCAGGTGGGCGAAGAGCACACCATCCCCATCTCCCACGGGGAGGGCCGCTTCGTGGCCCCCGCCCAGGTGATTGCCGACCTGATCGCCCGCGGCCAGGTGGCCACCCAGTACGTCAACGCCGCCGGACAGCCCACCATGGACATTGACGCCAACCCCAACGGCTCCATGGAGGCCATCGAGGGCATCTTCTCCCCCGACGGCCGGGTCTTCGGCAAGATGGGCCATCTGGAGCGCCGGGGTCCCTTCGTGGGCGTCAATATCCCTGGCGACAAGCACCAGCCCCTCTTTGAGTCCGGCGCGGAGTATTTCCGCTGATTTTCTCACATTCTGCCATTTTGCACAAAAAACCGGGTCCGGTGCCGCCCTTTCGGCGGCTTCCGGGCCCGGTTTTCCATGGGTGGGACCAAACCGAAAAAAATTTACATTTTGCCTCCTACCCCTGGCCCCCGTCCCGTGGTATAATCAAAGCGTTAAGAAAATCGGGAAATTCAAGCGCGGCGGCGCGCCGCGCGGAAAGGAAGGTGCCTATGAAACAGATTCCAGAGTATAAGGGGACTCTGCGCAGCCATCTGCTCACTATTCCCCATTGCATCAGCGAGTGCAGCGGCATCCGGGTGTTCGGCCGGAGGATCAAATCCCTGGTATTTTCCACCGACGTGGCCATCATCAAAAATGTGAATGCGGACGCCATCATTGCGGTCTACCCCTTCACGCCCCAGCCCTCCATCACCCAGGCCATCATCAGCGTCTCCGACGTGCCCTGCTTTGTGGGGGTGGGAGGCGGCGTGACCAGCGGGGACCGCTCGGTGCGCATGGCCGAATTTTCGGAGAACCAGGGGGCCTTCGGTGTGGTGCTCAACGTCCCCATTGCCAATGAGACGATCACCAAGATCAAGCAGGTGGTGGACATCCCCGTCATCACCACCATCGTCTCGGAGGAGATGGACATTGCCGGCCGGCTGGCCGCCGGTGCGGACATCCTCAACGTGTCCGGCGCGGCCAAGACCCCGGAGATTGTCGCCCACATCCGGGAGAAATTCCCCGACGTGCCCATCATCGCCACCGGCGGTCCCAGAGATGAGGACATCCTCCGCACCATCCGGGCGGGGGCCAACGCCATTACATACACGCCGCCCACCACCGCCCAGCTGTGCTCCGAGATCATGGTGGACCACCGCAGCAAATTTGAGAAGTGAGCCGGGGCCTGACGGCCCGCCGGTTCGATCCCGGGGGAGCGTCTGCTCCCCCGGGAAGAAAAAATAAAAAAGTTTGAAAAACCTGTTGACAATTCCGGGGGAATACGCTATAATCTCTCTTGCCCTGTTCGAGAGGACAGGCCCCTTCTAAAAGGCGGCATAGCTCAGTTGGCTAGAGCACTCGGTTCATACCCGAGTTGTCCCCGGTTCGAATCCAGGTGCCGCTACCACTTTATCAAGTTCGGACACCAGTCCGTTCCATATAAAACGGCCCGGTGGTCAAGCGGTTAAGACTCCGCCCTTTCACGGCGGCAACACGGGTTCGAGTCCCGTCCGGGTCACCACCTTACTTCCCCGCCGTTTCTCCTATATGGAGGCATAGCTCAGCCGGTAGAGCGTCCGCCTCACACGCGGAAGGTCACAGATTCGAGTTCTGTTGTCTCCACCACATTGTAACAAGCCCGAGCCGAAAGGTTCGGGCTTGTTCGTTTTCTGCTCGGTTCGGCGGTACACCGCCTCCAACGGGTCAGGCCGCAGGTTCAAGTTCTGTTGTCTCCGCCACATTGTAACAAGCCCGAACCGAAAGGTTCGGGCTTGTTCGTTTTCTGCCCGGTTCAGCGGTACACCGCCTCCAACGGGTCAGGCCGCAGATTCGAGTTCTGTTGTATCCACCACTTTCTCCTATAGTAGCCGCCGCTATTCCGTATAGAATTACTTCCTTTTCAAGAACGATGGTGATTTTATAAAAATTTGAAAATTTCTTTTAATTCAATGAAAATTTAAATAAACATAGAAGCTCCATCTGAAATGATGGAGCTTCTATGTTTATTTAACTATATTAAAGTCAAAAATGTAGTCTTGAAGGGGCTGGTTCCAGTCATATGTACTTGCCTCCATAATTATCTGGAATGGTTCTTGTTGGATGGCAGGAAATACTACGACACCTTCTGTTGTTATTCCTGTTCGTATGCTTGATTGTAATTCTGGATAGTCGGCCATATAATTAGGCGTATACTCATGCTGTGTACCATTCTGTATCAAAACCATATTAAAGCCGTATAAACTAAATTCGCTGCTTCCGTTGTTTGTTACAGATATATAAGCCCGTGTTTCTTTTTCGGCAAGTTCTACGCTCTGAACAGTTACTGAATACCCATACTGCTCAACAGTATTGTTAATTGCTGTAGCGGTAGCAATCGTTGGCCTCACAGCATCTTTGTATGATATTACTTCGAGTGTATCCGCTTGTATGGCAGGTGCAACAATTTGCCCGCCCATCATATTTTTGCCTTCAAACACATCAATGACAGTTCCAGAGATACGAACATATTGTCCATCTTCAAGTGTTAATTCAGGGTCAAAATAAGCTATAACGGTGTTATAATCTATATTTTCTGGGTCTGCCCACATTTGGAAGTATATACCGTCGCCATCATAATCAACGCCACCAAAAATGATGCCCACAAGTTCAACGGTTGATCCAATATAATCTGATGGATTCGAGTACATCCGCTTGACTTCACTATCACTTAAGGGTTCGGCTGGAGTTTCAGAAGATTCTGTATCATTATTACCAGACCCAGGAGTTGTGGAAGGTGTAGTACACCCAACTAATATGGAAAGTAGAACGATTAAAAGTGCTCCCACACAAAATCTATTTTTCACGTTATTTTCCTCCCTTTAGTATGGCTTTTTCAATACTCGATAATCTGCCCTATGCTACATTCAACATTTCCTATGATAGGTATTTTACCATTTTTTATTTGTGCATACAATGACACCCCCCAATTTTTAATTCCAGGCTTTATTTATCCACTTGTACCTAATTGTACTGTATTGTGCTGTCAGTTTGACATTTATTCTCGAATACAAATTGAAGGCTGATAAAAGAGTTCTCCCCGACGATGATTTTTGTATAACACGATCCAGTGTTCAAAAATAAGATAACAAGTAAAAGCATACGACTGGTTGCTAAGTAGCGAAGCCAGCGGGCGGCAGGATGAACGGCGCACCGCATTGCCGCCCGGCTGAATGCTTCGTCCGTCATGGAAGTACACCTCCTGAAATGGGTTAGTCATCTGGGAGCCCCGGAGAGGCCCCCTTGAAACGCGTTTCATAAGGAATATCCGCCGGGGGAGCAGAATATCCCAGCGCGAAAAAAGAAATTTGAGATCCCTCAAAATTTGCAGAATCTGTATGCCCGGATTGCAGGTCTGCCCTGGACTTTTTGCGGATTTTCAGCTAAACTAAAAGATACGACTAACAAAGGAGCGTGTCCAGATGGATGCAATTATACAGCGGCTGGCTCAGGAGCTGGAGCGGCCGGTACATCAGGTGGAAAATGTAGTCCATCTCATTGACGAGGGAAACACCATTCCCTTCATCGCCCGCTACCGAAAGGAGCTCCATGGCTCCATGGACGACCAGCTCCTGCGGCAGCTGGCCGAGCGCCTCCAGTACCTGCGGAATCTGGAGGCCCGGAAGGAGGAGGTGCGCTCCGCCATTGAAGGTCAGGGCAAGCTGAATTGCAGACTGAAGTCTGCGTTGGCGGCCGCCGAGACGCTGGCGGAGGTGGAGGACCTGTACCGGCCTTACAAGCCCAAGCGCCGCACCCGGGCCACCATCGCCCGGGAGAAGGGGTTAGCACCCCTGGCGGAGCTGCTGTCCGCCCGGGGTGGAGCTCCGGTGGTCCCGGAGGAGGCGGCCCAGGCCTATGTGGACCCGGAGAAAGGGGTGGAGACGATTCAGGATGCCCTCCAGGGGGCCAGCGATATCCTGGCGGAACAGATCTCCGACGACGCTGTGGTCCGGAAGAAGCTCCGGCAGCAGTATCTGAAACGTGCTATGCTAGTATCCAAGGCGGCGGACGCGGAGCCAAAGGACAGCGTCTACCGCCTCTACTACGGCTTCAAGTGCCCGGTGGGCAAGGTCCAGGGGTATCAGACCCTGGCCATCAACCGGGGGGAGCGGGAGGGCTTTTTGAAGGTGTCGGTGGAGCTGGACCCGGAGTCCGCCCACGTGACGGTGCGCCGGGCGGCGGTGCCTGGCCGGGCCTGTATGGACTTTGTCCGGGCCGCGGCGGACGACGCCTACGACCGGCTGATTCAGCCCTCTATGGAGCGGGAGATCCGCAGCTACCTCACCGACCAGGCGGACAAGGGGGCCATCCACATGTTCGCCCTGAATCTGAAGCCCCTGCTCATGCAGCCCCCGGTGAAGGGGAAGGTGACCATGGGCCTGGACCCGGGCTACCGCATGGGCTGCAAGGTGGCGGTGGTGGACGGCACCGGCCGGGTGCTGGACACGGCGGTGGTCTACCCCACCCACGGGAAGCGCCAGAAGGAGGAGGCCATCGAGACCCTCTCCAAGCTGGTGCGGAAATACGGGGTGGAGCACATCGCCATCGGCAACGGCACCGCCAGCCGGGAGACCGAGCAGATGACGGTGGAGCTCATCCACCGCCTGGGAGGGAACCTGCGGTATATGATCGTCAACGAGGCGGGGGCCTCGGTGTACTCCGCCAGCCAGCTGGCCGCCGAGGAGTTCCCCCAGTTCGATGTGAATCTGAGAAGCGCGGTGTCCATCGCCCGGCGGCTCCAGGACCCCCTGGCCGAGCTGGTAAAGATCGACCCCAAGGCCATCGGCGTGGGCCAGTACCAGCACGACATGCCCCAGGCCCGCCTGGGGGAGGCTCTGGACGGGGTGGTGGAGGACTGCGTCAACGCGGTGGGGGTGGATGTGAACACCGCATCCCCCTCCCTGCTGCGGCGGGTGTCCGGCCTGAACGCCGCCACCGCCAAGAACCTGGTCCTGTACCGGGAGGAGCACGGGGCCTTCACCGCCCGAAAGCAGATTTTGAACGTCCCCAAGCTGGGGCCCAAGGCCTTTGAGCAGTGCGCCGGCTTCCTGCGGGTGCCGGAGAGCCCGGCGGTGCTGGACCACACCGGGGTCCACCCGGAGAGCTATGCCGCCGCCCAGAAGCTGTTAGAGGAGTGCGGCTATACCCTGGAGGACGTGAGCGCCGGGAAGATCGGCGGCTTGAAGGAGAAGGCGGAGGCCCTGGGGCTGGAGGCCTTAGAAGAGACCTGCGGCGTGGGCGTCCCCACCCTGACGGACATCATCAAGGAGCTGCTCAAGCCGGGCCGGGACCCCCGGGACGAGCTGCCGCCCCCCATTTTACGCACCGATGTGATGGAGCTCAAGGACCTGAAGCCGGGGATGGAGCTCCAGGGGACGGTCCGCAACGTCATTGACTTCGGGGCCTTCGTGGACATCGGCGTCCACCAGGACGGCCTGGTCCATATCAGCCGCCTGCCCCGGCGGGTAAAGCACCCCTCGGAGGTCCTCTCTGTGGGAGATATCATCACCGTGTGGGTGGTGGAAGTGGACGAGAAGCGGGGCCGGATCGGTCTGACCATGCAGGACCCCAACAGCAAACAGAATTGAACAAACTGTCCCCGCCGCAGCTGCGGCGGGGACAGTTGTCTGTCTGGAATTTTGGAGCGCGGGCTCCTGGGCAAGCCCGGCAGATCAGAAAGCAGGGAAATTTCTTTACAGACGCTTCTCCAGCTCCGCCTTCTGGGCCTCGTACCCGGGCTTGCGCCCGCCGGGGCAGGCCCCGGCGGGGACCCTTCGGGATTGAAACGCCTTCGGGCGAAGTGAATTCGCCCTTCGGCAAATTCCTCCGCCTTCGGCGGTGGAATTTACGGCGCAAGCGCCGCTGCCCGCGCGGAGCGCGGGCTCCTGGGCAAGCCCGGCAGATCAGAAAACGGGGAAATTTCTTTACAGACGCTTCTCCAGCTCCGCCTTCTGGGCCTCATAGCCGGGCTTGCCCAGGAGGGCGTACATGTTGTTCTTATAGGCCTCCACGCCGGGCTGGTTGAAGGGATTGACCTTCAGCAGGTAGCCGGACAGGCCGCACACATACTCGAAGAAGTAAATGAGGTAGCCGGTGACCGTCTCGGACAGGGCGGGCATCTGGATGCGCACATTGGGCACGCCGCCGTCCACGTGGGCCAGGATTACCGCCCGCATGGCCTGCTCCGCCACGAAGGACAGGGGTTTGCCGGACAGGAAGTTCAGCCCGTCCACATTCTCCGGGTCGTTGGGGATGAGGAACTCCCCCTTGGGAGCGAACTGGACCACCGTCTCCAGCATGAGTCGCTCGCCCTCCTGGATATACTGGCCCATGGAGTGCAGGTCTGCGGTGTACTCCACACTGGCGGGGAACAGACCCTTGCCCTCCTTGCCCTCGCTCTCGCCGTAGAGCTGTTTCCACCACTCGGCAAAGAACCGGAAGCAGGGCTCGTAACAGGCCAGCAGCTCCACCTTCTTGCCGCTCTCATACAGGGCGTGGCGGGCGGCGGCATACTGCCAGGCGGGGTTGTCCGCGCCGGGGGCGGACAGGGCCTCCATGGCCTGAGCCGCGCCGTCCATCAGGGCCTCAATGTCGATGCCGGCCACGGCGATGGGCAGCAGGCCCACGGCGGTGAGGACGGAGTAGCGGCCGCCCACGTCGTCGGGCACCACGAACTCCTCATAGCCCTCCTGGTCGGCCAGCCCCTTCAGGGCCCCGCGGGCCTTGTCGGTGGTGGCGTAGATGCGCTCCCGGGCCCCTTCCTTGCCGTACTTCTCCTCCAGCATCTGCTTAAAAATGCGGAAGGCCACGGCGGGCTCGGTGGTGGTGCCCGACTTGGAGATCACATTGACGGAAAAGTCCCGGTCGCCGATGAGGGAGATGGTCTCCAGCAGGGCGTCGGTGGACAATCCGTTGCCGGCGAAGAGGATGTCGGGGGTATTTTTCTGCTTCAGGTTATAGTTGGGGGAGCCCAGCAGCTCGATCACCGCCCGGGCCCCCAGATAGGAGCCGCCGATGCCGATGACCACCAGTACCTGGGACTGCTGCTGGATGCGCTTGGCCGCCGCCTGGATGCGGGCGAACTCCTCCTTGTCATAGTCCCGGGGCAGGGTCACCCAGCCGGTGAAGTCGCCGCCGGGGCCGTTGTGCTCGGCGAGCATCCGGGCCGCCTCCCGCAGGGCATCTTCCCGGCTGGACAGATAGTCCTGGGGCAGGAATCCATTCAATTTTGACAGATCAAGGGTCAGCATGATGAAGTCCTCCTTCAAGCATCAAAAATATACGCCATTAGTATAACATAAAGCCGGGAGTTTGCCACAGAAAAAGGAAAAATTCTCTGGGATTTTTTACCCCCTCCAGGCGGAGAAATCAGAAAAATCAAAAAAAGGGATTGACAAAACCTGTGCGGCCAAGTATAATAATCCATGCTGTTCGGACGATTAGCTCAGCTGGTAGAGCATCCGCTTGACGTGCGGGAGGTCACAGGTTCAAGTCCTGTATCGTCCACCATAAAAACCGCTGTTTTCCAGAGAAAACAGCGGTTTTTTGCAACTTTTTGCTTGCTGTTTCAAATCAAGAGGCCATGCGTTTTCCGCATGACCACAGTTTCAGCCACAGACAGAGAAAAAATGGGCCTCCGGAGGTGTTCTGCCTCCGGAGGCCCATTTGTGTATTACGCCGGATCGCCTTGGTCAACTTGTCAGGCCGCCCTGCTTCTGCCTCTCCTTCCCAGCGGCAATTTCCGCCTTCATCTCCCGAATCAGTTCGGCCAGCTTTTCCTCACACTCCGCCTCGGTTTTCGCATACACATTCCGGGCCATGCGCCTCCCGTTGATCTTTTGGGAGTAGCGCCCCCCCCACAGGTGATCGTTGATCTGAGAGATACACCCGGTGCCCGGTTTACGGTACTTGCCCTTGACCGGCTGAAAGGCAGTCCTGCCGGGCGGTTTCAGTTCCTTTTCTTGCGGCGGCTCTGTCCCGGTGATGGCCCGGTCGATTTTGTCCGCCGCCTTCTGCCTCATTTCGTCGGTGACATGGGCGTACACGTTCAATGTTGTGGCACTGGACACGTGGCCGATGACTGTGGACAAGGTCTTCACGTCCATCCCGTGCTCCAGGGCGCTGGTGGCAAAGGTGTGGCGTAAATCGTGGAAGCGGATGGCGGGGCAGCCCGCCCGCTTCAGTACGGCGGACAGCTTCTTCCGCACCGCGGCGGGGTCCAGAGGGGAGTCCTCTTTCTTCGGGGATGGGAACATCCAGTGGGAACTGACGCTCTGCCGGTACTGTGCCAGGATCTCCAAGACGGGGGCGGGCAGGAGAATGCTCCGACAGGAGGCACGGGTCTTGGGCTGGGAGACCGCCAGCTTCCCCTGGATGCGCTGAACCTGCCGCTCTACTCGCAGGGTGCCAGTCCGGAAATCCAGATCATCCCACTGGAGGGCCAGGATCTCGCCCCGGCGCAGGCCGGTAGTCAACTCCAGCAGGAGCAGTTCGAAGCAGCCGTCCTCCTTTGCCTGGATCAGCAGACGCTGGACCTCCTCTCCCGTCAGCACCTGCATCTCTTTGGGGCGTGTGACCGGCG
The DNA here is from genome assembly GCF_016899775.1 of Pseudoflavonifractor capillosus. Lineage (GTDB taxonomy): Bacteria > Bacillota > Clostridia > Oscillospirales > Oscillospiraceae > Lawsonibacter. Next base: position 37,644 of record NZ_JACJJE010000030.1, read on the forward strand.
CTTTGCAGGAGAGGGCGGGATTTTTCAAAA
>NZ_JACJJE010000031.1 GCF_016899775.1 Pseudoflavonifractor capillosus
CCCTCACCCCCAGGCCCCCCACCGTCAAGACCGTCCGGGACACGGTGGCCGCCCTGCGGCTGGACGCGGTGCTGGCGGCGGGCTTCTCCACCTCCCGGTCCAAGGCGGCGGACTTCATCTCCGCCGGGCGGGTGTCCATCAACCACCGGGAGTGCATGAAGGGCGACCGGACGGTGAATGAGGGGGACGTGCTCACCTGCCGCGGCCTGGGCAAGTGCGTGGTGAAGGAGGTCCTGGGGGCCTCCAGAAAAGGACGGATCATGCTGGTGATGGAGCGGTATGTATAGCGCCGCAGCCCGATCCCCCCGGACGGGGGAGGAGTTCATACACAGGAGGAAGCTATGGAACAAGCAAAAATCGACCGGATCAACGCCCTGGCCCGGAAGGCCAAGACCCCGGAGGGACTGACGGAGGAGGAGAAGCACGAGCGGGCCCTGCTCCGCCGGGAGTACCTGGACGCGGTGAGAGCCAACCTGGAGAGCCAGCTGGAGCACACGTATCTCCAGCGGCCGGACGGCACCCGGGTGCCCATGAAAAAGCGGAAAGACTGAGATTCTTCATCTTCCGTTCATTGACAATCTTCTCCGGGTCTGCAATAATGGGGTTAGACCCTTTGAAATGAACCATTTCAGGAGGACCGCCATGCTACCAATCAAATTTGTCACAGACTCCGCCGCCGACATCCCCCGCGCCCTGCGGGAGGAACTGGGCATCCAGGTGCTCCCCTTCCCCATCGCCATGGGGAACAAGGAGCTTCAGGACGGCTATGATTTTACCCCTGAGGAGTTTTATCCCATGCTCCTCTCGGCGGCTCAGATCCCCACCCACGCCCAGCTCAACCCCTTTGTCTTCAGCCAGTGCTTTCAGGAGGCGTTTCAGGAGGGGTGCCGCTGCCTGATCTATACCGCCATCAACTCCAAGGGCTCTGCCACCTATCAGAACGCCGTCCAGGCCCGGGAGGAGTTTTATGAGGACTATCCGGAGGCCGAGGGAACCTTCCACATCCACATTCTGGACTCCCACACCTACACCATGGGCTACGGCTGGGCGGTGGTCCAGGGGGCCAGAATGGCCCGGGATGGGGCGAACGAGGAGGAGATCCTGACCTATCTGAGGGACTGGATCGACCACGCCCGGGTGATTTTCGCCCCCCTGGACCTGCGCTTTGCCAAGAAGTCGGGCCGGGTGTCCGCGGCGGCCGCCTTTATGGGGGACGCTCTGGGGCTCAAGCCCATCATGACCTTTGAAAACGGGGACTCCAAGGTCCTCTCCAAGGTGCGGGGGGAGAAAAATGTGGTCCCCGCCCTGCTGGAGCTGTGCCGGAAGACCCGGAAGCCCGGGACCCCCTATCTGGTCATTGAGGGGAACAACCGGGAGCAGGCCGCCCGGCTGGAGGAGGAGGCCGCCAAAAGCCTGGGGGCGCCCGCGGATATGACCTATTCCATCGGCGGCGTCATTGCCATCAACGCCGGGCCCAATCTCATCGGCCTGGTCTATCGGGAAGAGTAAGCAAAGCAATACAGCGGCCCCGGCCCGGAGTTTCCGGGACGGGGCCGGTCTGCATATCGGGCCGGCGGAGCGTCCGCCGGATAGAAAGGAAGTCAGATCCCAATGGAGGAAAGGAAGCTCTCCTGGCCGGAGCGGGGCAAGCTGTGGGCCAGGCTGGGAATCCGGCTGGCCCTGCTGGTGCTGGCCCTGTGGCTGCTGCAGGCGGTGGGGCTGCCCCTGCTCTCTCTGTTCGCCCCCTTTGTGGCCGCCCTGATTACGGCGGCCATTCTCCATCCCCCCATCCGGTGGCTGCAGCGGCGGCTGGGGGTGCCCCGAAAATTTTCCACCCTGCTGATCCTGCTGCTGCTGTTCGGTCTGCTGGGGGCGGGAATCTGCTATCTGGGGTACGCCGGAGGCGTGGAGCTGGTGGCCCTGGTGCAGAACTGGAACGGCCTGCTGGAGAGCCTGCAGAGCACCCTGGATCAGATCGAGATCATGTCCGCCCAGCTGTGGAGGCTGGTGCCGGCCCAGCTCACCGCCGCGGTGGAGTCGGTGACCCAGGGGTTCATGGAGTGGCTGAACAGCGCGATGCCCGATCTGCTCAACGCGGCGGTGGAGTATACCACCGACAAGGCCAGAGGGGTGCCGGATGTGGTGTTGGCCCTGATCATCTATATCATGGCCTGCTACATGCTCACAGTGGACTACCCCTACCTCCGCAGCCAGGCGGTCCAGCATACCCACCAGCGTCTGCTCCATTTTTTGAAGCAGGTACGGGACACCGCCCTGGCCGCCTTTGGCGGCTATCTCCGGGCGGAGTTCCTGCTGTCGGTGGTGGTGTTCTTCATCCTGCTGGTGGGCTTCTTTGTCATCGGGCAGCCCTATGGCCTGCTTCTGGCCCTGGTGCTGGCCGTCATGGACTTTATCCCCATCATCGGGGCCGGGACGGTGATGGTCCCCTGGGCGGTCATCGACCTGTTTATGGGGAACTACTTCCACGCCGTCCAGCTCATGGTCATCTGGGGCGCCATCGCCCTGTTCCGCCGGGTGGGGGAGCCCAAGTTTGTGGGCGACCAGACCGGACTGTCCCCCATCGCCTCCCTCATCAGCATCTACATCGGCTGGCGGCTGGCCGGGGTGCTGGGCATGATCCTGGGGCCCACCATCGCCCTGATCGCCCTGAACCTGATCCGGCTGGGCATTTTCGAGGGGGTGCGCCTGGACCTGGCTGCCGCCGCCGAGGACATTATGGCCGTCCTCCGGGAGCGCCCGCCCCGCAAGGAGGAGTAGAGGTGGGGGCTTCAGGGATGCCCCTGCCGTAGGACAGAGGCCCCGTGGGCGGGTGAGGGCACCCGCCCACACGGCATAAAGAAACCGTCTTCATAGCTGGGACCATTCCCCTCATCCGGCCCCTTCGGGGCCACCTTCCCCTAAAGGGGAAGGCTTTTTTGCGGGGAGGCATGCGGGCGACCGCGAGGGTCGCCCCTACGGCGAACCACGGCCCCTTCCGAGATACGACGGGAGGGGCAAGCCCCTCCCCTACGGGGTTTAAGAATACCTCTCATGGTTTGGGTAGGGGAGGCCCTTGGGCCTCCCGCCAGGATTTACACCGAGAGCGTTGGCTGGGAAACCCAGGCGCAGTCTGAAAACCGCAGTAAAATCAAATTTTGTACACCCAGGGCCCCAGTGGGCCCGGATTCAAACGCACCCAAGCACTCCTGATTTTGCGCGCCGGAAATATTTTGCCTACTTCAAGGGGTAACCCCCGTAAATGGGGGTCCGGGGAAAGGCGACTATGAGCACGAAGTGCTCATCTGGAGCCGTCCCCGGTGGCGCTTTGCCTACTTTGCCGCCATGGGCAAAGTAGGTCGCCGCCCGCAGGCGGCGAAATCCCCTATGAAACGAAGCCCCCTGCGAAGCGGGCACCGAGTCGTGGCCCAGGCCAGCTTCTTTGACCCTGCTGGGCAATTCATCTTCTCGCACCCTGCGGAGAAACCGCCCCCGCTTTCCGCCTGCTATTCGCAGACCCGCCTGCTTCAAGAGCCGGAGCACAAAATAAAATAGAGAGGACCGCCCGCAGGGGGCAGTCCTCTCTATTTTCATTTTATAGCCAAATTATTTGACATCGGGGTGGAACTGCTTACAGGTGCACTTCTTCAAGGCGCGGGCGTTTTCTGCGGAAAACGCGGCGCTTCGCGCCAGGCCGCGCCTTCCGGGGGGCACTAGTTCCCCCCGGAGGCCCCCCTCCACTCTCCGAGGGGACGGGAGATTTTTACTTCACATCCGGGTGGAACTGCTTACAGGTGCATTTCTTCCACTTAAGGCCGGAGCCGCAGGGACAGGGGTCGTTGCGATTCCCCAAGACGAGCAAGCTCGCCTTGGGGACCCCTTTGATTTAAAATCCTCGGGCGGAATGAATCCGCCCTGCAGCAAGATTAAAAACAGCGGCACGACAGTGCCGCTGTTTTTAATACTTGGACGCGCCAAAAGGCGCGGGTCGCTTGCGCTCCCATCGGCCGCAACGACTTATTTTACATCGGGGTGGAACTGCTTACAGGTACATTTCTTCCACTTCAGGCCGGAACCGCAGGGGCAGGGGTCGTTGCGGCCGATCTTGATGACCTTCCGCTGGGGACGCTGCTGGACGGTGCCGTCGCCGGCGCCGGACTCGCCGGTGACCTTGGCCACCCGCTCCCGCTTGACCTCCTGGTTCTGGCGCAGGCGCACCAGGAACAGGCGGCGGAGGGTCTCCTCCTGGATGGCGGCGATCATCTGCTCGAACATCTCGTAGCCTTCCTTTTTGTAGGCCACCACCGGGTCGGTCTGGGCGTAGCCTCGCAGGCCGATGCCCTGCTTCAGGTCGTTCATGGCGTCGATCTGGTCCATCCAGTACTCGTCCACCACCCGGAGCATGAGCACCCGCTCCAGTTCCCGCATGAGGGGGGAGCCGAACTCCTGCTCCCGGGCGGCATAGACCTCCTTGGCCTTGCCCACCACCAGCTCCACCAGCTGGTCCTCGTCGTACTGCTGCAGCTCCTCGTCGGTGAGCTCCAGCTCGCCGGGCTTCAGGAACATGTTCCGGAACTGGGCGGTGGCCTCCCGGAAGTCCTCAGCGGTCATGTGCTTCTGCTCGCCCATGTGGCCCCGGATGGCGTTTTCCACTGTGTTGTGGAGCATGTTCTGGATGGACTCCTGCAGGTCCTCCCCGTCCAGCACCTTCCGGCGCTCCTTGTAGATGACCTCACGCTGGGTGTTCATCACGTCGTCGTACTGGAGCACGTTCTTACGGGTCTGGAAGTTCCGGGACTCCACCTGCTTCTGGGCGTTCTCAATGGCGTTGGTGAGCATCTTCTGCTCGATGGGGGTGTCCTCGTCCACGCCCAGCTTCTCCATCATGCCCATCACCCGCTCAGAGCCGAACAGGCGCATGATGTCGTCCTCCAGGGACAGGTAGAAGCGGCTCTCGCCCGGGTCGCCCTGACGGCCGGCACGGCCGCGCAGCTGGTTGTCGATGCGGCGGGACTCGTGGCGCTCGGTGCCCAGGATGAACAGGCCGCCCACCTCACGGACCTTGTCCGCCTCCGTCTTGATGGACTCCTTGTACTTGGCCTCCGCGTCGGCGTACTGCTTCCGGGCGTTCAGGATCTCCTGGTTGTCGGTGTCGGCGTAGCCGGTGGCCTCGGCGATGAGCTCGTCGCTCATCCCCGCCTTCCGCAGGTCGGCCTTGGCCAGATACTCCGCATTGCCGCCCAGCATGATGTCGGTGCCGCGGCCGGCCATGTTGGTGGCCACGGTGACGGCCCCCATCTTGCCGGCCTGGGCCACGATCTCCGCTTCCTTCTCGTGGTTCTTGGCGTTCAGCACGTTGTGCTTGATGCCCCGCTTTTTCAGCATGTCGGAGAGCTGCTCCGACTTCTCGATGGACACGGTGCCCACCAGCACGGGCTGGCCCTTCTCGTGGCACTCGGCGATCTGGTTGACCACCGCCCGGAGCTTGCCGGCCTCGGTCTTGTACACCACGTCGTGGTGGTCCACACGCTGGACGGGCTTGTTGGTGGGGATCTCCACGATGTCCAGCTCGTAGATAGTGCCGAACTCCTCCTCCTCGGTCATGGCGGTGCCCGTCATGCCGGAGAGCTTGTCGTACAGGCGGAAGTAGTTCTGGAAGGTGATGGTGGCCAGGGTCTTGGACTCGTTGGCCACCTCCACATGCTCCTTGGCCTCGATGGCCTGGTGGAGGCCCTCGTTATACCGGCGGCCGAACATGAGGCGGCCGGTGAACTCGTCCACGATGATGACCTGTCCGTCCTTCACCACATAGTCGATGTCCTTTTTCATCACCCCGTGGGCCTTGATGGCCTGGTTGATGTGGTGGGAGAGGGTGGTGTTCTCCGGGTCGGCCAGGTTCTCGATATTGAAGGCCTGCTCGGCCTTGGCGATGCCCCGGGCGGTGAGGGTGGCGGTGCGGGCCTTCTCGTCCACGATATAGTCCGCATCGATGTCCGGGTCCTCCTCCTCCTTGGCGTCCACCTTGGCGATGCGCTGGCACTTCAGACGGGAGACAAACTGGTCCACCAGGGTGTAGAGCTGAGTGGACTTCTCACCCTGGCCGGAGATGATCAGGGGGGTGCGGGCCTCGTCGATGAGGATGGAGTCCACCTCGTCCACGATGGCGAAGGAGTGGCCCCGCTGGACCAGCTCCTGGGCGTAGATGGCCATGTTGTCCCGCAGGTAGTCAAAGCCGAACTCGTTGTTGGTGCCGTAGGTGATGTCGGCGGCGTAGGCGTCCTTCTTGGCCTGTCCCATCACCCCGTGGATGACCAGGCCCACGGTGAGGCCCATGAAGCGGTACACCTTGCCCATCCACTCCGAGTCGCGCTTGGCCAGGTAGTCGTTGACGGTGACGATGTGAACGCCCTTGCCGGACAGGGCGTTCAGGTAGGCGGGCAGGGTGGCCACCAGGGTCTTGCCTTCGCCGGTCTTCATCTCGGCGATGCGGCCCTGGTGCAGGATGATGCCGCCGATGATCTGCACCGGGTAGGGGCGCATGCCCAGCACCCGCCAGTCGGCCTCCCGGCAGGCGGCGAAGGCCTCGGGCAGGATGTCGTCCAGGGTCTCGCCCTTCTGGAGGCGCTCTTTGAATTCACCGGTCTTGGCCTGGAGCTCGTGGTCGCTGAGGGCCTTGTACTCCTCCTCCAGAGCCAGGACCTTGTCCACCAGAGGCATGATGGCCTTGACCTCCCGCTGGGAGCTGGTGCCGAAGATCTTTTTGAATACGTTCATATCGCGATACACCTCAATGCTGATGCTGATTTGTCCAATATATCGGGGGAAAACGGCGCTTCCGCGCACGATCATCTTAGTATACCACATCCCACTGGGAGAAAAAAGAGCAAATTGTAAACTTTCCCCCACACAATTTCCAATTTTCCAGGGGGGAACCCCGGGTTTTCCACCACAGATGTATAAATGTTCGCCGGGGGTTGACAAAATCTGCCCGCTGTGGTACCGTATCAGGGACAAGTGAACCGAACAAAGGAAGCGCGCAGGAAAACAGCAGGGCGGCAGCCCGCTTGCCGAAGGAGTAACACTCTCAGGCGTTCCCCTGGAACGAGGACTGTGCGTGGATGTGACTCTGGAGAAGCTCGACGATTCGGGTGCCGAAGGTGCAACGCGGTCTTGGGTACAGGCCGCCAATCTCTCAGGCAAAAGGACAGAGACGAGGAAGCAAAACGCCCCTGTGCGCGTCTTTTGATGCGGGCGGGCGCGTGTTTTTTCGCCCATCGACCGGACCGCGGAGCCATCCGCGGTCCGTTTTTTGTCCGGGGAAGGAAAAGGAGAAGAGAGATATGGACATGAACCAGTTGGCCGATCAGGTCAGCAATCTGGCAGGCTTTGTGTGGAACGGTCTGCTGCTCTACCTGCTGGTGGGCACCGGCATTATTTTCACCATCCGCACCCGTTTCATTCAGGTGCGCAAGTTCGGGACCGGCTTTAAGCGCCTGTTCGGCAGCTTCAGCCTCAACGGGGAGAAGGCGGGCAAGGAGGGCATGAGCTCCTTCCAGGCCGTGGCCACCTCCATCGCCGCCCAGGTGGGCACCGGCAATATCACCGGCTGCGCCACCGCCATGATCTCCGGCGGACCGGGGGCCATCTTCTGGATGTGGGTAGCCGCCTTCTTCGGCATGGCCACCATCTACGGCGAGGCCTGCCTGGCGCAGAAGTACAAGACCACCGACGAGACCGGCCATGTGATCGGCGGCCCGGTGTACTACATCCGGCAGGCCTTCAAGGGGACCTTCGGCAAGATCCTGGCGGGCTTCTTCGCCCTGGCCATCATCTTCGCTCTGGGCTTTACCGGCAACATGGTCCAGTCCAACGCCATCAGCAACGCCTTCCGGGAGGCCCTGAACGTGCCCACCTGGATCGTGGGCGTGCTCCTGGCCCTGGTGGCCGCCTTCATTTTCCTGGGCGGCGTCACCCGCATCGCCTCGGTCACCGAGAAGCTGGTGCCCATCATGGCCGCCTTCTATCTGGTGGGCGGCCTGGTCCTCCTCATCGCCAACATCACCGCCCTGCCCAACGCCCTGCGGATGATCGTGGTAGGCGCCTTTGATCCCCAGGCCATTGTGGGCGGCGCCGCCGGCATCGGCGTGCGGGAGGCCATGCGCTTCGGCGTGGCCCGGGGCCTGTTCTCCAACGAGGCGGGCATGGGCTCCACCCCCCACGCCCACGCCATGGCCAAGGTGGCCAAGCCCCAGGACCAGGGCATCGTGGCTATGATCTGCGTGTTCATCGACACCTTCATCGTCCTCACCATGACCGCCCTGGTGATGCTCACCAGCGGCGCCCTGAACGTGAACAACATGGCGGAGAATCCCGCCGCCGAGAACATGGCCCAGGTGGCCTTCACCACCGTGTTCCAGGGCTTCGGCAACCTGTATGTGGCCATCTGCCTGCTGTTCTTCGCATTCTCCACCGTCATCGGCTGGTACTTCTTCGGCGCTCAGAACGTGAAGTACCTGTTCGGCGTCAAGGCGGTGAAGGTGTACGCCTGCATCGCGGTGGTGTGCGTGGCCCTGGGCTCCATGCTGGAGGCCCCCCTGGTGTGGAACCTGTCCGACCTGTTCAACGCCCTGATGGTGTTCCCCAACCTGATCGCCTTGCTGGCCCTGTCCGGCGTGGTGGCCAAGATGGCCCGGGAGGACGACCACGACCTGCGGCGGTAACGCCCTGGAATTTTCTGAACACCCCAACAGCAACAGTAGCGGCCCCGCCGGCTCAGCCGGCGGGGCCGCTCAGCTTGTCAAAAAAACGCTGTTGAGTAGAACTCGCCTCAGTTTTGGCGGGGGAGCTCGAGGGGGCGGCAGCCCGCCTCGAGTGGGATTGAATGCCCTGAATGCCTTGCACAGCAAGGCGTTCAGCGAGCGCAGCGAGGACTTTTGCGCCGCTGCGGGGCGCAAAAGTAACGGCATTTTTGCAGGCTGTCGGAAAAGTCCTTGGACTTTTTTGACAGCCTGAGCGGCCCCGCCGGTTCAGCCGGCGGGGCCGCAGTTCATTCCAGGGGCAGATAGAGGGAAAAGGTGCTGCCCTTCCCGGGTTTGGAGGACAGCTTCACATAGCCCCCCTCTCGGGTGAGGATGCTCCGGGTGAGAAAGAGCCCTAGTCCTAACCCCTCCTGGTCCCGTACCCCCTCTCCCCGGTAGAAGCGGCCGAAGATGCGGGCCTGCTCCCCCTCGGGGACGCCGGGGCCGGTGTCGGACACCTGGATGCAGCAGAACAGCTCGTAAAAGACGGCGGACAGGGTGACCGCGCCCCCGGGGGGCGTGTACTTTACCGCGTTGTCCACCACGTTGCCCAGGGCCTCGGCAGTCCACTTTTGGTCGAACCGGGCGCTGCCCTGGGCGGGCTGCACGGTGAGGGAGATGTTTTTCTCCGCCGCCGCCCCGGAATACTGGGCGGCCGCCTCCTCCAGCAGGGGGGCCACCGGGTGGAGGGCGGGGGTGAGGACGAGAATCCCGCTGTCCAGCCGGGAGGACTTCACCAGGGTTTCGATGAGAAACCGCAGCTTTTCCGCCTGGGCCTGGACCACCCGGGCCTGCTCCCGCTGCTCCGGGGGGAGGGGGCTCTCCGCCAGCAGGGAGGAGTACAGCAGCAGAGCGGCGATGGGGGTTTTGGTCTGGTGGGAGATGTCCGCAATGAGGGCGGCGATCTTGCCCCGCTCCTCCGCCAGGCTGCGGGCGGAGGCGGCGGAGCCGTTCAGAAACCGGGCCAGCTTGGCCTCCAGGGCGGAGGGGGCCGACTCGTCGAAGGTGGTTTCCTGAAACTGCCCCTCCAGGGCCCGGTCCAGCATACGGTCCGCCTGGGCCAGCTGCCGCCGGGCCCGGAGCCACTGGACCACCCCGAAGATCACCCCGCCCCCGGCCAGGAGCAGGCAGAGCACAGAATATCCGTCCATATCAGCCCTCCGCCCACACGTAGCCCACGCCGTACACCGTGCGGATGGGGGCCTCCCCCAGCTTCCGGCGCAGCCGGTTCACCGCCACGGACAGGGCGTTCTCGTCCACAAACTCTCCCCCGTCCCACACCCGGTCCAGCAGCTGCTCCCGGGTGAGGGTCTGCCCCCGGTGCTCCGCCAGCAGCCGCAGCAGCCGCTGCTCCGTCTTGGACAGGTCCAGGGGGACCCCGTTTTTGGTGTAGACCATCCGCCCGAAGTCAAAGACGTAGGGGGGCAGCTCCAACACCGGGGCGGCGGGCCGGGACCGCCGGAGCAGGTTGTTCACCCGGGCCCGGAGCACCGCCAGGGAGCAGGGCTTGGTCACAAAGTCGTCCGCCCCCAGCTCCAGCCCCAGCACCTGGTCCACCTCCAGGTCGTTGGCGGTGAGGATGAGCACCGGCAGGGGGGAGGATGCCCGCAGCCGCCGGAGCAGGTCCAGCCCATTGCCGTCGGGCAGGTTCAGGTCCAGGATCACCAGCTGGGGCGGACGGGCAGCCAGGGCCTCCTCCGTCTCCCGGAGGGTGTGGCACTGGGTGAACTGCCGCCCCGCCTGGTCCAGGGCCAGGCGGATGCCCTGGCTCAGGGCCCGGTCGTCCTCCACAATCAAAATATGGTCCACGGGACCCACCTCGCTTCCAATCAGATGTCCGTATTGTACCATGGGGGCGGAAAAAGAAAAAGACCTTGTCAAAGGGGGCCGCCCGGGGTAAGATAACGGCAGAAGCGAGAAAAGGAGCGAGCGCAGTATGGAAGTGCTATCCCCATTGCAGCCCAGGGCTGTGTTTCACTATTTCGAGGAGCTGTGCGCCATCCCCCACGGGTCGGGGAACACCAGGGCGGTGAGCGACTGGTGCGCCGCCTTTGCCAAGGCCCGGGGGCTGGAGTACCACCAGGACGCCCTCAACAATATCATCATCATCAAGGAGGCGGCCCCCGGCTATGAGGGGGCGGAGCCGGTGATCCTCCAGGGCCACCTGGACATGGTGTGCGAGAAGGAGCCGGGCTGCCCCAAAGACCTGGAGCGGGAGGGGCTGGATCTGGAGGCGGACGGGGACTTTGTTACCGCCCGGGGGACCACCCTGGGGGGCGACGACGGCATCGCCGTGGCCATGGCCCTGGCCCTGCTGGACGCCCAAGACATCCCCCACCCCCGCCTGGAGGTGATCCTCACCGTGGACGAGGAGGTGGGCATGCTGGGGGCGGCCGCCCTGGACGTGTCCCCCCTGCGGGGCAAGACCCTCATCAACCTGGACTCGGAGGAGGAGGGGGTGTTCACCGTCAGCTGCGCCGGGGGCAACCGGACCGAGTGCATCCTCCCCGTAAAACGGGAGCCCCGTTCGGGAACTGTGCTGGCCGTTACGGTGGGCGGCCTGACGGGGGGACACTCGGGGACCGAGATTCACCGGGGCCGGGCCAACGCCAACGTCCTCCTGGGCCGCTGCCTGCGGGCGGTGTCCGCCCGGACCGAGCTGCGCCTGGGAGAGGCGGCGGGGGGCAGCAAGGACAACGCCATCCCCACCGAGAGCCGGGCCCAGATCGTGGTGTCCGACGAGGCGGCGGCCCGGGCCGCCCTCGGGGAGCTGGAGGCCGACCTGCGGCGGGAGCACCGGACCACCGACCCGGAGTTGTTCCTGCGGGCGGAGCCCTCCCACTGGGAGGGAACTCCCATGGACCGGACGGGCACGGAGCGGGCGGTGTGCCTCCTCACCTGCCTGCCCAACGGGGTGCAGGCCATGAGCGGGGATATCCCCGGCCTGGTGCAGACCTCCCTGAACCTGGGCATCCTCACCACCGGGGCAGAGGAGCTGCGGGCCTGCTTCTCGGTGCGCAGCTCCCTGGGGTCCCAGAAGGAGGCATTGAAGGACCGGCTCACCTGCCTCACCCAGGCACTGGGGGGCAGGAGCCAATACTCCGGGGACTATCCGGCCTGGGAATACAAAGAGGACTCGCCCCTCCGGGACCGGATGGTCCAGGTGTTCCGGGAGCAGTACGGATACGAGCCCAAGGTGGAGGCCATCCACGCGGGAGTGGAGTGCGGCCTGCTGGCGGGGAAGATCCCGGGCCTGGACTGCGTGTCCATCGGCCCCGACCTGCTGGAGATCCACACCCCCCGGGAGCGGATGAGCATCTCCTCCGTTCAGCGGGTGTGGGCCTTCCTGCTGGAGGTCTTGAAGCGGAGCAAATAAAAAACGAAACGCGGACCCTGGATGTTCCAGGGTCCGCGTTTTTAGTTTCGATATCAGGAGATGGACCGGCCCAGCTCAAAGGCCTGGTGGAGCTCCTCCCGGCCGGCGATGTCCCCCAGGTTCATCACCCCGCCGCACAGCACCCTGCCCAGGCTTTTCCAGCCCAGGTGCTGTTCCAAGTGGTCGTACCAGTACAGGGTCTCCTCAAAGCCGTGGCCCTCCGCCGCCATGAGCAGGACGGACTCCTTTTTGGGGTTGGCCAGGTTAGGGTCGCACTCGGCCACGGCGAACAGCCGGTCAAAGGCCAGCTTCAGCTGTCCGCTGATGGTCCAGTAGTACAGGGGGGAGGCCAGCACCACCACGTCGGCCTCCTTGTAGACCGGGTAGATTTTGTCCATGTCGTCCCGCTGGACGCAGGGGTGCTCCGGGTCCCGGCCGCCGCCGAAGCAGCCCCTGCACCCGTGGAGGTCCATGCCGTCCAGGAAGAACTCCGTGACCGTATTGCCGGCGCTCTCCGCCCCCTCGGCAAAGGAGCGGATCAGGGCGGCGGTGTTGCCGGTTTTCCGGGGGCTGCCATTGAGAATCAAGATTTTTTTACTCATTGTAATATCCTCCTCAGATATAGCAAATACAGTGAAACGATTGAGGGCAATTTCGGTTCTCCAAGACTTGGAAACCAGCGGATCGGTATAAAATCCACTGGTTTCTGATGTGTTGGAAAGAGGGAGAAAGAGGGAAAGCGAAGCTTATTCGCCCTCATAGGCCTGGCGATACACCTCAATGATCTGCTCCTTGGTAGCGGTGCGGGGGTTGGTGAGGCTGCACACGTCCTTCATGGCGTTCTCGGCCATGACAGTGAAGTCCTCCGGCTTTACGCCAAGCTCTTTCAGATTGGCGGGGATGCCCAGGCGCCGGCCCAGGCGCTGAACGGCGGCGATGCCCTCCTCGGCGGCAGCGGAACAGGACAGATTTTCCCCCCGCACCCCCATGGCAATGGCGATCTCCTTGAACCGGGTCATGTTGCCGATGAGGTTGAACTTCATCACATAGGGCAGCAGCACCGCGTTGCAGACACCGTGGGGCAGGTTGTAGAAGCCGCCCAGCTGGTGGGCCATGGCGTGGACGTAGCCCAGGGAGGCGTTGTTGAAGGCGATGCCCGCCAGATACTGAGCGTAGGCCATCTTGTCCCGGGCCTTCATGTAATTGCCGTTGGCCACCGCTTTGGGCAGGTAGTGAGAGATCATCTGGATGGCCATGGTGGCCGCCGCGTCGGTGAGGGGGTTGGCGTTGGTGGACACATAGGCCTCGATGGCGTGGGTGAGGGCATCCATGCCGGTGGCGGCGGTGAGGGAGGGGGGCATACCCTTCATCAGCTCCGGGTCGTTGATGGCAATCTGTGGGGTAACCCGCCAGTCCACAATGGCCATCTTCACCTTCCGGCTGGTGTCGGTGATGATGCAGAATCGGGTGATCTCCGAGGCGGTGCCGGCGGTTGTGTTCACTGCCATCAGGGGCATTAGGGGGCGGCTGGACTTGTCAATGCCCTCGTAGTCGTGGATGGTCCCGCCGTTGGCGGCCACCATGCCGATGCCCTTGGCGCAGTCGTGGGAGGAGCCACCGCCCAGGGACAGGATGGAGTCGCAGCCGTTTTCCTGAAACACCGCTACGCCGGTGGCAACATTCTTATCGGTGGGGTTGGGCTCGGCCCCGGGGAATACGATAGAGTCCACACCGGCCTGTGCCAGGATCTCCTGGATCTGTCCCGCCATGCCGCTCTCATGGAGGAACTTGTCGGTGACGATCATCGTCTTATGGCCGCCCAGGCTCTTCATTAACTCGCCGGCCTCCTGGGAGGCTCCCATTCCAAAGACGTTTCGGGTGGGAAGAAAATAGTACGTTGACATGACAAAAGCCTCCTTACACGCTCTCGCAAAACAGGTGCCCTCGAAAATGAAGGAGAAAAAGAAAGAACCTTCATTTTTGAGATGGGCCCATTATAGCGGGCGGGGAGGCCGTTGTCGAATCCGAAATATGGTATGAGGTTATATGAAAAAACGTATGGCGGGGCTTACCGCTCGCCGGGCCGGTCCTCCAGCAGGCTGCGGCTCCACATGAAATCAATGAGTTTCTGCTGCACGGGATTGGTGCGGCGCTTCAAGTAGGACAGGTAGATGGGGCGCATGGCCATGGGGTCGCGGAGCTGGTAAAAGACCACACTGTCGGTGGGCGCCACATACTCGGGGATGGTGGAGCGCAGGAAGGATACACCCTGTCCTTCACAGACCAGGTAGTAGGCGGTCATCATCTGGGTGAGAAAGACCGAGGTCTTGGGGATGAAGCCCGCGTTCCGGCACAGCTCCATGCTCCGGTCGTAGAGGTCGTTGCCTCTCTGGAGGAGCAGGAAGGGCTCCTCCCGGAAGGCCTGGAGAGGGACGGGGGGCTTTTTCTGTCCGGGCTCCCCCCGCTTCAGGATCTCGTCGAAGGAGTAGCGGTACTCCGCCAGCTCCCGGTTGATGGGGAGGCGGGCCGGGACCGCCAGCACGATCTCCTCGGTACACCAGGCCACCGATTGGATCTTGGGGTCCTGGAGGGGCTCCGCCTCCAGAAAGAAGTCCAGCTTGCGCTCCAGCAGCTTCTCCGACAGGGCGGCGCTGTTCCCCTCGGTGAGGGTCAGGGTGATCTGGGGATTCTGCTCCCGGAACTCCTGGAACAGCCGGGGGAGCACGTAGGTGCAGAAGAACATGGAACTGCCGATGTGCAGCTGGGTGCCCGGGCCGCTGAGGGCGGCGAAGTGCTCCCGCATGTCCTCCTCAATGGCCATGACTTTCTCCACCTGCTGGATGTAGTACTCCCCGGCGGGGGTCAGGGAGATGGGGTTGGTGCTCCGGTCAAAGAGGGGAGTCTTGATCTCCTGCTCCACCTTCTTCACCACTGAACTGAGCCAGGGCTGGGAGACGAAAAGTTTTTGGGCGGCCTTGGAGAAGCTGTGCTCCTGGTAGATGGCGTAGATGTACTCCTTGTAGTTCAGCATGAGAGCGCCCCCTATAAGCAAAACGATATGAGCTCTTAAACACTTACGAATTTTACAAATCCGGCGGGTTCCGGTAAAATTATAGCAGAAAGCCGGACAAGCGGCAAGGCGTCCGCCCTGAAGCGGCCGCGGAAGCCGTCCGGCATCCGTCGGTTATATCTGCGCGCAGGCGTCAGGAAAGGAAGCGGAATGCATATGAACTATCACATTGCAGCCCGGATGGACCGGATGGCCCCCTCGGGCATCCGGAAGGTAAACGAGAAGGCCCTGGCCATGGAGCGGGCGGGGGAGCGGGTGCTCCACTTCGAGATCGGCCGTCCCGATTTCGACACCCCGGAGTACATCAAAAAGGCGGCCAACCAGGCCTTGGCCCAGGGAAAGGTCCACTACACCTCCAACTTCGGCATGATGGAGCTGCGTCAGGCCATCGCCGACAAGCTCAAGCGGGAGAACCATATCGACTATAAGGCCTCCGAGGTGCTGGTCACCGTGGGATTGTCCGAGGCGGTGTTCGCCGTGCTGGCCACACTGCTGGACGAGGGGGACGAGATCCTGGTGCCCGACCCGGTGTGGCTCAACTACATCAATGTGCCCAACCTGCTGGGGGCCAGGGCCGTCACTTACAGTCTGAAAGAGGAGAACGGTTACCAGATGGATTTCGGGGAGATTCGGGCCAAGATCACCCCCAAGACCCGGGCCGTGGTCATCGTCACCCCCAACAACCCCACCGGCGGCGTGCTGGAGGAGGATGTGCTCAAGGAGCTGGCCTCCATCGTCCAGGAGCACGACCTGATGGTGATTGCCGACGAGATCTACGAGCGGCTGGTGTACGACGGGTGTAAGCATGTGAGCATCGCCTCCCTCCCTGGCATGAAGGAGCGCACCTTCACCATGAACGGTATGTCCAAGGCCTACGCCATGGACGGCTGGCGGCTGGGCTATGTGGCCGCTCCGGAGGAGTACATCACTGTGATGAACAAGTTCCACCAGCACAACACCACCTGTGCCCCCAGCTTTGTCCAGGCGGCCGCCATCGCCGCTCTCACCCAGGAGGGGGACGAGGTGAAGGAGATGGTGAAGGAGTACCAGCGCCGCCGGGACTACGCCGTAAAAGCCATCAACGACATCGACGGCATCCACTGCCTGTGCCCCAAGGGCGCCTTCTACATCTTCATCAACTGCAAGGAGCTGGGCAAGACCTCGGCGGAGCTGTCCCAGTATTTCCTGGAGGAGGCCAAGATCGCCCTGGTGCCCGGCGACGTGTTCGGCCCCGGCGGGGAGGGCTATCTGCGCATGTCCTTCGCCGCCAGCTATGAGAGCATCGTGGAGGGCTGCGGCCGCCTGAAACAGGCGGTGGAGAGCCTGCGGAAATGAGAATCTGAGAAAACGCCGTTGCCCCGGCGGCGCCGGGGTGGTAAGATAAAAACAGAGGACTTCGCCCGGCGGCGGGGACCCCCCGCCCCGCCGGACGGCTGAAAAAGGAGAATCGTTATGCGTCTGGCAACCATCAAGTTAAACGGCAAAGAAATTGCCGGTATCGTCACGGAGTCCGGCATCCTGCCCATCGCGGCCCTGAACGCGGCCAAAGGGACGGCCTGGAAAGAGGAGATGTACGAGCTGATCTGCGCCCAGCAGGTGCCCGGCCTCACTAAGTGGTACAACGAGGGCGGAAAGGACGAGCTGGAGACCATCCCCGGCCTGGTGCCCCAGGACCAGGTGGAGTACGCCCCCCTGTACCGGAATCCCCGGCGGATCTTCGGCATCGGCCTGAACTACGCCGAGCACGCGGGGGACATCGGCAACGCCCCTCCCCAGGGCTTCCCGGGCAGCTTCTTTAAAATGGCGGACACCCTCATCGGCCCGGGGGACGAGATCCAGCTGCCCACCCTGAAGGAGGCCCAGAAGACCACCGCCGAGGCGGAGCTGGGCATCATCATGGGCCGGGACTGCCGGGACGTGGCCCAGGAGGACTGGCAGAGCGCCATCGTGGGCTACACCACCATTCTGGATATGACCGAGGAGTCCATCCTGAAGGGGAACGACTACCTCAGCGGCAACCCCCGCTACCTGTGCATCGTGAAGAACTTCCCCACCTTCTTCTCCTTCGGCCCCCAGCTGGTCACCCCCGACGAGGTGCCCGACGTGCTGAAGCTGGAGGTCCAGTCGGTGCACAACGGGGAGATCCACGCCAAGAACACCGTGGACCACATGACCCATAAGCCGGACCGGCTGGTGTCCCTCCACAGCAGCATCCAGGGCTGGTACGCCGGCGACGTGCTGGCCACCGGCACCCCCCGGGCCTTCCACATCCAGGACGGGGACGTGGCCGAGTGCCGCATCGTGGGCCCCGACGGCTTCGCTATGGAGCCCCTGGTGAACCCGGTGGTGGACCTGAAGAAGCACCCGGAAAAAGCGTAATACCACTTTCTTGCTTGTGAGGAGGATTTTAATATGAAAGCGACGTTTGTTCTGACCCCGGCGGAGGCCCGCCGCCTGATTGCCAAGGCCGTGATTCAGATGCCCGAGTTCCAGAAGGCCTGGAAGGACGCCTATGTGGTTCTGGCCGGCGGCACCACCAACGCCTTCATCGCCCAGGAACTGCTGAACGACCCGTCCATCGAGCCCGGCCGCTGCACCGTGGGCCTGAGCTGCGAGGGACTGCTGTGCGTCACCGAGCCGGAGAGCCGCAAGAGCTTCCCCAACGTGTTCTACAAGGGGCAGCCGGTGGACAAGAAGATCGACGAGGCCCTGCAGGACTACCACGCCGACACCGTCATCCTCAAGGGGGCCAACGCCTTCGACCTGGAGGGCCACGTGGGCATCATCACCAGCGGCTTCAACGGGGGCACGGTGCCCAACTTCATCGGGTACATGACCTCCAAGGGGCTGAAGTGGATCTGCCCGGTGGGCTATGACAAGCTGGTGCCCTCCGTGCCGGCGGCCAGCCGGGCCCTGGGCGGGGCCAGCCATATCGATATCTCCCTGGGGGCCGACCCCGGCATGTACTGCCTGTCCAGCGCGGACATTGTCACCGAGGCGGAGGCCATCCGGATGATGTTCCACTGCGAGGCCAAGGTGGTGTGCGCCAGCGGCATCGGCGGCAACGAGGGGGCCCACTACTGGGCGGTGGACGGCGAGGAGGCCGACGTCAAGGCCCTGGTGGACTACCTGGAGCAGAACGTCAAGGGCGAGCCCGCCATCAAGGGCAACAAGGGCAACTGCGCCAACTGCCGCTACCCCGGCTGTAAGTACAACGGGAAGCCTCTGCCCGACTGGATGAAGCGCCGGGGCATTGAGAAGTAAAACGCCTGATATTGCAAAAGGGAAGCCGCCCTGGACGCATGTGCGTCCGGGGCGGTTTTTGTGGGGGGCGGGTCCGGATGGGGAGGGGCTTGCCCGCGCCTGGGGATGGGTGTATGATAATCCGGTGAAAACAGAAAAGGAGGCGGCGGCATGAAGCGAGGAAAGACGCTGCTGGCCCTGTTTTGGGAATTTTTTCAATTCGGCTGTTTCACCTTCGGGGGCGGCTGGAGCATTGTGGCCCAGATGCAGCGGCTGTATGTGGAAAAACGAAAAACCATCACGGGGGAGGAGCTGCTGGACATCACCAGCGTGGGCCGCAGCCTGCCCGGCACCATGATCGGCAACGTGGCCATGCTGTACGGCAACCACGCGGCGGGGCTGGCCGGGGGCGTGGTGTGTCTGGTGGCTATGATCCTGCCCCCGTTTTTGATTCTGAGCGTGCTCACCCTCTGCTACACCGCCGTGCGGGACAACTACTGGGTGATGGCGGCCATGACCGGGGTGCGGGCCGCCATTGTCCCCATCATGGCCTCCGCCGCCCTGAATCTGGTGAAGGGGGCCTTCCGGTATCCGCCCTGCGTGGCGGTGGCGGCGGCGTCCTTCGCCCTGTACCTGATCTGGGACGTGAACTGTGTGTTTCTGGTACTGATGGGCATTGCGGCCGGACTGGTCATCTGTGAAGTATATGAGCGGAGAGGAGGGAACGGCGATGGTGCTGCTTGAGCTGTTCTGGAGCTTTCTGAAAATCGGGTTCACCAGCTTCGGCGGGCTGTCCATGATCCCCCTTATCAACGACGAGGTGCTCTCCCACGGATGGATGACCGCCAGCGAGGTGGCCGACATTGTGGCCATCGCCGAGATGACTCCGGGCCCCCTGGGCTTCAACTGCGCCACCTTCGCGGGCATTCAGGCGGCGGGCATTCCCGGGGCCATTGCCGCCAATCTGGGGGTCATGTCCCCCACCCTCACCCTGTGCGCCGCGGCCGCTGTGTTCTTTGAGCGGGTGAAGGGCAACAAGTACATGGAGCACATCCTGGTGGGGGTCCGCCCCGCCTGCCTGGGCATGGTGGTGGGGGTGACCTGCTCCATGCTCACCAACTACCTGGGGACCTCCGGCCAGGTGAGCCTGCCGGCGGTGGGCATCGGGGTGCTGGATCTGGTATTGCTCCTGAAGGGAAAGCAGAGCGTCCCGGTGGTCATCGGGATCAGCGCCCTGCTGGGTCTGCTGTGCTTCGGCGTTTTGGGCTGGCAGTAGCCGGCACGGCATGGTATAATGGCGGCACAAGGACAGCTTGAGAAAGGAGGCGGACGATATGGTGCCCAGCTATGAGACCATGGGGGACTGGCTGGAGGAGATCTCCCAAAAATTCCCGGACGCGTTTTTTGAGGAGCTGGACGGGGGCATCCAGCTGGAGGAGCAGGCCCTCCCCGACCCGGAGTTTCCCCCGGGGGAGATGTACATTATGGGGGAGTACTGCCACGACATGCTGGGGCGGTACATCGTATTGTACTACGGCTCCTTCGCCGCCCTCCTGGCCGACGAGGACGAGGAGACCTGGAAGGATGAGATCTTCGCCACCGTGGCCCACGAGTTTACCCACCACATGGAGGACACCGCCGGCCTCCACGCCCTGGACGACAAGGACGCGGAGTTCCTCCGCCAGGCCCGGGAGGCGTACGGGGAGGGGGAGCCGTGAGCGATTCGCTGGAGCGGGATCTGACCCGGTGCCTCCAGGGGGAGGAGGAGCTGCGGGAGCGGGAGTACGCCGCTCAAGTGCTGGCCGGGGGCGATTTCTCCCATCTGGACTGCGTGCAGGTGGTGTTCCGGGGCTGCCGCCTGATGGGAGTGGACTTCAGCCGCAGCTTTTTCGACCGGGTGCGCTGGGAGCGGTGCGACCTGTCAGGCTGCCGTTTTTCCGAGTGCTCCTTCCGGGAGGCGGTCTTTCTGGACTGCCGGGGGGAGGGGTGCACCTTCGCTCAGAGCGCCTTCTCCCACACCCGGGTGGAGGAGGGCTCCTGGCGGTACGCCAACTTCACCAAGACCAGCTGGAAGACGGGGCTCTTTCAGGACTGCCGCCTGACCCAGGGGGTGTTCTCCCAGGTGCGGCACCGGAACCTGGCCTTCCGCCGGGCCGACCTCACCGGGGCGGACTTCTTCCAGACCTCCCTGCGGGGGGTGGACCTGTCTACCTGTGAGATCCGGGGGCTGACCCTCTCCCAGGACCACCAGGAGCTGCGGGGGGCCGTCCTGGCCCTGGAGCAGGCCCCGGACGTGGCCGCTCTGCTGGGGGTCAAATGGGTGTAAAAAATCGGGGGCTCAGACCGAAGTCTGAGCCCCCGCTGCTTTATACTTTTGCGGGCAGGGAGTCGTCCTCCCGCACCCAGTCCTCCACATGGACCACCCGGTAGTCCCGCTCGCCGCTGCGGATGACCACCCGGTCGATGCCCGCGTTGATGATGACCCTCCGGCACATGGAGCAGGAGGTGGCGTCGTGGAGGAGCTCGCCGCTCTTGGCCTCCCGCCCGGCCAGGTACAGGGTGGCCCCCAGGGTGTCCCGCCGGGCGGCGGAGATGATGGCGTTCATCTCCGCGTGGACGGAGCGGCACAGCTCGTACCGCTCGCCGCTGGGCACCTGCATGGCCTCCCGGGTGCAGTAGCCCAGGTCCATGCAGTTCCTCCGCCCCCGGGGGGCGCCGTTGTAGCCGGTGGCCACGATCTCGTCGTTCTTCACGATGATGGCCCCGTAGCACCGGCGCAGGCAGGTGGACCGCTCCAGCACCGTCTCGGCGATGTCCAGATAGTAATTTTCTTTGTCGATGCGCTTCATGGAAGGGCCCTCCCGGTCTTGTTTTTTGCCATAAGTATACCGGATTTCCCGCCGAAAGGCAAGGGGGAGGCGGCCGGGATATCCGCCCAGGTGGAACATTTTAAGGGGAATTGTCCCCCTCCGGGGCACAATTTACACTTTGTTTACGATTGATTTCTTGACGAGTTTTTATTTGCGCAGTATCATATTTTTCAGAAAAAGAAATGGTTGAGCCGGGTGTCTGTTCCGCTTACCCCGCGCGAGGAGGCTCTCTATGATCCGCAATGCACTTCAGCGGTTTATGTACGGCCGCTATGGAAACGACCAGCTGAACATGGCTCTGCTGGTCCTTTATTTGGCCCTTTATCTCATCTATTTTTTCACGGGCTTCGATCCCCTCTACTGGATCTCCTTTGCGGTGATCCTGTTTGCCCTGTTCCGGCTGCTCTCCCGGAACCCGGCCCGCCGCCGGGCGGAGAACGCCAAATTCTTAAAGGTGGCCGGACCGGCCATCCAGTGGTTCCGGCTGCGCCGCACCATCCACCGGGACAAGGAGCACTGCTACTTCAAGTGCCCCAACTGCGGCCAGCAGCTCCGGGTGCCCCGGGGCAAGGGGAAGATCACCGTCACCTGCCGCAGCTGCGGCGCCGTCTTTGAAGAGAAGAGCTGAGCATAAAAAACCGCCGGAGCGATTCGCTCCGGCGGTTTTCTCAGCTTGTCGAAAAACCTCTATTGAGATGAATCCACTCAAGGATAGGGCGGGGGAGATCGAGGGGGCGGCAGCCCGCCTCGAGTGGAATCGAATGCCCTGAATGTTTTGCTTGGCAAGGCGTTCAGCGAGCGAAGCGAGGACTTTTCCGCCGCGCAGCGGCGGGAAAGTATTGGCATTTTTGCGCAAATGGCCGGGTTCACCACAGCTGCTCCACCTGGGTGCCGGTGTAGTACCAGGTGAGGATCTCCTCAAAGGAGCTGCCCGCCTTGGCCATGGCGTTGGCCCCGTACTGGCTCATGCCCACTCCGTGGCCGTAGCCGGTGACCGAGAAGGTGAAGTTGGTCCCGTCCCAGGCCACGGTGAAGCAGGCGGAGCGCAGGTCGAACAGGGTGCGCACCTGGCCTCCGGTGAGGGTGACACCCCCCACCAGGATGCTGGACACAGTGCCCCCCTCGTTGACGGCGGGGGCGCCGAACCAGACGGAGGGGTCGCCCGACAGGTCGGCCCCCGGGTAGGCGGCCAGCACCGCCTCCCGCACCTGGTCGGCGGAGAAGGCCGCCTGGCTGTGGTAGTTGGGGACCTCATCCCCCTCGGGGCTCTCCACGCTCTGGAGGTAGTCCACCTGGTTCCCCCACACCTCCACCGCGTCCACAGTGCGGCCCGGGGCGGAGGAGAAGAACACCGCCTGGATGGGCTCCCCCTGGCAGAGGACCCCCAGGCCGTCGGTCCCGGCGATGGCGGTTTCAATCTTCTGGGTGTAGGTCTGGGCGCTCACCCCCCAGCGGTTCTCCGCCGTCTCCCGGGGGACGTAGGCCTGGCAGCAGTTGATATCGGTGCACACGTCGGCCTCCGGGTGGGCGTCAGTGGTGTGCGCCTGTTTCCGGACGGTGTAGGTGCGGGCGGCGCAGGCCTGGGCCTTCAGGGCCTCCTCCTCAAAGGCGGCGGGCATCTCCGCCGCCACCACCCCGAACAGGTAGTCGGACATGGACAGCTCCGCCACTGTGCCGTCCGCCTGCTGGAGCTTCACCATCCGGCTCTTGTCCCGCTCCCCCGAGGCGGTCTGCACCGCCCGGTGGATGGGGAGGGTGCCGGTGGGCAGCTCCTCCGCCGCCGCCTCAGAGCCGGGGGGCGGTACGGTGAGCAGGGGCAGGAGGAACAGGACCACAGACAGGATGAGTCCCGTCCCAGCCGCCCGCCGGGCGGGGGAGCCTGTCCCGCGGCTTCCAGAGTCCCTTCTTCGATCCCGGTATGCCATCCCTCTGCCCCCTCCCTCAAATTGCCGGCCGCCGGGCCGCGCTCACAGACAGAATATGCTGCCGGTGGGCGGGGTATGTCCGCCGGCAGCAAAAAGCCTTTGCGCTTTCTGGCTGGATACACTATAATGGGGGGAGATGTGATTTCGATTTCCAAGGAGGAGGACCATCATGCTGCTGAATGTGCTTGCGGTGGGGGACGTGTGCGGAGAGGGGGGCCAGGATATCCTGGCCCGCCGCCTGAAAGAGCTGAGAGAGGGAGAGGACATCCACTTCACCGTGGTCAACGGGGAGAACGCCTCGGTGGTGGGCATCACCCCCCGGCAGGCCCGGGGCCTCTATGACGCCGGGGCCGACGTGATCACCCTGGGCAACCACACCTGGAACCGCATTCAGATCGCGGATTTTCTGGAGAAGGACCGCTATATCCTCCGCCCGGCCAACTACGCCGGCCGGGTGCCCGGCCGGGGCTTCGGGATCTACGACGGGCCCCGGGGGCTGAAAATCGGGGTGATCAACCTGATGGGCCGCCTGGAACTCAACGCCAATCTGGACAGCCCCTTCAAGCAGGTCAACCAGATCCTCCGCCGGGAGGATATCCAGCAGTGCGACGTGGTGCTGGTGGACTTCCACGCCGAGGCCACCAGCGAGAAGGGGGCCATGGCCTGGTACCTGGACGGGCGGGTGGAGGCCGTCTGGGGCACCCACACCCATGTGCCCACGGCGGACGGGCAGATTCTCCCCAAGGGGACGGGGTTTCTCTCCGACCTGGGCATGACCGGCCCCCGCCTGTCCATTCTGGGGGTGAAGCCGGAGCTCTCTCTGAACCTGTTTCTGGGCGGCCTGCCCAAGCGGTACGAGGAGGCGGAGGGGCCCTGCAAGATCAACGCATGTAAATTTGTCATCGACACCGAGGCGCATAAGTGCGTGGAGGTGAAGCGGGTGGATCTGTTGGAGTGAGCCGTTTTTTTCATTAGGCAGGGAGATTTCTCCGCCCCCCTTTTTTAAATCCTTCCCCCTGGGGGGAAGGTGGCCCCGAAGGGGCCGGATGAGGGGGGGGGCAGATTTCGGATGCCTTGTAGGGCGCGACGACCTCGGCGCGCCGTTTCGGCGGTTTTTCGCGGGGGATTTCGCCGCCTGCGGGCGGCGAGTGACTTTTTGGACGCCCAAAAAGTCACCAAAAAAGCGCTAGGGGGTGGGGCCAATCGGATTCGGCTGCGCCTCATCCTCCATGATCCCCACCCCCTAGAACCCCCATTACGGGGGTTATCCCTTGGGACGGGCAGAAAGTTTCCGGCGCGCAAAATCTGAGTGGCCTCCGCGATTCCTTCCGGGCCACTGGGCCCTGAGTTTGCAAAAATTAGGACCCGGTGCGGTTCCACAACTGCGCCTGGGTTTGCCGAGCCAACGCTTTCGGTGCGAATCCTGGCGGGCCGGTTTGGGACCGGCCCCTACGAAGGCGTGAAACTATTTTCGTAATTCGCCGTAGGGGCGGGTCCCAGACCCGCCCGCTCTCAAGCCTTCCCCCTCAAAGGGGGAAGGTGTCTGGCCGGAGGCCAGACGGATGAGGGTGCTTTCTTGGTATGCACACCCCCCAGCGGGAGGCCCAAGGGCCTCCCCTACCCAAACCAGGAAAATTTGTGGAAAACCTGTAAGGCTCGGACGGGCGACCGCGAGGGTCGCCCCTACAGGGCTGCAAGAACATATGCAAGGCCCGGAAACCCCGGGCGGCCCAGTGTGCCGCCCCTACGGAAATCGGGAAACGTCTCAGGATACGCCGTCCCCCTGAGCTGCACTTGAGCCCCACCAGCCTAAAAGGCGCGTTCCCAATCGGTAGAAGCACTACCCAAAGGTTACCGGCAGCTCAGCGGCAGCGGTCATAGACCGGAAACCAATCCCCTGTCCACCCGCGCCTTTGCGATAACCGCCAAGCCTGCCTAATTGGCGGCCCCCGTAAAACGGGGGTCCGGGGGTAAGGCGAATATGGACACGTAGTGTCCATCCTGAGCCGTCCCCCGGCGGTTCTTTGGTGACTTTCTGGCCGTCCAGAAAGTCACTCGCCGCCCGCAGGCGGCGAACCCCCTGCGCAAAACCCTCACGGACGCAAACCCTCCCGGAAAGGAGACAACCCAATGATCAAACTCATCCACGGGGCCGACTTCCACCTGGACAGCCCCTTCTCCGGCCTGGCTCCGGACCAGGCCGCCCAGCGGCGGCGGGAGCAGCGGGAGCTCCTGGACCGCCTGGCCCAGCTCTCCCGGGAGCGGGAGGCCGACCTGGTGCTCCTAGCTGGCGACCTGCTGGACGGGCGGCAGACCTACCGGGAGACCGCCCAGGCCCTGGCCCAGACCCTGGGGGAGATTCCATGCCCGGTGCTCATTGCCCCGGGCAACCACGACCCCTATACGGCGAAGTCCCTGTATGCCGCCCTGGACTGGCCGGACAACGTCCATATTTTTTCCACAGAGGCCCCGCAGTATGTGGAATTTCCGGCGCTCAAGTGCGCGGTCTGGGGGAGCGCCTTCACCTCCCCCCACCGGGAGGACGACCCCCTGGCGGGCTTCCGGGCCCAGGCGCCGGAGGGATGGACCAAGCTGGCGGTTCTCCATGGGGAGGTGGAGGGCAAGGGGGACTACGCCCCCATCTCCAAAGCCTCCATCGCCGGGAGCGGACTGGACTACCTGGCCCTGGGCCACATCCACCAGTGCAGCGGCCTACAGCGGGAGGGGAACACCTTTTGGGCCTACCCCGGCTGCCCCGAGGGCCGGGGCTTTGACGAGACGGGGGACAAGGGAGTTCTTTACGTCGAGGCAGAGCCGGGGAATTGCACGGCGGAGTTCGTCCCCCTGTGCCGCCGCCGGTATCAGATTTTGGAGGCGGACGTCACCGGCGGGGCGGACCCGCTGGAGACCGCCCGGGCTGTTCTGGCCCCGGCGTTTCAAGAGGACGTGTGCCGCCTGGTGTTCACCGGGGAGCGGGGGGTGGAGCCCCTGGACCTGGAGCGTCTGGCGGAGCAGCTTTTGGGCCGGTGCTGGGCCCTGAGCCTCCGGGACCGCACCCGGGCGGGCCGGGACCTGTGGGCCCGGATGGAGGAGGACAGCCTGACAGGGCTGTTTCTCCGCTCCATGGCCGCCCGGTGCCGGAAGGAGCCGGACAACAACATGCTTCAGCAGGCGGTGCGCTTCGGCCTGGCCGCCCTGGAGAACGGAGAGGATATTGTCCCATGAAGATCAAATCCATGACGGCGGTCTTTGGCAAGCTGACGGGTGAGAAGCTGGAGCTCCAGCCCGGCTTCAACCTGATCGAGGCCCCCAACGAGGGGGGTAAGTCCACCTGGGCCGCCTTTTTGAAGGCCATGCTCTATGGCATCGACACCCGGGACCGGGACAAGAAGGGGTACCTGGCGGACAAGAACCGGTACCAGCCTTGGTCCGGCGCCCCCATGGAGGGGGAGATCACCCTGGAGTGGCAGGGGCGGGACATCACCATCCGCCGCTCCCCCAAGGGGAACACCCCCTTCGGGACCTTTGAGGCGGTGTATACCGGCACCCAGGAGCCCGTCCCCGGCCTGACCGGGGCCGACTGCGGGGAGCTGCTGCTGGGGGTGGGCCGGGAGGTGTTTGAGCGCTCTGCCTTTCTGGGGCAGAGCGGCTCCCTGGCCATCCAGTCTGCCCCGGAGCTGGAGCGGCGCATCGCCGCTCTGGTGTCCTCCGGGGAGGAGGACGTGTCCTACTCCCAGGCGGAGGGGCGTTTGAAGGAGTGGCTCAACCGGCGGAAGGTGAACAAGAGCGTGGGCCGCATCCCCCAGCTGGAGGGAGAGCTTGCCCAGGTGAAGGCCAGCCGGGAGGAGCTGGAGCAGCTCACCGGGGCCCTTAACGCCCTGGCGGCGGAGGAGAGGGGCCTGTGCCGGAAGAAGGAGGCCCTGGAGGCGGAGCTGTCTGCCCATAAGCGTCTGGCTCAGCGGGACCTGGACCGGCGGTTCACCCAGGCCAAGGGGGAGTTGGACCGGGCCCAGGCCGACCTGGACGCCCTGCGGAAGGAACAGGCCCGGTTCGGGCCCATCCCCCACAAGGAGGAGCTGAAGCGGGCCCAGGGGGAGCTGGCCTATCTGAAAGCCCTGGAGCCGGAGATCAAACAGGGGGAGGAGGCCCTGGCCCAGGCGGAGGCGGAGCTGGAAGAGGCCCGGACCGCCGCCCGGGATGACCGCTTCCCCGGACAGACGGTGGAGGAGACCGCGGAGTCCGTCAAAAAAGCGGAGGGGGAGTATGCCGCGGCCCGGAAAAATGCCGGGACCTGGTCGCTCATGGCCAAGCTGGTCCCGGTGATCGGCGTGCTGGCGGCCGGGGGCATGGCGGTGCTGGCCCTGGCCCAGGGGGACGCCGTCTCCTTTCCCGCCGTCCTCACCGGGGTTCTCTTCCTGGTGTTCACCCTGGCCCTGGGGGTGTTCAACCACAGTCAGGCCAGACGCAGCCGGGCCTGGGGAGATCAGGTGCTGGACCGCTTCTCGGTCAAAACCCCGGAGGAACTGGACGGGGTGCTGGAGGACTACCGGGCCCGGGCCGCGGCCGCCGACCAGGCCGCCCAGCAGGTGCGCCTGGTGCGGGAGGGGTTATCGGACCGGCAGGCCCGGCGGGAGAACAGCCGGAAGGATTTATTTGACTTCGTCCACTCCTTCGCCCCCGAGGTGAAGGACCTGTTTGGCTGCTCCGCCGCCCTGTCCCGGGCCCTGAATCTGGGGGAGCGGGAGGCGGTGGCCCACACCCGGCTGGAGGGGGCCCAGCGGCTGTATGACGCTTTGAAGGCCCAGGGAGGACAGCTGGAAGAACTCGGGGCCCCGGAACCGGAGGCCCCTCAGCGCACTATGGAGGAGACCGCCGCCCTGCTGGGTACCGCCCAGGCCGACCTGGAGCGCACCGGCCGGGCCCTGAGCATGGCCCTGGGCCGTCAAAAGGCGGTGGGCGACCCCGCCGCCCTGGCCGCCCGCCAGGAGGAGCTGGAGGGGGAGCTGGAGCGGCGCAGTCAAGAGTACCAGGCCATCTCCACCGCTCTGGCCGCCCTGAAAGAGGCCAACGCCCAGCTCCAGGAGCGCTTCTCCCCGGAGCTCAACCGCCGTGCGGGGGAGTACCTGGCCCGGCTCACCGGGGAGAAGTACACCAGCCTCTCTCTGAATCGGGAGCTGGAGGCCTCCGCCGCCGGGGCGGGGGATGTGCTCCCCCGCCGCTCCCTGTTTTTGTCCAAGGGGACGGTGGACCAGGTGTACCTGGCGGTGCGCCTGGCGGTGTACGACCTGTGCCTGCGGGAGCACCATGTGCCCCTCATTCTGGACGACGCACTGGCTGCCTTCGACCAGGAGCGTATGGAGCGGGCCCTGGACCTGCTGGTGGAGCTTTCCAACGAGGAGCAGATTCTCTTTTTCACCTGCCAGAGCCGGGAGGGAGCCTATCTGGCCCACACCCCCGGGGTGGAGCGGGTGGCTTTGAACAGTTAACTGCGGCAGATTTACGGACAGACGGCCCGGAGGGAATACCTCCGGGCCATATTTTTTGAAAAAATCCGCCCGGCGGCCGATTGTACAAAAAAAGGACAAGCCCCCTGTGATATGCTGGGCCTGTGGGGCGAGGCGCGCCCCGGCGGGCGGAACAGGAGTGCGCGTCATGGCCGGTCTGCCGCGAGTACGCCGAAAATTGGAATAAACTTCCTGTATCAGGAGCGTGAAAGCGGGGCAGAATAGGGTTCAAGCGGACCTGCATTTTGAAAAAGAAAACAGAGACCGTGCTCCGTATCTTTCAAAGGCGGAGAAAAAGAGAGAACATCGGACCGCCTCCCGGCAGGGAGGTGGTCCTCAGTTTCTCGAAGAACCTGTGCAAAATAAAATCCGCCTGAGTCAGGGCGGGGGAGCTCGAGGGGGCAGCCGCCCGCCTCGAGTGGAATCAAATGCCCCGGAAGCCTTGCTGTGCAAGGATTCCGGCAAGCGAAGCGAGGACTTTTGCGCCGCTGTGCGGCGCAAAAGTAACGGCATTTTTGCAGGCTGTCAGAAAAGTCCTTGGACTTTTCTGACAGCCTGAGGACCGCCTTCCGGCAGGGAGGTGGTCCTGTTCGCTTTTTGCGGCAAAACCGGCAGATTTCCCCTGTTTTTGCGCCGTTCTCCAGAGAAAATCTGCAAGTCCCGCCGCCGGGCCGCTTTCCAGACTCTCACATGGAAGCCGTGGAAGGAGCCCCCTGGTGTGCCGACCGGTCCGGCCGTCCATACTGAACCAAGGCGGCCCGCTTCGGACCGCTGAAATGACGGCGGCCGCTCCCCAAGGAGGGAACGGCTGTCTGGGGGGTGGAACCTTTTTGGAACAGGAAACGAAAAAACGGCCATGGCACGGGCTTCTGGGACCGGCGGCAGGGGCGGCTGCCCTGGGGCTGCTGCTCACCATGGCCCTGACCGGGGACCGGGCCAGAGCCGCGGCGGCCACGGCGGCGCTGGAGCTGTCCCGGCCGGAGGCGGTGGCGGCCGCGGCCCAGGCGGAGCTGGGGGATACGGTGATTCCCCTGGGCCGGGCGGTGGGCATCAAGCTCTTCTCCGACGGCGTGCTGGTGGTGGGGCTGTCCTCCCTGGACACCCCGGAGGGCCCGGCGTCCCCCGGGCGCACCAGCGGCTTGAAGGCGGGGGACGTGATCACCCACATGGATGGCAGCGAGGTGGACACCATTGAGGAGGTCCAGGACCATCTGGCCCAGCACCCGGGGGAGAAGATGACCCTCCAGGTCCAGCGGGGGGAGGAGTCCCTTCAGCTGGCCGCCCAGGCGGTGAAGACTACGGCGGGGTCCTATCAGCTGGGGGTGTGGCTGCGGGACTCCATGGCGGGCATCGGCACCATGACCTTCTATGACCCGGACAGCGGCGTGTTCGCCGCCCTGGGCCACGGCATTAACGACGTGGACACCGCCAAGCTCATGCCTCTGGAGACGGGGAGCATCATGGGGGCCACGGTCTCTGACGTGAAGAAGGGGGCCGCCGGGGAGCCGGGGGAGCTCCACGGGGACTTTGACCTCACCGCCGACTTGGGCACCCTGTATGCCAACACGGAGCAGGGCATCTTCGGGCGGCTGGAGGACGCGGCCCTGGCCCGGGACCTCCAGCCGGTGGAGGTGGCCGGCCGGGACCAGGTCCAGACGGGCAGGGCCACCATTCTCTCCAACATTGCCGGGGACACGGTGGAGGAGTATGAGGTGGAGATCACCCACCTGTACCCGGAGAACGCCGGGGACAGCCGGAACCTGATGCTCCGGGTGACCGACCAGCGGCTGCTGGAGGCCACCGGCGGCATCGTCCAGGGCATGTCAGGCAGCCCCATTCTCCAGAACGGAAAGCTGGTGGGGGCGGTGACCCATGTGCTGGTGAACGACCCCACCCGGGGCTACGGCATTCTGGCGGAAAACATGCTGGAGACGGCGGCCCAGCGCCTGGGCAGCGCATAAAAACATCGGGAGGGCATCTGTCTGCCCTCCCGATGTCTCTATAGGAACTGATTGCGCTCCGGGTTATAGTGGTAGTCGATGGCGGCCAGCTTCTCCTCCAGCTGGGCGCGGTCGGCGTCTTCGCTGTGGCACAGCTCGTCCAGGTCGGGGTACAGGTCCCGGAGCCGGGCGTTGACCACGCTGAGCAGGATTACGGGGTCCTGGGGCAGCATAGGCGTCCTCCTCTCTCTGGCATGTTTTCCTCCGGGGCTCACAGCCCCAGATGGTAGATGCGGTTGGCGTTGTCAAAAAAGACCGGTTCCCAGTATCGCTCCGGCACGATGCGCTGGATATACCCGATGTACTCCCCCAGATTGACGATGGGCCAGTCGGTGCCGTACATCACCCGGTCCCAGCAGCCCAGGTAGTTCAGCCAGGTGCGCAGCAGCTCCGCGTAGCCCGCCCGTTCCTGGAAGTACACGTCCAGGTCCACCCTGCCCTCCAGCAGGCCGGACAGGTCGGTGGACACGTTTCGGTTTTTCTCCAGCACGGCGGCCGCCTCCTGGAGGAAGGGGTTGCCGAAGTGGCACATGACGAACTGGGTGCGGCGGTGGTCCGCCGCCGCCTCGTCCAGGGCCAGGGGGTGGCTGTACTTCAGATAGGCCCGGGAGTAGGCGGTGAGGCCCATGTGGACGGCCACCGGCTTGTCGTACTTCTCCGCCAGGCGGTAGATGGGGTCGTAGATGGGGTCGGTGAGCCAGATTTTGTTGTAGCCGGGGTAGAGCTTCACGCCGCAGCACTCCTCCCGCTTCAGGTGCTCCTCCACCTGGTCGGGCAGGTCCTCCGGGATGGTCTCCCCTCTCCCCAGTACCAGGCTGTCCAGCCCCACACAGTAGTGGAACAGGTCCCGGGGATAGTCGTGAAAGCCCACCTCCAGGCTCCGGTTGCCCATGACCACTCCGTGGACCATGTTCAGCTCCCCGTAGACCTGCCGCAGGTGGTCCACGGAGTTCACATGGCCCACCGCCTCCGCCATGGCGTCGGTCCCGGGCTCGGAGGGAAAGAGGTGCAGATGTGCGTCGATGATCTTCATAGCCGCGGCTCCTTTCTGTGCTGGATTGATTATACCCCAGAACGGTCTTCTCTGGCAAGCGAGGGAAGAGCGGCCCATGTCTACAAGAGATGGGCGGACTGGCGGGCAAAGGAGATAAAGTTGGAGATGACGCTCCAGAGATGGGGCTGCTTTAAATAGCCGAAGCGAATTTGGTAGCGGGTGTGGTCCTGAAAATGGAAAATCTTCAGCGCGTTCTGCTGCGCCGGGGACAAAGTCATCCGCATCAGGTTCTCCGGGCAGAAGCAGGCCCCCGCCCCCTGAGCGCACAGCTCCAGCAGGGTCTCCATATTATTGGATTCCACTTTGGGGATCGGTATAATTCCGGCCTGTGTCAGCAGCTGGGAGGCGAGGCGGCCGGCGATGTCCCGCCGCTGGTTCAGCAGGAAGGGACAGTCCTGGAGGGGAGTCAGATCCCCCTGTTCCACGGCGGCGCTCAGCGCCTGGGCGTTCTCTCCGGCCAGGGCGTTCCAGAGCTCCCCGGCAAGGAGCAGAACCACCTCCTCCTCATAGAAGTCCACAAGCTCCATGCCGGGGACCGCCTCTGGAAAATTGGCGATGGCCAGGTCAATCTCCCCGTGGGTCAAACGCTCCGAAAGGGCGTCATTGGGGCCCTCTGCTAGCTGAATGGAAATTTTGGGATACTGCCGCTGGAACGGGGCGATCAGCAGGGGCATGACGGCGTGGCTGCGGGTGGTGGACACCCCGATCCGCAGCACCCCCGCCTGAGCTTGGGCCAGATCGCTGAACTCCCGGTCCATGGAGTCCAGGTTCCGCTGGATTTCCTGGGCGTACCGGAGGAACACCTGCCCCGCGTAGGTGAGCTCCAGGGGCACCCGGCGGAGGAGCAGCTGGCTGCCCAGCTCCTGTTCCATTCCCGCGATGTGGGCGCTCAGGGCCTGCTGGGTAATGTGCAGCCGTTCCGCCGCCCGGGTGAAGCTCTGCTCCTGGGTCAGCGTGATAAAATAATCCATACTGGAGAGGTTCATGGCCGCCGCCTCCGATCACAAGTTTTGCTTGTATTTTATACGAGAATAACTCGTTTTACAAGTATAAACCCGCCTGATATACTGACGGTACAGGCGGTGAAAGGGCCGCCCCACTGGAACGGAGGGATCGACATGAATATGGGATCACTGTTTGGCCTGCAGGGCGCGCTGTTTACCATGATGCTGATTGGGGCGTGGCTGAAGCGGCGCGGAACCATTGACGAGACGGGGAAAAAGTGTCTGACCGATCTGTGTGTCAACGTCATTATTCCGTGCAATATTTTCAAATCCTGTCTCATTGAGTTCAACGCCGGTATTTTTCGCGCCTGCGGCTTGTTGCTCCTGTCGGCGGTGCTTCTGCAGCTGATCTGCCTGCTGCTGAACCGATGGTTGTTTAACCGCTGCGAGCCCCGGCGCAGGAAGGTGCTCCAGTATTGCACTATCGTGCCCATGAGCGGATTTTTAGGCAATCCCATTGCCGAGGGGATTTACAGTGAACTGGGGGTGCTGTACACCTCGATTTTTCTGATTCCCATGCGGGTGGTCATGTGGTCGGCGGGGACCACCTATTTTGTGGCGGATGAGACGCTGGACAAGAAACAGGTGGCCAAAAACGTTTTGACCCACCCCTGCCTGCTGGCGGTCTATTTGGGACTTTTGGCCATGGTCACACAGATTTCTCTGCCCGCTGTGGTGACACAGACGGTACAGTATATCGCCGCCTGCAATTCCGCCGTTACAATGTTTCTTGTGGGGACGATCCTGGCCGATGTGAAGCTTTCCAGCCTGTTGGACCGGACGGCCCTTTTGTTCAGCTTGTTCCGTCTGGGCGCGCTGCCCGCCCTGGCGCTGGGGGTGGGGCTTCTCCTGGGATTGGAGCCCATCTCTTTGGGAGTCAGCGTGTTGATGACCGGAATGCCAGCGGGGGCCACGGCGGCCATCTTCGCGGCGCGGTATCACAGCGACGCGGCCTTTGCCACCCGGTGCGTGGTGCTGAGTACCCTGCTGTCTATGGTCACCCTGCCGCTCTGGGCCCATGCGGTGGGCTGAGGCCTTCAAAGGTTGCATTTTCCGCCGGGAGCGGGTATAATAAAAAAATCGCATCCCTCACAGGAGGTAGACCCATGTCGGAAGCATTTGAATTTACCCAACAGCCCGAGGAGCAGCCCGCCCCCCAGCCCCAGGAGGGACCGGAGAACGGGACCGCGCCGGAGGGGGAAAACGCCCCGGAGGAGCAGGAGAAGAAGCCCCCGGAGGACGTATTTTACTGGCTCAACGCCCTGACCACCGCCCTGGTGTGCCTGGTGATCGTGTTCACCTTCTTTGGGCGGCTCACCCGGGTGGACGGGCCGTCCATGGAGAATACCCTGCACGACGGACAGCTGCTGCTGGTCCAGTCCCTGGGCTATGAGCCCGAGCAGGGGGATATTGTGGTGCTGAACAAGACCACGGTGGAGCACCTGGGGGGCGTGGCCATCGTCAAGCGGGTCATCGCCACCGGCGGACAGACGGTGGATATCGACTATGCCACCAACAGCGTCTATGTGGACGGAGAGCGGCTGGACGAGCCCTACATCAAGGAAGTGATGCAGGACGTGACCCTGACCGACCCCTACCGGGCTCAGACCCACATCGAGGTGCCGGAGGGCTCCATCTTCGTGATGGGGGACAACCGGAACAACTCTGACGACAGCCGGGATGACCGCATCGGCTGTATCGACGAGGACTATGTGCTGGGCAAGGTATTTTTCTCCATCTTCCCCTTTGAT
Organism: Pseudoflavonifractor capillosus; assembly: GCF_016899775.1. Lineage (GTDB taxonomy): Bacteria > Bacillota > Clostridia > Oscillospirales > Oscillospiraceae > Lawsonibacter. The sequence goes on from NZ_JACJJE010000031.1 coordinate 34,593, forward strand.
ACCTTTGGACCCATGGAGTGAAAAAACGGCCGCTTCCGCGGCCGTTTTTTGATTAAGGCATATTGCGCAGGTAGGCCTCCGCCCCGTAGCGCAGGCAGCGCTGGAGCCGCCGCTCCCCCCGCTTGATGGTGCGGGAGATGGTGGACTTGTCCACCCCCAGCTTTTCCCCGATCTCCCGCATGTTGTACCCCTCGGCGTAGTAGAGAAGCAGCACCGTGCGCTGCTTCTCGGTCACGTCCTCCTGGAGGGCGCGGATCAGGTTGCGCTTGAGCCGGCTCAGCTCCCGGCTGTTGTCCCCGGCCATCTGCCGGGAGTAGACCGCCATGTCCGCGGCGTAGTGCCGCCCCCTTCTATAGCGTGTATTTGGCATTGCGGCGGTACCCCCTCTCGTAGTAGCGCTCGGTGAGGACGGCCAGCTCCCGGGCCTCCCGCAGCATGGTGGACAGCATATGGATGCGCTCATTGAGCATGAGGCGCTGATCCTCGTTTTCGGTGCGCTCCAGCACCGCCTGAAGCTGGCAGATGCGGAAGTCCAGCGCCCGGGCGTGGGCCCGGTACTCCACCGATAATTCCAATAAGGTCATGGTTCCCTCTCCTCCTTTTCCTTTCTCCGCCGGTCGGGACGCTGCCGGTTCGCGCACCGCACGCACACCAGCTGCCCGCCCCGCCGGAGCATCCGGTCCCCCCGGTACTGCTCCTCCCCGCACAGGGGGCACAGGGCGGCCGGAGCCGCCAGCTGCACGTCCCGCAGGGGAGGGAGCAGGCCGGAGATCCCTAACATTCTCGTGGCGCACCACCTCCTTTGCATTGGAATAGACGGCCGCCCCGCCGGAGTGGAGACGGGCGGAGAGGCCGGATGAGAGGCAAAAAAAGAAAAAAGAAAAATTTGAAAAAAGTTGTTGACAAGGTGTACACTTTCTGGTAAAATAACACCTGCTGTTGGACAGCACTCTTGAGTTGCTGGTGTAGCTCAGCCGGTAGAGCAGCTGATTTGTAATCAGCAGGTCGGGGGTTCGAATCCGTCCACCAGCTCCACAATTTCATATGGAGGAGTTCCCGAGTGGCCAAAGGGGGCAGACTGTAAATCTGTTGCGTTTCGCTTCGGTGGTTCGAATCCACCCTCCTCCACCAAGTCGGAGCAAGCTGATCGCTTGCTCCGACTTTTTTTGAAAGTCAGAGTGCGCACAACCGCGGTTCCTCCCTTCCAAGTCGCAGCCGCTTGCGCTGGGCTGCGATTTGGGTTCCGCCGCTTCTTTATAATTCCTGGCCTGCGGCCAGGAACGGCGCGAAAGCGCCGCCGGCCTGAAGGCCGGTTTTTGTGGCGTTTCTATCTGTGTTTATAATTTCAAAAGCTCGATTTTAACCATTCCCTCCCCATCCGGAGTAAGAGAAATCTTGCTCCGGTTTTCTTTTCCGCCGCTGAACCTGGGGGCGTGCCTCTGGCTGAGGCGTGGAACGCTGCGCCGCTGTGCAGGATCAGGAGAGCGTGCCGGGCAGCCGTTCACCGGTGCGGCAGTCCACAAATTTTCCGCGACCTGTGGAAAAGTCGCTCCGCCTTCGGCTGTCTGGCGGCGCGAGGAGGAAAATTTAACCCACAAAATAGAACGTATGTTCGAGTTTGTGGTATCATAATACCCCCCATTTCCTCAGATGTCAAGGGGGTGTGGGGAAAAATACGAATACAGTCCCAAAAACAGGACACATAAAAGCGTCCGCCTCGATGGTGAACTGCCCCAAATTGTACGGACATCACAAAAAGCGCCTGCGGATGTAAGAATAAGGAGTTTAGTATGAGAGGCGTCGCGCCAGCGGCGCCTCTCCAGTTTTTAGTTGGATGCGCTCATGGTTGTAGAAGTGAATA
>NZ_JACJJE010000032.1 GCF_016899775.1 Pseudoflavonifractor capillosus
ATTGTTCGGCGGCTCCGTAGTCGGCGTTTTTAGAGTTGATATGCTTGAGTGTTGCCAACCGCGTCACCTACTTTCTTTAGGACTTCATACTTGAGGGCGGCAAGGTCGGCTATGGCGGCGCGTACCTCGCCGGACAGCGCGTTATAGGGTACGCCGTACTCGTTCAGATACCGGGCAATCTGGTTGAGGTTGCCGCCGATCCTGCCGTACTCGGCTGTGAGTTTCCCGACAGCGGAAAGCAGTTCGTCATTGACCGTTGATATATGGATAATAGGGCGTATAGCGGTGCGCCGTATCGCCTGCCGGAGAAATTCGGACTGGCTGATACCATAGGGCGCAAGCCGCGCTGTGAAGTCGGCGTATTCTTCTTCGGACAGCCGGGTTTTCACAACGCGGCTGCGGTGGGGCGTGTTGTATTTCTTTCGCATGGTCGTGACCTCCTTTCTTGCCTCATGAGCGCGGCGGGGATAAGCGGCGCAAGCCGCAAAGCAGGGTTTGGGGAAGGCACTCCCCAACAAGTTTCCCGCGAGGGGCAAAACCGCAGAATTGCGGATTTTGGCACCGTGGTAGAAACTTGCTCTGTAACTGCCGCAGACTGCCCCTGTCTGGTTCTTTCGCACATAGAACGGACAGGGCGGGGCTTCCGGCCCGCTGCGGACGGTCTTTTTTCCTTTCGCCAAAGATACTTTTGAAAGGCTGCCAGCTACCCGTTGGACGGGGATTTTTCAAAATTTCTCTTTGCCCTCTACCACGGACAATAATCAAGAATGCCAAATGCCGGGGCAAAAATTTCTCCCTCACTTACTACTCCAACTTGAAAGGGTCAAAATGGCCGAAAACAGAACCGGTCAAACAAAAAAAGCAGCAAATCTTTTTCAAGACTTACTGCTTTCGCTTGCCGCCAGTAGGCGGCAGGTATTCAGATTTATGGCTCGTCCGGCGGATAGTCAAACCGGAACTTGAATTGACAGTCAATTAGTCGCTGTTTCACATAGTCCTCCACCTCGGCATTGACCTGCCCGTTCACTTTGGAGAAATAGCGGATATATCCGGCGTAGTGGCGCAGGACGGCGTTCACGGCTTCCGGGTCGCCCTCATGGGCTTTGACGATTGTTTCATAAGGGAGCAACTTACTCATACCGGCACACCTCCATTTCCTCGCGCAGCCGCCGCAAGGCAAGCTGGATATGCCGCCCCGCTGTGCTGCGTGTCCGGCCGATATGTGCGCCGATCACTCGCTGCGGCTGGCGCAGGAAATAGTAGCGAAAAATCACTTCCTGTGTCTGCTTTGGCTGGGCGGAGAGCGCGGCGGCAAGAGCGGCGTTACAGAGCAGGACGGTCTGGCCGCAGACGGTAAAGGGGTATTCCTCGTCCGGCTCCGGCCCGGCAAACTGGACAAACTTCTCGTCCATCAGATAGTCAAGGGAAATTTGCCGCTCCCATTTCCGGCGAAGCTGCAAAATCTTATCGCGGGCAGCATAGCGGATTACTGCCTTACAAAAGGCGTTGTGCTTGCGCTGGATGTACTCCTGATAGGCTTCAAAGTCGGTCATGGAAATTCCCCCTCTCTGATAATAGTGCGGGGCGGCAGCACTCCTTGCTGTCGCCCCTTGATTGCCTATCTGCAAAGGCGGGCGGGGCTGTCAACGGCGGCGCGTATGCGCCGTTCATCTTGACCGTTGACTGGCTCGGCTGGCTTTGCTATTACCTTGCGGTAAACGTAAATGGATATGATCGCAGTAATCACTTCCGTGATCCAAAACGCATTCCAGACGCCAACCGCTCCGAGAAACCTGCTGAGTAAAAACGCAGCCGGGATGATTACCACTACATACCGGCAAAGAGAAATCAGTAAGGAGGGCGTGCCTTTCCCCAGCCCCTCCAATGCGCCGGAAGAAGTAACAGAAACCGCCGAGACGATAAATCCGGCCCCGATAATGCGCAAGGCAGTTTCCCCGGCCTGGATCGTCGCTTCCGTGTGGGTAAACAGCCCTATCAGCTGGCCGGGGATCAGCAGACATATCGCGGTTCCAAGCACCATAATGATACCGCTCATGCACAAAACAATCTGATAAATCTGGCTGACTCGTTTGTGCTCCCCTGCACCGTAGTTATAGCCGATCAGGGGGCGCATCCCCTGCACAATGCCATTCGCCGGAAGATAGATGAAGGTCTGCAATTTGTAATAGATCCCCAAAACCAGAATATACACTTCGGAATAGGCAGCTAAAATCGCATTGAGCGCCGAAATCAAAAGAGACGGAAGTGCAAGATTCAGGGTTGCGGGAATGCCGATAGAATACAGCTTGATGACCATCTTTTTGCTGGGCAAAATGTACTGCCTGCGGATATGCACGCGAATTGGCCGCAAAAGATAGACTACAAGGTAAATCGCCAGTGTCAGAGCCTGTCCGATGCCGGTTGCCAGCGCAGCGCCTTCAATTCCCATTTCCGGGAATGGGCCATAGCCAAAAATCAGAACGGGGTCTAAGACGATGTTTGTGATGCACCCGCACATCAGGCTGATCATGGTTGTCTTCATGTTTCCTACTGCCTGGAACAGTTTCTCAAACGCCATGCTGACGGTAACAATGAGCGTAAAGGCGAACGCAACGATAGAATAGCGGACGCCAAGTTCAATGACCGCTTCGGATGAAGTGAACATCCGCAGGAAAACCGGCATGATGGCGATACAGCAGACTGTCATAACAACGCCATGAATCACGGCAAGCACAAGTCCCTGCGTGGCGGCCTGATCCGTTTTTTCATGATCCCCCGCGCCCAGATAGAAGGCGATCACTGCATTGATCCCAACGCCAAATCCAATTCCGGCAGCATTGATAAAATTTTGAACCGGGTAAACCAACGATAATGCCGTCATAGCCTCCTCGCTGATCTGCGCGACGAAAAAACTGTCCACAATGTTGTAGAGGGAATTGACCAGCATGGATAACACCATAGGCAGGGACATGGATAAAATCAGAGGCAATACCGGTTTCTCTTTCATGAAAGTATCGTTCATAATTCCTCCTTCGCAGAACACGTTATGATTTTTTACGGTGATACCAGGCCATCATTATGAGAGCAACAAGCAAGGTGCCGGTTTCCGCGACAGGGAATGCAAGCCAGATTCCGTTCAGATGGAACAATTTGTCCAGACACCATAGTGCAGGCACAAGGAAAAGCATCTGCCTGCATAATTGGATTGCCATGCTGAAACCTACTTTTTCTGTGGCCTGAAAATAGGTGGAAATCATGGTGGAAAGGCCGCAAAACAGATAACTTGTCGCCATAATCCGCATAGCGGATATTCCAAAGGAGCGCATGGCTTCCGACGCCGTAAATAATCCCAAAATCTGCGCCGGAAAGAGGAGGACAGCCAACGTCCCCAGTATCATCATGCCGGTGACCAGAGCGGTACCGTATCGGAAAGCGGAATGCAGCCTTTCGCTGTTGCCTGCGCCATAGTTAAACCGCATAACTGGCAAACAACCCTGGATCAAACCGTTTACTGTCATGACGATCAGCTGCTGCACCTTAAAATATGCGCCGAAGAAAGCAATCGCCGTATCGGAATACGCCACCAGAAACAGATTAACGAAGGTTACCATAAACGAACTGAGGGCGTTCATAATAAAAGATGGCAGGCCAAAGGCAAAAATATGGCGGATCATCTGCTTTTGCAAATGAAAACCTTTGATTTTTACCCGCACTTTCTGCTTTTTGCCCAGCAGCAAAGCAAATGCCAGAATCATGGACAGCAAATAGCCTGCAACCGTAGCCACCGCAGCGCCGCGGATTCCCATAGCCGGGAAAATGCCAATCCCAAAAATCAGGATGGGATCGAAGACAAAGTTGACCACCACGCCCGCGATCTGGAACCACATGGGGGCAACCATATTTCCGGTGGCCTGTATCATCTTCTGGATGGCGATATGCACCATATTGGGAATTTGCATGAACGAACACACGCTCATATAGGCGATACTCAACTGATAAATTTCTTCATTATTGGTGAATGCCCGAAAGTAGGGTTTCATAATCAGCAAGGACAGAAGGTTGAGCAAAGCACCAATTCCAAAGGCCAGCAACAATCCATGTGTGACGGTGGTATTTGCTTCATCCTGCTTTTTCTGTCCAAGATACCCCGCAATCAGTACATTCACGCCGACACCAATCCAGATAGACGCCGCATTCATCAGTGTTGTAATCGGGAATGACAGAGAAACAGCGGTCAGCGCATTCTCACTCAACCGCGCCACAAACGCGCTGTCTATTAGGTTATAGGAATATTGCAGGAACATGGAGATCAGCGGCGGTATCGACATTTGCCAAATGAGCTTTCCAACGGGCGCAACTGCCATTTTATTACTGGTCTGCATACTTTCCCTCCTCTCCACAAAGTGTCCGGCGCAAAAAAAATTGCGCCGGACAGCAGGATCATTAAATCCGAACGATATAGTTTTGTTTGCGTGCTGCGGGTTGACTGGCTTCCTGGGCTGGATACCCCAATGCAACCGCCCCAACACCACGCAAGGTTTCCGGCAGCTTCCACTCCCGCAGGAGAGCCTTTCCTTTTTCGCTGTCAAAAATCTCGCGTTCCCGATGCACCCATACGGTTCCAAGGCCAAGGGCATGGGCGGCCAGCATCATATTTTCAAGGACGCAGCTTCCGTCTTCCACAAAGGTGCTTGCGGAGCCATCTGCCAGAACCAAAACCACGACAGGCGCGCCATAATAGGGGTCTGCGTTGCTCCCCATCACTTCTGCGTTTAACTTTGCGATCTCCTGTCTATATTTGGGGTCTGTAATTGCAATAATGGTGGGGGATTGACGTCCGCCGCCGGTAGGCGCGTAAGTCCCCGCTTCCAGTACAGCGTCCAACGCCTCGGCAGGGACAGGCTCCGATTTATAGACCCTTACGCTGCGGCGCGTCTTGATCAGAGATAAGAAGTTGTTTTCCATAAAAAATCATCCTCCATTCTGCCAACACTTCCGAGATACGGGCAACAAAAAAGCCACACAACTATCATAAGACAGTTGTGTGGCAAAAAGATGACCGAATCCGGAAAAGTCCACTCAAATTTTACGTCTATTATTATAGCGATCTTTCAGGAGACTGTCAAGCATCAATCATTACGGAATTGTGGCGGCTGTCTGTTGTTTTTTTGTGTTACTTTATGGCACATGAGCATTTGCTCAAGGAACATACTTACCTACATGTAGCAAGCGGCGATACTCCTATTCTGGAATATCGCCGCTTGCGTTCTTATATATCGAAACTTGTCACATCAAGGTTCTTTCAAAAATGGTGTAGTAGTGGTGTAGTAAGCGCCCTTCTGCTCCAAAGAACCACTGATTTTACAGGCTTTTTCAGGACTTTTCGAGATATTGCCGTGACAGACAAAAAGCACTCGAATCATATAAAAATCCCTCGTTTTTTTCTAAATTTCCAACACAAAAATAGGGGAACAGACGAAAGTCTGTCCCCCTGGTCTGGTTTTCTTACCCCTCCTGGCGGTACAGGGCCACCAGGGCGCTGGCGCCGATGCGGTCGGCCCCCGCCTCCAGCATGGCCTGGGCCTGCTCAAAGGTGCGGATGCCGCCGGCGGCCTTGATGCGCACGTCGGGGCTGATGTGCTCCCGGAACAGGGCCACATCCTCCACGGTGGCGCCGCCGGAGGCGAAGCCGGTGGAGGTCTTGATGAAGTCGGCCCCGGACATGGAGACCACCCGGCAGGCGGCGATTTTTTCCTCCCGGGTCAGCTGGCAGGCCTCCACAATGACCTTCAGGATGTGGCCGTTGCAGGAGGCTTTTACCGCTTTGATCTCCTCCAGCACGCCCTCCCAGTCGCCGGACTTGGCCAGGCCGATGTCCATGACCATGTCGATCTCGTCGGCGCCGTTGCGGATGGCGTCCTCGGTCTCGAACACCTTCACCTCCGGGGTGGAGTAGCCGTTGGGGAAGCCCACCACGGTGCAGATTTTCAGGCGGTTCTTCACATAGTCCGCCGCCCGCTTCACATAGCGGGGGGGGATGCACACGGACGCGGTCTCATAGGCCATGCCCTCGTCGCAGATGGCCTGGACCTCCTCCCAGGTGGCGGCCTGGGTCAGCAGGGTGTGGTCCACCCGCTTCAGCACTTCTTTATGATCCATAACACTGATCCTCCTTATCAGACGTGGGGGTTCCCACGAAAGAGCCAAAAACTACCTCTATTTTACCGGACGGCACCCCGTCTGTCTACCCGGAAAATCGCCAAAAAACGCATCCGTCCGCCCCGGGCCGCCGAAAGAGGGGGCAGGCAGAGAAGTATATTCCAAGAATACCCAATTTATGACGGGCCTATTCCGGAGCACGGGGAGGAATCAGCTCTGTTTTCTGGCCCGCTCCATGGCCGCCGCCACCGGGCGGGAGCGGCTGAGGCGGTTGTTCTGCCGCTGGAGCAGGGCGTTGATCTGTCCGGCGGCCTGCTCCACTTCGGCGTGGAAGGTGGTGGCGGATAGGCGCAGGGCCCCGTGGCCCAGAATGATCATCTGCTCGGCGTAGTCGGAGGTGGCCACCCGCACCCGGTACTTCTTCCGGCTGAGCTCGTAGGTGGTCTTTTCGATGTAAGCGTCCGCCGTCTCCGCCTCCTTGGTGTACACCACATAGATGTTGTGGTATTTGGAGATCTCCCCCGTCCCCCGGGGGACCTTGTAGGCGTCGAACACCAGGATCACCTGGCACTTCTTATAGCCCTGGTAGTTGCTCATCAGGTCCATGAGCTTCTGCCGGGCGGCGTCCAGGTTGTCCCGGGCGATGGCTTTCAGCTCGTCCCAGGCGAAGATGATGTTGTACCCGTCCACCAAGAGATACTCCGGGCCCAGGTCCTCCGGGGTCTTGATGGCCTGCTTTTCGGGGAGCTCGTCCCGCCGCTTCGGCTTGGCCTGGGGCCGGAAGTCCCGGCGCTGGACGGGGCCGTAGGTGCGCTCGAAGATGGCCATGAGCTCGTCGTCCCCCTCCAGAGAGCCGGAGTACACCGAGCCCTTCCGGGGCGGGGGAGGGGCGGCGGGGGCGGAGTCCTCCTCCGGCGCCCCGAGGTCCAGGCCGCTGTCCAGGTGCATGTGGGCCTTCACCTGGTCCCACTTGACGATGTACCCGGCCCCGTGGTCGCAGAATACCGAGTCGGGGGTGTTTTCCACATCCCGCTCCACGTCGTAGCCGATTTGAGCCACGATCTCCTCCTGATTGGGACAGGGCCGGTACCCCGCCGGGGTGAGGGTGAGCCGCCCCATCCCCCGGGTGTAGGCGGCCACCTGGGCGGCGTAGTCCTGGAGGCCGGACACCGGGGCGGAGCCGGTGAGCAGGGTCATGTCCCCCAGAACCTCCGGGGCCTGGAGCTCGCCCCCCATCCGCTGGAGGTCGGACATGGCCCGGCCCACCTGGTCCGGGGGCAGGAGGAGCCGCAGGTCGTACCAGGGCTCTAGCAGAACGCTCTCCGCCTGCATCAGGCCCTGGCGCACCGCCCGGTAGGTGGCCTGGCGGAAGTCGCCCCCCTCGGTGTGCTTCACATGGGCCCGGCCGGTGAGGAGGGTGATGGTCACGTCGGTGAGGGGGGAGCCGGTGAGCACCCCCAAATGCTCCTTCTCCATCAGGTGGGTGAAGATGAGCCGCTGCCAGTTCCGGTCCAGCACGTCCTCGGGGCAGGCGGTGGCCAGGTGGAGGCCGGAGCCCCGTGGGGCGGGCTCTAAGAGCAGGTGGACCTCGGCGTAATGGCGCAGGGGCTCAAAGTGGCCCACCCCCACCACCGGGGCGGCGATGGTCTCCTTGTAGAGGATGCTGCCGGTGCTGAAGGACACCTCCAGGCCGAACCGGTCCCGGATCAGGCGGGTGAACACCTCCAGCTGCACCGGGCCCATGAGCTGCAGGCGGATCTCCCGGGCCTGCTCGCTCCAGGCGATGTGGAGCTGGGGGTCCTCCTCCTCCAGCTGGCCCAGCTGCTTCAGGGCGGTGTGCACGTTGGTCCCCTCCGGCAGCCTCACCTGGTAGGAGAGCACCGGCTCCAGCAGGGGGATGGGGGACTCGCCCTCAAAGCCCAGCCCCTCCCCGGCGTGGGTGCGGCTCAGACCGGCCACGGCGCACACCGCCCCGGCGGGCACCTGGTCCGCCGCCCGGTACTGGGCCCCGGAGTAGATGCGCAGCTGGTCCGCCTTCTCCTCCCACACCTGGTCCTCGGGCAGGCCGGGGCGGCGGTTGGTGAGCAGGTCCTTCACCTTCAAGGCGCCTCCCGTCACCTTTAAATAGGTGAGGCGCACCCCCTGGGGGTCCCGGGCGATCTTAAAGACCTTCCCGCCGAACTCCGAGGGGTAGAGGGGCGGGACGGCGTACCGCTCCACCCCCCGAAGAAACTCGGTCACCCCCTCCAGCTTCAGGGCGGAGCCAAACCAGCAGGGGAACACCTTCCGGTGCCGGATGAGGGAGATCACATCGGCGTCCTTCAGGACCCCCGTCTCCAGATACTTCTCTAAAATGCCCTCGTCGCACACGGCGGCGTCCTCCTGCCACGCATCCTCCGGGGCGGAGAAGTCCACGCAGCCCGCGCTGAGGCGCTGCCGGAGCTGCTCCAGCAGGGCGTCCCGGTCGGCTCCCGCCAGATCCATCTTGTTGATAAAGAGAAAGGTGGGGATGTGGTACCGGGACAGGAGCCGCCACAGGGTGAGGGTGTGGCCCTGGACCCCGTCGGTTCCGCTGATGACCAGAATGGCGTAGTCCAGCACCTGGAGGGTGCGCTCCATCTCGCTGGAGAAGTCCACGTGGCCGGGGGTGTCCAGCAGGGTGATGGTCATGGACTCCAGGGGGAGCACCGCCTGTTTGGAGAAGATGGTGATACCCCGCTCCCGCTCCTGGGCGTCGGTGTCCAGAAAGGCGTCCCCGTGGTCCACCCGGCCCAGGCGGCGCAGCTGGCCGCTGGTGTACAAAAGTCCCTCGGACAGGGTGGTCTTGCCCGCGTCCACATGGGCCAGAATGCCCACTGTCAAATGTTTGTGTTCCATACGCAACATCCTAAATCCGCAAAAATTCCATCCAAAAATGGGGCCGCTCCCATGGGGCGGCCTTCCGGCTGCCGAAAAAGTCCTTGAACTTTTTCGACAGCCGGGAAAATGCCGTTACTTTTGTGCCGCACAGCGGCGCAAAAGTCCTCGCGCCCTCGCCGGAAGCCTTGCGCAGCAAGTCTTCCGGGGCATTTGATCCCATTCGAGGCGGGCGGCTGCCCCCTCGAGCTCCCCCGCCCAGACTGAGGCGGATTCGGTTCAACAGAAGTTTTCAGCAAACTGCGGGCCGCTCCCCTGGGGCGGCCCTGTGTTGTTTGCTTTTATTGTAGCATGTCCCGGTCGGGGAATCAATTCAAGGTTTCCGGGGGCGGAAGAAGGAACCAGTTGCGGACTCCCTAAATTTGTATTATAATATGTATTGGAATGAGGGGCGTTTTCCCGGGAAAACATAAATTTGACCGGACCATTTCACCGGGCGGCGGAGACAGACGTACTATTTTCGGAGCCGCACCGCCGTGCCGGCGGGGGTGGTCAATTTTCCCAAGGCGGACGGCTGACAGCCGAAATTCTTTGGCTTAAACAATCATAGCGCCGGAAAACCGTTTTTGAAGGAAACAAAAATTTACGTTTTCTGAACACCTGAGACAAAATCCTTGATGCGATTCTAACGGAAAAGGTATGTAAAATGATATCTGAGCATACATAAAACAGGAACAGGGGAGCGCCCCCTGACGCGCAGTCCAAATACGGTCTGTACCGCCTGAGAGTTTAGGCCTTGTTTGAAAAATGTCAACATGCCCAAACGGCGGGTCTTTTTCCGCCATACTGCGTTGATTTTCCTTGCAATACACAAAGTATTGCCGCGTCAAATCGCCTTGTCTGGCAAAAAAATCCCTCGCCGTTGGGCACATTTCCAATTTTCAAACAAGGCCTAGGCGGGGCATGAAAGAATTCGAGGGAACCATGAGCAAAGAGAGAACCATTCTTCAAGTTGGTATTGACGTAGGGTCTACCACCACCAAAATCGCCGCCCTGGACGTAAAGTCCCGGCGGGTGATCTACTCCGACTATCAGCGGCACCACGCCGACCAGGTAAAGAGCGTCTCCGACGCTCTTTGGAAGCTTTATGGGCGTTTTCCCGACGCCCAGTTCCACCTGGCCCTCACCGGGTCGGGGGCCAAGCGGCTGGGGGACGCCCTGGGCGTGCCCTATGTCCAGGAGGTGGTGGCCAACTCCATCGCCCTGCGCTCCAAGTATGAGGATGTGGGCACCGCCATCGAGCTGGGCGGCCAGGACGCCAAGATCATCTTCTTCCGGAAGAACGCCGACTCCGGCCAGCTGGAAGTGGCGGACATGCGCATGAACGGCAGCTGCGCCGGAGGCACCGGCGCTTTTATTGACGAGGTGGCGGCCATCCTCCACGTGTCCATCGAGGAGTTTGACGCCCTGGCGGCCAGGGGGGACTGCGTCTACGACGTGTCCGGCCGGTGCGGCGTGTACGCCAAGACCGACATCCAGCCCCTGCTGAACCAGGGGGTGTCCAAGGAGAATCTGGCCCTGTCCGCCTTCCACGCCATCGCCAAGCAGACCATCGGCGGCCTGGCCCAGGGCCTGGAGATCAAAAAGCCGGTGGCCTTCGAGGGCGGCCCCCTCACCTTCAACCCCACCCTGATCCGGGTGTTTGCCCAGCGGCTGGAGCTCGCCCCCGAGGACATCCTGGTCCCGGAGCGCCCGGAGCTGATGATGGCCTACGGTGCGGCCCTGTCTCTGGAGACCCTGTACGCCGGACAGGACACCCAGATCCGCCCGGAGCGGATCATGGACGGCCTGCAGCACGTGAAGGAGGCCGCCGGAGAGGGGGAGAAGGGCCGGCCCTTCTTTGAAAGCCAGGAGGAGCGCCGGGCCTTTGAGGAGAAGCACGCCCTGCCCCGCTGGGAGCCCATCCGGCTCCACCCGGGACAGAAGGTGCGGGCCTACCTGGGCATCGACTCGGGCAGCACCACCACCAAGTTCGTCCTCATGGACGAGGAGGAGAACATCCTGGACTCCTTCTACTCCCCCAACCAGGGGGCGCCCCTGGACGTGGCGAAAAAGGCCCTGCTGGAGCTGCGGGACCGGTACCGCAGCGCGGGGGCGGAGCTGGAGATCCTGGGGGTGGGCACCACCGGCTACGGGGAGCAGCTCTTTGCCAACGCCTTCTCCGCCGAGTGCCACGTGGTGGAGACGGTGGCCCACGCCCGGGCCGCCGCCAAGTATGTGCCCAACGCCACCTTCCTGCTGGACATCGGCGGCCAGGACATGAAGGCCATCTGGCTCTCCAACGGGGTCATCACCAACATTGTGGTCAACGAGGCCTGCTCCTCCGGCTGCGGCTCCTTCCTGGAGAACTTCGCCGCCTCCCTGCATATTCCGGTGGACCAGATCGCCCAGGCGGCCTTTGACGCCCAGAACCCCGCCCATCTGGGCAGCCGGTGCACCGTCTTTATGAACAGCAGCATCGTCACCGAGCAGCGCAACGGCAAGCTGCCCGGGGACATCATGGCGGGCCTGTGCCGGTCCATCATTGAGAATGTCTTTACCAAGGTGATCCGCATCTCTAACCTGGACTCTCTGGGGGACACCATTGTGGTCCAGGGGGGCACCTTCCGCAACGACGCGGTGCTCCGGGCCCTGGAGCAGTACACCGGCCGCAGCGTCATCCGGGCCCCATACCCCGGGGTGATGGGGGCCATCGGCGCGGCCCTGCTCACCAAGGAGCGCATGGCGGGGCAGGAGCGCACCTTCATCGGGCTGGACGCCCTGGAGGACTTCACCTACACCCAGCAGGCCAACTCCCCCTGTCCCTTCTGCGCCAACCACTGCAAGCGCACCATCATCACCTTCTCCAACGGCAGCTCCTGGGTGACCAACAACCGCTGCGAGCGGGGCGAGATCCTGGGCGACCCCAGGGACGAGGCGGTGCGGGAGCAGCTCCAGGCCAAAAACCAGGAGAAGGAGAAGATTCCCAACCTGTTCCAGCTGCGGGAGAAGCTGCTCTTCCAGGAGTACCCCGTCTCCCAGGTTAAGGAGCGGCGGGACACGGTCATCGGCCTGCCCCGGGTGCTGTCCTTCTGGGACACCATGCCCTTCTGGTCCACCTTCTTCCGCGCCCTGGGGTTCGAGGTGAAGCTGTCCCGCCCCAGCACCCGGAAGATGTACGAGAGCGGCCTGTCCGCCGTCACCTCGGACACCGTCTGCTTCCCCGCCAAGCTGGTCCACGGCCACATCCGGGACCTGGTGCAGCAGGGGGTGGACCGGATCTTCATGCCCTCGGTGACCACCGTCCCCTCGGAGAACACCCAGAAGACCAGCGAGTCCATGTGCGCCGTGGTGAAGGGCTATCCCCTCATCATCCGCAACTCCGACGACCCGGAGCGCCAGTGGGGGGTCCCCTTTGACGCCCCCCTGTTCCACTGGTACACCGACGAGGACCGGCTGGGACAGCTGACAAAGTACATGGAGGACGCCTTCCAGATCCCCGCCCAGGAGACCCACGCCGCCATCAAGGCGGCGGACCGGGCTCAGTGGATCTTCCGCCACAAGCTGGTCAAGGCGGGGGAGCAGGTTCTGAAGCAGGCGGAGGAGCAGGGAACCTACGCCGTGGTGCTGGCCGCCCGGCCCTACCAGACCGACGCCCTGGTGAACCACGACCTGCCCGCCCTGTTCACCAGCCTGGGGATTCCGGTGCTCACCGTGGACTCGGTGCCCCACGCCAACGAGGTGGACCTGAGCCGGAGCGCCCTGGATATTGTGAACAACTACCACGCCCGCATGCTGTCCACTGCCATTCTGGCCGCCCAGGACCCCCGGATGGAGTATGTGCAGATCGTCAGCTTCGGCTGCGGCCACGACGCCTACCTGTCCGACGAGATCATCCGCCTCATGGGGGAGATCTCGGGCAAGACCCCCCTGGTGCTGAAGCTGGATGAGAGCGACGTGCAGGGGCCCCTGCGCATCCGGGTGCGCTCCTTTGTGGAGACCCTGGCCATGCGCCGGGAGCGGGAGAAGTCCGACCCGATCCAGGAGTTGGAGGACCCCTATCCGGTGAAGTTCAGCAGGCGGGACAAGAAGAAGCGCCTGGTGCTCATCCCCAACGTGTCCCACGCCTTCTGCCGGGTCATGTCGGCGGCCATGGGCAAGGACGGCCTGCGCACCGTCCCCCTGGAGGTGGGCCGGGAGGAGGCCATCCGCCTGGGCAAGCAGTACGTCCACAACGACATCTGCTTCCCCGCCCAGGTGGTCATCGGCGAGGCTCTGGCCGCCCTGCGCAGCGGCAAGTACGACCTGGACCACGTGGCCGTGGCCATGGCCAAGTATGTGGGGGACTGCCGTCTCACCCATTACAGCGCTCTGCTGCGCAAGGCCCTGGACGACGCGGGCTTTGCCCAGGTGCCCATCGTCACCAACGACGGGGAGGACAGCCACGACCAGCACCCGGGCTACCGCATGAGCCTGGCCGCCTCCATGCGCATCGCCTTCGCCCTGCCCATGATCGACGTGCTGGAGGAGCTTCTGAGAAAGATCCGGCCCTATGAGACGGTGCCGGGCAGCGCAAATAAAGCCTTTGAACAGGCCATGGATCTGCTCATCGGCGGCCTGGAGCGCCAGGGCATCCGGGGGGCCGAGAAGGGCTTCCGGAAGGCTGTCCAGGTGATGAAGGGGGTGGAGTACGACCGCTCCAACCCCCGGCCCACGGTGCTCATTGTGGGCGAGTATCTGCTGAACTTCCACCCGGGCGCCAACCACGACATTGAGGACTACCTGGAGAAAAACGGCTTTGAGATCATCGAGGCCCGCATGACCGACGTGATCCGGAAGCTCTACTACAACAAGGACACCCAGATCAAGGAGTACCACGTCCATAAGCCCATGGGGGAGAAGGTCTGGTACGCCACGGCGGACGCCATCTTCGAGGCGGCCCACGCCATGACCGACCGCATCGCCAGGGAGCACCCCCTCTATGAGCGGGCCACCCGCCTGCCCGAGCTGGTGCACGCCAGCGACCCCATCATCCACCACACCTTTGACGCCGGCGAGGGCGTGCTCATCCCCGGAGAGATCCTCCACCACGCCGCCCGGGGCTGCCGGGCCTTCGTCATCCTGCAGCCCTTCGGCTGCCTGCCCAACCATGTGGTGGGCCGGGGCGTGGCCAAGCGGCTGAAGGAGATGTACCCCGACGCCCAGATCCTGCCCCTGGACTACGACCCGGACGTGAGCTTCGCCAACCTGGAGAACCGCCTCCAGATGCTGGTGATGAACGTGAAGGGCAAGGAGGCCCAGAAGCAGACGCCCGATGTGCAGGAGGAGCGGGACTCCTCCGACATGGCCAAGGCCATGTGATGGACGGAACATAAAAACTCCGCCGCGAGGAAACCATCCTCGCGGCGGAGTTTTTTCAGCTTGAAATAAGGACAAGGTTATTTGCCGGGCTTGAAGCTGTCCTTCAGGCTCACCGCCCGGTTGAACACCAGGGCGCCGGGCTTGGAGTCCTTGCTGTCCACGCAGAAGTAGCCCAGACGGAGGAACTGATACTGGGCGGGGGCCTGGGCGCCGGCCAGAGAGGCCTCCAGCTTGCAGCCCTCCAGCACCTCCAGGGAGCTGGGGTTCAGGCAGTCCAGGAAGTTCTTGTCCCCGGCGTCGGGGTCGGGGTCGGTGAACAGGTTGTCGTACAGCCGCACCTGGGCGTCCACGGCGGTGGCGGCGTCCACCCAGTGGATGGTGGCCCCCTTCACCTTCCGGCCGTCGGCGGGGTTGCCCCCTCTGGACTCGGGGTCGTACTCGGCCAGCACCTCCACCACGTTGCCCTCCGCGTCCTTGACGCAGCCGGTGCAGCGGATGAGGTAGGCCCCCTTCAGGCGGCACTCGGGGCCCTGGGGGTACAGGCGCTTATACTTGGGGATGGGGGTCTCCAGGAAGTCGTCGGACTCGATATACAGGTTCCGGGAGAAGGACACGGTGCGGGTCCCGGCGTTGGGGTCGTTGGGGTTGTTCTCCACCTCCACCATCTCGCTCTCCCCCTCGGGGTAGTTGGTGATGGTGAGCTTGATGGGGCGCAGCACCGCCATGGCCCGCTGGGCGTGCTCGTTCAGGTCCTCCCGCAGGCAGTGCTCCAGGAAGCCGTACTCCACGGTGGAGGTGTTCTTGGCCACGCCGATGCGGTCGCAGAAGTTGCGGATGGAGGCGGGGGTGTAGCCCCGGCGGCGCAGGCCGCACAGGGTGGGCATCCGGGGGTCGTCCCAGCCGGACACATAGCCCTCCTCCACCAGCTTGCGCAGCTTCCGCTTGGACATGACCGTGTAGTTGATGCCCAGGCGGGCAAACTCGATCTGCCGGGGCTTGTTGGGCACGTCGGTGTTGTTGATGACCCAGTCGTACAGGGGCCGGTGGTCCTCATACTCCAGGGAGCACAGGGAGTGGGTGATGCCCTCCAGGGCGTCCTGGATGGGGTGTGCGAAGTCGTACATGGGGAAGATGCACCACTTGGTGCCCTGGCGGTGATGCTCGATATACCGGATGCGGTAGAGCACCGGGTCCCGCATGTTGAAGTTGCCGCTCTCCAGGTCGATCTTGGCCCGGAGGGTGTACTTGCCCTCGGGGAACTCCCCGTTCTTCATCCGCTCAAACAGGTCCAGGGACTCCTCGATGGGCCGGTCCCGCCAGGGGGAGCGGGCGGGGGTGTTCACGTCGCCCCGGTACTCCTTGAACTGCTCAGGGGTGAGCTCGCACACATAGGCCAGCCCCTTCTTGATGAGGCCCACCGCCAGCTCATAGGTCTTTTCAAAGTAGTCGGAGCCGTAGAAGAACCGGTCCCCCCAGTCGAAGCCCAGCCAGTGGATGTCCTCCTTGATGGCGTCCACAAACTCGGTGTCCTCCTTGGCCGGGTTGGTGTCGTCCATGCGCAGGTTGCAGATGCCGCCGAACTTCTCGGCCGAGCCGAAGTCGATGATCAGGGCCTTGCAGTGGCCGATGTGGAGATAGCCGTTGGGCTCGGGCGGAAAACGGGTATGAACCTGCATGCCGGCAAAGCGCCCGCCGGGGGCGATGTCCTCCGCGATAAATTCATGGATAAAGTTCTGGCTGGGAGCGGGCTCGCCCTTCTCGGGGATGCCGTTTTTCAATTCTTCCGCCATAGTTTAGCCCTCCTGTCTCTTTGGTGGGATATTAACTTGCTTATTTTACAACAGATGGCAGCGGGTATGCAAGGCTTTCTTCCGAATTTCCGCGATTTTCGGGGGAGGCCCGGCGGCGGGGGAGGCGGGACAAAAAACCTCCCCCGCCGGGGAAAAGTCTCCGGTCCCGCTCTTTACGCGCCCTCCGCTTCCTGTTATAATATATAAGTTAAAAGCGGGCCTGTGCTCTGGAGGAGGGGCCGGCGGGCGGGAGGGTTCGGATGATGAAGCCATTCATCAAATTATACCACGGCTATCTTCACTTGACCCGGGGCCTGCCGCGGATGCCCCGGAATCTGCTGACCACGGTGCTGTTTCTGTGCGCCGCGTGCATCATCAGCGGGGAGCTTCTGCGGCACACCGGGGGAGAGAACAACTCCGACCTGGTTTTTATTCTGGCGATTATGTGCATCTCCCTGCTCACCGACGGATATTTTTACGGCATCGCCGCCTCGGTGGTGGGGGCGCTGTGCATCAACTACTTTTTCATGTTCCCCTTCCGCGCCTTCTCCCTGAGCATCTCCGGCTATCCGGTCACCATGCTCAGCATGGTTGCCATCTCCGCGGTGATCTGCGCGCTGACCGGGCGGATCAAGGCCCAGGCCATCGAGGCCACCCGGCGAGAGCAGGACACCAAGGCCCTCTACGAGCTCAACGCCAAGCTCAACGAGGAGAAGGCGGCCATTCAGCTCCAGGCGGACCGGGAGACCATCCGGGGCAATATTCTGCGGGCGGTGTCCCACGACCTGCGCACCCCCCTCACCGCCATCTCCGGAGCGGCCTCCGTGCTGCTGTCCAGCGAGGAGATCGCCTCCTCGGAGCGCAGCGCCTCCCTGGTGCGGGACATCAAGAGCGACGCCGACTCCCTGAGCGCCATGGTGGAAAACCTGCTCTCCATCACCAAGATCCGGGACGGGGTCATGCCCCTGAACAAGCAGGAGGAGATGCTGGAGGAGGTGGCGGGGGACGCCCTGCTCACCATGCGCCGCCGGTTTCCCGACTGCCCCATCGCCCTGGAGCTGTCCGACGATATTTTGTATCTCCCCATGGAGCCCATGCTCATCAAGCAGGTGATCGTCAATCTGCTGGAGAACGCCATCCGCCACTCCGGGGACCGGGAGCACATCCGCCTGCGGCTGTTCCGGCAGGAGGACTGGGCTGTGGTGGAGGTGCGGGACCGGGGCAGGGGCATCTCCCCGGAGGTGAGCCAGGCGGTGCAGCTGGGCCGGCCTCTGGAGGACAACCTGTCCGGGGACTCGTCCCGGGGGATGGGCATCGGCCTGTCCGTGTGTCAAAGTATCATAAAAGCCCACGACGGCTTCTTCGCCGCCGGGAACGACCCGGAGGGCGGGGCGGTGTTCCGGTTTGGGCTTCCCATGGAGGAAACAAAGGATGAATGAGAAACGTGTGATCCTGGTCATCGAAGATGAGCGCACCATCAGCAACTTTATCTGCCGGGCGCTGAACGCCAACGACTATAAATCCATTCCGGCCTTCAGCGGGAAGGAGGGGCTCTCCCTGTTCTTCTCCCACAGCCCGGACCTGGTTCTGCTGGATCTGGGGCTGCCCGACATGGACGGCATGGAGATCCTTCAGGAGCTCAGCGGCCTGCCCCAGGAGACCCCGGTCATCATCATCTCCGCCCGGGACCGGGAGTCGGAAAAGGTGAAGGCCCTGGACATGGGGGCGGACGACTACATCGTCAAGCCCTTCGGCGTGTCCGAGATGCTGGCCCGGGTGCGCACCACCCTGCGCCGGTCCGACCGCCTGCGGCTGAGCCAGGGGTCCCAGAAGGACGTCTACCACATCAAGGACCTGACGGTGGACATCGCCAAGCACCAGGTGCTCCTGGACGGGGAGGAGGTCCACTTCACCCAGAACGAGTTCAAGATCCTGGAGCTGCTGTGCATCCACGCCGGGAAGGTGCTCACCTACGACTTCATCCTGGAGCACGTGTGGGGCCCCTACGGCAGCAGCAGCAACCAGATCCTCCGGGTGAACATGGCCAACATCCGCCGCAAGCTCAAGGAGAATCCCTCCGAGCCCAAATATGTCCTGACCGAGCTGGGCATCGGGTACCGGATGCTGGAGGACTGAGGCGGGGAGCCCGCCCGGTCCGCCCGGAGCGGCGCCGGATTCCAGATTATGTGTGTTTTGCCCCTATCTCTGGAAAAATCGACGTTTTTTGCGGGAAAATTCCCCCGGAAGCTAAATAAAAAACGGGCGGTTGTATGTTGTTTGTGAAAAATCCCAGTTGACTTTCTGGTAAAACCTGTTACAATACGCTTGAAATATTTAGTTAAAAAATTTTAACTAAAATATTGGAAGGACCATGAGAGAAGATTTGAGAGGAGAATTCCTATGTTTGAAAAAGTACGTGATATCATTGTGGATACCCTGAGCTGTGAGATGGAGGACGTCACCATGGAGGCCGATCTGGCCGAGGACCTGGGCGCCGACTCCCTGGATGCCGTGGAGCTGAACATCGCTCTGGAGGAGCAGCTGGGTCTGTCCATCGCCGATGAGGACCGCCCCAACATGAAGACCGTGGGCGACATCGTCCGCTATCTGGAGGCTCTGGAGAGCAAGGCCGAGTAATTCAAAATTTTAAAATGAGGTGACTGTTCCATGGATCTGGAATCCATTTACGCGCTGATGGAGCGCTTTGAGCGCTCCTCCCTCACTGGACTGGAGCTGGAGCAGAATGGGACTCGCCTGAAGCTGGACAAGACCGTGGCTGTGGCCGCCGCTCCCGCGGCGGCTGTGGCCGCGGTTTCCGCTGTCCAGACCCCGGCGGCTCCCGCTCCCCAGTCTGAGGCCCAGAATGGGACTCAGGATGAGGGCGAGTACATTAAGGCCCCCCTGGTGGGCACGTTCTACGCCGCCGCCGGCCCGGACGCCGAGCCCTTTGTGAAGGTGGGCGACCAGGTGAAGAAGGGCCAGACGGTGTGCATCCTGGAGGCCATGAAGATGATGAGCGAGATCCCCGCCCCCATGGACTGCGTGATCGAGGAGATCCTGGTGGAGAACGGAAGTCTGGCGGGCTATGACGCCCCCCTGTTCCGGGTTCGGAGGGTATAATGTTTCAGCGTGTGTTGATCGCCAACCGCGGCGAGATCGCGGTGCGCATCCTTCGTGCCTGCCGGGAGATCGGGGTGGACGCGGTGACGGTGTACTCCGCCGCCGACGCGGACTCCCTCCACGTACAGCTGTCCCCCAACGCCGTGTGCATCGGCCCGGCCAAGGCGGCGGACAGCTATTTGAATGTGGACGCCCTGCTCACCGTGGCAAAAGAGACGGGGTGCGACGCCATCCACCCCGGCTACGGCTTCCTGTCGGAGAACGCGGACTTCGCCCAGCGGTGCGCCGACCTGGGCCTTGCCTTCATCGGCCCCTCCGGGGCGGTGATTCAGGCCATGGGCAACAAGGCGGCCGCCCGGGAGCTGATGCAGAAGCACAACGTCCCGGTGGTGCCCGGCTCAGACGGGCCGGTGGAGACCGCCCAGGACGCGGTAGAGATCGCCCAGAAAATCGGATATCCGGTGCTGGTGAAGGCCAGCGCCGGCGGCGGAGGCAGAGGAATGCGCCGGGTGGATCAGCCCGAGGAGCTTGTCGCCAAATTCGAGGAGGCCAGGGCGGAAGCCCTGGCCTGCTTTGGAGATGGGCAGCTCTACCTGGAGAAGCTGATCCTCAACCCCAAGCACATCGAGTTTCAGATCCTGGCCGACCGCCACGGCAATGTGATCCACCTGGGGGAGCGGGACTGCTCCATCCAGCGGAAGAACCAGAAGCTGGTGGAGGAGTCCCCCTCCAAGGTGCTTACCCCCCAGCTGCGGGAGCAGATGGGGGCGGCCGCTGTGGCCGCCGCGAAGGCCGCCGGCTATGAGAACGCCGGCACCATCGAGTTTGTGGTGGACCAGGAGGGACACTTCTACTTCATCGAGATGAACACCCGGATTCAGGTGGAGCACCCGGTGACGGAGATGGTCACCGGCCTGGACCTGGTGCGGGAGCAGCTGCGTATCGCCGCGGGACTGCCCCTGTCCGTCACGCAGGAGGAGGTGGTCCAGCAGGGCCACGCCATCGAGTGCCGCATCAACGCCGAGGACTTCAAGGCCGGCTTCCGGCCCTGCCCCGGCACCACCAAGTTCCTCCACTTCCCCGGGGGACCCGGGGTGCGGGTGGACTCCCTGCTGTACAACGGCTACTCCGTCTCCCCCTACTACGACTCTCTGGTGGCCAAGGTCATCGTCCACGCCCCCACCCGGCTGGAGGCCATCCGCCGGATGCGCCGGGCGCTGGAGGAGATGATCATCGACGGCTATCCCACCACCGCCGACTTCTGCCACCTGATCATGTACCACCCCGACTTTATCAAGGGCCAGTATGACACCGGCTTTCTGCCCGCCCACATGGACGAGCTTTTGAACTGGGACAAGGAGGAGTAATATGCAGCCACTGTTTCGCTCCCGCCGGGACCGGCTGGACCGACTGCGCCGCCAGCGGGAGGAGGCCGTCGAGGCCGCCGCCCGCCGCTCGGCCATCCCGGAGAACGGGACTCAGACCTGCCCCGGCTGCGGCGCGGAGTGCGCCAACCAGGAGCTGGTGAAAACCGAATACGTCTGCCCCCACTGCGGCTACCATCTGCCCATCGGGGCCTATCTGCGCCTGTCTCTGCTGCTGGATCCCTTCAGCTTCCGGGAGCTGTGGCCCGAGATGACCGCCCCCAACGTGCTGGACTTCCCGGGGTATGAGGGCAAGCTGGCCGCCCAGCGGGAGAAGACCGCCCTGCCCGACGCGGCGGTGGCGGCCACCGGCAAGCTGGACGGATACCAGGCGGTGTTCGCCGTGCTGGACAGCCGCTTCTTCATGGCCAGCATGGGCGTGGCCGTGGGGGAGAAGATCACCCGGGCGGTGGAGTACGCCCAGAAGCACAAGCTGCCCCTGATCATCTTCTCTGCCAGCGGCGGGGCCCGGATGCAGGAGGGCATTCTCTCCCTGATGCAGATGGCCAAGACCAGCGCCGCCATCGAGCGGTTCTCCGCGGCGGGGGGGCTGTACATCGCGGTCTACACCCACCCCACCACCGGCGGCGTCACCGCCAGCTTCGCCTCCCTGGGGGACATCACCCTGGCGGAGCCGGGGGCCCTCATCGGCTTTGCCGGGCCCCGGGTCATCCGGCAGACCATCGGCCAGGAGCTGCCCGAGGGCTTCCAGCGCGCTGAATATCTGGAGGAGCACGGCTTTGTGGATCAGATCGTCCCCCGGCCTCAGCTGCGGGAGACCCTGGCCCAGCTGCTGGCCCTCCATCGAAAGGGGGTCTTCCACAGATGAGCGACGTGACAGCCGCCCAGCGGGTCAAGCTGGCCCGGGCAGTATCCCGGCCGGGGGCGATGGACTATATCAACGCCCTGTTTACCGACCTGTTTGTGTGCAAGGGGGACCGCCTCCACCGGGAGGACCCCTGTGTCTTCGGGGCCATCGCCCGCTTCCACGGCAAGCCGGTGACCGTCATCGGCACCCGGAAGGGGCGCACCTTTGAGGAAAAAATGAAATATAACTTCGGCATGCCCAGCCCTGAGGGCTACCGGAAGGCCCAGCGCCTCATGCGCCAGGCGGAGAAGTTCAAGCGGCCCATCATCACCTTTGTGGACACCCCCGGCGCCTACCCCGGCCTGGAGGCCGAGGCGGAGGGGCAGGGGCAGGCCATCGCCGCCTCTCTGGCCCTGATGAGCTCCCTCACCGTCCCGGTGATCGCGGTGGTCATCGGCGAGGCGGGCAGCGGCGGGGCGCTGGCCCTGGCCGTGGGCAACCGGGTGATCCTGCTGGAGAACGCCGTCTACTCGGTGCTCTCCCCCGAGGGCTTCGCCTCCATCCTGTGGAAGGACGCCGGGCGGGCCGACGAGGCCGCCGAGGTGATGAAGCTCACCGCCGCCGATCTGCTGCGCCTGGGGGTGGCCGACCAGGTCATTCCGGAGCCCGAGGGGGGCGCCCAGAACGACCCCAAGGCGGTGTTCGCCGCCGTAGACAAGGCCCTGACCCGGCATTTGAACCAGCTGTCCAAGGAGAAGGATCTGGCCGCCCAGCGATATCAAAAATTCCGCGCCATGGGCGTGGTTCGGGAGGAGAACGAGATATGAACGGACTGCAGATCCTTGGCACTGGACGGGCGCTGCCGGAGCACGTCGTCACCAACGACGATCTGGCCAAGATCGTGGACACCAGCGACGAGTGGATCGTCAGCCGCACCGGCATCAAGGAGCGGCGCTTTGCCCGGGAGGGGGAGAATCTCACCCAGTTCGCGGTGGAGGCCGCCCGCCAGGCCATCGCCAGGGCGGGCATCCGGCCGGAGGACCTGGGGCTGTGCCTGATGGGCACCGTCACCTCCGACAACGCCACTCCGGCCCAGTCCTGCCTGGTCCACCAGGCGCTGCGCCTGCCGGAGGACTGCCCGGCCTTTGACCTGAGCGCGGGCTGCTCCGGCTTCCTGTACGCCATGGAGACGGCGGCGGCCCTGCTGCCCCGGATGAGCCGCCCCTACGCCCTGATCCTGGGGGGCGAGCTTCTGAGCCGGATCACCAACATGGAGGACCGCTCCACCTGCATCCTGTTCGGGGACGGGGTGGGGGCCGTGGTGGTCAAGTCCACCCAGGACGCCCCCTGGTACGCCCACCTGGGCGCCCGGGGAGAACGGGATATCCTGTGGTCGGGCGGCATGGGCAGCGAGGAGCGCTATCTCCACATGAACGGCCAGGAGGTCTTCAAGTTCGCCCTGGAGACCGTCCCCCAGGCGGCCCGGACCCTGCTGGCCAAGGCCGGCATGGAGAAGGAGCAGGTGGATTGGTACGTGCTCCATCAGGCTAACCACCGCATTGTGGAGTCGGTGGCCCGGCGTCTGAAGGTGCCTCTGAGCAAGTGCTATGAAAACATCGAGCGCTATGGAAATACATCCGCGGGTACCATCCCCATCGCGCTGGACGAGATGGCGGAGCAGGGACTGCTGAAAGCGGGCCAGTGGATCATGTGTCTGGGCTTTGGCTCCGGAATGACCTGGGGCGGGGCCCTGTTCCAGTGGCAGGATAAGGAGGAGAAATAACATGCAGAAGCTGAACGAATGGCTGGGGATTGAGTTCCCCTTTATCCAGGGCGGTATGGCCAACATCGCCACCGCCGAGTTTGCCGCCGCCGTGTCCAACGCCGGCGCTCTGGGCCTCATCGGCGCGGGCGGCATGCCCCCCGAGGTGTTCCAGGAGAGCATCCGCCGCTGCCGCTCCCTCACCGATAAGCCCTTCGGCGTGAACATCATGCTCATGCACCCCCAGGTGGAGCAGCTGGCCGCCATCGCCGCGGAGGAGAAGGTGGCCGTCATCACCACCGGAGCCGGCGATCCCACCCGCTTCATCCCCGCCTGGAAGGAGTCGGGCGCCAAGGTGATCCCCGTGGTGGCCGCCGTGGCCCTGGCCAAGCTGGTGGCCAAGCGGGGCGCCGACGCGGTAATCGCCGAGGGCACCGAGAGCGGCGGCCACGTGGGCGAGACCACCACCATGGCCCTGGTGCCCCAGGTGGTGGACGCGGTGGACATCCCCGTCATCGCCGCCGGCGGCATCGCCAGCGGACGGCAGCTGCTGGCCGCCTACGCCCTGGGGGCCATCGGCGCCCAGGTGGGCACCTGCCTGCTGGTGAGCGAGGAGTGCCCCATCCACGAGAACTACAAGAAGGCCGTCCTCAAGGCCAAGGACCGGGACACCGTGGTCACCGGCCGGTCTGTGGACGCCCCGGTGCGCTGCCTGCGCAACCAGATGACCAACGCCTACATCGCCAAGGAGAAGGAGGGCGCCGACCGCATGGAGCTGGAGCACTTCACCCTGGGCGGCCTGCGGAAGGCCGTGTTTGACGGCGATGTGAAGACCGGCAGCGTCATGGCCGGTCAGGTGGCGGGCATGCTTCACGAAATAAAACCCCTGCGGCAGATCTTTGAGGAGATGACCGCCCAGTGCGGCCAGACCCTGAAGACTCTGGAGGGCATGGGCCTGTAAAGAGCCGTATCCGTTCCGTCGGGGCGCATGTTGTGCGCCACCGCAGGAAAATTCCCCATGATATCCCGGAGAAGGATGGAAGGACCAACACATTTTTTGGAGGGAAAGCATGAAGCTAGCCTTTTTGTATGCCGGCCAGGGCTCCCAGCACGTGGGCATGGGCCGGGACCTGTATGAGAATTACCCCGCCTTCCGGGCGGTGCTGGACGCCGCCCCGGTGGACTTCGACCTGAAGCAGCTGTGCTTCGAGGGGCCGGAGGAGCAGCTGAACGACACCCGCTACACCCAGCCCTGCATGGTGGCCTTCGCCGCCGGCGTCACCGCGGTGCTCAAGGAGGAGGGGATCACCCCCGCCTACACCGCCGGCCTGAGCCTGGGCGAGTACTCCGCCCTCCACTGCGCCGGGGTGCTGGACGCCCGGACCGCCGTCTCTCTGGTGGCCTTCCGGGGGAAGGCCATGGCCGAGGCCGTGGTGGGCCGCCCCTGCGGCATGGCCGCGGTGCTGAACCTGGACCGGGACGCCCTGAAGAAGGCCTGTGAGGAGGCCTCCGACCTGGGGGTGGTGGAGTGCACCAACTTCAACTGCCCCGGGCAGATCGTCATCTCCGGCGACGCGGCGGCGGTGGACAAGGCCGGGGAGCTGGCCAAGGCGGCGGGGGCCAAGCGGGTCCTGCCCCTGAAGGTGAGCGGCCCCTTCCACACCTCCCTCATGGCCCCCGCCGGAGACGCCCTGCGGGAGAAGTTCAAGAGTGTGGACTTCCACGACATGGAGATCCCCGTCCTGTTCAACTGCCTGGGCCGTGAGATGGGGGAGGGGGACACCATCCCCGCCCTGCTGGAGCGGCAGGTCCAGTCCAGCGTGTACCTGGAGGACACCATCCGCCGTCTGGCCGACCTGGGTGTGGACACCGTGGTGGAGATCGGCCCGGGCAAGGCACTGTCCGGCTTCGTGCGCAAGACGGCCAAACAGATCAAGTGCTATCCGGTGGAGACGGCCCAGGAGCTTCAGGCCGCCGTCGCCGCCCTGAAAGGAGAGAGCGACACATGAGTCTGCAAGGAAAGAACGCCCTGGTCACCGGCGGCAGCCGGGGGATCGGCCGGGCCATCTGCCTGGAGCTGGCCCGTCAGGGGGCCAACGTGGCGGTGAACTACGCCGGCAACGCCAAGGCCGCCCAGGAGACGGTGGAGGCCTGCAAGGCCCTGGGGGTCCAGGCTGTGGCCATCCAGGCCGACGTGGCCGACGCCGCCGCCTGCGAGGCCATGGTGAAGGAGGTCATCTCCGCCTTTGGAAGCCTCCAGATCCTGGTGAACAACGCGGGCATCACCCGGGACAACCTGGCCCTGAGCATCAGCGAGGCCGACTTCGACGCGGTGCTGGACACCAACCTGAAGGGGGCCTTCCACTGCTGCAAGGCGGCCTACCGCCCCATGATGCGCCAGCGCTGCGGCCGCATCATCAACATGAGCAGCATCGTGGGCCTGCGGGGCAACGCCGGCCAGGCCAACTACTCCGCCAGCAAGGCGGGCCTCATCGGCCTGACCAAGTCCCTGGCCAAGGAGCTGGCCGCCCGGAAGGTCACCGTCAACGCGGTGGCCCCCGGCTTCATCGACACGGAAATGACCGCCGTTCTGCCCGAGCAGGCCAAGGAGGCCATGCTCAAGACCATCCCCATGGCCCGGCTGGGCCAGCCGGAGGACGTGGCCCGGGCGGTGGCCTTCTTTGCCTCGGACGAGGCCGCCTATATCACCGGCCAGGTGCTGTGTGTGGACGGCGGCATGGCGGTTTGAGCCGCAGAAAGGATTGAACATGATGGAAAAGAGACGAGTTGTCATCACCGGTATGGGCGCTGTCACTCCTCTGGGCCATACCGTTTCGGAGACCTGGGAGGCGGCCCGCGCCGGGGTGTGCGGCATCGCGCCCATTACCCTGTATGATGCCTCCAGCCAGAAGGTCTCTCTGGCGGCGGAGGTGAAGAACTTCGACCCCACCAAGGTGCTGGACAAGAAGGAGGTCCGCCGGATGGACCGCTTCTCCCAGTTTGCCATGTACGCCGCGGCGGAGGCCATGGCGGACAGCGGCCTGGACCTGGAGCAGGAGGACACCGCCCGCATCGGCGTGTGCGTCTCCAGCGGCGTGGGCGGCATGCAGACCTTCCAGAACTCCTGTGAGGTGGGAGAGAGCCGGGGCTTTGACAAGGTTTCTCCCTTCTTCATCCCCATGATCATCGCCAACCTGGCCGCCGGCCGCATCGCCATCCGGTACGGCCTCCACGGCATGTGCACCTGCCCGGTGACCGCCTGCGCCGGCGGCTCCAACGCGGTGGGCGACGCCTTCCACTACATCCGGGACGGCTATGCCGACGCCATGGTGTCCGGCGGCGCCGAGGCCACCATCACCTCCCTGGCCATCGGCGGCTTCACCTCTATGAGCGCCCTGACCACCGCCTCCGACCCCAAGCGGGCCTCCATCCCCTTTGACAAGGAGCGCAGCGGCTTCGTCATGGGCGAGGGCGCGGGCATCCTGGTGCTGGAGGAGCTGGAGCACGCCAAGGCCCGGGGCGCCAAGATCTATGGGGAGATCGTGGGCTACGGCACCAACTGCGACGCCCACCACATCACCGCCCCCGATCCCACCGGCACCTGGCCGGCGGCCTGCATCCAGCAGGCCCTGAGCGACGCGGGCATCGCCCCGGAGCAGGTGGACTATGTGAACGCCCACGGCACCTCCACCCCCCTGAACGACAGCGGCGAGACCGCCGCCCTGAAGAAGGTGTTCGGGGACCACGCCGGCAAGCTGATGGTCAGCTCCACCAAGTCCATGACCGGCCACATGCTGGGGGCCGGCGGCGCGGTGGAGGCCATCTTCAGCCTGCTGGCCCTGAAGGACGGCTTTGTCCCCGCCACCATCAACTATCAGGTGCCCGACCCCGCCTGTGACCTGGACATCGTCCCCAACCAGGGGCGCGAGGCGGACATCAAGTACGCCATCTCCGATTCTCTGGGCTTCGGCGGCCACAACGCCTGCCTGGTCTTCCACAAGTGGGAGGGCTGAGACATGGAACTGAACATTCAGCAGATCATGGAGATCCTGCCCCACCGCCCCCCCTTCCTGCTGGTGGATAAGATCACCGAGTGCGAGCCGGGGGTGAAGGCCACGGGCATCAAGTGCGTCACCATGAACGAGCCCTTCTTCACCGGCCACTTCCCCGGGCAGCCCATCATGCCCGGCGTGCTCATCCTGGAGGCTCTGGCCCAGACGGGGGCGGTGGCCGCCCTTTCCCTGCCGGAGAACAAGGGCAAGCTGGCCATCTTCGGCGGCGTGAAGAACTGCCGCTTCAAGCAGCAGGTGGTGCCCGGCGACGTGCTGGAGCTGTCCTGCGAGCTGGTGGAGCAGTACGGCCCGGTGGGATACGGCAAGGCGGTGGCCAAGGTGGGCGGCAAGGTGGCCGCCCGCTGTGAGCTGACCTTCGTCATCCAGTAAGGCGGAAGCCTGAGGTGTGGCCATGAACCTGTTTTGGTCCGAAAACCGGCGCTTATGCAGGAGGCATGCCTATGCTGGATGAGTCCTTTGACCGCGTGTATACCAAATTCAAGCTCCACTTCTACCGCTCCATCTTCTCCCGCTTCCAGGACCGGGAGGCCAGCCTGACCACGGTGGAGACCTTCTGTGTGGAGATCATCAACGCCCTGGGCCACCCCACGGTGAACGAGTTCTCCAGCTTCGTCAACATCTCGCCCCCCAACGCTGCCTACAAGATCAACAGCCTGATCCAGAAGGGCTACGTCACCAAGGAGCAGTCCCCTGACGACAAGCGGGAGTACCACCTGTCCGTGACCCAGAAGTATTTCGACTACTGCAACATCAGCCAGCGCTATCTCACCACGGTTCTGGACCGGGTGAAGGAGCGCTTTCCCCAGGAGGATGTGGACAAACTGGAGGAGATGCTGGACGTGATCTCCGGCGAGCTCATGCCTGAGCTGGACCCCGGCGTCCCGGTACAGTCCCATCCGGCGTCCTGATGGAAGCAGCCCGGCCAATTAGGCCGGGCTGCTTTTCTTTTTTGCTGCACGGGGGATTTCGCCGCCCGCTCTTTTTTAGCCTTCCCCCTGGGGGCCGACTCCCCTTATCAAGGGGAGATGTCGCGAAGCGACAGAGGGGATAGGGAAGGTGGCTGGCCGCAAGGCCAGACGGATGAGGGGGCAGTGGAAGATTACGCTCCGTTTGCAGAGGATTCCGCCGTCTGCGGACGGCGGGTTACTTTGCCCGCGGCGGTTCGTCGTCGCAATGGCCCAGGTCACCTTCTCTTGGCCCTTCGGGCCAATTCACCTTGAGTCCGCTTGTCTCAGTTTCCGCCTGACGGCGAAAACTGCGCCCGCTCCCTTGCTCCTCCTCTTCCCGGCGAACCCGCTGCGCTGGGCTTCGCCGGGAGGTACGGGAGAAATTCACCAAAACGCCGCCGGGGTTTGCTCCGAGGAGCACCGTTCCGGTGCTCCAAGTCGCCGCACCCCGGACCCCATTACGAGGGACGCGTACCTGCTGAATTTTACAAAATTTCCGGCGCGCAAAATCTGAGTGGCATTTCTCAATTCAATCCGGGCCACTGGGCCCTGGGTTTGCAAAAATTGCTGTTGCTGCGGCTCCTGTTCCGCGCCTGGCTTGACCGAGCAGGTGGCGGCTGGTGCTGAGCTGTAGGGCGCGGCCTCCCGGACGCGCCGCATTCATCTGCGGGCCGGCCGGTGTCCGGCCCCTACGAAAAAGAAGGGAAGGCTTCTGTGACCGCCGTAGGGGCGGGTGCCCTCACCCGCCCGCCCTGATATGTTCCGTTTTACCAGTAGGGGCGGCCCCATGCGCACCCGCCCGCGCCCTGTATAGCCGCGCCGGACGAACATTTTGTGCAAAACCGCCCTTGTGCCCCGGAGGCGGATGTAGTATGCTGTATCTAAGTCTGTTGTCAATCCCATGTGAAAGGAGGGGCTTGCTTGAGTTCCCTGCCCGCCTCCCTGCAAGCGGGGCTGACCGCCCTGCGGCAGCTTCCGGTGGATCACCCGGACTTTTACGCCTGGTACACCCTGATCCTCCGGTTTCTCTTTCCCATCCTGGCCATCTTGATGCTGGTGCGGATCATCCGCTCCCTGGTGAAGGCCTCCCCCAAGCCGGAGGTGTGGGCCTACCTGTCCCTGCCCAACGGGGCCGCCGAGCCCCTGACCCACTGGGAGAACATTTTAGGCCGGAGCCCCGCCTCCGACGTGGTGCTGAACTACCCCGTGGTCTCAAGGCAGCACGCCGCCCTCATCCGCACCGGGGAGGACCGGTGGACGGTCCACGACCTGGGCTCCAAGAGCGGCACCCTCCTCAACGGCAAGCCGGTGGACCCGGCGGGCTCCTCCATGACCCTGGGGGACATCCTCAGCCTGGGGGGTGTGGACACGGTGCTCCTCCCGGTGTCCGATGAGGAGACCGCCCGCCGGAAAAAGACCTCCCAGCGGCCCGTGTCCCCCTGGGGCTCCCTGATCCTGCTCACCGTGTTTCAGGTGCTCACCGCCCTGCAGTTCCTGTTTTCCACCGACGAGGAGCACGTGCTCCTGGTCCCCGCCGCCTTTCTGTGCCTGTGCCTGGTGATGTGGCTCTACTGCCTCACCCTCCGCTGCCTGGGGCGGATCGGCTTTGAGATGGAGACCATCGCCTTTTTCCTGTCCACATTGTCCCTGGCGGTGACGGCCTCCTCCGCCCCCGCCTCTGTGCCCAAGCAGCTGCTGGCCGTCTTTTTGGGGATCATCCTGTTTCTGGTGGTGGGCATTTTCCTCCGGGATTTAGACCGGGTGCGGAAAATCCGGTGGCTCATGGCCGCCGGGGCCGTGGTCCTGCTGAGCCTGTCCCTGGTGGCGGGCCACGAGCGGTACGGAGCGGCCAACTGGATCAGCCTGTTGGGCTTCTCCTTCCAGCCCTCGGAGCTGGCCAAGATCTGCTACATCTTCGCCGGGGCGGCCACCCTGGAGCGGCTGTTCCGCAAGCGGAATCTGGGGCTGTTCATCCTGCTCACCGGGGCGTGCATGGGCTGTCTGGCCCTGATGAGCGACTTCGGCACCGCCGCCATCTTCTTTGTCACCTTCCTGGTTATCGCCTACCTGCGCTCCGGGGACTACACCACCCTGGCCCTTATCTGCGGAGGGGCGGTGTTCGGGGGGCTGGTGCTGGTGACCATCAAGCCCTATATCCTCCGCCGGTTCGCCGCCTGGGGCCACGTGTGGGAGCAGGCCTCCGACGGGGGCTTCCAGCAGACCCGCACCATGTCCGCCGCCGCCTCCGGCGGCCTCATCGGCGTGGGGCCGGGGGAGGGGTGGCTCCACCGGGTGTCCGCCGCCGACACCGACCTGGTGTTCGGCATGCTGTGCGAGGAGTGGGGGCTCATCATCGCGCTGCTGTCGGTGGCCTGCATCGCCGCCCTGGCGGTGTTCGCCGTGCGCAGCTGCCGGGCAGGGCGGTCCAGCTTCTACACCATCGCCGCCTGCGCCGCCACCAGCCTGCTGGTGTTCCAGACCACCCTGAACGTGCTGGGGTCGGTGGACATCCTGCCCCTCACCGGGGTCACCTTCCCCTTTGTGTCCAACGGCGGGTCGTCCATGCTGTCCGCCTGGGGGCTGTTGGCCTTTTTGAAGGCGGCCGACACCCGCAGCAACGCCAGCTTCGCCATCCAGCTCCAGAAGGCCCACGGGGACAAGTGGCTGGGCAACCTGGCTCCCCGCCAGGGGAAGCGCGCCGGAAAGGAGGTCCGCCGTGAAAAAGATTGAGAAGCGAACGGTGGTGTGCCTGATCCTCACCCTGATCCTCTTGCTGGGGGTGGGTTTGTTTGTGGTGCGGTTTTTCCTGAACGGGGGGAGCTGGGCCTCCTTCGCCGCCAACCGCCACCTGTACAACAGCCAGGGCCAGCTGTCCGTGGGCCGGGTGCTGGACCGGGACGGGGACGTCCTCTCCTGGGTGGACGAGAGCGGAAACCGGCAGTACTACGCCAACCAGACGGTGCGCATGGCCACCCTCCACGCGGTGGGGGACCCCAACGGGGCCATCGGCACCAGCGCCCTGGTGGCCTTTGCCGACCAGCTCTCCGGCTATAACTTTCTCACCGGGGCGGACAACCCCTTTGGGCAGGGGAACGACCTGTACCTGACCCTGGACGCCCGGCTGAACTACGAGGCCTACCAGGCCCTGGGCGGCCGGCGGGGGGCGGTGGGGGTCTACAACTATGAGACGGGGGAGATCCTGTGCATGGTGTCCACCCCCGCCTTCGACCCGGCCGACCCGCCGGATATCCAGGAGGGGGATGAGCGGTACGAGGGCGTGTACGTGAACCGCTTCCTGTCCAGCACCTTCACCCCCGGCTCGGTGTTCAAGACGGTCACCCTGACGGCGGCCATTGAGAACCTGCCCGACCTGTTTGGGCGCACCTTCACCTGCACCGGCTCCACCGTGGTGGGGGGCGAGACCATCACCTGCCCCTCCGCCCACGGCACCATGGACATCGGCGGGGCCTTCGCCAACTCCTGCAACGGGGTGTTCGCCCAGTTGGCCGCCGAGCTGGGGGCGGACACCATGACGAAGTATGTGGAGCAGGCCGGCCTGCTGAGCCGCTACTCGGTGGACGGCATCCAGACCGCCCAGGGGAGCTACGACCTCGCCGGAGCCACTCAGGGCCAGCTGGGCTGGTCGGGCGTGGGCCAGTACAACGACCTGGTCAACCCCTGCGCCATGATGGTGTGGATGGGGGCCGTGGCCAACGGGGGCAAGGCCGCCGTGCCCCGCCTCATCCAGGAGGTGGACGGGGGACTGCCCCAGCTCTCCCTCCCCTTCGGAAAGGAGACGGGGACCCTGATCCAGTCCGACACGGCCCGGACCCTGGCCGACATGATGGCCCAGAACGTGGTCCAGACCTACGGCTCCGGCCGGTTCCCCAACATGGACATCTGCGCCAAGTCGGGTACCGCCGAGGTGGGGGGCGATAAGCGGCCCAACGCCTGGTTTGTGGGCTTCCTGCGCAACGAGGACGCCCCCTACGCCTTCGCCGTGGTGGTGGAGGAGGGGGGCAGCGGCGCCGGTGCGGCGGGCAACGTGGCCGCCCAGGTGCTGAACGCCCTGGTCAACGGATATTGAATACGGCCTGCGGAGGAAGGAAAATTCCTCCCCCGCAGGGACACAAGGACCTGTTTTGCTGATTGATTCGGCAGAACAGGTCCTTCTTTTTTGTTGCATTTTGTCGGGGAAAAACGTTTGTACCATAGAGAGCCGTGAGAGGCGGCGAGAGGAGGGGACGCGGAATTGAACCGGCAGACGGAGGCGAGGGCACAGGGGGCGGGGCTGGCGCGCCCCGGCGCGGGCCGGGCCTGGGAGCGGGCGGGTCTTGCAGCCCTGTTTCTGGCTCTGCTGGCCCTGTGCGGGCTGTTTCCCCTCACCGGGGACGACTGGTTCCGGGAGGAGCTGGGCCGGCGTCTCACTGGGCCCATGGACCTGCTGGGGACGGTATTCCACGGCTGGCGGACCTACAACGGCCGGATTCTGGGCAATCTCCTGGCCTACGCCGCCGGGAGCCGCCGGCTGCTCCGGGAGCTGCTCCGGGCCGCCTTCCTCTTTGGGACGGTGCGCCTGGCCGCCGGGCACGGGGGCTTCCGCACCGTGTGGGGGACTTTCCTGACGGCGGCCGCCCTGCTGGCCCTGCCCCGGGACATGTTCGCCCAGATCTACCCCTGGGCGGCGGGCTTTTTCAACTATGTCCCCCCGGTCACCCTGGCGCTGGCCGCCCTCCGGCTGCTGGGGGACCTGTTTGCGGAACGGCCCGTCCCCGGGGGAGTTCCCCGGGCAGCGGCGGTGTTTTTCCTGGGGCTGTGCGGAGCGCTGTTTGTGGAGCACGTCGCCCTGTACGGGGTGTGGGCCGGGTTCGTCCTGCTGGTGTGGTCATGGCGGAGGGGGATTGCCTCGGTCTCTGTAGCCGCCTTCTGCGCCGGGACCCTGCTGGGGGCGCTGGTGCTGTTCCTGTCCCCCTCCTACGGGCTGATCTGGGGCGGGGGAGCCTATTCCGCCGGACTGTGGGCGAACGCGGGGGAGAACCTCCCGGTGGTCGTCTCCGGCCTGATCTCCAGGTGTCCGGTGCTGTACCTCTCTCTGACCGCCCTGGGGCTGGCGTGGTTTGCCGCCTCCCGGCGGACAGGGCCGGACCGGCTGCTGGCGGCCCTGCTGACGGCGGGCTGCGGCTGCTTTATCCTCTGCGGCCTGCGGGGGGAGTGGACCGGGGGAGAGGCGCTGGCGGCGGTCCTGTGGGGGACGGCCCTGTGGACGGGCTGCCGGCGCTGGCTGCCCAAGGGGGAGCGGCGGAACCGGGCCCTGTTCTTCCTGGCCAGCGCCGGGATGGGGGCGCTCCCACTGCTGGCGGTCTCTCCCATCGGGCCCCGGTGCCTGTACTGGTCCTATGTGTGTCTGACCATCGCGGCGGGGAATCTGCTGTCCGCCCTGCCCCTGGGCCTCCTGCCCCGCCGGCTGGTCCGGGGGACGGCGCTGGGACTGGCGGCGGGGGCGCTGGCCTTTTACCTGGCCCTGTTCTTCCCCATCCGCGTTTTGGAGGTGGAGCGGCTGGCCGCCCTGGAGGAGGCCGTGGCCCAGGGACGGCGGGAGGTGGTCCTGCCCGCCTATCCAAACGGGGACTACCTGTGGGAGGGGGACACGGATAAAATCGGCAGCCGCTTTTACATACAAGAGCCCGGAGACCTGTCCATCTCCTTTGTCCCGGCGGAGAAGTGGGCGGAGCAGAGAGGGGAGGCGGGCGGATGAAGGGGTATATTCAGCTGCTGCGGCCCAAGCACGGCGTCAAAAATCTGCTGGTCCTGTTTCCTCTGGTGTTCAGCGGCCGCCTGTGGGAGGGGGAGCTGCTGGCGCGGTCCCTGTGGGCGGCGCTGGCCTTCTGGGGGGCGGCCGGCGTGGTGTATATCTTCAACGACGTCCGGGACCGGGAGCGGGACCGCCTGCACCCCACCAAATGCCGCCGGCCCATCGCCAGCGGGGCGGTGTCCGTCCCCCGGGCGGCGGCGGAGGGGGCGGTCCTGATTGCCCTGACGGCGGGGATCTTCCCACTGGGGCGGCTCCCGGCGGAGAGCGGGGGCTGCCTGGTCCTGTACGTCCTGCTGAACCTGGGGTACAGCCTGGGGCTGAAAGACGTCCCCATTCTGGATCTGGCCATCCTGGTGTCCGGCTTTCTGCTGCGGGTGCTGTTCGGGGCGGCGGTGACGGGGATCGCCGTCTCCGGGTGGCTGTACCTCACGGTGACCGCCCTCTCCTTCTACCTGGGGCTGAGCAAGCGGAGGGGGGAGCTGCGCACCGCCCGGGGGAGGGGCCGCCTGGTCCTGCGCTTTTACAGCGACGCATTCCTCTCCCAGAACATGCAGATGTGCCTCACCCTGGCGGTGGTGTTTTACGCCCTGTGGACGGTGGACCGGGACCTGGCCCTGGTGTGGACGGTGCCCCTGATGCTCTGCCTGTGTCTGAAATACAGCCTGGTGGTGGAGGGAAACTCCGACGGCGACCCGGTGGAGGTGCTCTACCAGGACCGGGGGCTGCTGCTCTCCGGGGCCGCCTTCGCCGCCCTCACCCTGGCGCTGCTGTACCTGCGGTGAGGGGCGGCAGTGAAAAAATGTTTTGTGGGGTAAAAAATTTTTTCAAAACCGGTTGACAGGGAGAGATTCCTGTGGTAAAATCTCATTCGTTCTGAACGATACATAAGAACAGCCCCACTTGCGCGAGTGGTGGAATTGGTAGACTCGCTGGCTTCAGGTGCCAGTGCTCGCAAGGGCGTGCGGGTTCGACTCCCGCCTCGCGCACCACAAAAAAGGACATCTGCTTTGCAGATGTCCTTTTTTGTGGGTTCCGCCGCCCGCAGGGCGGCTCCACCCTTCGGGATTTCAATGCTCGGGGCGGCAGAGCCGCCCCTGCGCCGAGGTTTTGCCTGTGGCAAAACACTCGTACGGCGCACCCGCGCCGCCGGCCAGAAGGGCCGTTGGGTGGTTTTCCTACAACGGTTCGTTCATCCAAATATCCATTTTAACCATCTCTTCTATAAAAAAGGACACGACCTATGTCGTGTCCTTTTTTGGGGGGAGAGGGCCGCTCAGTGTCCGGACGTGGCTTTCAGGCCCAGGATACCCACCAGGAGCAGGGCGGCGAAGAAGAGCCGGGCGGGGGCGGCCGGTTCCTTGAACAGAATGATGCCGGCGATCAGGGCCCCCAGGGCGCCGATTCCCGTCCAGATGGCGTAGGCGGTCCCCAGCGGGAGCACCTTGGTGGCCTGGGAGAGAAAGGCGAAGCTGACGATCATCCCCACGATGGTCAAGACGGAGAACTTCAGGTCGGTAAATCCGTGGGAAAATTTCATGCAGGTGGACCAGAATACCTCCATCACCCCTGCGATGCATAAGCAGAGCCATGCCATGCGGAACATTCCTCCTTGAACATAAAAAAATGCATTTACCGATGTATCTACCAAAGGCCTATCGATACATCAATAAATGCCTTCCACCTACTCGGCAGCAGATGGAGCGTCCTATACTATACCAGATGGACGGAAAAAGTCAATCCCTGATTTTCCAAAAATGCCGTTGCTTTCCCGCCGCTGCGCGGCGGAAAAGTCCTCGCTGCGCTCGCTGAACGCCTTGCCATGCAGGGCATTCGATCCCATTCGAAAAAGTGGCTTTTGCCACTTTTTCGACGGTCTCAAACCGGGAGGCGGCTAAAAGCCGCCTCCCGCAGCTTGTCAAAAAAGCCCTCCTGCAAGGAGTTCCGCCGTCCGCAGACGGCGGAATAAAATGAAATCCCATCATTTCCGAGGACATGCGCCTCGGAAATGATACCTCTCGCGAAATTTTGGCCGACAATTTCGCAAGAAATCGAGGCCAAAATTTCGTGCAG
>NZ_JACJJE010000033.1 GCF_016899775.1 Pseudoflavonifractor capillosus
CCTTCACTTTTCTTTTCCCTTTTTCTTACAAAATCCCTGTTTTCATCTCTTGAAAACAGGAGTTCTTTGACAGACTGAGAGGGCGGAGCCTTGCGGCTCCGCCCTCTCAGCTTGTCGAAAAACCTCTGTTTAGACGAATCCGCCCGAGTATTGGCGGGGGAGCTCGAGGGGGCGGCAGCCCGCCTCGAGTGGGATCGAATGCCCTGAATGCCTTGCTTGGCAAGGCGTTCAGCGAGCACAGCGAGGACTTTTCCGCCGCGCAGCGGCGGGAAAGTATTGGCATTCTTTTAGGCTGTCGGAAAAGTCTTTGGACTTTTTCGACAGCCTAAAAGGGCGGAGCCGTGAGGCTCCGCCCTCTGTTGTATTTCAGCGATTGATAAAACGGGATCAGGCCTTCCACAGCCCGTGGAGGTTGCAGTAGGCGTAGGCGGCGACCGTCTGGTCTCCCTCGGCCAGGGCAAAGACCGCCTGGGGCTTCTCGCCGGGCTTCAGGTGCTTGATCTGGCTGCCCTGCTGGGTCTCCAGAACAATCCATTCGATGAAGTGCTCGGGGAGCATGGGGTGCTCCACGGCGCCCACCGTCACGGTGACCTGGCTGCCCTCGGCCTTCACCACGGGGACATGCTTCTCCACGGCGGCGTCGGTGGTGCCGGGGACGATCTCGGTCATCTTCTGGCCGCAGCACATGACAGGCACGCCGCTGGACTTGACAAAGGTGATAATGTTTCCGCAATGCTCGCAGACATAGAATTTCATAGCGATCCCTCCAGTTGTCGTTGGTATTGTGTTTGGCATCTGTTTTGGGTGGACTGGTCTGAGATAGGATATGTATATATCCGGGAATAATATACCAGTTCTCTAGGAAAAAGTCAATGGCGGATCACAGGGCGCCGGCCTCCTGATAAAAGCGCTCCGCGCCGGGGTGGAGAGGGATGGGCAGATCCTGACAGAGAAAGTCCGGCTGGGCCATGTCGTCCATGGCGGGGGAGTAGTCCCCCATGCGGCCGGAGACGTTCCAGATGGCCTGGGTCAGCTGATAGGCCAGATCCTCTGGCATGGAGCTGCTGACGCACAGCAGGCACTTCACGCCGAAGGTGTCCACCGTCTCCTCCTGGCCGGGGTAGGTTCCGGCGGGGATCTGGGTGGGGAAATAGACTGGATTTTTCTCCAAAATGGTCTCCAGCTCCTCCGGGGTGTAGAGCAGAAGCCGGCAGGGCATCTCCTTCGCCAGGGCCACAAGGCTGGGCACGGGCATGCCGGTGAAGGCGTGGACCGCGTCCAGTTCCCCTTTGCCCAGCATCTCCGCGCCGTCTCCCAGGCTGCAGTTGACAAAGGTGATGCCCTGTTCCTCCAGGGAGAGGGAAGCCGCCGCCGCCCGGGCGGACAGCTCTGTGGTGGAGCCCTGGGGACCGGCGCCGATGCGGGCTCCGGTGAGATCATGGACATAGGTATAGCCGGAGGAGGCGGGGACCACCCAGTTGGAGACGCTGGAGTAGACCGCCCCAATGGCCCGCAGCTCTACGGGAGGCTGAAACTCATCCTCCCCGTTTACCGCCGCGTAGGCCATGTCGCCGGAGACCAGAGCCAGGTCCACCTCCCCCGATTCCAAAGAGCGGACGTTCATGCCCGAGCCGGTGGAGGCGCTGATGTTGACCTTGATGGAGTGGTCCTCCTGGGTGATGGCCTGGGCGAGGGCGCTGCCCGCCTGATACATGGTTCCGCCGCTGTCCGCAGTCCCGATGGTGAGGAGAATCAGATCCCCCTCGCTGGCCCCCGAGCTGCTGGAGCCGGAGGGCGCGCCGCACCCTGCCAGAGTGCCCAGAAGCGTGAGCGCCAGCAGCGCTTTACGGCAGATTTGACCGGTACGCAAACAGATCCCTCCTTGATGGGGCGGACAGCAGCCTTCCGCCCTTGGAAACTGTTCCCAGGGAGAAGACATCCTGTGTTTTCCTCAACAACACACACAATTACTATACCATATTTCACGCCCCGGGCACAAGAAAAAATTCCCGGTGCGTTCGGGCGGAAACAAAGAAAATCCCCAGGAGCCGGGGAAGCGGTTCCCTGAAGCTCCTGGGGGATCTGCGCACAGAACGATGAAGGGGGCGAGGGGGGAATCATCCCTCCGCCGGGCAGACGCCCTTCCGCACGTGGACAATAAAATCCTGCACGTTGGTGACGATGGTCTTTACCGAGAGACTGCCCCGGTCCCGCAGCTTGTTCACCGCGAACTCGGAGATGTCCACCGAATAGAAATACAGGGGCCGCACCTGTCCGTCCACCACCCGGTAGCTGGGGGTCATGTTGCCGGTGGCCACGGTGTGAAGAGTGGAGGCCATGCAGATGATGGTGGTGGCCTTCCGCACCAGTTCCCGCATGGCGTCCTGGCCCTGATATACGTCGCCGTACACCTCGGGCAGGGGGCCGTCGTCCCGGACGGAGCCCACCAGGGCAAAGGGAATCTGGTGGCGGACGCACTCATACATGATGCCGTCGGTCACCGCGCCGGACTCCACGAAGGCGGGGATGGAGCCCAGCCGCCGCACCGCGTTGATGGTGTCAATGTGGTTATAGTGGCCGTTGAAGTGGGGCTTCTGGGTGTAGATGTCCTGGCCCAGGGCGGTGCCCAGATAGCTGGCCTCCAGGTCGTGGGTGGCCAGGGCGTTGCCCGCCATCAGGCCGTGGACATAGCCGCCCCGCACCAGGGCGGCAAAGGCGGCCCGGGCGTCCGCGTCAAAGGCGCAGGCGGGGCCCATCACCCACAGGATGTTTCCGTGCTCCCGCTCGTGGCGGAGAAGCTGGTAGAGCTCGTCATAGTCGATGGAGTAGGCGGTCTCCCGGCTGCGGCCGGTGCGGAAGGCGAAGGCCTCCTGATTGCCCGCCTCGTCGGCAAAACAGTTGGGGTGGATGTAAATTCCCTCGGAGCCGTCCTCCGTGCGGCCCACCACCACCGGGTCCCCCGCCTTGACGTTGCGGAACTCCACAATCTCAATCCGCCCGCTCCGGGCCACCGCCACGCAGTCCATGCGGCTGTCCTCCGCCAGCACCCACCGGCCGTCCAGATGGTAGTATTCCGGGAACAGGGTGGTGGCGTGGTATCCGTCGGGTACGACGCCGTCCTGCTCCGCCGGAACCAGCTTCACGTCCGGGGCCTGATCCAGCCCCAGGGCGGAAAAATCCGGGGCCAGGTAGCGGGGTAAGGAAAAACTCATGGTTGGGACCTCCCACAGGACGGATCGCACCGGCAAAGAAAAGGCCGGGCGGAAACGCCGGCCTATCCTGCTGTCTCGGGTTTGCTTCGGGCGCGGAGCGCCTTTGGATGAAATCCGTCCAAACATTGAAAATTGATTTTGAAACATAGTGGATTGAAAACTTTTTTTATTATATACGCCTTTTTTACAAAAGTCAATTTTCCCCGTGGAAAATCAGCGGGAAAAGGAGCCCTCTTTTCCGGGCGATTTGACAAAAGGGGACGGCAGAGTCCCCTCCGGGGAGGGGCCCATCCTCCGGCCGGCAAAAAAATCGAAATTTTTTCAAAAAAAGCTTGACGGCGGGAAAAAATCTGGTATAATGATCTTCGCTGTCACGAGTGACCAGGGACAGCAGCCGTTTGGAGAGATGGCTGAGCTGGTCGAAGGCGCACGATTGGAAATCGTGTAACGGCTAATACCCGTTCGAGGGTTCGAATCCCTCTCTCTCCGCCAAAACAAAAGGCAACTGCGAAAGCAGTTGCCTTTTGTTTTTCTGTTGTGCGGGAAAAACAAGGGCGGCTGCCGCCGCCCTTGTTCCTATGATTCCACCGGAACCAGCCCGTCCAGGGGGAAGGTCTGCCCAAAGATGGTGATAGAGGCAATTTCCGCCGGGTCGAGGATCTGCTCCGGCCGGTAGCAGAAGCGGCCGCCCTCCTGCTGCTGGGGCGTATTGTAATGCTCAAACAGGGTGCTCATGCTCCGCCCTTCCTTGATTCCGACGATGTCCCCGTCCGCAGTGGTGAGGGAGATGTTGTTTGCCCAGCCGTCGGCCAGGGCGTCAAATACGTCGGAAACCAAGGCTTCTCCCTCGGTCAATCCGATCACCAGGGAGAGTGGGGAGACATACAACGAGGTACAAGTGAGGTCACAGCCCTGGACCGTTATGGGCTGGTGGAGCGAGTAGACCTGTCCGCAGTCCTCCTCGGGAAGTGTGAAGCTGCAGCTCCAGTTTCCGCGCAGTATCACAGACGACTGTGCGGGCACACCTTGGGTGAGTTCATCGAAGGTAAAACGCAGAGTGCTGCCCAGCAAGTCCGGTTCTCCCTCTGTAGCCTCTAGGGTATAGATCAGAGCAATCTGGTTGTCGGCCGGATTCCCGTCCTCCAGCACCGTCCAGCCATAGCTCCAGCCGCAGTTCTGCTCGTTGGAGTTCAGAATTTCCGGGAAGGGTGTGTTGAGGATGTCCTGATAGGAACACAGGCTGTATACGTCCCCGTCCAGCACCGTCCCCTCCGGGGCGGTGAACTCCATGAGAATCAGGGCGGCATACCGGTCGGCCAGGACCTGCTTCACCTCCAGAGTACAGCCGCTGTCCTCCACCACGATGTCCAGGGGTACCGCCATGGGGGACAGCAGGGGCTCCTCTTGGGCGCTGACGCCCAGGTAGTTCAGCAGGCGCTGGTCCAGTCCGGTCACCG
The DNA here is from genome assembly GCF_016899775.1 of Pseudoflavonifractor capillosus. Taxonomy (GTDB): domain Bacteria; phylum Bacillota; class Clostridia; order Oscillospirales; family Oscillospiraceae; genus Lawsonibacter. The sequence goes on from NZ_JACJJE010000033.1 coordinate 4,670, forward strand.
CCGCAAAGGCGCAGGTGGTCAGCAGCAGGGCGGCGGCCGCCAGCACTGCAATAGTTTTTTTCATCAGCTTCATAGGACGTCTCTTCCTTTCCTCCGAAAAGAGGCGCTCCAGCATGGCCTCCTCCTGAGACCGGGTGGGTTTGACCTGCTCAAACACCCGGTAAATGTCACGATCTTCCACTGTGTTCCGCCTCCCATCGTTCTTTCAGCTTCTTCCGGGCCTGGACCAGCCAGGTGCGGACGGTGGAGGGGTTTTTCCCCAAGATCTCCGCCGTCTCCTGGGCGGTATAGCCCTGGTAGTAGTGGAGATAGAGCACCAGCCGGTATTTCTCCGGCAGGGACAAAATCAGCTCCCACAGCGCCCCGTCCTCCGGCTGTTCCCAGGTCAGGGTGTTTAACACGGATTCGTCCGCCCGTCGGGTGCGCCACCAGTGCTTGAGCTGATTTTTACACTCGTTCCGGGCGGCGGTGATGAGCCAGGCCCTCTCGTGGTCCGGACTCTGAAAGGGTTTTTGATACTCCATCACCTTGCGAAAGACATTCTGGGATGCGTCCTCCGCGTCGGGCACGTTTTTTAACAGCACCAGACAGATCTGATAGACCATGGCCACGTGTCTCCGGTAGAGGCTGGCCACTTCCTCCCGGCTGCGCGCTGGGTCCATCCAAAACGCCTCCCTTCTGCTCTCTCTATTTATCATACAATTTTCCACACCGAAATGTTGAGCTATGGACATAATTTTTTAAAAAAACTGGGAGCGCCTTGGCGCTCCCAGTTTTTTCAATATGGCTAAGGGGCGAGGGGAATGGTCGTGCCAAAGAAGGTGACAGAGGCGATTTCAGCCGGGTCGATGATGCGCTCCGGCAAGAAGCGGAAGCGTCCTTGGTCCTTGTCCCAGCCCCACTCCAAACCGGTCTGTTCGCCTTCTCGGTTGCTGAACATTGGCCCGGTGTCTGTAATTTGGACGGTTTCGCCTCCCACTGTTGTCAGAGAGATATTCCCCTCCCAGTTGTCCACGACGTACTCGAAAATATCCGCCACCCGGTCCTGTGACTCCTGCATCTCCACCGTCAGGGAGAGCGGTGAGACGTAGATGGCCGAGAGCTGGACACGGCGGCCCTCCACGTCAAAGGGCTGCTGGAGCGGCAGGTATCTCCCAGGGTCCTCATCCGGAATGGTCAGGGAAAAGGACCAGTTCCCAGTGAACAGGGGCGGAGCCAGGACCCCGCTTTCCGATTGGTAGAACCTGGTCAGGGTCAGGTCCACCGTGCACCCTAGAAGGCTGGGTTCCCCCGCCATAGGTTGGATTTCATAGAGCAGGGTGACATGGTTATCCGCTGGGTCGCTATCTTCTAGTGTTTTCCAGAAAATACTTCCTCCCTTAACTCTTTCGCCATCTGGTGCGGTAATCTCCCTCTCCGAGGTAGAGCCGTCGACCCGGACAGTGCCGAACTCATACTGTTCTCCGTTCAACACAGTCCCCTCCGGGGCGGTGAACTCGACCAAAATCAAGGCAGCATATTGGTCCGCCAGGACCTGCTTCACCTCCAGGGTGCAGCCGCTGTCCTCCACCACAATGTCCAGTGGGACCGCCATGGGGGACAGGAGGGGCGCTTCCTCTGCTTCCACCCCCAAGTAGCGCAGCAGAGCCTGGTCCACCCCGGATATCACCGCGAAAGCGCAGGTCATTAGCAGCAGGGCGGCCGCAACCAGCACCGCGATGGTTTTTTTCATCCGCTTCATAGGTCGTCTCTTCCTTTCTGCATGCAGGAGGCGCGCTCGTATAGCCTCCTTCTGTTCCTGGGTGGGGGAAAACTGGTCAAAGGCACGGTTCAGTTCACGGAGCTCCATACTCTTCCGCCTCCAATCGCAATTTCAGTTTCTTCCGGCCCCGGGACAGCCAGACCCGGACGGTGGCCGGCTCCTGGCCCATCAGTTCTCCAATCTCCTGGGTGGAATACCCCTGGTAGTAGTGGAGATACAGGGCCAGCCGGTACTTCTCGGGCAGCTCCCAGATGAGCCGCTTCAGCTCCCCGCCCTCGCTGTCGGGCGGGTCATAGGTCAGCTTCTCCAGGGCCTCGGGGCTCTCCCGGCGGGTGTTCCACCAATGCCGCAGCTGGTTTTTACACTCGTTCCGGGCGGTGACGATGAGCCAGGCCTTCTCGTGCTCCGGATCACGAAAGGGTTTCTGATACTCCATCACCTTGCGAAAGACCGTCTGAGTTGCGTCCTCCGCGTCTGGCACGTTTTTCAGCAGCATGAGACAGATCTGATAGACCATGTTCACGTGCCGGTCGTACAGCGCCTCCAGCTCCTCCCGGGTGCGGATGGGTTCCACGGTGTTCGCCTCCTCTCTTGTCCTTCTGTCTATGACACAATTTTACCCCCGCTGTTGTGACAGCGGGGGTAAAATTTCGTATGTGTGGAATAGAAAGAACGGGGAACAGAGGAACTCAGGGGGCGGGGACCGCTCTGGGACCTGTCTCCGGCTCCTCCCTCTGAAACTCCGTCATGTTGTCCCAGTACCGCTTGGGCATGTGGGTCATGCGGCACCGGGGATTCTCCCGCCCCTCAATGGCGATGGTGTCGTAGAATTTTCGCCACATGCGCCGGTACTGGAGCTCCTCTGTCCCGGCCCGGCCCATCTGAAACTCCTCCATAGGGAGGATGGACCACCGGCCCGGCACATGAATGAGGGCCTCCCGGTGGGTCTTGTCGTAAAGCAGAAACTGCTCCTGGGGGTAGCGCCCGCAGAAGTGGGGGCGCAGCAGGGGGAGCACCCGGTTTTTGGGGGAGATCTCCCCTACCAGCACCCCATCCAGCTCCGAGAAGCGGACAAAGCCGGTGAGCAGGTGTGCCTCCTCCTCCAGGTGGCGCACCGCCTTCCGCACCGTGTCCACCACCGGGTGGGTGAGATCCCGGCTCACCGCGCTCTTTTCCTGAAAACCCAGCTGGTAGAACCGCCACAGCCACAGCTCCCGCTCCTCCAGGCAGGTGAGAAAGCCCCGCACCGCCCACCGCTTCCCCTCCCGGCCGAACTGGTCCAGGGAGCGGTACACCCGCCGGGCCTTCTCCCGGTGGGTCTCCACCGCCCGCTGGGGGTAGAAGGAGGCGGCCGCCTGGTCAAATGGGGTGAAATCCGCCGGCTCCTCCCGGTGCCGGAAGCTGTCAAAGACGCAGGTGAGAAATCCGGCGTAGGTGCCGTCGTAGAGGTAAGAGACCTGGGTCCAGGACATGAGACCGCCTCCTCTCTTACCGCCGACGGTAGATCAGCTCGGCGATACCGCCGGTGGACTGGACCTGCACCAGCCGCAGCTTCCGCTGGTCCGCCAGCTCCCCAAACAGCCGGATGCCGGACCCCAGGATGGTGGGGATGAGGGAGAGGTGGTACTCGTCGATCAGGTCCTCCCGAATCAGGGGCTGGACGACGCTCCCACCGCCGCAGATCCACACCGACTTCCCTTCCTCCCGGCGCAGCCGCCGGATGAGGGCACAGGGCTCCTCCGCCGTGAAGGTGATGCCCGGCGCGGCGGGGAGGGGGCGGTGGGTGATCACATAGGTGTGCAGCCCCTCATAGACCCACCGCTCCGGGGAGAGTTCCGTGGTCACCTGGTGGTAGGTGTTCCAGCCCATGACCACCGTGTCGATCCGCTGGAGCAGACGGGAGTAGGACTCCATCCCCTCCTCCGGCTCCCCGTGGCCGCCCAGCCAGTCCACGCCGCCCTGTGCATCGGCGATATACCCGTCCAGGCTCATGGCAATGTATAAGATGACCTCTCTCATGTCAACCTCCGCGCTGTTCTGAAGTGTTTCGGCCTTATTCTGCCCAGCGGAAGCGGTCTCTACCCGCCCCCAGTTCAAAGTGGTACTTGACGATGCCCAGGTCCACCTTGGTGTAAAAGCCCATCCCGGCCTTGGCGGACACGGTATCCCCCCGGAGGGTGAACTTGAATTTCTGCTGGTTCATGGCGGTGGGGGCCAGCAGGGCGGCCTCCACCCCCCTCCGGAACCAGTCGGGGGCAGGGCCCTCCGTCTCCATGACCGCCTCCGGGGCCTTGGAGGTGTGGGGAACCCCCTGTTCCTTCCCGTAGCCGATGGCGATGACCAGTCCCAGCTTCTCCCCGGGGCCCACCTGGAAGGCGGACTTCACCTTTTTATAGGTGAGGGCCACCCAGCAGGTGTTCAGCCCCATCTGCTGGGCCTTCAAGACCACTTTCTCCCCAAAATAGCCGCAGAGCTCATCCAGCTGGGCCGACTTTTTGCCCACCAGGGCGATGTAGTTCTTCACCACGGAAAATTTCCCGTAGTGGGCCATGAGGCCCCCGAACGCCTCCGGCTCGTCCAGGACCAGCTGCATGTGCAGGCCGCTCTCCCGGCTGCACTGGGCGAGAAAGTCGGTCAGCTCCGCCCGGACCTCCGGCTCCAGAGGCCGGTCCTCATAGCTGCGCACCGAGTGGCGCCGTTCCATTGCCTCCAAAAGTTCCATGTGTTCCTCTCCTCTGTCTCGCAGACGGCGTTTTGCTTTGCTTGCAGTATACCACAGGCGGACGGCCGTGAAAAGCGGGGGGTTACGGGACGCCGCCTCCCGGCCCGTCAAACAGAGAGAGCTGTTCCATCACCGGCTCCCTGGGGGCGTCCAGGGCCGCCAGGTGCCGCAGCAGGCCGTCCTCCCGCACCCGCAGCCCCGTCAGGGGCCGTCCGGAACAGGTGAGGAAGTACTGGGCCCGCTTCAAGACCACCCCCAGCCGCTTGAGCCCCTCAAAGGTGAGGGGGCCCACCCGCCGGGCGGCCAGGATGCGCCGGGCCGACCGCACCCCCACCCCCGGCACCCGGAGGAGGGCCTCGTAGTCCGCCCGGTTGACCTCCACCGGGAAGAACTCCAGGTGGCGCAGGGCCCAGGTGCACTTGGGGTCCAGGCGGGGGTCCAGGTTGGGGGCCTCCTCATCCAGAAGCTCCTCCGCCCGAAAGTGGTAGAACCGCAGCAGCCAGTCCGCCTGGTACAGCCGGTGCTCCCGGAGAAGGGGCGGCTGGAAATTCTGGGGGGCCGGGAGGAGGGGGCTGTTGGACACGGGCATGTAGGCGGAGTAGAACACCCGCTTTAAGTGGTATTTGTCATAGAGCCCCTGGGTGAGGGTCAAAATCTGCCGGTCGCTCTCCGGGGTGGCCCCCACAATCATCTGGGTGGACTGGCCCGCCGGGGCGAACCGGGGGGCGTGGCGGCACAGCTTCCGCTCCCGGCTGGCCAGGGAGATGCCGTCCCGGATCTGCCCCATGGGGGTGAGGATGTTCTCCTTCCTCTTGTCCGGGGCCAGCAGGGCCAGACTGCCCGCACTGGGCAGCTCGATGTTAACGCTCATCCGGTCGGCCAGCAACCCTAAGCGGTAGGTAAGCCGGGGGTCCGCCCCGGGGATGGCCTTGGCGTGGATGTAGCCGCCGAAGCGGTACTCCTCCCGGAGGAGGCGCAGGGCCTCGATCATCCGCTCGGTGGTGTAGTCGGGGCTGACCAGCACGGCGGAGGAGAGAAACAGCCCCTCGATGTAGTTGCGCCGGTAGAAGCCCATGGTGAGCTCGCACAGCTCCCTGGGGGTGAAGGCGGCCCGGGGCAGGTCGTTGGACCGGCGGTTGACGCAGTATTGGCAGTCGTAGGCGCACACGTTGGTCATGAGCACCTTTAAAAGGGAGATACACCGCCCGTCCGCGGAGAAGGAGTGGCAGCACCCGGCCAGGGTGGTGCTCCCGATGGTCCCCGGCCGCCCGGCCTGGTCCAGGCCGCTGGAGGTGCACGCCGCGTCGTACTTGGCCGCGTCGGCCAGAATCTCCAGCTTGTCCATGAGCTCCACGCCTGTCCCTCCTCCTTAAATCAAAATAGAACAAATGTACTATTATTATAGAGCGCGGAGGGGAAATGTCAAGGAGAAAATTTTTCCGTCCCAGCTGCCCGCCGGAGGGCTGGGGGACTGCGGGGCTACTTGTTCTTTTGGGCCAAATCCGCTATAATGAGACCGTCTTATATTTTAGGGAGAGGAGGAGATTCCATGCGCCGGCTGGCTATCTTCTCCTTTGCCTTTGCCCTGGCCGCCCTGTGCGCCGGGTACCTGCCCCTGGAGGGGGTGCTGATCCCTCTGGGAATCGCCTCGGCTGTACTGGCCGCCCTTACGTTTCTCCCCGTGGAACGACAGAAACGGGTCCGAAAGGCGGTGCGCTGGGCGGCGGCCGGGTTAGCCCTGGGGTTTCTCTGGACCGCCGGGTATTCCGCCCTGTTCTGGCGGCCCGCCTTGGCCCTGGACGACATCACCATCCGCCTCCAGGGCACCGTGGCCCAGTGGCCCCAGGAGACCGACTACGGCTGGTCAGTCCAAGTCCGGCTGGAGCCCGAATCCGGCCCGGACATCCGGACCCTGCTGTATCTGGATGAGCAGGGGGCGGACCTGCGCCCCGGGGACAAAATCGAGACGGTGGCCCACTGCTCCCGGGCGGACCGCTCCGCTTCCGGGGAGGAGATCACCTATTACACCGCCCAGGGAATTTTCCTCACCGCCCGGGCCTACGGCCGCCTGGATGTGGAGCAGCCGGAATCCCTACCCCTCCGGGACTGGCCGGCCTACTGGACCCGGGCCCTGGAGGAGAGCGTGGAGCGCATCTTTCCCCAGAATGTGGCGCCCCTGGCCAAGGCCCTGGTCACGGGAAACCGGACGGACCTGTCCGACTCCTTCAACACCGACCTCCAGCGCACCGGCCTCACCCACACGGTGGCGGTGTCCGGCTCCCATCTGGTGCTTCTGGCGGGACTGCTGTCCCTCCTGCTGGGCGGCAGCCGGAGAGGGACCGCCCTGGTGCTCATCCCCGTGTCCATCCTGTTTACCATGATGACCGGGTGCAGCCCGTCCATCGTCCGGGCGGCCATTATGATCATCCTGCTCCAGATTGCCCCGCTGCTCCGCCGGGAGCGGGACAGCGCTACCGCCCTGGGGACGGCCCTGCTGCTCATTCTGCTGGCAAACCCCTTCTCCATCACCCATGTGGGGCTCCAGCTGTCCTTCGCGGCGGTGGCGGGCATCCTTCTGTGCGCCGGCCGCATCCAGGAGGTGCTGATGGCCCGCGTCCCCTTTGCAGAAGCCAAGCGGGGGAGCGCCGGCTGGTGCGCCCGGAGCGTCCTGCGCTTCCTGGTCTCCACCCTGGCCGCCACCGTGGGGGCCAGCGTGCTCACCACCCCCCTCACCGCCCTGTACTTCAACTCGGTGCCCCTGATCTCTCTGCTGTCCAACCTGCTCACCCTGTGGGCGGTGAGCGGACTGTTCGGAGCGGGGCTGATCCTGGGCGGAGCGGGAGTCCTCCTGCCCCAGGCGGCCGCCCTGCTGGCCCGGCCGGTCTCTCTGCTGGGGCGGTACCTGACCTGGAGCATCGAGGGCCTGTCCCGGGCCCCCTTCTCCGCCATCACCCTGGACACGCCCTACTATCGGATATGGCTGGTCTTCGTCTATCTGCTGATCCTGTTTGTCCTCCTACAGCGGGGGAAGCGGCGGTGGATCACCCCCATCTGCGCCGGAGTGTCCTCCCTGTGCCTGGCCATGGTGCTGAGCAATCTGAGTTTCTGGCAGGGGGCCGGGGCGGTCACCGCCCTGGACGTGGGCCAGGGGCAGAGCATTCTGGTGCGCTCCGGCCGCTTCCTGACCCTGGTGGACTGCGGCGGGGACGGCTATGACAGTGCCGGGGACACGGCCGCCGACTACCTGACCGACCGGGGCGTGGGGCGGCTGGACCTGCTGGCGCTCACCCACTTCCACGACGACCACGCCAACGGGGTGGCCCAGCTCCTGCGGCGGATAGACGTGGACACTCTGGCCATCCCCGACGTGGAGCCGGACAGCGCCCTCCGGCAGGAGATCGTCTCCCTGGCCCAGGAGCGGGGCACGGAGATACTGTATATCCAAAGTGACACCACCCTGGACCTGGGGGAGGGGCGGACCATCCGCCTCATCGCTCCCCTGGGCAGCGGGGAGACCAACGAGGAGGGCCTCATCGTCCTGGCCTCCCAGGGGGAGTTTGACGTGCTGGTCACCGGCGACATGGGCTCCGACGTGGAGGAGCTGCTGTTCCGCCACACCCAGCTGCCCGATCTGGAGGTGCTGGCGGTGGGCCACCACGGGTCCCAATATTCCACCTCCCAGGCCCTGCTGGACCAGACCCGGCCGGAGTACGCCCTCATCTCCGTGGGGGCGGACAACCGCTACGGCCACCCGGCCCAGGAGACACTGGAGCGCATCGCCACCGCCGGGGCGGAGATCTACCGCACGGATGTGTCGGGAACGATCACCGTCCAGGTCAACGAAACCTGAGCTGCGTAGGGGCGGATATCATCCGCCCGCCTAGGCCTTGTTTGAAAAATGTCAACATGCCCAAACGCCGGGTCTTTTTCCGCCATACTGCGTTGATTTTCCTTGCAATACACAAAGTATTGCTGCGTCAAATCGCCTTGTCTGGCGAAAAAATCCCTCGCCGTTGGGCACATCTCCAATTTTCAAACAAGGCCCAAACCGATTGATACCTGACAGGAGGAACCCCCATGGCCTTTCCCTTGACCGACGAACAAAAGAAGATCGTAGACGACCGGGGCGGGGAGCTGCTGGTGTCCGCCGCCGCCGGGTCGGGCAAGACCCGGGTGCTGGTGGAGCGGCTGCTGGACCGGGTGACCCGGGAGGGGCTGGACCTGGACCGCTTCCTGGTCATCACCTACACCAAGGCCGCCGCCGCCGAACTGCGCACCCGCATCGCCCAGGAGCTGTCCTCCCGCCTGGCGGAGGACCCCGGGGACCGGCACCTGCGGCGTCAGTCCACCCTGGTGTACCGGGCCCAGATCTCCACCATCCACTCCTTCTGCTCCGCCCTCCTGCGGGAGGAGGGCCACCGGCTGGACCTGGACCCGGACTTCCGGCTGTGCGACGAGGGGGAGGCCCAGGTGCTCATGGCCCAGGTGCTGGAGGACGTGCTGGAGGAGCAGTACGAGGGCATCCAGCCGGACAGCCCCTTTGCCGTTCTGGTGGACACCCTGTCCGCCGGGCGGGACGACAGCCGCCTGGCCCAGATCGTGCTGGACGTGTTCGGCCGCATCCAGAGCCACCCACAACCGGAGCGCTGGCTGAGGGAGCAGCGGGAGGCCTGGGAGCTGTCCGGGGTGACCGACGCGGGGGAGACCGCCTGGGGCCGCCTGCTCCTCACCGACGCCGCCCGGCAGGGGCGGGACTGCGCCAAGCGGCTGGAGGAGGCCCTGGCCCTGACGGCCGCCGACGAGCTGCTGGAGGGGAACTACGCCCCATCTCTCCAGACTACCCTGGAGGGGGTGGAGGCCTTCTGCGCCGCCGCCGAGGGGGGCAGCTGGGACCGGGCGTTCGCCTGCCTGCCCATCCCCTTCCCGGCGGTGGGCCGGAAGCGGAAGCGGACCGTGGAACTCAGCCCCATGGAGGAGGCCCGGGCCCTGGAGGCCGCTCAGCGGGTGAAGGACCTGCGGGACTCTGTGAAGGAGCGGTTCGGGAAGCTGTCCGACTGGTTCGACGGGGACAGCGGGGAGCAGCTTGCCGCCCTGGGGGAGAGCCGCCCGGCGGTCCAGGGGCTCATGGACCTGGTGGGGACCTTCCAGGGGGCCTATCAGGCGGAGAAAGCCCGGCGGGGCCTGCTGGACTTCTCCGATTTGGAGCATTTCGCCGTCCGCCTGCTCACCAACCCGGAGACGGGGGAGCCCACCCAGCTGGCCCGGACCTGGAGCGCCCGCTACGCCGAGGTGATGGTGGACGAGTACCAGGACACCAATCAGGTGCAGAACGCCATCTTTTCCGCCGTGTCCGACGGGGGAAGAAAGCTCTTTCAGGTGGGGGACGTGAAACAGTCCATCTACCGCTTCCGGCTGGCCGACCCCACCATCTTTCTAAAAAAGTACCGCAGCTTCCCGGACGGGGACGGGGCGGCGGAGGGGGAGCCCCGGCGGCGGGTGCTCTCCCGGAACTTCCGCTCCCGGAGGCAGGTGCTGGAGGGGTGCAACGACCTGTTCCGGAACATTATGTCTACTGAGTTCGGGGAGCTGGACTACACCGACGACCAGGCCCTGGTTCCCCAGGGCAAATTCCCGGAGAGTGAAAACAAAGAGCTGGAGCTGGACCTGCTGGACCTGTCCTTCCTGGGGGACCAGGAGGAGGGGGAGCGGGAGGACAAGAACCGCCTGGAGGCCCGGTGGGCCGCCCGGCGCATCCGGGCGCTGCTGGATCAGCCCCTGATGGTGAAGGAGGGGGACGGGGAGCGGCCCCTGCGCCCCTCCGACGTGATGATCCTCCTGCGCAGCCCCGGGGTGGTCATGCACCACTACCTGCGGGAGCTGTCCCAGGCGGGGGTCCCCTGGAAGGCGGACAGCGGCGGGGACTTCTTTGAGACCACCGAGGTGAACGTGGCCCTGGCCCTGCTGCAGATTGTGGACAACCCCCGCCAGGACGTGCCCCTCATCGCCGCCCTGCGCTCCCCGGTGTACGGCTTTGACGGGGACAAGCTGGCCCTGCTCCGGGCGGGGAGCAAAAGCGGGGACTTCTACTCCGCCGTGGTCCACGCCGCCCAGGAAGGGGACGTGGAGTGCCGGGACTTTTTGGAGGAGCTGGAGGAGCTGCGCTTCGGGGCGGGGGACATGACCTGCCGCCAGCTCATCTGGCACATCTACGAAAAGACCAACCTGCTGGGCCTGTTCGGGGCCATGCCCGGGGGACAGGAGCGGCAGGACAACCTGCTCTCCCTGTACGCCCTGGCCGGGGAGCTGGAGGACAGCGGCTGCCGCTCCCTGTTCCAGTTCCTCCTGCGCCTGGAGCGCATCCGCTCAGCGGGCGGGAAGTTCTCCACCGCCTCCTCCGCCCAGGAGGGGGAGGGGGTGTCCATCCTGTCCATCCACCGCTCCAAGGGGCTGGAGTGCCCGGTGGTGCTGGTGTGCGGCCTGTCCCGCCGCTTCAACCGGGACGACCTTATGCGCCCGGTGCTGTTCCACGCCCAGCTGGGGGTGGGCCCCAAGGGGCTGGACCGGGAGCGGATGGTGGAGTACCCCACCCTGGCCCGGCGGGCGGTGGCCCGACAGCTGGAGCGGGAGATGATGGCCGAGGAGCTGCGCCTGCTGTACGTGGCTATGACCCGGGCCCAGGAGAAGCTGATTTTGTCCATCGCCCTCACCGAGGGGCTCAAGGCCCTGGAGCGGCTGGCGGGGGAGGCGGACGCCCCGGTGTCCCCGGCGGCCCTGGAGCGGCAGCAGAGCGTGGGGGCATGGATTCTCCTCCACGCCCTCACCCGGCCGGAGGCGGAGGGGCTGCGGGCTATGTGCGGCGCCCCGGAGCGCATTGCGGAACATCTGGGCCCCCCCTGGGACATCCGCTGGGTGGAGGGGGCGGGGCTCCAGGCGGCCTCCGGGCCCGAGGGCCGCTTTGCCGATCTGCCCGCGGCGGAGCAGGACGAGGAGGCCGGGGAACTGATGGAGGCCCTCACCTGGCGCTATCCCTATGGGACGGCGTCCGAGATGCCCTCCAAGCTCACCGCCACCCAGCTGAAGGGGCGGGTGCTGGACCAGGAGGCGGCGGAGGAGACCCCCAAGTCTCGGGAGCGCCGCCCGGAGCCCATCCAGCGGCCGGACTTTATTGCCCGGGAAAAGGGGCTCACCCCCACAGAGCGGGGGACCGCCCTCCATCTGGCCATGCAGTACCTGCCCTTGGAGGGGGATCACAGCCCGGAGGCCATTGGGGCGGAGTTGGACCGTCTGGCGGCGGGGGGCTTCCTCACCCACCTCCAGCGGGAGGCGGTGGACCCGGCGGTGCCGGCGGCCTTCTTCGCCTCCGATTTGGGAAAGCGGCTGCTGGCCTCTCCCGAGATCCATCGGGAGTTCAAGTTTTCCCTCCTGGTCCCCGCCTCGGACTACGGCCCCGGGCTGGAGGGGGAGGAGGTGCTCCTCCAGGGGGTCATCGACTGCTGGTTTGCGGAGGGGGACGGGCTCACTGTCCTGGACTTCAAGAGCGACCGCATCCGCCCCGGCGGAGAGGGGGCCCGGGCGGAGGAGTATCGCCCCCAGCTGGAGGCCTACAGCCGGGCCCTGGAGCGGGTCACCGGGCGGAAGGTTTTCAGGCGGGTGCTGTGGTTTTTTGCCACGGGACAGCCGTGGGAGCTGTGATGAAACAAGACGAGCAGGGCCGGCGGAACCGACCGCCGGCCCTGCCTCTGAGGGGGATCTTTTCGGCCTGTTTGAGGCGTGAAAATTTTTGTCAAAAAATTTTGAAAAAACTATTGACATTTCCGCTGGCCTTGCGTATAATAGCACCTGTCCTCGCGAGAGGGCGGAAGAAAAAACAAAAAATAGCGGGATTGTGTAAGGGTAGCACGACAGACTCTGACTCTGTTTGTGAGGGTTCGAATCCTTCTCCCGCTGCCAAAACAAAAGGCAACTGCGAAAGCAGTTGCCTTTTGTTTTGGGTTCCGGCCGCCAGAGGGCGGCCTCCACCCTTCGGCATTAGAATGCTCAGGGCGGCGAAGCCGCCCTTCCGCCGAGGTTTTGCCTGCGGCAAAACGCTCGAACGCCGCAAAAGCGGCGCGGCCCAGAAGGGCCGTAGGACAAGATTTAAGACAGCTGATTCAAAATTTTAAATATCTAGATTGTAGTGACTTGCCAAAGCAAAAAGGCAACTGCGAAAGCAGTTGCCTTTTTGCTTTGGGTTCCGCCGCACAAAGAGCGGCTCCACCCTTCGTGATTTGAATGCTCAGGGCGGCGAAGCCGCCCTTCTGTAACGCGCTCTGCACAAAAGAGACGTCGGCAATAGACCGGCGTCTCTTTATGTTTTTAGAGCAGGCTCCCCTGGAGAGGCTGGGAACAGAGAAGCAAGGCTGTTCCGCCACGATCTGAAATGCCGCAGTAGAAATTTTAGAACAGATGTGCTATAATCAAAGCAATGCAAGAGAGACAGAGAGGTTCCGGTGGAGCGTTGAAAACGGCACGCGGCTTATGGAAAAATGAAACGGGGCAGAAGAATTTCCTGGAGACCGCACCAGAGACGCTGGGCTCCATTTGGGGGCGGTCCCAATAGCGGGACTGCACCCGTGGTATCCTAAAATCAGGAGGTGAGGGAGCATGAAGGAGCGGACCTATGTCTGCTGTGACCTGAAATCATTTTACGCCAGTGTAGAGTGCGTGGAGCGAGGTCTGGACCCCATGACCACCAATCTGGTGGTGGCGGACAAACGCCGCACGGACAAGACCATCTGCCTGGCCGTCTCCCCCTCCCTGAAAGCCTACGGCATCGCGGGCCGCGCCCGGCTCTTTGAGGTGGTGCAGAAGGTGGCGGAGGTGAACGCCCGGCGGAAGTGGTGCGCCCCCGGCCATCAGTTCACCGGCTCCTCCTGGCACGATCGGTCGGTGCAGAAGAATCCCGCTCTGGCCCTGGACTACATTGTGGCTCCACCCCGGATGGCCCACTATATCCACTGGAGCACCAAGATCTACAGTGTCTATCTGAAATATGTGGCCCCGGAGGACATCTATCCCTACTCCATCGACGAGGTGTTTATGGACCTGACCAACTACCTGGACACCTATCAGATGACCGCCCGGGAGCTGACCCGGACCATCATTCTGGACATTTTAAAGACAACCGGCATCACCGCGGCGGCGGGCATGGGCACCAACCTATATTTGGCCAAGGTGGCCATGGATATCGTGGCCAAGCACGTCCACCCGGACAAGGACGGGGTGCGCATCGCCAAGCTCAGCGAGATGACCTACCGGCGGCTGCTGTGGAGTCACCGGCCCCTCACCGACTTCTGGCGGGTGGGCAAGGGTTATGCGACGAAACTGGAGGCCCATGGGATGTACACCATGGGGGACGTGGCTCGGTGCTCCATCGGAACACCCGGAGAGTACCACAACGAGGAACTGCTCTATAAGCTGTTTGGCATCAACGCGGAGATTCTGATCGACCACGCCTGGGGCTGGGAGCCCTGTACCATCGCGGACGCGAAAGCGTACAAGCCGGAAAATAAGAGCATCGTCTCCGGCCAGGTGCTCCAGTGCCCGTATGACTTCCAGAAAGCCCGCCTGGTGGTGCGGGAGATGGCGGACGCTCTGGCCCTGGACCTGGTGGACAAGGGGTTAACGACCAACCAGCTGGTCCTCACCGTGGGCTATGACCGGGAAAACCTGGACGACCCCAGCCGCGCCGCCCAGTACAAGGGCCCTGTCACCGCTGACCGCTATGGGCGGAAGATCCCCAAGCACGCGGTGGGGACGGAGAATTTTCCCTATACCTCCTCCGCCAATGATCTGCTGAAAGCTGTGACGGCCCTCTATGACCGCATTGTGGACAAAAACCTGCTGATCCGCCGCCTGAGCATCAGCGCCAACAAGCTGCTGGACGAGACCAGCGTCTCAAAGGAGGAGCCGGCGGAGCAGCTGGACCTATTTACTGATTATACTACCAAAGAAAAGCAGGAGCAGGCAGATAAAGCTGCCCACATCAGAGAGCGGAAGCTCCAGGAGGCCATGCTGGGGATCAAAAAGCGGTATGGTAAGAACGCCATCCTCAAGGGGATGAATCTGGAGGAGGGCGCCACCGCACGGGAGCGGAATCAGACGATTGGAGGGCATCAGGCATGAGCGGGAGGTACGACGATATGCTCCACCTGCCCCATCCCACCTCCGCCAGACACCCGCGAATGCCCATCTCGGAGCGGGCCGCCATCTTCAGTCCCTTCGCCGCCCTCAGCGGCCACGCGGGGGTCATCGCGGAGACTGCTCGCCTGACGGATCAGAAGATGGAGCTGGACGAGGACACCAAGGCGGAGCTGGACCGGAGGCAGGCGGTTCTGCTGGAGCATATTGCGGAACAGCCGGAAATCACGGTTACCTGGTTCCAGCCGGACGAGCGGAAGGACGGTGGGGCCTACCGCACTACCTCCGGGCGGCTGAAACGAGTGGATGAGGTCCGACGGATGCTGGTGCTGACGGATGGGACAAAAATTCTCCTGGATGATGTGGTGGGGGTGGAGAGTGACTGCATCCCCAAGCGGCTTTAAACGGGAAGTAAAGACTCAAACAGGGGCGCGCCATCTGGCGCGCCCCTCAGGCTGTCGAAAAAACTGTTTGAAAAATAGTTCCGTCACCATCGGTACCGGAGCGGCGGAAACCTTTGATTCAGCCCAACTTGTTATAGTCCTCCCCGCTCACCGGTTCGCACCACTCATTGGAGCAGCCTTCGCCGGGCATCTCAATGGCGATGTGGCTGAACCAAGAGTCTTTTTTTGCTCCGTGCCAGTGTTTGACTTCCGCGGGAATGACGATTACGGTGCCGGGCGTCAGACTCACGGCTTCCTTTCCGGCCTCTTGGTACCAGCCCTCACCGGCGGTGCAGATGAGCAGCTGCCCACCGCCCTTGATGGCATGGTGGATGTGCCAGTTGTTCCGGCAGCCCGGCTCGAAGGTGACATTGGCCAGAAACAGACCGTCCTCCGGCTTTGTCAGAGGGCGGAGGAAGGACTGGCCGGTAAAGTACTGGGCGTAGGCGTCGTTGGGGGCGCCAAGGCCGAACACGTTCTGCGCTTCAAACGCGGTTTGATCCATGATTTTCATACAACTATTATACCTCCTATATGGTTTGATGATCTGTGCAATGCTTCCGGATGGGGAAGCGTCAGGGCCAAAAACCTGGGATACCTGACGAGGGGGTGACGGGACGGCGGCGCCGCGGTGGGCAGAGGGGCGGCCAAAGCCGCGGCTAAGGGGGGATCTGGGCGGCTGAGGCATGGGAGATGCCTTCCCTTCACCTCAAAGGCCCAGACCGTCTACCCAATCGGAAAGCTCATCCTGGGACACGCCGGGATTGAACCGCGTCCCCTCCAGCCACTGGGCATCCCCGGTCAGCGCCGCCAAATTGTCCTGGCTTGCCCTGATGCCGCTGCCCCCGGAGGTGCAGAAGGGAACCAGAGTTTTTCCGGAAAAGTCATAGCTCTCCAGGAAGGTGGAGATGATCCTGGGCGCGTCTCCCCACCAGATGGGATAGCCCAGAAAGATCACCTGATAGTCCGCCATATTCTCCACGCCTCCGCTGATGGCGGGGCGGGCGCCGGGGTCGTCCTGCTCCTGATTGGCCCGGCAGCCGGAATCGCCGTAGTTCAGATCCGCATCGCTGTATGGCTCCGCTGGAACGATTTCATAGAGGTCGGCGTTCAAAACGGTCTGAAGCCGCTCCGCGACGCTCTCGGTGTTGCCGGTGGCGGAAAAATAGGCCACAAGGACGGGGCCGGCATCCGCCTCATTGGAGGCGGCGGGTTCCTCCGAAGATTCGGAAGGCGCGTCCTGCGCAGGCGTGTCGGGGATGGAAAGGCTGCCGCTGCCGGACGGGCCGCTCTGGGAGCTGCCGGAGACGCCGCCTCCACAGGCGTTCAGGGAGAGGACCATGGCCAGCGTCAACAGTGCGGATAGCAATTTGTTCACAGGAAATTCCTCCTTTTATCTTGCCGGCGGGGCGGTCCGCCGTTCAGCCTCATCCGTCTGCTTTCGCAGTTCGTAGCGCAGGTAATCCAATCGCTCCAGCTGTTTTTCCCGGAAATGGATGTCGTCCAGGGTGGCCTGGCGCTTTTGATCCAGCATCCTGAGGCGGGCCCGGTGATCGCCCTCCTGCTCCAGCAGCAGACGCATATAGGTCTCCACCTCCCGGGAGGTGAATCCGATGTCGTGGAGGGTCAGGATGGTGCTCAGCCGCTCAATGTCGGTGTCGTCGTACTGCCAGGCGCCCATGACCTTCTTGACCGCGCCGCACAGCCCCCAGCTCTCATATTCTCTGAGGATTTTCATGGGGATGTGGTACTGCCTGCTGGCCTCCTCAATGGTCATCTCGTCACTTCCTATCAAAAAATGCAGGGATCCGATTTGGATATCTACATTTTAAAGTGGAAAAAGAAGAATGTAAAATACTTATGCTGCATGCAGAGAAATGCCTATTCTGAATATTTGAGGCGGAACTTTCGCACTGCCGCAGGCTCCGCCGCACCTGCTTGGGCGGGGGGATCAATACACGGTGTTCGGCGGCCTTACCGGCCAGCTTCCCGGCACAAAAAATACATTTCAGCTATGGTTGAGGATAGAAAACAGGTATTTGTGATTTTGGAGAGACGGGGCTATCCTAAGATCAGAGATCAGAACAGGAGGAAGCGAATATGAACTATACCAAGCTGGGAAATTCTGATCTGACAGTCTCTCGGATCTGCATGGGGTGCATGGGGTTTGGCGACGCAGCCCATGGACAGCACAGCTGGACGGTGGATGAGAAGCACAGCCGTGAGATCATCCGGCGTGGCCTGGAACTGGGAGTCAACTTTTTCGACACCGCCATTGCCTATCAGTCCGGCACCAGCGAGCAGTACCTGGGCCGGGCCCTCCGGGATTTTGCAAAACGGGACGAGGTGGTGGTGGCCACCAAATTTCTCCCCCGCACCAACGAGGAGATTGCCGCGGGGGTTACCGGTCAGCAGCATATCCGGACCATGCTGGAAAAGAGCCTGAAAAACCTGGGAATGGACCATGTGGATCTGTATATTTACCATATGTGGGACTACCAGACGCCCCTCTATGATATTCTGGACGGTTTGAACCAGATGGTGAAGGAGGGGAAGACCCGCTATATCGGCATTTCCAACTGTTTTGCCTGGCAGCTGTGCCGGGCGAACGATCTGGCCGACCGGGAGGGGTTTGCCAAGTTTGTCTCCGTGCAGGGGCACTACAATTTGATTTTCCGGGAGGAAGAGCGGGAGATGGCCCCCTTCTGCCGCCAGGAGAACATCGCCATGACGCCGTACAGCGCCCTGGCGGGAGGACGGCTCTCCAAGCGCCCCGGAGAGACCTCCAAACGGCTGATGGAGGACGACTATGCCCGGCTGAAATACGAAGGGACCGCCGACGCGGACGCCCCCATCATCCGGCGGGTGGCGGAATTGGCGGACCGCCACGGGGTGTCCATGACGGAGGTCTCCCTGGCGTGGCTGCTTACCAAGGTTGCCGCCCCGGTGGTGGGGGCCACCAAGCTGCACCACATCGAGGGGGCGGCTAAAGCCGTGGATTTGGTTCTCTCTCCGGAGGAGTGTGCCTGGCTGGAGGAGCCCTATGTGCCCCATCCCCTGGTGGGAGTTATGGCCCAGAATACTGCCACAGCAGCCAAAGCGGACCATGTGTGGTCCACAGGCAGCCAGAAAATTTGACGCTGGAACCCACATAAGAACACAGAAATGCAGCAGGCACCTGGAATCCGTGACGGAATTCCAGGTGCCTGTTTGTGTTTTGAGCGGGGGTGAATGAGGAGCGGCCCGTCAGGCAGCTGCGGGAGAGGCCCCGGACAGCTGTCTGTCAGCGGTCCGAGTTCTCCCCTTCCTCATCCGCCCCCAGCTGAGCGCGGATATAGGGAGCGAAGATACGCTCCAGGAAAAGGGACTGGAACAGGGCGGTGACGCCGGAAAAGGACACCAGGGCGATGAAGGGGATACGCAGGAGCAGTTCCAGAGCCAGGTAGAGCTCCAGGGCCATGGCCAGGGTGGAGGGCAGGTGGACGATGGCCAGCCGGGCGCAGTTGGACAGCAGCCCCCCCACGCCGAAGGTGAACCGGGAGAGCACCGGAAACAGGTAGCAGGCCACCCCCAGGGGGAGCAGAAGGAGAAAGGTGTAGCACAGATAAAAGACCGACTCGGCGGTCCCCGCCGCGGCCATCTGATAGGCCAGGCCGTGGAGAAAGAGCAGGGCCGCCCCCACCGCCAGCACCACCAGCGTGGTCAGAACCCCCACCTTCAGGTTGTCCCGGAAGGTGCGGAAAAACAGAGTCCAGCTGTCCCTGCGGTTGCCCCGAATGCACTGCACCACCGTATGGTAGAGGGCGGCGCTGGCCGGTCCCAGGGTGACCACAGGCAGGGAGCAGGCCAGCCAGAACACGCTGAGGATCATCAGGTCCACCAGCTTTCCGGTGACGCGCCAGATGCTGTTTTCCGGGTTGAAGATGGCCATAGCGGGGCCTCCTTTCGACGGCGGGCCCGGCGATTCCTCGCCGGGCCCGCGTAGGGTTTTACTTGCTTAAAATTGGGATGCGGTGTGAGACGGAACGATCAGTTCAGCTCAGGCAGAGAGGCGGCGGCCACGCTCTGGCCCACACGGCGGGCCTTCTCGTCGGGCAGAGTGGGGTTGATCTTGCCGGCCACCTCGGGGTACTCGTCGGCCAGAACCTGCTTGCACACGTCCAGGATGATGTCGCCGCCACGGCCGGACATGACCCGGCCCAGGAGCAGCACGTGCTTGAAGCCGTAGAAGTGGTGGTACAGAGCCAGGGAGTGGCCCAGGTACACGCCGATGGAGCGGTAGATAGCCTCGGCGGGGGAGCCGGGGACCTCCATGAGCTTCTGGACCTCCTTGAGCTTCTCGGCGGGGGAGAGGTCCGCGGACAGGTTGATGCCGGCGGCGGGGGCCAGCTTGATGACGGAGTCCTGGGAGAAGTACTTCACGCCGCAGCCGATGTCCCCGGACCACTCGTCCTCCATGGCGCTGGGGGACACGTCCACCGGGGCGAAGGCCAGCTCATTGAGCCAGCCGGTGATGTTGCCGTTCTGGTCCACGTAGCCCACTGCCTCGCTGGTGCCCATGGCGATGCCCAGGATGTTGTTCTCCTCCAGGCTCATGGCGCCGGCCAGGGCGGACACGTCGCCGTCGTTGGCCACCACATAGGGCACATCTCCGAAGGTGTCTTTGATGGCCCGGATGTAGATGTCCTTCACCTTGGCGTCAAACAGGTCCTTGGGGACCTTCAGGAACAGGGAGGCCACCATGGTGCGGTTCTCAATGTAGATGCCGGCGGAGGACACGCCCACCGCATCCACCCGGGGCATGTGGGCCGCGGCGGACTTCAGGGCGGAGACGATCCCCTCATAGTGGTAGTCCGGGTCGGCGGTGGTCTTGGGGAACCACACCACCTCCTCGGAGAAGACGGGCTCTCCGTCGATGACGGCGGACACCTTCCGGTCGGAGCCGCCCGCGTCAAAGCCGATGCGGCAGCCGCCCAGGTGGCGGCCCACCGCCTGGGGATTGCTCTTCTCGGCGGGCACCTGGTCGCAGTACACCACCTCGAAGGGCTTCTCGTACACGTTGGACATGAAATCAGCGTCAAAGGCCCGCTTGCCGCCCACGCAGTAGGTGGCCTTCATGGTCTCATAGACGGCCTTGCTGCCGCTGAGGTAGACCTTGAAGCCGCCCTTCATCCACAGGAGCATTTTGATGAGCCGGTCCACATAGTAGATGTCGGCCTCAGCCATCTCCGGGGTGCCGTGGATAAAGGTCTTATAGACGGCCACCTCGCCGCCGGCCCGCTCCACCGCCACGTCCAGGGGCTGCTTGGCGTCCTTCAGAAAGGCCGCGTTGAACTTGCCCAGAGGAAGAAAGCCGGGGTCCAGCTCCGGCACATGTTTCACCGAGACTTCAATTCCAAGGTGCTTCATTGTATGAACCCTCCCGTTTTTGTAGGAAATACACAGGGTATCTTCCTATATAGACTATCAGCTTTTTTTGATCTGTCAAGCATATTTTCATAAAATTGAAAATTATTTTCTGACTATCTATTGACGGGGAGAAACCGGACGGGTATGATGGAGGCAGCAGGGGGAGCATTTCCCCCCAGATTTGGAAAGGTGGAATGAATATGGATCTGTCTGTCCGGCTGCAGAGCCATCAGAAGTGGATCAAGGAGGAACTGGAGCGGAGCATCCGCTTCTGGCTGAAGAATGGAATGGACCCGGTGCACGGCGGCGTATACACCTGCCTGGACCGGGAGGGAAAGGTGTTCTCCACCGATAAGAGCGTGTGGATGCAGGGCCGGTGCGCCTGGACCTTCGCCTACCTGTGCCATGTGTACGGGGTGAAGGAGGAGTGGCTGGAGGCCAGCAAGAGCTGCCTGGACTTCATGGAGAAGTACTGCATTAACCGCCAGGCGGGCGACCGCATGTACTTCACCGTCACCGGCGACGGCAAGCCCCTGCGCCAGCGCCGCTACTGCTTCTCCGAGGGGTTTTATGCCATCGCCAACGCGGAATACTACGGCGTGACCGGGGAGAAGGAGTGCCTGGAGCGGGCCCGCCGGGCCTATGACCTGATCTGGAACCTGAACCAGGGCCTGATCGACGACCCCACCGGCATGGGTCCTAAGACCATTCCCGAGACCCGGTCCGGCCGGGCTCTGGCCAACCCCATGATCTACCTGAACATCACCTCCGTGCTGCGCCGGGTGGACCCGGAGCAGGAGGCCCTCTACAATGAGCGGGCCCAGAAGTGCGTGGATGAGATCTTCCAGTACCACTACAAGCCCGAGCTGGGCTGCACCCTGGAGAGCGTGGACCTGGACGGCACCCCCCGCCTGGATGTGACCGAGGGCCGGGTGGTCAACCCCGGCCACGACATCGAGTGCTCCTGGTTCCTCATGGAGGACGCCAACCGGAAGGGGGACAAGAAGCAGCACGAGATCGCCATGAAGATCTTTGACCAGGCTATCAACGCCGGTTGGGACTATGAGTACGGCGGCCTGCTCTACTTTATCGACTGCCTGGGCCGTCCCCCCGAGGCCTACGAGCACGACATGAAGCTGTGGTGGCCCCACGACGAGACCATGATCGCCAGCCTGATGATCTTCCGGGACACCGGGGATGAGAAGTACCTCACCTGGTTTGAGCGGACCATGGACTACTGCAAGGAGCACTTCTCCGATCCGGAGTTCGGCGACTGGTACGGCTATCTCCGCCGGGACGGCAAGCCCACCATGCCTGCCTGCAAAGGCAGCACCTTCAAGGGCCCCTTCCACCTGCCCCGCATGCTCATCATGTGCGACCAGATGCTGGACCAGATCCTGGCCAAGCAGGCCTGAGCCCCGTTCCGCAGTGCGACCCGTGTAAAAGGAGACCGGCATGCCTTTTGGAAATGTCTTTGAAAAGATCAACAGTGAATACTATCAGCTCACCGGCGCGGAGAAGCGGGTGGCCGACTATGTGGTGGCCCACCAGCAGAAGACCCAGTTCATGTCCATCTCCGAGCTGTCGGAGGAGTGCGGCGTGGCGGAGGCCACCATCTCCCGCTTCTGCCGCCGGCTGGACTACAAGGGCTACAACGCCTTCAAGCTGGCCATCGCCAACTCCACCGCTGGACGGGTGGACGCCCCCCCGCCGGAGAGCGAGATCACGCCGGAGGACACCATTGAGGAGCTGAGCCAGAAGCTCTACGTCATCGACCGGGACGCCATGGCCCAGACCCTGGAGCTGATCCGGCCCGACGACATCCGCCGGGCGGCGGACATCCTCTCCTCGGCGGATAAGGTGCTGTGTATGGGACAGGGGGGGTCCATGCTCCTGGCCCAGGAGTGCGCCCACCTGTTCAGCACCAGCCTGCCCAACTACCATGCGGTGATGGACTCCCACCTGCAGGCCATCGCCTGCTCCCATCTGACGGACAAGGACGCGGTGCTCTACTACTCCTACTCCGGCTCCACCGAGGAGCTGCTGAAAAACCTGAAGATCGTCTGGGAGCGGAAGGCCAAGGTCATCCTGATCACCCGGTTTCCCAAATCTCCCGGGGCCTCCTATGCCCACGTGGTGCTCCAGTGCGGCTCCAAGGAGGGACCGCTCCAGGTGGGCTCGGTGGCCGCCCGGGTGGCCCAGCTCTATCTCACCGACGTGCTCTTTCACGAGGTGTGCCGCCGGCACCCGGACCAGTGTGCCGCCATCCGGCAGGTGGTGGCTGAGGCCCTCTCCGACAAGCACATCTGAGAGGGGCTGGATTTTGAGGTAAATCCGCCAGAAATTGGAGATTTTGAAGAAAAGTTTCTGAATGTAAGTCATGCGTAAAATTTTTTTAAAAATCATATTGACAAACCTCGATTAAAATTATACAATCCATACAACGGTGATGGAGTCACAAACATCGATTTTATGAAAAATGAAGGAGGAACCAATATGAACATGAAAAGACCTCTTGCATTCCTGCTGGCCGCGGGCATGACCCTCGGTCTGGCCGCCTGCGGCGGCAACGGCGGTACGAGCGGCTCCGGCTCGTCCGGCTCTTCCGGCTCCGCCGACGGCAGCGCTGTCACTCTGGACCTGTGGGCCTTCAACATCGGCGGCTTCACTGAGGCCTCCAACTGGGACACCATCCTCGCAGCGTTTAATGAGCAGCACCCCGACATCACCGTGAACGTGACTCCCATCAACTATCAGGACGGCGACCAGAAGCTGACCTCCGCCATCACCTCCGGCAGCGGCCCCGACATCATCTTCGAGGGCCCCGAGCGCATCGTGGGCAACTACGCCCGTGAGGGCCTGATGGTGGACCTGAGCGACCTGTGGACCGAGAGCGGCTCCGACATCGCCGAGGGCATCTCCAGCGTCTCTCAGCTGGACGGCACCTACTACATGTACCCCCTGAGCGTGGCCGCCCACTGCATGGCCATCAACTATGAGGTCTTCGAGGCCGCCGGCGCCCTCCAGTACATCGACGAGGAGACCCGCACCTGGTCCACCGACGACTTCGTGGCCGCCATGGAGGCCATCAAGACCGCTATGGACAACGGCACCGTCTCCGTGGCCACCCCCGGCATCGTCTACTGCGGCGCCCAGGGCGGCGACCAGGGCACCCGCGCTCTGGTGAACAACCTGTACTCCGACTACTACGTGAATGACGACGGCACCTCCTACAACGCCAACAGCGCCAACAACGTGAAGGCCCTGACCCTGCTGCAGGAGATGGTGAACGAGGGCTCCCTGTCCGCCAACGCCAGCTACGCCGCTGCGGACGAGCTGCAGGCCTTCGCCAACCAGACCTGCGCCGTCACCTTCTGCTGGAACTACTCCAACTACACTCAGTATGCGGAGCAGACCCAGTTCACCCCCTTCGCCATGGCCTTCCCCTCTGACGACAGCCAGCCCGAGCTGGAGATGGCCGGCCCCTACGGCTTCGGCGTGTTCGACAAGGGCGACGAGGCGAAGATCGAGGCCGCCAAGACCTTCATCGACTTCGTGTGCAACGACCAGACCGTGGGCACCGAGGCCGTGAAGACCACCGGCTTCTTCCCCGTCCACGCCGACTGGGGCGATGTGTACGCCGGTGACGCCGACGCCGACCTGCGCGCTCCCTTCGCTCTGATGAGCGACTACCTGGGCCGCTACTACAACCTGACCGGCGGCTGGACCGAGCAGCGCGCCCTGTGGTGGCCCATGCTGGCTGAGATCCTGACCACCGGCGCCGACGTGCAGACCGCGGCCGACAGCTTCGTGGAGCAGGCCAACGCCAACATCGCGTAACCATCCGGTTCAACCGAAAATATCATGCACTCATGTGCCCGCTCCCTTCGTGAGAGGGGGCGGGCACATCCTTTTTTCTCCCCTGTCTGACGTGTGTGAGGAAGAAAATACCCTAAAAAAGGGAGGAGACATCTATGGCGCAAACCAGCGCGGCGGCCCCCGCTCAGGGGAAGCCGAAAAAGCAAAAGCAGTCCCCCTATTCCGGCATGAGCAAGGCGCTGATCCGGCGTGAGACCATCTCCGCCTACTGCTTTCTGATCCCCAGCCTCATCTTCTTTGTGACCTTCGTGGTCGTCCCCATGTTCATCTGCGTGTTTTACAGCTTCACGGAGTATGGCCTGGGCGGCGTGAAGGGCTTTGCCGGTTTGGAAAACTACGTCAAGCTGTTCCAGGACCCCATCTTCCACAAGGGCTTTATGAACACGGTGCTCATCGTGGTGGTGGCGGTGCCCACCGTCACCGCTTTCTCCCTGTGGGTGAGCTCCGCCATCTACAAGATGCACGCCATCCCCCGGTCCTTCTTTCGGTGCGTGTTCTACCTGCCGGTGGTCACCGGCTCGGTGGCCATTACCGTGGTGTGGAAGTGGATTCTGGACCCCTACAACGGCATCCTCAACCAGGTGGCCGGAACCTCCGGCTTTGACTGGCTGGGCAACCAGAAAACCGCCATCTGGTTTATCATCCTGATCCTGTTCACCACCTCCATCGGTCAGCCCATCGTGCTGTATGTGGCGGCCCTGGGCAACGTGGACCAGTCCCTCATCGAGGCGGCCCAGGTGGACGGCGCCACCAAGCTCCAGGTGTTCTGGAAGATCAAGTGGCCCCAGATCATGCCCACCACCCTGTATGTGCTGGTCATCACCACCATCAACTCCTTCCAGTGCTTCGCCCTGATCCAGCTGTTAACTCGCGGCGGACCGCTGAACTCCACCATGACCATCATGTACCAGGTGTACGACACCGCCTACCGGCTCAACGATCTGGGCTATGCCTGCGCCATCGGCGTGGTGCTGGCCATCATCATCGCCATTTTCTCCGCCATCCAGTTCAAAGTGGCGAAGACCGACAATTAAGGAGGGGGCGAGCAAATGAATAAGAAAACCGATCTGACCGGCACCTCCAAGGGCTATAAGATTTTCTCTGTGATCATTCTGATAGCCGTAGTGCTGTTCTTCCTGTTCCCCCTGTACTGGATTATTACCGGTTCTTTTAAGAACAACGCGGAGATCACCGCCCGGGAGCCCATCTGGTTCCCCATGAGCCCCACGATGGAGAACTACATGGAGCTCTTTGACAACCCCGCCTTCCTGTGGCTGTTCAACATCATCTTCATCTCGGCGGCGGCCATGCTGCTCACCTGCATCACCGCCTCTCTGGCGGGATATGCCCTGGGCAAGAAGCGGTTCATCGGCCGGGGCGTCCTGTTCACCATCATCATCTGCGCCATGGCCCTGCCCAAGCAGGTCATCGTCATTCCCCTGGCCCAGCTGATGACGTTCCTCCACCTGAAAGACACCCTGTGGGCGGTGATCCTGCCCACGGTGGGCTGGCCCTTCGGCGTGTTCCTGATGAAGCAGTTCTCCGAGAGCATCCCCACCGAGATCCTGGAGGCCGCCCGGGTGGACGGCGCCGGGGAGCTGCGCACCTTCTTCAGCGTGGTCTTCCCCATGATCAAGCCGGGCATCGGAGCCCTGGCCATCTTCACCTTCGTGAACACCTGGAACGACTACTTCCTCCAGCTGGTCATGCTCATCAGCGAGGAGCAGTGGACCCTGCCTCTGGCCATCGCCAACATGCAGGGCGAGATGTCCACGGACTACGGCCTCATCATGGCGGGCGCGGCTCTGGCCTCCGTCCCCATTATCATCGTGTTTATCGCCTTCCAGAAGTACTTCACCCAGGGCATCGCCATGGGCGCGGTGAAGGGGTGAGCCCATGATCTACGCCAAGAACGCGGACGCCCTGGCTTACCGGGGCATTCACCCCAACCTGGACCTGGCCCTGGAGCACATCACCCCCGAATTCCTGGCCTCCCTCCGGGACAACCAGCGGGTGGAGCTCAAGGGGGATCTGGTGTACTGCACCCGGTTTACTTATGAGACCATCCCCCAGGAGGAGAGCTTCTTTGAGGCCCACCGCCGCTACCTGGACATCCACATCATGGTGGAGGGGGAGGAGCGGGTGGACATGAACCGCCCGGAGGACCTGAACCTCACCGACGCCCAGGAGGGGAACGACTTCTATGCCTACCAGGGGGAGAGCTGGCACTCCACCGTGCTCAAGCCCGGGGAGTTCCTGGTGGTGTTCCCCGGGGACGCCCACCGCATCAAGGTGCAGGTGGACGGGCCCAAAACTGTCAGTAAAGCGGTGTTCAAGGTGTGTATTGACGCCTGAACCGCCGCCCTCCCGGCGGAGCGATCCCAGATCCGCCGGGGAATCTTGAAACTTGGAGAGACCGAATTATGAAGGATTTCAGCAAATATCAGGGGATCATCCCCGCTTTCTACGCCTGCTATGACGAGAAGGGCGACATCAGCCCCGCCGCCGTCCGGGCCCTGACCGAGCACTTCATCCAGAAGGGGGTCAAGGGCGTCTATGTGGGCGGCTCCTCCGGCGAGTGCATCTACCAGAGCGTGGCCGAGCGCAAGCTGGTGCTGGAGAATGTGATGGCCGTGGCCAAGGGCAAGCTCACCGTCATCGCCCACGTGGCCTGCAACAACACCGCCGACAGCCGGGAGCTGGCCGCCCATGCGGAGGCCCAGGGTGTGGACGCCATCGCTGCCATCCCCCCCATCTACTTCCACCTGCCGGAGCACGCCATCGCGAAGTATTGGAACGACATTTCCGATGCCGCCCCCAACACCGATTTCATCATCTACAACATCCCCCAGCTGGCCGGCGTGGCCCTCACCATGTCCCTGCTGAAGGAGATGCTGAAGAACCCCCGGGTCGTCGGCGTGAAGAACTCCTCCATGCCCGTTCAGGACATCCAGATGTTCCACGACGAGGGGGCCATCGTGTTCAACGGGCCCGACGAGCAGCTGCTCTCCGGCCTGGCGGCCGGGGCCATCGGCGGCATCGGCGGCACCTACGGGGCCATGCCTGAGCTGTACCTGAAGATCCGGGAGCTGTTCCTGGAGGGCAAGATGGAGCAGGCCAGAGAGATCCAGAACGAGTGCTGCCGCATCATCTATAAGATGTGCTCCGCCAAGGGCAACATGTACGCCGTCATCAAGGCCATTCTGCGCAAGCAGGGCGGGCCCGACTGCGGCGGGGTGCGCCTGCCCCTGGCCGCCCTGACCGAGGCCGACCAGGCCGTGGTGGACGAGAGCGCCGCCATGATCCAGGCCGCCATTGCCAAATACTGCTGAGAGGAGTTCCCCTTCCATGCGAATTTATGAATGCGCGGACTACCGCGCCATGAGCCGCCGGGCGGCCAGCCTGATCGCCGCCCAGGTCGTTTTGAAGCCCGAGGGAGTTCTGGGCCTGGCCACCGGCTCCACCCCCATCGGACTGTACAGCCAGCTGGTGGAGTGGTACAAGCAGGGCGACCTGAGCTTTGCCGGCATCCGCTCCGTCAACCTGGATGAGTACCTGGGCCTGGCCCCCACCCACGAGCAGAGCTACCGCTATTTCATGCAGCAGAACCTGTTCGACCACATCGACATCAAGCCCGAGAACACCCACGTGCTCAACGGCCTGGCCGCGGACCCCGACGCCGAGTGCGCCGCCTATGACCAGCTCATCCGGGAGCTGGGTGGCGTGGACCTGCAGCTGCTGGGCATGGGCCACAACGGCCACATCGCCTTCAACGAGCCCGGGGACAACTTCGGCCTGGGCACCCACGTGGTCAGCCTGTCCGAGCGCACCATCGACGCCAACCAGCGGTTCTTTGAGAGCCGTGACCAGGTGCCCCGCCAGGCCCTGAGCATGGGCATCAAGAGCATCATGGGCGCCCGGCGCATCCTGGTGGTGGTCAGCGGCGAGGACAAGGCCGACGCGGTGTGCAAGGCCGTCACCGGACCGGTCACCGACCAGGTGCCCGCCTCCGTCCTCCAGCTCCACCCCGACGTGACCCTGGTGGGCGACACGGCCGCCCTGTCCAAGCTGAAAGAGGCAGGTGTACCCGTATGCGGATAACCGGCGGACAGGTCTTTGACCTGGAACAGGGTTTCGTATCCCGGGACGTGTGCTTTGACGGAGAGAAGCTGGAGCAGAGCAGCGCCGGCGGAAAGACCTATGACGCGTCCGGCTGCTATGTGATCCCCGGCCTCACCGACCTGCACTTCCACGGCTGCGTGGGGGAGGACTTCTCCGACGCCACCCCGGACGGCCTCCAGAAGATGGCCGACTACGAGCTCAGCCGGGGCGTCACCCAGATCTGCCCGGCGGGCATGACCCTGGGGGAGGACCAGCTCACCCGCATTTGTGAAAACGCCGCCGCCCACCGGGCCAAGACCTCCGGGGGCGCGGAGCTGGTGGGCCTCCACCTGGAGGGACCCTTCCTGTGCAAGGCCAAGAAGGGGGCCCAGAACGAGGCCTTCCTCCACGACCCGGACCCGGCCATGCTCCACCGCCTGCAGCAGGCGGCCCAGGGCATGGTGAAGCTGGTCACTCTGGCGGCCGAGCAGCCCGGCGCCCTGGAGTTTATCCGGAGCGCACAGGAGGACGGGATCACCGTCAGCCTGGGCCACACTACGGCGGACTACGACACCGCCTGCGCCGCCTATGAGGCGGGGGCCCGTCAGGCCACTCACCTGTTCAACGCCATGCCCCCCTTCACCCACCGGGCTCCCGGCGTGGTGGGGGCGGCCTTCGACCACCCCCAGGTGAAGGTGGAGCTCATCTCCGACGGGGTGCACATCCACCCCTCAGTGGTCCGCGCGGTGTTCCAGCTGTTTGGAGCCGGCCGGGTCATCCTCATCTCCGACTCCCTGCGGGCCACGGGTATGCCCGACGGCCGCTACCCCTTCGGGGGCCAGGAGATCGAGGTCCACGGCAACCGGGCCACCATGGCGGACGATCCCAACACCCTGGCCGGCTCGGTGTCCGACCTGATGGCCTGCATGAGGAGCGCGGTGTCCTTCGGCATCCCCCTCCACGACGCGGTGCGGGCCGCGGCGGTGAACCCCGCCCAGGTGCTGGGCGTCTTTGACCGGCTGGGCAGCCTGGATGTGGGCAAGACGGCCAATCTGGCCATTCTGGACCGGGACCTGAACCTGAAAGACGTATTTTTCCGCGGCCAACTGGTGGACCGCGGCGCATAAACCGGCATACCCCCAATCTCATGCCCTCCGCCTCTACTCCATTTTCATAGGGCGGGGGAGCGGTCAAAAAGGAGGAAAAAGCCGCCGGGCCGGCGGTGCGGCAGTGTGGAGACCTGCCGTAAAGCCCGGGGAGTTTCGCTCTCCCCGGACGAGAGGGTACTTGCGGAGGCATTGCCCTTACGGTCCACGCATATGGCAACGGTATCCCTGAAGAATGTAAAGAAGATCTATGACAACAAGGTGACCGCCGTCCACGACTTCAACCTGGAGATCGCGGACAAGGAGTTCATCGTATTGGTAGGCCCCTCCGGCTGCGGCAAGTCCACCACCCTGCGGATGATCGCCGGCCTGGAGGACATCTCCGAGGGCGACCTGCTCATCGGCGGCAAGCGGATGAACGACGTGGAGCCCAAGGACCGGGACATCGCCATGGTGTTCCAGAGCTACGCCCTGTATCCCCACATGACCGTGTATGAGAACATGGCCTTTGCCCTGAAGCTGCGCAAGGTGCCCAAGGAGGAGATCGACAAGAAGGTGCGGGAGGCCGCCGAGATCCTGGACATCACCCAGTATCTGGAGCGCAAGCCCAAGGCCCTGTCCGGCGGCCAGCGCCAGCGCGTGGCCATCGGCCGCGCCATCGTCCGGGACCCCAAGGTGTTCCTGATGGACGAGCCGCTGTCCAACCTGGACGCCAAGCTGCGCAACCAGATGCGGGCCGAGATCATCAAGCTGCGTCAGCGCATCGACACCACCTTCGTCTACGTCACCCACGACCAGACCGAGGCCATGACCCTGGGCGACCGCATCGTCATCATGAAGGACGGCTTCATCCAGCAGATCGGCACCCCCCAGGAGGTCTTTGACCGGCCCGCCAACCTGTTCGTGGCCGGCTTCATCGGCTCCCCCCAGATGAACTTCTTTGACGGCCAGCTGTCCAAGAAGGACGGCAAGTACCAGATCCAGGTGGGCGAGGCCGCCATCGTCCTGGCCGACGAGGCCCAGGAGCGCCTGTCCCAGCGGGGAGCGGGCGATCAGGCCGTGGTGGTGGGCATCCGCCCCGAGCACATCTCCTTTGCCATCACCCCCGGCAGCCACACCATCGCCAGCAAGGTGGACGTGTCCGAGATGATGGGCAGCGAGGTGTACCTCCATGTCAACGCCGTGGGCCGGGACGTGGTGTTGCGCATCCCCACCGTGGAGCTGCCCGCTGAGCACCGCAGCGGCATCCCCTACGGTACCGACATCCACTTCACCTTCCGTCCGGAGCTGGTCCACCTGTTTGACCCCCAGACCGAGAAGAACCTGATGTACTAAGGGCGGGCTGTCGGACAGCTCCCCACAATAGAGAGACCGCCGCGGCTGTCTGCCGCGGCGGTCTCAGTCTGTCAAAGAACTCCTGTTTTCAAGAGATGAAAACAGGGATTTTGTAAGAAAAAGGGAAAAGAAAAGTGAAGG
>NZ_JACJJE010000034.1 GCF_016899775.1 Pseudoflavonifractor capillosus
CGGCTTCTGGGCATTCATAAACATCATGGTCCGGCGCAGCCGGAACCGCTCCGGTCTGGGACGAGGGATCATCGCACCACACCTCCCCAGGGAATATTCTGCTCCGACGCTCCGCAGCTGCGGAACACCGCGCACTCCACCCGGGCCTTCAGGGTGCAGTCCAGGGCCCCCTTGTCCACCACGGTCACCCGGGCGTCGGTCACTCCCAGGCGCTCCAGGGTCTCCAGCACCGTGGCCTTGATCTGACGGCCGTACTGGTTCATCACGCTGCTACTCAGGTCCAGCTCAAGACTCCCCTCGCCGGGCTCCACCGTCACCTGGGCGTCGCTGGACTCCAGCGTCCCCGCCACGGCGGGTTTTTGAATCTTCATATGCATTCCTCCTGTTATTATTGTTTGAATCATTCGCGTTTGAGCCTTCCTTGAGGCTGGTTTGAGATACTGTTCCTCTATGAGCAGGTAGATGAAGGGGACCAGGGGGCTCAGGAAATGGAAGGCCTGTCCCATCAGGGCGGCAAAGCCGATCTGCAGGTCGGTAAAGCCGTAGGCCTGGGCCGTGGCGGCCAGCGGGGGCAGCACCCCGTAGTAGAAGGCGTCGTTGTTGAGCAGGTAAGTACCGGGGGCGCTGATGATCGCGATAATGACGGCGAAGTAGTTGCCCAGAGATTCGGGGATGATGGAGACCAGGAACTCCGCGATGGCATTGGACATGCCCGCGCCCTCGGGACCGTCCAGCACGCCCATAAGCACGCCGGCGCCCAGCACCATCATAACCACATTGATCATGTCGGGGGCCACCGAGCTGATCACCTGACGCTGGGTCTTCTGGTTGGGGTAGTTGACCAGCAGGGCGATGGCGGTACCCACGCCGAACAGGATCTCAGAGGAGGCCAGGCCCATGACCAGGGCCACAATGATGGCCGCGGTGAGGATCAGGTTGACAAAGATCATTTTGGGGCGTTTCCAGGCACGCTCTTCCGCAGAGAGCTCCACCTTGGCGACTTCTATTTCCACATTTTTAGTGACGCCCAGGCGTTTGCGCTCCTTCAGCCCCAAGTAGTAACCGACTCCCACAGAGTAAAGAGCGCCTAAAATCATACCGGGCACCAGGGGGGCCAGGATCTCGCCGGCGTCCAGATTCATCACCGACATGACCCGGGCGGTGGGGCCGCCCCAGGGAATCAGGTTCATAATGCAGTTCTGCAAAATAATGAGGGTGGCCAGATAGATCTTTTTGATATGCAGCCGCTCATAGATGGGGAGCATGGCGGTGCAGCAGATCATGACGGTGGTGGTGCCGTCGCCGTCCAGAGAGACGAAGGCGGCCAGCACCGAAGTGCCCACCAGAACCTTCAGGGGGTCGCCCTTACACCAGGAGACCACCGCATCCACCATGGGGTCGAACATGCCCGCGGTGAGCATGACACCGAAGTAGAGGATGGCGAAGGTCATCATGGCAAAGGTACTGGCTACACTGATGATGCCGTTGGCGGCATACTCCAGAGTGTCCCAGCCATAGCCGGCCAGCAGGCCGAATACAATGGGAATCAAGATCAGCGAGGTGAATGGACTGAGCTTTTTGGCCATGATCAGGGCCATAAAGACCACGATCATACCAAAACCGAGAAGTGCAAGGTACATACACGTTTCCCCTTTCCTTTTTCTCAGACCGGCAGCGGCGGTCTGGACACCGGCGTTTCTGATTGTCAGTATAGGGGATGAACCTTAACTCACCGCATTCTAAACCTTAAAACTCGTTAAGATTTCAATTTTTCGTATATCTTCCCTGTTTTTTCATGTGCCGCTTTGTGGCCATTCAACAAAAAATCTGTTGGGCCCTGTTTTCAGAAATTGTTATCTCCAGTTTAAAAACTGTTTAGCCCCCGGCGGTATATTGTCCCTGCAAAAGCCGTCAGGAGGCGAACCAGATGAAAATGAACGCACAATATCACGGTCTGACCGAGGCAGAGGCCCGCCGCCTGCGGGAGATGGGGGGCGGCAACACCCCCCCCCCTCCCATCACGAAGTCCACCGGTCAGATCATCCGGGAAAATGTATGCACCCTGTTCAACCTGTTCAATGTCCTCATCGCCGCCGCCCTGGCCCTGGTGGGGGCGTGGTCCAACCTGCTGTTTATCCTGATCATCGCCCTGAACACCGCCATTGGGATTGCCCAGGAGCTCCACGCCAAGAGGCTGGTGGAGCAGATTGCCGTGCTGACCGCCCCAAAGGCCCGCGTCCTGCGGGATGGTGAAATACGGGAGCTTCCGGTGGAGGAGCTGGTGCTGGGGGACGTGCTCACGCTGGAGCGGGGGGTACAGATTCCGGCAGACGCCCTGGTCCTGGACGGCGAGATCGAGACCGACGAGTCCCTGCTCACCGGAGAGTCCGTCCCGGTGGGGAAAACCCCTGGGGAGGAGCTGCTCTCCGGGAGCGTGGTGGTCTCCGGGGCCTGCATGGCCCGGGTGGAGCGGGTGGGGGTGGACAACTACGCCACCCGCCTCACCCAGGAGGCCAGGGCGGTCGTACCCGATCACTCGGAGCTGCTGACCTCCATGGGTCAGGTAACCCGGTTCACCGGCTTTCTGATCCCGCCCCTGGGCCTGCTTCTGTTTTTCCAGGCGTACGTCCTGCGGGGGACGCCGCTGTTCGGCGCGGTGACCACCACCGCCGCCGGTTTACTGGGGATGCTCCCCAAAGGGCTGGTGCTGCTGATCACCGTCAGTCTGGCGGTGGGAGTGGCCAAGCTGGCCAAATCCCGGGTGCTGGTGCAGAACCTGTTCTCCCTGGAGAGCCTGGCCCATGTGGACGTGCTGTGCCTGGATAAGACCGGCACCCTCACCCAGGGAGACATGCGGGTGGAGCGGGTGGAGCAGCTGACAAAGGACCTGCCCGTTCCCCTGGCGGATTGGATGGGGGCGTTCCTGACCCACATCGACGACAACAACGCCACCTTCCAGGCCATGCGGGCCTGCTTTCCCAACCGGGACATTCCCCAGACGCCCACCGGAAAAATTCCCTTCTCCTCCCAACGGAAGTGGAGCGCTGTGACCTTCCCGGAGCTGGGCACTCTGGTGGTGGGCGCGCCCGACCGCATGACCGGCACGCGCCTCCCGGAGGAGCTGAGCGCGGAGATCCGGCGGGGCAAACGGGTGCTGATGATCGCTTCCACCTCTTGTCCCGTCGATCCGGATGGCCCGCTCCCGGAAATGACGGCCCTGGCCGCCTTGGTCCTCTCCGACCCCATCCGCCCCGGGGCCGCCCACACCCTGGACTACTTCCGGCGGGAGGGGGTCCGCATCAAGGTCATCTCCGGCGACCACCCAGCGGCGGCTGCCGCCGTGGCGGCCCAGGCCGGACTGGAGGACGCCTCCTGGGTGGACATGAGCCAGGTGAATACCGAGGATGAGCTGCTCCGGGCCGCCCAGCAATACACCGTGTTCGGCCGGGTCTCCCCGGAGCAGAAGCGCCAGCTGGTCCAGGCCTTTCAGGCCCAGGGCCACCGGGTGGCCATGACCGGGGACGGGGTGAACGACATCCTGGCCATGCGGAAGGCCGACTGCTCCATCGCCATGGCCCACGGCAGTGAGGCCGCCCGGCAGGCGGCCCAGGTGGTGCTGCTGGACTCCGATTTCACCGTCCTGCCCAACATCCTGCTGGAGGGCCGCCGGGTGGTCAACAACATGACCCGGGTGGCGGGGGTGTTCTTCGTCAAGACCATCTACTCCATCCTGCTCTCCCTGTTCTGTGTGCTGGCCGATCTCCCCTTCCCCCTCATCCCCATCCAGGTGACCCTGATCGACCTGTTCATCGAGGGGTATCCCGCCTTCTTCCATTCCTTTGTTCCAGACGGGAGAGCGCTCACAGGGCGGTTCCTGCCCTGTGTGCTGCGCCGCTCCCTGCCCAACGCCATGGCCATCCTGCTCTCGTCGGCGGTTCTGCTGCTGGGCGGCGGAGTCCTGGGACTCCCCGCCGGCCAGATCCCCCTGGCCCTCTACCTGGTCATTGGCGCGGTGGAGGTGGATGCACTTCTGAAATCCTGCCTCCCGCTGACCTCTCTGCGGGGCTTCCTGTTCCTCACCGCCTCCGTCGGATTTTTCTGCGCCGTCCTGCTGTTTCACTCTGTCCTGTCCCTGCCGTCTCTTCTCCCCGGAACAGTCCCTGTGGTCCTGCTGGCGTCTGCCGGCGCCGTCCTGGCGGAGCGCCTGTGCGCCTTTGGCCTGGAGCGCTTCCTTCGGCCCCGGAATGCGGATTCCGGATATCTGACGCCCACCTGTTTCTGAACAGTGCCAGCCCCGCCGGCCCGGAGCCCAGTCAGGACTCCGGGCCGGCCTTCTGCGGCCTGGATGATGAGAAAAACTCATTTTTCTCTCACTTTCATCTCATGGAGGGCCGGTATACTGGGAGCAAAAGGAGGGATTTTTATGGAAAAGGCATTGGCCCATTGTAAAACAGCGCTGAAATTCGCATTCAGTTCTCTGGCCAGCTTTCTGCTGGACTACCTGCTGTTCCTGCTGTTTGCATGGGGCACCCGCTCCCTGGCCTGTGGGCTTGTGGGCAGCAACATCGCCGCCCGGCTGGTCAGCGCCTGCTTCAACTACTCGCTCAACAAATATCTGGTCTTTCACGGGGGCGGACAGGTCTCCCAGGACCTGCCCCAGTATGTCCTGCTGGCCGCCGGGATTCTGACCGCCAACAGCGTCCTGCTTCACGGACTGACCGCCCTGGGCCTGGCGGCGCCACTAGCCAAACTGATCACCGAGATGACCCTGTTTGCAGTCAGCTTTTCCGTCCAGACGCTGGTGATCTTCCGGAAAAAGAAACCCATAAAAGAGGAGCGCACGATCCATGTACACGCATAAAAAACCTGCTCCGGCCGCCAGAGGCCGCCGGTCCATTGCCCTGTTTCTGGCGGCGGATATTCTGGCATCAGCCCTTCTGGTCTTCGGCAACTACTACCTTCTGTACGAGGCGCCCATCCGGGGACTGAGCGGAGCTTCCGCCCCGCTGCCTCAGGTGCAGAACAACATTCAGCCATCCGCCCACCAACAGGACACAGCTTCCTCCGAGACAGTGTCTCAACCGGCTGAGCCGCTCACCCTCCGGGAGAAGTTTGCGGAGCACTTTACCGATACCGTG
The DNA here is from genome assembly GCF_016899775.1 of Pseudoflavonifractor capillosus. Taxonomy (GTDB): domain Bacteria; phylum Bacillota; class Clostridia; order Oscillospirales; family Oscillospiraceae; genus Lawsonibacter. The sequence continues at coordinate 5,139 of NZ_JACJJE010000034.1, forward strand.
GTCTCTACCTATTCCACTTATTCCAGCCCCGACCTCTCCGTGGAGGTCACGCAGCACGCCTTTGGCCGCAGGAGTGATGCCGTGACCTATTATGTGGCGGATATCTACATGGCGGATCTGCGTTCTTTTCAGACCGAATTTGCCGGCGGAAAATATGATGCCAACGGGCAGCGGGAGCCCCTGGATTCCATGAGCCGCCGCGTGGGAGCGATTTTGGCCATGAACGGGGACTCCTACTGCTTCAACCGGAGCCACTGCAACGGCCTGCTGGTGCGCAACGGGACGGTGTACCGCAATAACCCCACCACCCAGGACATCTGCGTGCTCTATCAGGGCGGGACCATGGCCACATACGGCCCCAATCAGTTTGACCCAGAGGCGGCGCTGGAGCAGGGAATCCTCCAGACCTGGATCTTCGGCCCCCGCCTGCTGGATGACAGCGGAAAGGCGCTGGCCAGCTTCGACACCTGGGATTATATCAAGAAGACACACCCCCGCACCGCACTGGGCTACTACGAGCCCGGCCATTACTGCTTTGTAACGGTGGATGGACGCCAGCCGGGATACTCCAGGGGAATGAGCCTCCCGGAGCTGGCGCAGGTCTTTGAGGGTCTGGGCTGCGCCGCGGCCTACAATCTGGACGGTGGCCACACGGTCTTCATGACTCTGGAAAACCGATATGTCAACCACTCCTACAAGCCCTCCAAGACCATTTCTGACTGTATCTGTATCTGTGAACCCAAAAAGGAGGCTGCCGCATGAAGATCCGAACGATCCTCTCCCATCTGATCATCATCCTCTCCCTGTGTTTTCTCACCTTCGCCGTTCTGGACTGGTACAACCCCATGATGAACTTCTCCGGCAATACGATCTCCTCAAAGCTCCTGCTGGTACTCTGTGTGAGCGCCATCGCGCTGGCAGTTCTGACGCTCCTGCCCCAGAAACAGGAACCTGTGCAGCCTCATGCGGCTCAGCACCGCACAGGGCATCACAAACGCTGATCGCCTCAAAAGAGAGCCGGCACCCGGTTTTCTCCGGGTGCCGGCTCTTCTTGCCCTGTTAAATCTGAATGATGAACCGGGTCCCTCTCCCCGGCTCGCTGGCCGCCTGGATGGTCCAGCCGTGGAGCTCCACGATCCATCTGACGATGGAGAGCCCCAGCCCGGAGCCGCTGCGGTCCCGGGCCTGATCCGCCCGGTAAAAGCGGTCAAAAATATGGGGCAGGTCTTTTTCTCCGATCCCGATGCCGTCGTCCTGGATGGTCAAAAGGATGTGTCCATCCTGTTCCAGCGCGCTGACCGCGACGGTGCCGCCTGTCTTTCCATACTTGATCCCGTTCTCCACCAGGTTCAGCAGCAGCTGGGTCATCAGGCTCTGGTCGGCGGAGAGCTGAATGCGGGGCGGCACCTGCTCGATCAGGGTAATGCCGCCGGCCGCCGCCGCCTCCGTCAGCTCCGCCAGCACGTCCGACACCATCTCCGCCAGGGTGATCTCCTCCAGGGACAGCTGGTACTTTCCCTCATAGCCCCGGGTCAGGGCCAGCAGCTGGGCGATGATGCTGTGCATTCTCCGGCTCTCCGTCAGAATAGCGGATGCCTGCTCCTTTGCCTCCCGGTCGGGGGCGTGGGCGGTCAGATTTTCCGCATAGGCCATGATGACGGAGACCGGGGTGCGCAGCTCGTGGGAGGCATCTGAGGTGAACTGCTTCTCCCGCTGGAAGGAGTCCTCCAGGCGGGCCAGCATCCCATTGAAGGCCCCCGCCAGCCGCCCCACCTCGTCCCGGCTCTCGATGCCTGTGATCCGCTGGGACAGATTCCCAGCCCCCAGAGATACCGCCGTTTCGGTAATGCGGTCGATGGGACGCAGGGCCAGCTTGGCCAGAAAGTAGCTGCCGAAGACTGCCAGCGCCAGAAAGGCGGGGACGGCCAGCAGCATCACCAGTTGGAGCTGGTCCAGGGACCGCTCCACCGTGCCGTTGGAGCGGGAGACCCGGATCCGGATCTTTTCGCCCCCTTCCAGCTCCAACTCCTGATCCAGGTAGAGCTGGTCCCCCCGCCCGGTGGAGGACAGATAGACCTCGTCCGGCTGAAAGGAAGGCGCATCCGCCCAGGTGTTTTCACTGGATACGATCCGTCCGCCAGACTCCGCGGTGAGCAGATACTGGGTTCCGGCAGGCAGGTCCAGGTCGTTGATGAGCTTCAAGTCCCCGTCCTCCCACTCGATATGAGAGGCCAGCTGGCCCGCCGCCGAGCGGAGGTACGCCTCCTGGTCCCGCCGCAGGGACCCCGCCATGGCGCCGTACAGGACCGGCAGGGATACCGCCAGCAAAATCGCCGTGAGCAGGGTGTACCAGAGCATGATTTGAATGCGGATGGATACCTTACGCATCGCCGCACCTCATCACATAGCCAAAGCCCCGGACGGTGTGGATCAGCTTGTTGGGAAAGGGCTTGTCCACCTTGTTGCGCAGGTACCGGATGTACACGTCCACGATGTTGGAGTCGTAGTCAAAGTCGAAGTTCCAGACGTGGTCAGAGATCTGGAAGCGGGTCAGGGTCTGCCCCTGGTGGCGCAGCAAATACTCCAGCAGGGCGTACTCCTTGGAGGTCAGCAGCAGCTTTTTCCCGGCCCTCTGGACAGTTTTGCTGGCCGTGTCCATCACCAGATCATCCAGCTTTAATACAGGGCTTCGCACCTCGCTCTGGCGGCGGAGCAGGGCCCGGACCCGGGCCAGCAGCTCGTCAAAGGAGAAGGGCTTCACCAGATAGTCGTCCGCCCCGGCGTCCAGCCCGGCCACCCGGTCCTCGATGGAATCCTTGGCCGTGAGCAGCAGGACGTTGGCGTGGTTTCCCCCGCCCCGCAGCCTGCGCAGCAGCGTCAGCCCGTCCATTTTGGGGAGCATCCAGTCCAGGACGATGCAGTCATAGTCCGCCGCCTCCGCGTAGTCCAGACCGTCCCGACCGTCAAAGCAGCAGTCCACGGAGTGGCCCTCCTCCGCCAGACGTTTGGCCAGGATGCCATTCAGCGCCGCATCGTCTTCAATCACCAAAACACGCATACGCGTTCACCTCCTTGATTGATATGCGCTCTATCTTAACGGAGAAAAATGAGAATCCGGTGAAAAAACCTCATTTGATCCTCATGGTTTTCTCATTTCCCTGAGGTATATTGTCACCAGATTTAAGGGCGGGGCAAATTGCCGACAAATTCCGTCTTCAGACCAAGGAGGCATCTTTATGAATGAATTGAGACAAAAGCGGCGGGCCCAGCCCCGCCGCTTGCCTTGTCATATCAGCATGGCCAGCGTCCCGGCCACGATCAGGGCCAGCCCCAGGCCGGAGCGGCGGGTCAGCCGCTCATGGAACACCAGGTAGGAGAAGGCCACCGTGACCAGAATGCTCAGCTTGTCGATGGGGGCCACCACGCTGGCGGGGCCGTCCTGAAGGGCATGGTAGTAACACAGCCAGGAGGCGCCGGTGGCGATACCGGACAGGCAGATGAAGATCAACTCGCGCCGTGGCACCTGCCGCACCGCTTTGGCCTTGCCGGTCACCAGCACCATGACCCAGGCCATGACCAGCACCACCCCGGTGCGGATGGCGGTCCCCAGATTGGACTCCACCCCCTGGATACCCACCTTGCCCAGAATGGCGGTGAGGCTGGCAAACATAGCGGAGCCGAAGGCGCAGAGCATCCAGCCCTTCCCAGAGCCCCCGCGCGGGCCTTCCTGCTGCCTCTTCTCGATCATCAGGAAGGTGCCCGCGCCGATCAGCACCACCCCGATCCCCTGGAACAGGCCTATGGGCTCTCCCAGCAGGAGGAACGCCAGCAGGATGGTGAGCACGGTGCTGGATTTGTCGATGGGCACCACCTTGTTGATGTCGCTGATTTGAAGCGCCCTAAAATAGCACAGCCAGGAAGCGCCGGTGGCCAGCCCGGACAGGATCAGAAACAAGAGCGTCGTCCGGTCTATGGTTTGAATCTGCTCCTGGGACCCCACCACAAATACCATCATCCATGCAAAGATCAGAACGACGATGGTTCGGATCGCGGTGGCCACCGTGGAGTCCGTCTTTTGGATGCCGCACTTGGCCAAAACTGCCGTTACGCCCGCAAAAAATGCGGAGCCGGCTGCAAAAAGGAGCCACATTTCCACTTGCCTTCTTCCCTGTCATTGTCCTTTAAACCGGTAGCCCGCGCCCCACACCGTCTGAATATACCGGGGGCGGCTGGGGTCCGGCTCGATCTTTTCCCGAATCCGATTGATATGGACCGCCACGGTGGCGTTGTCCCCCATGGCCTCCAACCCCCAGATCCTTTCGTACAGCTCCTCCCGGCTGAACACCATGTCCAGATGGAGCATCAAAAAGCAGAGCAGCTCATATTCCCGGTTTTTCAGTTCCACCTCCCGCCCGTCCACAAAGACCCGCCGGGTCTCCGTGTTCAGGCGCACGCCGCCCACCTGAAGCTCCGGCTTCGCCCTCTGCTGCCCGCCGGTCAGGCGCTGGTACCGGGCCAGGTGGGCGCGGACCCGGGCCACCAGGACACTGGGGGAAAAGGGCTTTTCAATGTAGTCGTCCGCCCCAAGGCCCAGGCCCCGGATCTTGTCAATGTCCTCCCGCCGGGCGGTCACCATGAGGATGGGGACATCGGTCTCCTCCCGCAGACGGCGGCAGACAGAGAACCCATCCATGCCCGGCAGCATCAGGTCCAGCAGGATCAGGTCAAAGTCCCCGTGAAGCCCCCGCTCCAGTCCCGCAAGCCCGTCCGCGGCGATCTCCACCTGATAGTTGTTCAGCTCCAGGTAATCCCGCTCGATAGCGGCGATATCTCCGTCATCCTCAACGATCAGGATTTTCTGCATTGCAGGCTTCCTCCTTTGAAAGTGTGATCTCAATGGCCAGTCCCCCGTGTGGGCCGCTGCGGGCCCGGATGGTCCCGCCCATGCCCTGCACCGCCTTGGCGGCGATGGCCAGTCCCAGGCCGCTGCCCCCGGCGGGGTTTTTCCGGGCCGGGTCGCTGCGGTAAAAGACGTCGAACAGCTTGGGCAGGGCCTCCTCCGGCACTCCCGGGCCGTCATCGGCCAGGGTCAGGCGGCCGCTCTCCTCCAGCGTGATCCGGAGGCGTCCCGTCTCCTTGGCCTTATATTTGATGCTGTTTTCCAGAATGTTGGAGAGCACCCGGCGCAGCTGTTCAGGGTCGGCGGAGACGGTCACCGGGGCCAGCTGCTCCGCCGTGATCTCCAGCCCGCGTGTCCGGCTGTCCAGGGCGGCCTCCTCCACAAATCCGGCGACAAACTCGTCCAGGCGGATGGGGCGCATCTCCATGGGGACCCCCTCCAGGTCCAGCTTGGAGTAGAAAAAGAGCTGAGACACCAGACGGTCGATGTCTTCCGCCTTGGTGCGGATGGTGCGCAGGTACCGCTGCTTGCTCTCCTCGGTCTGGGCCACTCCGTCCAGCAGGCCCTCCACATAGGCCCGGATGGAGGTCAGGGGGGAGCGCAGGTCGTGGGAGATGCCCGCCAGCAGCTCCTTCCGGCTCTCCTCGTCCCGGCGGGTGCGCTCCACCGATTCTTTCAGCCGGGCGGCCATCTCGTTAAACGCGCCGCACACCGGCGCAAACTCGTCCTTCCCGGCATAGGCGATTCGGAAGTCCAGATCGCCCTCCCCCAGCCTGCGGGCCCCTTCGCTCAGCAGGTCAAGGGGCTCTTCGATCTTGCGGACCACAAACCGGGTGAGAAAGCGGTTGGTCATCAGGACGGTGAGAAACACCACAAAAATCACCCCGATGGCCGCCAGCGCAAGCGCGACTCTCAGCCCACTGTCCAGACGGCCCTGACTGGTCCCGAACAGATACAGGGCCCAGGTGCCGCCTTGGTATTCTCCGCTGGTCCGGTAAATGCTTCGCTCCCCGGCCGAGACGAGCACCTCGGCCTCACCGACGCCGTCCGCGGCCTGGGCCAGCCGGCTGTCGCTCGGCCGCTCCTCACCCGCGGCGTATGCAGGGACGCCGTCCCGCACCACGACGATGCGGAGCGCCCCGGACTCCGTCATGGACTCCAGCCCCCCTATCCGGCCGGTCCATGTGTCCGGGTCGTCGGCCAGGCAGCCCTGAAGCTGCCTGGTGACGCTCCGTCCGAGCCGGGAAAAGTCCTCCCCATCCTCCAGGTGCATGCCCCCTCCGCCGTGGAGGATAAACCAGAGCAGCCCCAGGCACACCAGTCCGATCAAAGCCGCAATGGCCGCGGGGACTGCAATCATCAGAATATTGGAGCAGAACAGGCGTTTTTTGATGGTCATTCCCACCGCCTCCTTCTTGCATCTGGTATCATAACACATTTTTCTTTGTTGTTCTTAAACTGCAAATAAAATATGGAGAGACCGTCGAAAAAGTGGCAAAAGCCACTTTTTCGAATGGGGCTACACGAAATTTTGACCTCGATTTCTTGCGAAATTGTCGGTCAAAATTTCGTGAGAGGTGTCATTTCCGAGGCGCATGTCCTCGGAAATGACAGGATTGAATTTTATTCCGCCGTCTGCGGACGGCGGAACTCCTTGCAGGAGGGCTTTTTCGACAGCCTGAAAATATGGAGAATCCCAGGGAATGCAGCGCTCCATATACGCATGATTTTTGCGGCATGTGATTCAAACATGAAACAACTGTGAACAAATTCTTTCTGTTTTATGAAGGATGATGAAACTCTGTTGACAGGGAACCGGTCTGATGCTATAACAGGGCATCATGAAAAGGAGTGGTGATTCTCATGATGAAAAAACGGTACATTGCGGGCATTGCCTGTCTGGCGGCTTCCCTTATGATGCTGCTGGCCGCCTGCAGCGCCTCAGGCTCCGATTCGTCTTCGTCCGCGTCCGCACAGCCGCCCGCCGCTTCGGGCAGCACATCTTCGGAAACGCCCTCGGCTTCGCCCACTGAGGACGCCGCGTTCACACCCGGCACCTGGCTGTCTGATGGCGGACAGTATTACTTCTTTGACGAGGGCGGCGCCACAGGCCGGACGGCCGGCCTGGAGGATGGAACCGGCGTGGGATTCACATACTCCATAGCCGGAACAGAGGCCGTCTTTTCCATGGGCGCGGCGGACAACACCAGTTCCTGCACCGTGAGCCGCAATGGGGACACGGTCACCCTGGATTGGGCGGACGGCGCCACAGAGCACCTCACCTACGTCTCTGAGCAGGGGTCCGACACATTCCAGTTTTACAGCAACCAGGAGCTGGCCGATCTGGCCTTGCGCTTCTATCAGGAAAACAACAGCGCACAGGACAACCAAAATCTGACCTCCGCCGCTCAGACCAACGAGGACGGCAGCGTCTCCATCCAGGTGTATGAGAACTTGGGCGACCACAACAGCACCGCCGCCTGGTACACCGTGGACCGCCTGACCGCCGCCGGCACCGACGGCTCCGGTCAGGAGGTGGCGCTGGCCGGCTGAGCCGGTCCGGCATCCGAAGCAAGAACCCTCTGGGCCTAGTTTAAAAATTGGAAATATGCCCAACAGCGAAGGATTTTTTCGTCAGGCAAGGCGATTTGACGCAGCAATACTTTGTGTATCGCAAGGAAAATCAACGCAATATGACGGAAAAAGACTCGCTGTTCGGGCATGTTGACATTTTTCAAACAAGGCCTAGGCTGTTTCGTATGGTTTAGAGGGCTCTTTTCCGCTGAACCCGGCACAAAAATGTTTATCTCTGGTTTATCCATGGTTTAAGAATCGGAGGTAGCATAAAGCAATCTGTGGGAAACGTCCCGCATAAACTTGCCGGCAAGCGGCCCCTGGGAGGCTGACCCCTTGAATCTCTATCGGAATTTGATTTCCAACACCGTTTTGTTTGGCATCAGCACATTCGGCGCCCGGTTTCTTACCTTTCTGCTCACCCCTTTCTACACCCGCGTCCTCTCCAGCGCCGAATACGGAATCACCGACCTGCTGATCCAGACCGGAAACCTGATCATCCCCATTGCCTCCGTCGGAATCGCAAACGGAGTGATCTGATACGGGCTGGAGCGCAGCTCCAACAAGGCCAGCGTTTTTACCACCGGTATTCTGGTGACGCCGGCCGGCTTCTTCGTTCTGGCCCTGGCCTCCCCCCTCCTGGACCAGCTGACGTTTCTCTCCGGATATGTGCGGCTGGTTCTGCTCTATGTGCTGGCGGCCAACCTCCACTCGATCTGCAACCAATTCGCACGCGCGCTGGGCCATGTCCGTCTCTTTGCGCTGGACGGCATCTTCCGCACGGTTCTGACAATTCTGCTTAATATTTTGCTGCTGGCGGTCTTCCCCCTGGGGGCCGCCGGCTATGTGCTGGCCAACGTACTGGCCGACGGAATTGCCGCGGTATTTGTGTTTTCTGCCGCGAAAGAGTGGAAATACCTGCGTCTGTCGTCCCTCTCCCGGTCGGAAGCCGGACGGATGCTCCGGTACAGCGCGCCGCTGGTGCCCAGCACCCTTTGCAGCTGGATCATCAACATCTCGGACCGGTATTTGATCGCCCTGCTGATCGGCAGCGCCGCCACCGGCATTTACGCGGTGTCCAACAAAGTTCCCAATATTTTGATGAATGTAGCCGGCATTTTCACGTCCGCATGGCAGCTCTCCGCGCTGGCGGAGCAGCCGAAGGCGGAAAAGGAGCGTTTTTTCTCCAATGTGTATGCCGTCTATTCGGCCATCGCCTTTGTGACCGCCTCCGGAGTCATCCTCACGGCGCGGCTGTCCACCCGCCTGCTGGCGGCTCCGGAGTACTATGAGGCGTGGCGGTATGTGCCGGTGCTCACTTTGGCCACCACCTTCGCCTGCCTGGGCTCCTTTCTGTCCTCCATCTATATGGTGGAACAGCGCAGCACAGCCACCCTTGTCACAACCATGCTTGGCGCCGCCTGCAATCTGGCGGGGAATTTTTTCCTGATTCCGCTCTGGGGCTCTATGGGCGCGGCCGTCTCCACCCTGTTCAGCTATATTCTGATCTTCACTGTGCGGGCCCTCCACACCCGCTCCATGCTGCGGATTCATTGGGCGCTCCATCGCCTTCTCCCCTGCGTTCTCCTGCTGTGTATCCAGTGCGTCCTTATGGAGCGGGAGGTCCCCTACCTGCCCATGTGGTCGTGCCTCTGCTTCGCGGCAGTCGCGCTCATAAACCGCAGGCCCCTCTGGAGCGCCCTCAGGAAGGCGCTCTGACGCCGCCGCCCGGAAGCGGCTCCCCCTGGGCGTGCGCTCCCCCGGCCTGCCCCCGCGCGTTTTCCGGCAGAGGGGCGGCTTGCTGCGCCCGCCCCTGAGGAGCGTCACTCCCCCTCACTCAGAAATCCTCAAAGATGGAGGCCCGGCATTTCAATGCCGGGCCTCCCAGCTTGCCGAAAAACCTCTGTTTAGACGAATCCGCCCGAGTATTGGCGGGGGAACTCGAGGGGGCAGCCGCCCGCCTCAAATGGAATCAAATGCCCCGGAAGGCCTGCTGTGCAAGACTTCCGGCAAGCGAAGCGCGGACTTTTGCGCCGAACAGCGGTGCAAAGGCAACGGCATTTTTCCGGTCTACGCCAGCGCCAGGACCTCTCCGGCGATCCGCTCCCCCTCCAGCGCTCCCCGCCCGAAATCCACATAGGGGTGGTAGAGCCCCTCCAGCTCGTCGTGCATAGCCTTGGCCTGGGCCAGGGAGTCCACCGCCTCCTCCACCAGGGCGGCGGACACTTTCAGGGCGAAGCGCAGCCGGGGCCGGCAGCGGCGGAGCAGGTCCTGGTCCGCCATAGCCTCCAGCCGCAGGCGGCGGCAGGCCCGCCCCGGGTAGGGCTGGGCCGGAGTGGAGGTGACAAAGGCCAGCCCCGCCTCGGGCACCAGCAGGTGGGCCAGCCGCTCCGGAGCCATGGGGTCGGGGCAGGCCACCACGTCATAACCCCCCAGCACCGCCCCGGAGAGCAGCCGGGCCAGCAGCGGGTGGGCCAGGCCGTACCGGTCGGACAGCTCATAGATCCTAGTGCACTGGGCGGCCGCAGTGCCGTAGAGGGTCAGCACGCCCTTATGGGTCACCGCCCCCAGAAAGCGCTGCTTCACCGCCCCCGCCTCGCCGGTTTTTCTGGGCTTCAGCTCCCGGCTTAAAATGCCCCGGGCCCGCTTGGCCAGCTTCGCCTCCAGCTCCTCCGTCATCAGGGTGTCCCGCACGTCCTCCCGAATCTCAGCGGCCGCCCCCAGGCAGCGGTAGGCCCGCTGATAGTGCTCCTTGTAGCCCCTCATGCAGCCCTGGAGCTCCTCCCGCACCGCTTGGAGCCCCTCCCGGTCATAGCAAACGCCCAGGTTGACGTACTGCTCCACCACGCCGGGATACTTGGGCTCTATGACGTGGGGGGCCGTCCCGTCCACCAGGGCCGCCTTCAGCCGGGGCAGCACCACCCCGTCCAGAGAATCCGGGTCCCCGGAACACAGGATGTACTCCGCCGTCTCCCCCGCCTGGGCGGCCTGGGCCGCCACCTGGCGCATGAGGGTGGACTTGCCGCAGCCCGGACCACCCTTGATGATGTAAATGGCATTGGCCGTCTCCGGGGGCAGCAGCTGGTCGTACAGCGAATAGAAGCCCTGGGGCGAGTTGGCCCCCAAAAAATATTGGATCTGATAGGTCTGAGACATGGATGCTTCCCTCCATTGGTTCCAAAATCTGTCCCAGACTATGCGCCTGAGCGCCCCGTGGTGCGAAAAACCCACTGGTCAACGGCGAAAATCTGCGGTATAATATCCCTTGCGCCGGGACGGCCCGCCGCCCCGGCCCCAACCGCGCACAAGGAAACTGGAGGAACGCCCATGACACATGAGAAGACGCGCTTTCTTGCCTATATCTGCCCCCGCTGCCGCCAGTCGGTGATCGTGGAAAAGGACGTATTCGCCCTGGCCGCCGCCCCTGCCCACATCAAGTGCCCCTGCGGCAAGTCGGAGCTGACCGTGGAGTTCATGCCCCAGCGGGTCAACCTGACCGTTCCCTGCGTGGCCTGCGGCCGGGACCACCTGGTCTCCTGCCCCTCCCACGCCTTTCTGCGGGAAAAGGCCCTGGCCTTCTCCTGCGCCGCCTCCGGCCTGGACTGCTGCTATGTGGGCGAGGAGGGCCCGGTGTACGCCGCCACCGCCCGGCTGGAGCGGGCCATTGACAAGCTGGAGTCCCCCGACAGCTCCGGCCAGACCGAGGACGAGGAGAAGCCCCCTTTCCTGGACCCCCTGATCATGGAGGAGGTTTTGTCTGAGATCCGGGACATTGCCGCCCGGGGCGGCATCTCCTGCACCTGCGGCTCCAAGAACTGGACCTTTCAGGTGAACTACAGCTCGGTGGACCTGCAGTGCCGGGACTGCGGGGCCCAGATGCGCATTCCCGCCGCCACCGCCGACGATCTGGACGACATCTGTTGCAAGACCACGCTGCTGCTGCGGGGAAAGGAGTCCAAATGAGCCTCTCCTATGAGATGACCCTGCCCATCGACTCCCGGGACGTGGACGGGAACGGCTACTGCAAGGCTTCCGCCCTGCTGGGCCATATCCAGGAGGCGGCCACCCAGGCCGCCGAGCACGGGGGCTTTGGCCGGGCCATGACCACCGACGGCTATCACGCCTTCTGGATGCTCACCCGGGTGTGGTACCAGCTCCGCCGTCCCCTGCGGTGGGAGGAGCCCCTCACCATCCGCACCTGGCACCGGGGGGACAAGGGGGCCACCATGTACCGGGACTACGACCTGTTTGTGGACGGAGAACCGGTGGGCGAGTGCGTCTCCGCCTGGGTGCTGGCCAGCATGGACACCCGGCAGATCATCCGCCTTGCCACCGTGCACGAGCTGGACGGCACCGGCGGCGGGGAGCTGTGCAAGAGCAAGAAGCTGTCCAAGCTCCGCCTGCCTCAGGACCTGGAGCTGGCCGGGCGGCGGAAGCTTCGTTACAGCGACACCGACCTGAACGGCCACGTGAACAACACCCGGTACGCCGACTTTGCCTGCGACGCCCTTGAGATGGAGCGCCTGGGCCCCGACCGGTTCCTGTCCTCCATGCAGATCGGCTATCTGGCCGAGTGCCGCCCCGGAGAGGAGCTGCTCCTCTGGACAAAGGAGCAGGACGGGACCCACTTCGTCCAGGGGATGGACGAAGGCGGCAAATCCCGCTTTGAGGCGGCCCTGATTTTTGGTGAAGTGCTTCCTTGACAACCCTTGTGACAACAGGGTACAATGGAATATCGAATACACATTTTTGTGACGACAGGCCCCGCGGCTCCCGCGGGGCGGAGAAGGAAAAGGAGTTGTAGCTTATGGTCAATCAGGACGCCGCCCAGAAGTTCGTCAAGCAGGGCCTCACCTTTGACGATGTGCTGCTGATCCCCGCGGCCAGCGACGTGCTGCCCGCCGACGTGGACCTGCACACCCAGCTGACGAAGAAGATCCGGCTGAACATTCCCCTGATCAGCGCCGCCATGGATACCGTCACCGAGTACCGCATGGCCATCGCCATCGCCCGGGAGGGCGGCATCGGCATCATCCATAAAAATATGTCCATCAGCCAGCAGGCCGAACAGGTGGACATGGTGAAGCGCTCCGAGAACGGGGTCATCACCAACCCCTTCTGGCTGGCCCCCGGCCACACCCTGGCCGAGGCGGACGAGCTGATGGCCAAGTTCCGCATCTCCGGCGTGCCCATCTGCGACAACGGCAAGCTCATCGGCATCATCACCAACCGGGACATGAAGTTCGAGACCGACATGAACCAGCTCATCGACAACGTGATGACCAAGGAAAACCTGGTCACCGCGCCCGAGGGCACCACCCTGGCCGAGGCCAAGGAGATCCTCCGCAAGCACAAGATCGAGAAGCTGCCCATCGTGGACAAGGACTTCCGCCTGAAGGGCCTCATCACCATCAAGGACATCGAGAAGGCCGAGGTATACCCCAACTCCGCCCGTGACGAGAAGGGCCGCCTGCTGGTGGGCGCCGCCATCGGCGCCACCTCCGACGTGCTGGACCGGGTGGCCGCCCTGGTGGAGGCCGGCGTGGACGTGCTGGGCCTGGACTCCGCCCACGGCCACACCCAGAACGTGCTGGAGACCGTCAAGCGCATCAAGGCCCTCTACCCCGACGTGCAGCTGATCGCCGGCAACGTGGCCACCGCCGAGGGCACCCGCGCCCTCATCGAGGCGGGCGCCGACTGCGTGAAGGTGGGCATCGGCCCCGGCTCCATCTGTACCACCCGCGTGGTGGCCGGCATCGGCGTGCCTCAGATCACCGCCATCTATGACGCCGCCCGGGTGGCCGCCGAGTACGGCGTGCCCATCATCGCCGACGGCGGCGTGAAGTTCTCCGGCGACATCGTGAAGGCCATCGCCGCCGGCGGCAATGTGGTCATGATCGGCTCTCTGCTGGCCGGCTGTGAGGAGTCTCCCGGCGAGACCGAGATCTATCAGGGCCGCCAGTTCAAGACCTACCGCGGCATGGGCTCTCTGGCCGCCATGAACCACGGCTCCAAGGACCGCTACTTCCAGGAGAACAACAAGAAGCTGGTCCCCGAGGGCGTGGAGGGCCGCGTCCCCTACAAGGGAACCACCAGCGACACCATCTATCAGCTCATGGGCGGCCTGCGGGCCGGTATGGGCTACACCGGCTGCCACACCATCGAGGAGCTACAGCAGAACGCCCAGTTCATGCAGATCACGGCGGCCGGCCTGCGGGAGTCCCACCCCCACGATATCTATATCACCAAGGAAGCTCCTAACTACACCATCAGCCCCGACTGATCACCGTTTCAGGGCCGCGCCTGCCGGCGCGGCCCATTTTTTATGATGCCGTCACAGAGGAGGAATCTGATATGGAGCGCTATACCCAGCGCCGGGAGGAGACCTGGGCCCTGGCGGAGGGGGCGGAGCTCTCCCGGGCCCTGGACCGGCTGGGCCGGTGTGAGGACCTGCTCTCCGACCTGGAGCGGGAACAGACCGAACTGGCCCAAAAGCTGGAGGAGCTGCGTCTTCAGGGGAAGAATAAGACCGTCCAGTTTAAGGAGCTGATGGCCCGAAAGCTGGTCAACCAGCAGCTCCGGCTGCGGCTGGAGCAGTACAGGCTCCCCTGATCTTATCTCCGGGGGAGCCGCCGGAATGGAGGAATCCCCATGTTGAATCAACTCTTGGACGGAGGGCTGCTTTTCGGGCTGCTCCTCCCCCTGTTCGGCACCACGCTGGGCGCGGGGTGCGTCTTTTTCCTGAAACGCCAGATCCACCCCCTGGTGCAGAAGGCCCTTTTGGGCTTTGCCTCCGGGGTGATGGTGGCCGCCGCGGTGTGGTCCCTGCTCATCCCCGCCATGGACCAGTCCGCCCACTTGGGGCGGCTGGCCTTCCTGCCGGCGGCGGTGGGCTTTCTGCTGGGCATGGCCTTTCTGCTGCTGATGGACCAACTGGTCCCCCACCTGCACCTGGGCAGCGAGAAGGCGGAGGGTCCAAACAGCAGCTTCAAGCGGCTGACCATGCTGGTGCTGGCGGTCACCCTCCACAACATCCCCGAGGGGATGGCAGTGGGCGTGGTATTCGCCGGCATGCTCACCGGACACGGCGAGATCACCCTCACCGGGGCCTTCGCCCTGTCCATCGGCATCGCCATCCAGAACTTCCCCGAGGGGGCCATCATCTCCCTCCCCCTCAAAAGCGAGGGGGCCAGCCGGGGGCGTGCCTTCCTGTACGGCCTGCTCTCCGGAGTGGTGGAACCTGCGGGCGCCCTGCTTACCATTCTGCTGGCCTCTCAGATCGCCCCTGCCCTCCCCTACCTCCTGGCCTTCGCCGCCGGAGCCATGCTCTATGTGGTGGTGGAGGAGCTTATCCCCGAGGCCAGCCAGGGAGAGCACTCCAACCTGGGCACCATCGGCTTCGCCGTGGGTTTTACCCTGATGATGATTTTGGACGTGGCGCTAGGATAAAAAACCCTTCTGCCAGCTTCGCTGGCAGAAGGGTTTTCCCATTCCTATACATGCCGCCGGGCAATGGCCTCGGCGATGCGCTCCCGGCACTCCACCGCCTGCTCCGGAGCCCGCTGGAACAGCTCGGTGTACAGCAGGTCCAGCACAAATAGCTGGGCCACCCGGGCGGGAACTGACCCGGCCTGAAGGGGTCCCTCATTGGAGCCGCACTGGAGGACCACATCCGCCTTCAGGCCCCCGGGTGACTTGGGAAAGCGGGTGATCAGGATCACCTTCCCCTTCCGGGCATGGGCCACCTCCAGGGCGTCCTGGATCTCCCGGGTGGAGCCGGAGTAGGAGAAGTACAGGGCCGCGTCCCCCTCCTCCATCAGGGCCAGGGCGGCCATCTGCTGGTGGGAGTCGGGCACCAGAACAAATTTGGGAGAGATGGAGGACAGCAGGGTCCAGGCCTCCTCCGCCAGCACCATGGAGCTCCCCTGCCCCAGGCACAGCACCCTCCCCGCCTGGAACAGAAGGTCGGCCGCCCGCTTCAGCGCCTCCGGGTCCAGCCGCTTCACCGTCTGTTCCAGGGCGGCGGTGCTCTCCTGCATCCGCTCCCGGCACATGGCCTCAAAGCCGTCCCGGCCGCCCTCCTCGTTTCCCGCCCGGCGGGCGCTGTGGGCGGCCATGGACGCCTTGGCCAGCTCCAGCTTGAAGGTGTTATAGCCCCCCAGACCCAGGCGGCGGCAGAACCGGGAGATGGTGGCGTCGGCCACCGCGCACTCCTCCGCCAGTTCGGAGATGGACATGTACTGGGCGTCCATCCGGTGGGCCAGCACATAGTCGGCCACTTTCTTCTCCGAGTTGGTCAGCTGAAAATACTGGCTGCTGATGGTCTCAAAAATATCCTGCGCGCTCATGGTTCCGCGCCTCCTTTCCCAAAAGGCGGCTGTTTCCTTCTTGTTATTCATTATAATCGGTTTTGCAGGGTTCCGCAAGCGGAGGAGGCAATTCTTTTCCCGTTTTGATACTTTTCCGCCGGAATTTCCCCGGGACAAGCAAGTTTTGCCCTCATTCCGCATATTCTTTTTTCAGTTTGATCTAGGCTTTGTTTAAAGCATGGAAATGTGCCCAACGGCGAGGAATTTTTTCGTCAGACAAGGCGATTTGACGCGGCAATCCTTGGTGGATTGCAAGGAAAATCAACGCGGTATGGCGGAAAAAGACCCGCCGTCAGGGCTGATTGACATGCTTTAAACAAGGCATAAAGGAGGGAGCGCTGTGGGGCGGCTGGTGGGAAAGCGGCAATACCGGGAGCTTCTGCTGGCCCTGGGGCTGCTGTGCGCCGCGCTGGCCCTGGTGCTGTGGCCGGGGGAGGCCATGGGGGCCATGAGGGACGGCCTGAAGCTGTGCGGCAATGTGATCGTCCCCTCCCTGTTTCCCTTCTTCGTCCTCTCCTCCCTGGTGGTGGAGCTGGGGATGTCCCGGTACCTGGGGCGGCTGTTTCAGCCGGTGATGGCGCCCCTGTTCCGGGTGAACGGGGCCTGCGCCTCCGCCCTGGCTCTGGGCTTTGTGGGGGGCTATCCGGTGGGGGCCCGGACGGCCATCTCACTCTACCAGAACGGCCAGTGCTCCAAGACGGAGGCGGAGCGGCTGCTGGCCTTCTGCAACAACTCCGGCCCCGCCTTCATCTTTGGGGTTGTGGGGGCCGGAGTCTTCGGCAGTGGGGCTCTGGGGCTGCTCCTCTATCTGGTCCACATGGCCGCCTCCCTGCTGGTGGGGCTGCTGTTCCGCTTCTACCGCCCGGGGGAGGGCCCCCGCAGGGGGCGGCTCCAGGGCGCCCAGTTTCAAACCGCCTCCTTCCCCTCCGCCTTCACCCACTCGGTCACCGGGGCCCTGTCCTCCACCCTGAATATCTGCGCCTTTGTGCTGTTTTTTACCGTCACCATCCGCATGCTCAGCCTCACCGGCGTGCTCACCGGCCTGGCCCGGCTGCTCTCCCTGCTGTTTGGTCCCCTGGGTTTTGACCAATCCTGGGCCCAGCGGCTGCTCACCGGCCTGCTGGAGGTTTCATCAGGGGTGTCCTCCCTCACCGGCGGCTCCCTGTCCGGGCGGCTGTCCATGGCCGCATTCATGCTGGGGTGGGCGGGGCTGTCCGTCCACTGCCAGGTGCTGGCTTTCCTGGGGGACAGCGGCCTATCCATGCGCACCTATCTGGTGGGAAAGCTCCTCCATGGGGGGCTGTCCGCCGCACTGCTGGGGCTGCTGGTCCCCCTCCTCCCCCTGGAGGCCCCCGTCTCCGCCTACCTGGCAGAGCAGACGGAGACCCTGGCCGCCCTGGACTTTCAGCAGGCCCTCACCATCTCCACCGCATCCGCCTGGGGCACCTGGCTGCTGTTGTTTGCCCTGGCCCTCCGGGTGGTGAAAAAAAGCAGTGGAAAAAAGCGGCTCCGGGGAGTATAATAAAAGTCAAGATTTCACATCAGGAAAAGGAGGCCCTTTCATGGCCCTGTTTCAAAAGAACATTGATCCCCGCTGCTCCTACTGCGCCCGCAGCCGCCCCCTGGACGCGGACCAGGTGGTGTGCGACAAGAAAGGTGTCATGTCCGGCGCGTCCCACTGCCGCGCCTTCCGGTATGACCCCCTCAAGCGGGTCCCGCCCCGCCCCGCCAAGGCGGATTTCAGTGGACTCAAAGACGAGGACTTTCAGCTGTAACCAACAAAAACAGCCGCCCAGTTGGGCGGCTGTTTTTTAATCCAGGCAATACATGGGCCTTGCCTCGTCGAACAGGTCCACCATACCGCAGTAGTTCAGCGTCTCATAGGTGAGCAGCCACTCCTGCTGCTCCTCATTGAGCTCCTCCTCGGTGAGGAACGCCCCTTGGGCGGAGATCAGGCCCACCGGGGTGATCACCGGCAGCACCTCATAGAGCTGGGACAGGAAGTTCATGTACCCGGTGAGGGGCAGACCGGCCATCTGGGCGGTGAGCACCCCCAGGAAATTGGGGCTGATGACCACGTCCTGCCGCTCCTCTATGTCGTAGTTGGTCCAGATGAAGAAAGGGGTGGCGTACTGCTGCATCACCTCTTCGGTGGTACGCTCAGACAGCTTTTTGCCGTAGAGCTGCTCGTAGAAGGCGTTCTTCAGAGGGGGCTGGTGGTCGCCGAAAAAGACTACCATGGTGGGCTCCTCGCTCTGGCTGTAGTGTTCGATCAGATCCCGCAGGGCGTCGTCGCTGGCCCGGATCAGGGACAGGTACTGCTCCGCCGTGGTGTCGGCCGCCTTCTGGACATCCGGGAGGGTGATGGTCTTCTCCAGGTTGTTCCAGCCCTGGGCGTAGCTGCTGTGGTTCTGCATGGTCACATTGAAGATAAAGGTCTTATCTCCCTGTTCCCCGTCGGTGATCTCATAGAGTTTCTCATAGTCCGACTGGTCGGAGATGTAGTGGCGGATCAGATAGGGGTCCTCCACGTCCTCCTGGTACATCTGGTGGTCAAAGCGCATATTGCTGTACACAATGGGCCGGTTCCAGCCGGAGGACTGGTAGGGGTGAAAGGCGGTGCTCTCATACCCCTGGCTGCCCGCCAGGGCGGCCAGGGAGGGCATACCCTCCTCAGTGTAGAGCTGATAGGCCACCGTGTGGGGCGGCTGGAAGATGGTGGCGAAGCCGGTGAGATACTCAAACTCCACGCTGGCCGTCCCGCCGCCGGTCACCGGGGAGTACATCCACCCCTTCACCGTGTTCTCCTCCAGGGAGTGGAGGAAGGGGGTTGGGTCGTCTGAGACCGCCAGGTTTTCAAAGATCGTCATGTCCGCAAAGGACTCGTTCATGATGGCGATGATGTTCACCGGCTGAGTGACGGAGCCGTCCCCCTCCACCGCGGGGTACTCCTCCATCAGCTCCAGCACCTTGTCGTGGCTGTAGTCCTCCGGCTTGTCCACCGAGCTGTACCGCATGGCCACGGTGAAGTTCAGCAGGAATCCGTTGGCCTGGGTCACCCACTGCTGGGTGTAGATCCCCAGGGCCGGGAGGGCGCCGGTGCAGAAAAACGCGAAATTATAGCCCAGGATAAAGAGGATCAGCCCGGCCCCCAGGGGCTTGGGCATCTTGTCCCGCCTCTTCTGGGGGACGCAGAAGAACACCATGGCCAGATAGGCTGCCAGCAGGATCAGCGCCTGCTGCATCTCCAGGTCGATGGAGAAATCAAAGGCGTCAGCCACATTGGCCGCCGTCCGCCAGGCGGTCAAATCGGCGGGAAACAAAATGCGCCCCCGGAACCGGAGCACATAGTGGTTGACCAGCCCCACCAGAAAGCACACCGCTGCCGCCAGGGCCGCCGCCCGCCTCCGCCGGCCCAGCGCCAGACGGCACACCACGAACCATATGTAGTACCAGATCAGGTTCATCAGCACCTGCCAGGCGTAGAGATCGGAGAACATATCGTTCTCATTTAGGATCTCCACCATCCAAAAAGAGGCCCAGGGCCCCAGCAAAAATACCAGCCTTGACAGCCACTTGCCCGGCTGCTCCCGAAGATCCGCCGCCAGCCGGGGAAAGGTGTCCCGGTACAGCAGGCTCCGCAATCCGCTCAATTTCGTCTCCTCCTATGCTGCAGTCCTCTCTAGCATACCGCTTTTTGTAAAAATTTCAATAGAATTTTCCTTAAATTTTACCTGCACAGTAGAAATAGACGAAATGGAGATCGAAAAGTTTCCTCCTGTATCAGTTCGTGTCCGCCTTCTTAAAAATTTTAGAAAACTTTAAGACATTCTTCTTGTTCACTGCAGGTCGCATATGATATACTCTGCGCAGCGAATCGAGCTCATTTTCACAACGGAGGACCCCTGTATGGAGACTGTCTGTACCTTTTCGATCACACCTCTGGACCGGGCCCTGCTCCCCCAGGTACAAACCCTGCTGGCCAAACGCGTAGAACTGGACTCCCGCCGCCGTCTGCCGAAACTCTGGGCCCTGACGGACCGTCTCAACCGTGCGGAGAGGGCTCCGCAAGCGGTCCAGGTCCGCCGCCGGCGCCGGAGGAGCATACTGGGAGTCCTGTGCTGGGCTCTGGGTCTGTTCCTTCTGCTGCCAGGCCTGATGGAACCCCACTCCCTCCTGGCTCCCCTGCTCACAGGGGCCGCCGCCTATGGCGCGGGCATTGCGGCCCTGTGGCGGCACAGACGCACTCTGCTTGGTATCTTGAGTTTGCTCCAGGGCGCGTTGCTCACCTTCGCCGGGGCCAATAGTGAGACGTTAGGCCGCTTCCTGTTCCTGGGGATCTTCGGCCTAGTCCTCGGCCTGGCCGCCCTGATCTATCGTCCGCGGGAGGACCGCACCCCGTTCTATCCGGAAGCGGACGCTCTCCTGAAACGGCAGGAGTCCCTCCAGTCTCCGGAGCACTGGCAGGTCTCCTTCACGCCCTCCAGCCTTCTGCTCCTGTCCACAGGCCCGGAGCAGGAGCCGGAGCGCCAGGAAATTCCCCTCTCCTCCCTCTCCTGGATTCTTGAGACTGCGGACCTGCTGGCCCCCATTTTTGAGAACTCCATTCTTCTGCTCCAGAAAAAGGACCTGCTGTCCGGGTCTCTGGAGGAGCTTCGCGCCCTGCTGACAGAGCGGTCGGTTTTCGTTCAGGCGGAGACAAACTGAACTGGCACAAACTTTCAGGCCGGAGGGAATTTCCCTCCGGCCTGTTTCACGCTACTCCTCATACACCCGGGCCACCCGCCCGCTGAGGAGGGAGGTGAGACCGCACCCCTCGTCGTCCCCGATGAGGAGGGACACCTCCTGGGCGGAGAGAAAATTCCCCGCCCGGTCGTACCCGTACAGGGTCACCTCGTCGTCCACCCGGCAGTCCAGGCCGGTGACGTCCACAACGGTCTGGTCCATGCAGCAGGCCAGCATGGGGACCCGCCGCCCCCGGATGAGCACCGGGCCATTGGCCCCGACCAGCTCCGGGCTCAGGCCGTCCCCGTAGCCCACGGCGATGGTGGCCACCGTCCCGTCCCGCTCCATCCGGACGTGCCCCCCGTAGCCCAGGGCGTCCCCCGCCTTCAGCTCCCGCAGGTTGGTCACCCAGGTGCGCCAGGAGGCCACCTCCCCGATGGTCCCCAGGGGCTTTGTGGGGTGGTCCATGTACAGCCGCCGGCCGATGCGCACCCCGTCCAGCCGGTACTCGGGGAAATACTCGCTGGCGGCGCTGGCGGAGATATGCCGGAAGGGGATCTCCATCCCCCCCGCCTCCAGCTGTTCCACTCCGGACAGGTAGGTCCTCATCTGCTCCCCGGTCCGCGCCCGGTCTCCCAGGTCGGCAAAGTGGCTGTATGCCCCGGTGACGGTCACCCAGGGGCGGGCGGCCCGCCACTCCTCCATCAGGGTGGAGAGCTCCGCCCCCGGCGTCAGCCCCACCCGGTGCAGGCCGGTCTCCACCTTCACCTGGACCTTCACCGGCCGGCCCAGATTCTGTCCCAGCCGGGCCAGCTGGGGCAGCACCCCCAGCCGCCACACAGGCAGGGTCAGGTCCAGTTCGACCGCCGGGGCCAGCAGCCGCTCCGGCACGCCCCCCAGCACCAGGATGTCCTTCTCCACTCCCGCTTCCCGCAGGGCCGCCCCCTCGGACACCTGGGCCACCGCCAGGGTGTGAATCTCGTCAAAGGCGGCCAGCTCCCGGCCGATCCGTTCCAGCCCCAGGCCGTAGGCGTTGCCCTTGAGCACCGGAATCAGCTCTTTCCCCTCCAGCTCACCCAGCAGGGTCCGCACGTTCCGGCGCAGCTGTTCCAAATTGACATACAAAACTGAATTATGCAAAATTTTATTCATTTTGTTCCACTCTCATCCGGGGGCGGCCCGCCTGCTTCCCGCGTGACGCACCCCCGGTTTTTCTCCTTCAAAAAACCTTGCAGTGGGGATTATACCCCCTTTCTTTCCCACTTTCAACTGCAAATTCTCCCGCGCTGTCATTTACGCCAAAAAAAATTCCGCAAAACAGGAGAATTCGCATATTTATCTATTGACGATGTATAAATTTTAGGAGTATACTCTTAACAACCTGTTTGGACCGGGCAACCGGTCCAGGCCTGTAAAGGAGATTGAAACGAATGACGAAAAAACTTCTTGCGCTGGGCCTGACCCTGACCATGGCCCTGAGCCTGGCCGCCTGCGGCGGCAACAGCGGCTCCTCCGCTTCCGGCTCCAGCTCCAATACGGACGCCAGCACCTCTCAGGCGGACGCCTCCGGCAGCACCGGGGATTCCAGCACTGCCGCTGAGGTCACCACCGTAGAGCCCGGCAAGCTGATCCTGGGCACCTCCGCCGACTATCCCCCCTTCGAGTTCCACATCCTGGACGAGAACGGCGAGGACCAGATTGTGGGTCTGGACGTGGCCCTGGGCCGCCAGATCGCCGAGGACCTGGGCCTGGAGTGTGAGGTCGTCCACATGGACTTCGATAACCTGTTCACCCTGATGAACAACGGCCAGTGCGACATGATCATCGCCGCCCTGGAGGACGACGGCGAGCGCAGCCAGAACGCCAACTGCTCTGACGGCTACTACTCCGACCTGCCCCCCAAGATCCTGGTGAAGGCGGGCAACGAGGGCAACTACTCCTCTCTGGAGGACTTTGACGGCATGGTGGTCGGCGCACAGATGGCCACCACCAAGGCGGACATCGTCACCAACGACATGCCCGGCGCCACCCCCAACTTCATGTCCTCCGTTATCGACCTGGTGAACGCCCTGGTGTATGATCAGGTGGATGCTCTGATCCTGGACGGCGCGGTTGCCGACCAGTACCTGGAATCCAACCCCGATCTGGCCGCTGTTGATATTGACCTGAGCGGCTATGTGGAGCCTTACCGCGTGTGGGTGCCCAAGGATGACCCGGGCAACCTGCTCCCCTCCATCAACGAGACCATCGCCCGCGTGCTGGAGGACGGCACCATGGACAGCTTCATCGCCGAGGCCAATGAACTCAGCGACCAGGCCCTGGAGGGCTGATCTCCCCCATCTTTTTAAATGACGCGTACCGTGGAAAGCTGGTCTAGCCGGCTTTCCACGGTCTCATCTTGTTTCCCTGACAGAAATAAAGGAGTGCCGCCATGTTTGAGAATCTCGCTCAACAGATTGCCACCACGTTTGAACCCTTCATTCAGCTGTTTACCGATCCGGGCCCGGCCAGCTTTATCAACTTCCAATTTCTGCCCAAATATGCCCCCTATTTTGTCGATGGCGTTTTAAACACCTTGGCTCTGTCCGTTGCGGCGGTGCTTCTGGCCGTCATCCCCGCTCTGGTGCTGGCTTTGATGCGGCTGAGCAAAAACAAGCTGATTCATACCATCTCCGGGGCTTATATCGCGGTCTTTCGCTCCACCCCCCTGCTGGTTCAGCTGACCATCATCTACTTTGGCATTTTCTCTTCTATCATTCAGGTGCCCCGTATCACCGTAGGTTTTATCCGCCTGAATATGTTCATCCCTTTCGTGGTGGCTCTGGCTCTGAACAGTTCCGCCTATGTGGCCGAAATCTTCCGGGCCGGCATTCTGGCGGTGGACTCCGGCCAGACCGAGGCCGCCCGCTCCCTGGGTCTGTCCCAGTGGCAGGCCATGAAGCTGGTGGTGCTGCCCCAGGCCATCAAGAATGTGCTCCCCGCTCTGGCCAACGAGGTGGTCACCATGGTGAAGGAGTCCTCCATCTGCTCCACCTACGGCATGATGGAGCTCACTTGGGCCGCCCGCAATGTGGCCGGAACCACCACCATCTCGGTGGGCCCCTTCGTCCTGGTAGCGGCCATCTATTTCTGCATCAACTTCCCCGCCAGCAAGGCAATTGAGGCAATCGAAAGGAGGATGCGCCGTGGCGACAAGCGGTAATCTGATCCGTGTGGAGCACGTGGTCAAGTCCTATAACCACGGGGCGGTCATGGCCCTGAACGACTGCTCCCTCACCATTCAAAAGGGCGAGGTGGTGGCCATCATCGGCCCCTCCGGCTCCGGCAAGTCCACCCTGCTCCGGTGCCTGAATCTGCTGGAGGTGCCCACCTCGGGACATATCTACTTCAACGACGTGGATATCACCGACAAAAAGGTGGATATCAACCTGCACCGCCGGAAGATGGGCATGGTGTTCCAGCACTTCAACCTGTTCCCCCACATGACGGTGCTGAAAAATATCACCCTGGCCCCGGTCCAGCTGAAGCTGAAGACCCAGGCCGAGGCGGAGGCACAGGCTAAGAAGCTTCTGGAGCGCATCGGTCTGGCGGATAAGGCGGACGAGTACCCCAATATGCTCTCCGGCGGCCAGAAGCAGCGCATCGCCATCGTCCGGGCCCTGGCCATGGAGCCCGACGTGATGCTCTTTGACGAGCCCACCTCCGCCCTGGACCCTGAGATGGTGGGCGAGGTGCTGGATCTGATGCGGGACCTGGCCCACGAGGGCATGACCATGGCGGTGGTCACCCACGAGATGGGCTTCGCCCGCGAGGTGGCCAGCCGGGTCATCTTCATGGACAGCGGCAAGATCCTGGAGGAAAACTCCCCCAGCGAGCTGTTCGACCACCCCCAGAACCCCCGGACCCAGCTGTTCCTCAGCAAGGTCCTGTAATAGGCAGTTCCTGCCCCAGCGCATTTTATCGATGCGCTGGGGCATTTTTCGTATAGGACAGCTCCTCCCCCGCATATCCATAAAACAGCCACAGAAAGGGGGCATGCTCCATGGAGACGCGGATCGCGGAGCTGCGCTGGAAAGAGGTAATCGGCCTGCGGGACGGAAGCCGGTTCGGATATGTGGAGGACATGGAGGTGGACCTGGAGAGCGGCCAGGTGCGCTCACTGGTGGTCCCCGGCCGGCGGAGGCTGTTCGGCCTGTTGGGCCGAGAGGAGGACCGCTACATCCCCTGGAGTTCGGTGCGCCGCTTTGGGGAGGACATCATCCTGGTAGAACAGGAGCCCCAGTCCCGGCCGCCCCGGCGAAGGCGGTGAGCATCTGCGCCCTCTCCCCTCTTCTTCCGGAAGCGCCATAAAAAACCGCATGTCACGGAACAAAGCCGAAGGCCTTGAAATCCAAGGCTTTCGGCTTTCTTCACGCTCAAGGGGCCCAGACGGTCCCCCCTCCCACCGCACTTCCCCGGAGGCATGTCCATACTTCCGCCGGTAGAAATGCTGTACATCATTCGTGGATGCCCTTGGTCAGCGGAATCAGCATCAGCAGGACCACAATCCCCACCAGGCCGATCCCAATGCCCAGAACCATCTTTCCAAACACCATGGACAGGCACATGCCCACCCCAAAAAGCAGCGCGCCCAGCACGCCGACCAGGATGGAACCCACCGTCTTGGCATTGATCTGGATGGGGTCCTTGCCCTCCATCTTCCGCCAGACGACCACCGTGGCCAGCAGGATGACCAGACCAACCACCCCGCACACAACCCCCTGGCGGAACATGCCCCACTGGGGCAGCATCCCCATGCACATTCCCAGCGCAAAGAACACCACGCCGACCGTTCCCAGCACCAGGGCTGTGAAATTACTTTTTTTCATGTTGATTTCCTCCCTATTTCTGTCATTGATTCTTTCGGCATCCGCCTGACACCAGGGCACATCGTACCGCCCCTTTGTTTGTCCTGTATTTGAGTTTTGTTTGCAAAATATGAAACGCCGCCCTCAAATCACCTGGCACAGCACCTCCCGGCAGACCGCGCGGCGCGGGCCTGCCCTATTTGCAGCTTCCAGAAACCGCGCCCGCACGGATTTCCGCCGACGCGGGACCGGACCAGAGACGCGGTTCACGCGGTACGCCTGCGGCCCACCTTCTCCCATCAGGCGGTCAGAAGACGGCACCCCTGCTCGCAGACCGAGTAGATCTCGTCGTTTTTCTGCTCGATGATGGGCGCGGTCTGCTCCGCCCTGCGCCGCTGAATCTTCTGATAGCAGAAGTAGGGGGCGATCCAGCCCAGAAAGCCCGGCACCGCAAGAACCACCATCAGGGGCAGCAGGCCGTTCAAGTAGGCAAACACCGCCCCACCTAAAAAGGCGCTGCCCGCCAGGCCGATAGTAAACGCCGCGATGGCGGCGGCAGTCGTTTTGGAGCGCTCCAGCGCCTCGATCTCCAGGGCGCAGGCCTCAAACTGCCGCTGGAGGCGGGTCAGCTCCGCCTTGCTTGGGATTCTGCGGTCGCGCTTGAACTTGAGCCGCACGGCGCCGCTGCCCGCCTCCTGCGCCGAGGCGCCCTCAAACTTCCAGCCGAAATTGCGATAACCGTCCACATACATGGACTCCATGCTGCGCTTTGCGGAGACCTCCAAATATTCAAAACCCACAAAGCCATGTTCCGGATTTGCCATCATGAACACTCCTTTCGCTTGATGAGTGCAGTTTACAGGGTCTATGTTTCCCGTTTGCTTGAATTTTGTTTGAGAAATGTGAAAAATGCGGACGCCGGAGGCAGACAGAAGCGGAATCGGACCGCGGGGAGTTTTTCTGCCCCCGCTTGGGTTTCTTCAAAAAATCAAACGGGCGGGACGCTGTACACACAGCGTCCCGCCCCAACTTGAGCGGATTCATCTCTACACAGGTTTTTCGACAAAATGGTGCTGGACGCTGTGTGCACAGCGTCCAGCACCTCTGTTCCCGCCAAAGTCAAGGCAGCAGTCGGCTGCCTTTCTGGCAGATATCGTTGATCTCATCATATGTCTGCTCGATCAGCGGCTCTATCTGAACCGTTTTTCTCCGCACCACGGCCCGGTACAGAAAGTACGGGAGAATCCACCCCAGAAATCCGGGGACCGCCAGGAGGATCATCAGCCATAGGTTGGGCGGCGTGGACACCGCCGCAAAGGTGGAGCCGGCAATCAAGGCGGTGCCGAGAATGCCCACAGTCAGCGCCGCAATCATCCCCTGTGTCCGTTTGGCCCGCTCCAGCGCCTTCAGTTCGGCGACACAGCTGTCAAAATTGCGCTGGAGCCGGGTCAGCTCCGCCTTGCTGCGGATGCTCCTGACGCGGCGGAAGTACAGCGTGACGGCATCTTTTTCACCGGCTCCCCCGGAACGGACGTGGGCTCCCCTGCGTCCGGGCTGCTCATAGTTGGGGTCCTCCTCCCAGCCGAAGCACGGATAGCTGTCCAGACAGAGGGAGACGTACTCCCTGGGCACTGAGATCTCACGGTATTCATAGCCGGTGTAGCCGGCCCCTGCCTGTCTGCGTTCCTCTGTCATTGCGCACCATGTCCTTCACTCTGTTTTTCCCGATCCATCAGGATGGGGAGACGCACTGTGAATGTCGTTCCCCTCCCCTCCTCGCTGTCCACGGAGATCTCGCCGTCCATCATCTGCAGAACGCGCAGAGCCAGGGACAGCCCCAGGCCGTTCCCCTCCGCGGCGTGAGAGGTATCCCCCTGATAAAACTTGTCAAAAATATGTCTCTGTGCCCCTTCCGATATCCCGCATCCGGTGTCGGATACCGCCACAAAAACGGCGTGCCCGTCCGAGGTCTGGCGCAGCGTAACCGCCCCGCCCGGCTCGGTAAATTTGAAGGCGTTGGACAGCAGGTTGTTCCAGACCAGCTCCATGAGGCTGGCGTCCGCCTGAATGACGGCCCGGTCCTCCAGCTCGGCGTCAAATTCGATCCCCTTCTCCTCCCAGACCGGTTCAAAGGCCAGCGCGCACTCGCTCAGCTGGCGGCACAGGTCGTAGGTCTCCCGTCGGGGCGTGATCTGCTGGCTCTCCAGCTTGTTGAGCTTCAGAATGTTGGTGATCAGCTCCGAGAGCCGGCGGGTGCTGTCCTGGATGGCAGCCAGATAGGCGTCCCGCTCCGATTGGGACAGGCCGGGCCGCTGGAGCAGCTGGGTATAGTTCTGGATGGCCGCCAGGGGCGTCTTGATCTCATGGGACACGTTGGCAATAAAATCTGTGCGCATGGTCTCAATGCTGCCCAGCTCCGCCACCATTTTATTAAAATCCAGAAACATGAGGTCCAGATAGTCGTGGCGGTTGGAGGTGTGGAGGGGCGGGATATAGACGGAAAAATCCCCATGGGCCACCTTGTCCGCCGCCTTGGCCAGCTCCTTCATGGGCTTGTCATAGGTCTTTGCGATCTGGTACCGGGTAAACAGCGTCAGCCCTACCGCCACCAGCGTCCAGTAGGCGGTGGGGATCAGGATCTGCACGGCGGTGTGCCAGTGGGGATTTTCATTGATCAGGGTGACAAGCCCGATGTGGATGCCGGACATCAGAAGCAGCGTCACCAAGTAAAGTCCAAACAGGGAAGGCGGAAACCGGGACTCCAGCCTTCTTCGCGCCCGCGTCTTCATTTCAGCACCGCCTTATAGCCCAATCCCCGAACCGTCTTGATCTCAAAGGCGGGGCAGGCAGAAAACTTGTCCCGCAGCTTGGTGATGTAGACGTCCACCGCCCGCAGGCCCGTGCCGCTCTCGATCCCCCAGAATTCATCCATCAGCTGGGAGCGGGAGAAGGCGTGGTTGGGATAGGAGAGCAGTTTGTACAGGATGTTGAACTCCCGGGTGGTCACGGGGATCTCCACCCCATCCAGAGCGGCGGTCAGGCCGTCCGCGTCCAGCACCAGGCCACCCACCGTCAGCTTTCGGCTGGCCTCAATATTGGCCCGCCGCAGCAGCGCCCGCACCCGCAGCCGCAGCTCGCTGAAGTCGATGGGCTTCACCATGTAGTCATCAATGCCCAGATCAAACCCCTTCTGTTTGGCCGGCAGGTCGTCCCGCGCCGACATAAACAGAATGGGAATGGTCTTGTTCAGCCCCCGGATTGTCTCGGCAAACTCAAAGCCGTCTGTTCCGGGCATCATAATGTCTGAGATGATCAGGTCAAAGAGCTGGCTGTACATGGCGTCATAGGCCGCCTCCGCGCTGAGGCAGCCCTTGGCCTCATAGCCGCTGTCATTGAGATACGTACAGGCCGCCTGGTTCAGCTTCGGGTCGTCATCCACCACCAGTATCCGGATCATAACTTATGTCCCCCATTTCATTTGTTTCCCTGCGCCGCAGCTTTCCAATGCGCCAGAGCATGAAGACTCCCAGCAGCGCCGCGCAGGTCCCGCTGAACATCCCCATCAGCGCGTTCACGGCGGGATCATGGTCTTCCCCGCCGGCAAAGGAGAGAATGGCGGACTGCGTCAGAACCAGAGAGATGAGCGCGGCCGCCAGATTGATGGTCTTGATGGCGTGAAGCAGCGGGGTGCGGTTCTTTCGGTTGGCGATCATTCCGTATAAATTGACGCCGATCTCAGCGAAGGTGACGGTGGCTATGGCCAGAGCCACATACATGTGATAGGAGACCTCTTTGGGATGAAAGAAGCTCCACACGGAATAGCAGATATACAGCAGACTGGCGGCGATCAGGATCATCCCCGACCGGCGGTAATAGCCGTACTGCTGTCCGGTATCCTGGGTCCGGATCGCCCCCGCCAGGGCACAGTAGCGTGCCAGCACCATCCCAAGGGTATACAGCCCGTTGATGCACACAAAGACTGATAATGAGAGTATGCCCGATGCGATCTTGCCCAGTCCCAGCAGGATATTGCCCACGCCGGAGATCCCGGCCAGATGGAGCGTTCTGCTGTCGGAGGCGCCATAGGCGCGGTGGATCGCGCGGCTGTTCGACCTCATAAGACGAAGTCCGTTCTTCACCGGGTTCTTGAACATCCTGCCCCCTCCTGAGCGCTTTTTCTGAAATACAGAGATACCATACCACAGGATTGTTTCAATTTCGTTAAAAAAATCCAGCCGCAAAATTTTTTATTGTCTCGCCCTCCTCCCATTTGACGGGCTGACTGCTGTGTCAGGGTGTTTCTCCGAACCGAGGCGTTTCAGCCGCCCCATAAAGCACGCCCAAACACTTCTCCCGCCGCCGCTCCTCCGGAGCGCGGAGCAGCACGAATTTATTTCGATCAAAAACTAAAAACCACAGGTATCCAAAAAGAAACACCAGCCTGTCAGCTGGTGTTTCTTTTTAGCAAAGCGTGACAATATAGATACATTAAATTTTCATCGGCTATCTTGAAGATCACCCAGCGGTCTTTCTGGGCCGCGGCGCTTTTGCGCTGTACAAGCGTTTTCGCTGAAAGCGAAAATCTTGGCGCAGGGATGGCTTTGCCATTCCAAGCATTCAAATTCTAACGGGTGGAGGCCGCCTCCGGCGGCCGAAACCAAAAAAGAAAGACATGACCTTTGGTCATGTCTTTCTTTCAGTCTGTCAAAGAACTCCTGTTTTCAAGAGATGAAAACAGGGATTTTGTAAGAAAAAGGGAAAAGAAAAGTGAAGG
>NZ_JACJJE010000035.1 GCF_016899775.1 Pseudoflavonifractor capillosus
GGGCGCCCGCCTTACCTCTTGGCTGTTGGGTTTTTTTACCGGGGGAGCGGCCCGCGCCGCGTGGGGGCCCGCTCCTCTGTTTTATTCTGTCTGTCCGTTCCCGCCGGCGAGAAATCCCAGCAGGGCTTTGGCGGGGCGGGACAGCTCCGCCGACTTCCGCCAGGCCAGCATCACCGGCCGGTGGGCGGCGGGGTCCCCCAGCTTGTAGTAGACCAGCCGGCCGCCGTCCTCCTGGAACCGGGCCATGCCGTTCCGCAGGAAGGTGCACCCCTTGCCGTCCCGGGCGATGTAGCAGGCGGTGAGCAGCTGGTCCAGCTCCAGGACGATTTTGGGGAGGAAGCCCGCGTTCCGGCACAGCTTGTACGCCCGCTGGTTCAGGTCGTTCCCCTGCTTGAGCAGCAGGAAGGGCTCCTGGGCGAAGCGGGACAGGTCTACGGCTGGAAAATCTTCCTTCAACTGGAGGCCGTCCCGTACCTGCCCGGCGGTGAGCTGAAACTCCTCCAGCCCCCGGTTCACCGAAAAGGCGGCGGGGACGGCCAGAAGAATCTGTTCCTCCTGCCAGACGGTGGAGTGGAACAGGTGGGGGTCGGCCGCCTCCACACT
The DNA here is from genome assembly GCF_016899775.1 of Pseudoflavonifractor capillosus. Taxonomy (GTDB): domain Bacteria; phylum Bacillota; class Clostridia; order Oscillospirales; family Oscillospiraceae; genus Lawsonibacter. Next base: position 604 of record NZ_JACJJE010000035.1, read on the forward strand.
CAGGCTCAGGTCGATGGTGCCGGACTGGAGGCAGGGATACAGGTCGGGGGCGTTCACCTCCAGCAGGCTGGCCCGCCAGGCGGGGTACTGCTGCTGAAACTCCTCCGCCACGCTGGGGAGCACGTGGGCACAGAAGAAGGAGGCCGCCCCCACCTTGACCGTCCCCTGGCACTTCCCGGCCAGGGCGTCGAAGTAGGACTCCATCTCCTGCCGGATGTCCAGGATGCGCTTGACCGCGTCGATGTAGTAGCTCCCCGCCGGCGTCAGGCGGATGGGGCTGGTGCTGCGGTCGAAGATGGGGGTGTGGATCTCCGCCTCCGCCCGGCGCACCGCCGCGCTCAGGGCGGGCTGGGACAGATAGAGCTTCCGGGCGGCCTTGGAAAAGCTCTGCTCCTCATACACTGCGTAGACATATTCCATCTCTTTGAGCATCAGCATGGGGGTACTCCTCTCCTGGTTTTCTTCATTTTACCGCGGATTCTGAAAAAAGTCACGGGGCAGAGCTTCGGAGGTATCAATATTTTAATAACACAAGATAAAGAAATGGGAATTGGACGGGACCGCCTCTCTGTGGTATAGTAGAAAGGAACCAGAACCGGACGTTTTGACCGTCTGAATCAAACACAGGAAAGGAGCGGAACGGCATGGATACGCTGCTGGAAAAATTCGCGAAGCTGGGCTGTGACAACGCCCCGGGCCAGGAGAGCCGCCAGAAGGCGGCGGCGCTGGAGCTGCGGGGCGAGAAGCTGAAGGGCACTCCGGTGGACTTCTCCCACGGGGACGTGGACGCCCACCCCCCCATTCCGGGCACTCTGGCTGATTTCGTAGCCGGTGTGGAGAAGATCGGGGGCCACCAGGCCTACACCGAGTACCGGGGCGGCAAGAGCACCCGGGAGGATCTGGCCCGCAAGATCTCCTCCTTCACCGGGGCGGCCATCGACCCGGAGGAGAACATCATCCTCACCCCCGGCACCCAGGGGGCCCTGTTCCTGGCCATCGGCGCCAACATGGTCCCTGGGGACAAGGTGGCCATCGTGGAGCCCGACTACTTCGCCAACCGGAAGCTGGTGGAGTTCTTCGGGGGCGAGCTGTGCCCCATCCAGATGGACTACTACGGCGCCCAGGACCAGGGGAAAGCCGGCCTGGATCTGACGGAGCTGGAGAAAGCCTTCCAGAGCGGGGTCAAGCTGTTCCTGTTCTCCAACCCCAACAACCCCACCGGCGTGATCTACTCCCAGGAGGAGATCGTCAAGATCGCCTCTCTGGCCAAGGAGTACGGGGCCACCCTCATCGTGGACGAGCTCTACTCCCGCCAGGTGTTTGACGGCCGGACCTACACCCATCTGTGCGCCCAGCCTGAGCGGCCCGACAACATGGTGACCATCATCGGCCCCTCCAAGACCGAGTCTCTGAGCGGCTACCGCCTGGGCGTGGCCTTCGGCTCCGCCGCCATCATCGAGCGCATGGAGAAGCTCCAGGCCATCGTCTCCCTCCGCGCCCCCGGCTACTGCCAGGCGGTGTTCGCCTCCTGGTTTGCTGAGCCCGAGGGCTGGATGGAGCAGCGGGTGGCCGACCACCAGGCTATCCGGGACTCCCTGCTCTCCAAATTCCTCGCCTGCCCCGGCGTCACCGCCCGCACCACCGAGGCGGGGAGCTACCTGTTCCCCAAGCTGCCCCCCCTGGCCGTCTCCGGCGAGGACTTTGTGAAAATCCTCCGGGCCCACGCCAACGTCACCGTCACCCCGGGCACCGAGTTCGGCCCCCAGTTCACCGACAGCTTCCGCATCAATTTCTCCCAGGACCGGAAGGCCGCCGAGGCGGCCGTGGACCGGATCATCACGATGATTGAGAGGTACCGCGTATGAGCAAGAATCCCATCCCCCAGGGCAAGTACAAGCCCGCCGTCCGCTACGGCAATCTCATCTTCACCGCCGGCATGACCCCCCGGAAGGACGGAGTGCTCCTCATGTCCGGCAAGATCAGCCCGGACCGCCCCCTGGACGACTACCGTGACGCGGTGATCCAGGCCGCCTCCAACGCCCTCACCGCCGCCCAGAACACCCTGGGCGAGGGGGAGAAGATCGTACAGATCCTGTCCCTCACCGTCTACCTCAACGCCACCGAGGACTACACCACCCACGCCAAGGTGGGGGATATCGTCTCGGGCTGGCTGTATGAGCAGCTGGGGGACGCGGGCATCGGCGCCCGGGCCGCCATCGGCCTGGCCACCCTCCCCGGCAACGCCCCGGTGGAGGTCCAGCTCGTAGCCGCCGCCGAGTAAAACCGGTTAACAGACAAAACGCACGCCTCTGAGTTCCCTCAGAGGCGTGCGTTTTTTGGTCTCGTTTATTCCTGCTCCGGCAGGGCCTTCCGCTCCAGGATGTCCATAAACTCCTGGCCGGTGATGGTCTCGTGCTGGTACAGGTAGTCGGCCAGCTCGTGGAGCTTGCCCTCGTTCTCCTTTAAAATGTTCAGGGCCTTCTGGTGCTGCTCCTCCACCAGCTGGGTGACCTTCTGGTCCATACGGGCCTGGGTCTCCGGGGAGCAGGCCAGGGAGGCGTCCCCGCCCAGATACTGGTTGCTCACCGTCTCAAAGGCCACAAAGCCGAACTCATCGCTCATGCCGAAGCGGGAGATCATGGACCGGGCCAGCTTGGTGGCCTGCTCGATGTCGTTGGAGGCCCCCGTGGTGACGGAGTGGAACACCAGCTCCTCGGCGGCCCGGCCGCCGGTGTAGGTGGCGATCTTATTCAAGAGCTCGTCCTTACTCATGAGGAAGTGGTCCCCGTCGTCCACCTGGAGGGTGTAGCCCAGCGCCCCGGAGGTGCGGGGAATGATGGTGATCTTCTGCACCGGGGCGGAGTGGGTCTGCATGGCGGCCACCAGGGCGTGGCCCGTCTCGTGGTAGGCCACGATCTTCTTCTCCTCGTCGGAGAGGACCCGGCTCTTTTTCTGGTAACCGGCGATGACCACCTCCACGCTCTCCTGCAGATCCTCCTGGGTGGCGTACTGCCGCCCCGCCCGCACCGCCCGGAGGGCGGCCTCGTTGACGATGTTGGCCAGCTCCGCGCCGGAGGCCCCGGCCGCCGTCTTGGCGATGGGCTCAAAGTCCACGTCCTCCGCCAGGCGGATCTTCTTGGCGTGGACCTTCAGGATGTCGATGCGGCCCTGGAGGTCGGGGAGCTCCACTGGGATGCGCCGGTCAAAGCGGCCCGGCCGCAGCAGGGCGGGGTCCAGGGAGTCGGGGCGGTTGGTGGCGGCCAGCACCACCACGCCCTTGGAGCCGTCAAAGCCGTCCATCTCGGTGAGCAGCTGGTTCAGAGTCTGCTCCCGCTCGTCGTTGCCGGAGAACTGACCGTCCCGCTTCTTGCCGATGGTGTCGATCTCGTCAATGAACACAATGCAGGGGGCCTTCTCGTTGGCCTGCTTGAACAGGTCCCGCACCTTGGCCGCGCCCCGGCCCACGAACATCTCCACAAACTCGGAGCCGGCAATGGAGAAGAAGGGCACGTTGGCCTCGCCGGCCACCGCCTTGGCCAGCAGGGTCTTGCCGGTGCCCGGAGGGCCCACCAGCAGGGCGCCCTTGGGCAGCTTGGCGCCGATGGAGCGGTACTTCTCCGGGTCGTGGAGGAAGTCCACGATCTCGCCGAGGAGTTCCTTGGCCTCGTCCTCCCCGGCCACGTCGGAAAAGCGGATGCCGGTGGAGGAGGGCACGTACACCTTGGCCCCGGAATTGCCGCCCATGCCGAACATCATGCCGTCGCCGCCCCCCATGGCGTTCTTCATCCGCTTGTTCAGGAAATAGCCGATGACCAGGAAAGGCAGGAAGGGCAGAATCCAGCTCAGCAGGATATAGAGCAGAGAATTGGTCTGGCCGCCGGTGTCGATGCTGCTCAGCTGGCCGCCGTGCTCGTACACCCGGTTCACCAGGTCCATGTCGCTGGGGATGGGCACCGTCTTGTAGAAATTCTCCTGGGCCTTGTCGGTGAAGATGATCTCGTCCGTATCAATCTGAACCAATCCGATGTTGTCGTCATAGGTCATGGACATGAAGGTGGTGTAGTCCACCTCCTGCACCGGAGTCTCCCACATCATGGGAAACAGCGTAGCGTTTAGCAGCATGATGACCAGAACGATGACCACATAGTAGAAGATCAGCGGTTTTTTGGAGGGCTGCTTCAACTCTTGCATACATATCAATCCTTTATTTTGAGAGATGGGAATTTGCGGATGCCGTTAACAGGTTAATTGTATTGTACGGGTTTACGGGGAAAAATCTATGGTAGTATGTAAATATTTCGTTGATAATTTGTGAACATCCCCAGGAAACAAAATACCCCGGACGTCCACCCGTCCGGGGTATGAAATCGTTTTATGCGACTGAGACTCAGGCAGCAACTCGGGAGAGCCGCTCCTCCGGAATGAGAGCCCGGAAAAAGGTGATGCGGGGCAGAACGCGGATCAGAAGCGAACCCAGAATATAGCAGGCCAGCAGCTCGCCCAATCCCACGGTAAAGGCATTAAAGGCGAAGGCAGGCCAGAAGGCGGCAGTAAATCCCACACTGGTCCAGGCAATCTCAGCGCCCACAATGACCGCATTGAAGATCACCGGCGGCAGAGGCGCCAGCCACCGGGAGGGCATGTACTGGGTCGCCCAGCAGCCAAAGAGAGTGGCAGCGGTGCCAAAGAGGATGTCCAGGGGAAAGGGAGAGAATAGGTTGGCAATAAAGCATCCTACCACCAGTCCCGGCGTGGCAGCGGGAAACAAGAAGGGCAGGACGGTCAAAGCTTCGGCCAGACGGACCTGAATGCCGCTGTATTGAGGGATTGGCAGAGTCACTGTCAAAACGGCATAGACGGCGGCAATCAGGGCCGCCAGGGTCAAATCGCGGGTGGAAAACTTGTGCATTGGGATACCTCCATTTTGTTATTTAGAGAACGGCAAGACCGGAAGACCGGTCTTCCGAACGAACACGAAGGTCCCTGGGGACCTTCGTGCTTGGACGAGGTGTGGAGACTCGTCAGGAGGTATCCTATCACAGAAGGGGCCATTTGTCCAGAAAATTTCCAGAGCTCCGCCCTTTGTTCCCCTTAGATCCGCTCAAATGCGATGCGGGGGGTGCCGTCGTCGGTGTAAATGACGCCGCACCGCTGAAAACCGTGCTTCTCCACCAGGTGGCGCATCACCGCGTTGTTCTCATGGGTGTCGATGCGCAGGTGGGGAATGACCCCCCAGGCGTAGTCCACCATCTGTCCAAAGAGACCCCGGACCTCTCCGCTGCCGGCCACCCGGTGAAGGGTCCCGTAGGGGGCGGCCGACTTCCAGGTTCCGTCCTCGATCACCTGATAGGTGGGGTCCTGCCCCAGCAGGAAGGCAAAGGCCCCGTGGACGGTCCCCTCCTCCTCCACCACATAGAGGCGGCCCAGCCGGATGTCCTCCCGGAGCAGTTCCTCCGGCGGGAAGGAGTCCCCCCACTGGGCGGCGTTTCCGGTCCTGGCCATAAAGGCCCGGGCGATGGCATAGATCTCACAGATGCGGGAAAAATCAGCTTGCTGTGCTCTCCGGATCATCCCTATCCGCTCCTTTATTAAATACTGTCCCGGGCTGCAGGTCCCCCGGCCGCGGGACTATTTTCCATGATAGCACGAAGCCAGCCCCCCGGCAAGGCGTTCTCCGCGTTGACGGCCGGGGAAACGGCGTGCTACAATAGGACCGGCGGGCCGCGCAGCCCGGCTCCGCCGCCCATCTGTAATGTAAATTGAGAAAGGAGCTCATATCCTATGAAGCAGGTCATCCACACCGACAGCGCACCCGCCGCCATCGGCCCCTACTCCCAGGCCATCCAGATCGGCGACCTTCTCTTTGTCTCCGGCCAGGTGCCCATCGACCCCAGCACCGGCGCCATCGTGGAGGGGGACATCAAGGCCCAGGCCCAGCAGTCCCTGAACAATCTGAAGGCCATCCTCAACGCCGCCGGCACCAACATGGGCGCGGTGGTCAAGACCACTGTGTTCCTGGCGGACATGAACGACTTTGCCGCCATGAACGAGGTGTACGCCCAGTTCTTCCAGGAGCCCTTCCCCGCCCGCTCCGCCGTCCAGGTGGGCCGCCTGCCCAAGGACGCCAAGGTGGAGATCGAGGCCATCGCCCAGCTGTAAAGCCGAAAAAACGGCTCATTTTCCCCTTGCATTTCTGATATTTTTGTAGTATAATGTTTTCCGCGTCCGGTGAACCGCCGCCGCAAATCTGATTATTCGCCCGGCTGTGGGCTTGAAAGGAACGATAACCATGACTCCAAAGCTCGCCCTTACCATTGTACAGGTGCTGTGCGGCCTGATTCTGATTGCGGTGGTCATGCTCCAGTCCGGCAAGAGCGCCGGCCTGTCCGGCGCCATCGCCGGCGGCGTGGACACCTTCCTGTCCAAGAACAAGGCCAAGACCTGGGACTCCAAGCTGGCCAAGCTGACCAAGTGGGTGGCCCTTCTGTTTGTGGTGCTCACTCTGGTACTGAGCCTGATTTAACAGCATTGAACAAAAAACCCCGGATGCCATGCATCCGGGGTTTTTTCTATTCTCACTGCTCCAGAGCCCGGGCCAGATCGGGCAGGTCCGGCGCAATGTGCACGCAGGGCCACGGCGCAAAATCCTCCGCCGGGGTGGTGCCGTTCAAGACGGCGGCGAAGTCCACCCCCGCCCGCTGGGCGGCTTCCGCGTCCAGCACCGTGTCCCCGCAGTAGAGGAAATCCTCCTTGGAGACCCCCATCCGGTCCAGGGCCTTGAGAATCCCCTCCGGGTGGGGCTTGTGGCGGGTCACGTCGTAGCTGCCGATGACAAATTCCAAAGTATCCTTCAGCCCATAGCGCTCCATGATGTACTCGATGGTCTCTCCCGTCTTGGTGCTGACGATGCCCAGGCGGACGCCCCGGCTGTGGAGGCCCCGGAGCAGCTCCGCCGCCCCGGGAAACAAAGTGGTCTCCTCCCGCTGGCGGGGCTTGGCCACCTCCAGGAAGTAGGCCCGGAACTGGGCCTTGTGGTCCGGGTCCCCATCCCCGGTGAGGAGCTCATAGGCGTCCTCCAGCAGGTAGCCGATGGTGCCCCGCACCGTCTCGCGGTCGGGGACGGGCTGCCCCAGCCGGGCAAAGCCGTACTGGAAGCCCGCCACAATGGAGTCGGTGGAGTCCCCCAGGGTGTAGTCAAAATCAAAACAGATGGCGCGGTATGCTTTCATATGGTCTCCTATTCCTTGGGACGGGCCCGCCGGCCGCTGGCGCTGGAGATGCCCAGCTCGTCCCGGTATTTGGCCACCGTGCGGCGGGAGATGGTGACCCCCTCCCCCTCCAGCAGCTGGCACAGCTTCTGGTCGGACAGGGGGCGGGCCTTGTCCTCCCCGTCCACCAGCTCCCTGAGCCGGCTCTTGATCTGGTGGGCGGAGGTCCCCTCCCCGGCGGAACCCACCTCCCGGGAGAAGAAGAAGCTGAGGGGGTAGACCCCCCGGGCGCACTGGAGATACTTTTCCCGGATGGCCCGGCTGACGGTGGACTCGTGGATGGCCAGTTCCTGGGCCACGTCGCTCAGGCGCAGGGGAACCAGATGGCCGCCGGCGGAGCGGAAAAAGGCCTCCTGCCGCCGGACGATGGCCCGGGCGCAGTCCAGCAGAGTGGAGCGGCGCTGCTCCACCGCCTGGATGACGAACTGGGCCTGCTTGATCTTGTCGGTGAGGTACTGCTTCACCTCCGGGTCGGTACTGCGCTGCTGCAGATCGCAGTAGTAGCCGCTCAGCTGCAGGGTGGGGGTGTAGGCGTTCTGATAGACCACCGTCAGCCCCTCCTCCGTCTCCACCACCGCCAGATCGGGGATCAGGTAGTTGGGCTCCTCCCGCCCGGCAAAGGCGGAGCCAGGGCGCGGGTCCAGGGCCTGGATCTGCCGCTCCGCCTCCCGCACCGCCTCCTGGGAGACGCCAAGGTCCTGGGCAATGGCGTGGTACTGCTTCCGGGCCAGGTGCTCCAAGTGCCGCTGGACAATGGCCAGGGCGGTCCCGCTCTCCCCCTGCCGCTGAAGCTGAAGGGCCAGGCACTGGGACAGATCCCTGGCCCCCACCCCCGGCGGGTCCAGGGTCTGAAGCAGGGAGAGCCCCTCCTCCAGAATGGAGGCGGGCAAGCCCGCCGCCTGGGCCAGATCGGCCACATCATCCCGAAGATAGCCGTCCTCATCCAGGCTGGCGGCCAGGAACTGGGCCCCCCGGAGGACGATGGTGGAGGCGTGGCTCCGCTCCAGCTGCCTTGTCAGATGGAGCAGCAGGGTGTCGGCCAGTCCCCCGTCCGTCCCCACCCGGGCCAGAGGGTCCAGCTCATCCCGGTCGGCGGTGACGTACTGCCGGTTCTGGTGGTCCAGATCCGCCAAGGACTGCAGACGCCGCCACAGCTCCTCGCTCTCATCCCCCGGGTCGGGCGGCTCAGCCAGTTCGGCGGCCGGATTTTCCTGGACCAGTTCCTGGATAAACTCCCCCAGCTCCAGGGTGCTCATCTGCAAAATCTCCATGGACTGGAGCATCTGGGGACTGAGCTTCAGCGTCTGTTTCAAGGATAACTCCAGGTTCATGGCGACCCCTCCCATTCGTAAGAATCCTCCAGCCGCACACGGCTGGCGCCGCCGCTTTTTGCGCAAAAGCGACAAGAACAGTATAGCATAAAACCGGAGCCAGGGCAACGAAAATGGTCCGGCGGACGAACGCAGTTTTTATGAATTCAGGATTGACAGACGGCCGGAGCTGTGGTATCCTCTCATTGGTTAGCTTATGCTAACTTCCTTAAGGGCGCAGCCCGCTTTTTCTTTTCATATTCGTTAGTCTCAGCTAACCAAGAAGGAGGTCTCCCATGAACCACACTGAGCTGGATCTGGAGCGCACCCTGGCCTACCACGGGGCTCCGGCCATGGCGGGCATCAAGTCCGCCGACCTGATCGCCTGGGGCAGCCCGGAGGCCTGCTCCACGCCCCTCTTCCGTCAGTATCAGCATCAGCTGGCCCGGCGGGGCATCCAGCTGCGGGTAATCTGGACCGGCTGTCCCCGGTGCCTGCTGCTGGTCTACCGGCCGGAGCGGCTGGAGCGGCAGCTGAACGACCCGGCGGTGCGGGCACTGCTCCTGCGGGAGGGCTACCCGGCGCAGGGCGGCCTGGAGGCCATGCTGGAGGCTCTCGGCCGCCGTCTGAATCAGGGGGACTTCCCCCACGAGGTGGGCCTCTTTCTGGGCTATCCCCCCGAGGACGTGGAGGGCTTCCGCCTCCACCGGGGGCGGGACTACAAGCTGTCCGGCTGCTGGAAGGTGTACTCCGACGTGGAGCGGGCCCGCCAGTGCTTCCGCCGGTACGGGCTGTGCCGGGCCGCCCTGTGCCGCCGTCTGCGGGAGGGGAAGGCCCTGGCCCAGGTGTTCCGGGTGGCGTAAATTCGTATGTGACCGCCGCCGCTGCGGCGCTTACAGATATCAACTTTTCAATCCGATGTCATATGGAGGTTATGCAAGATGAGCAAGCTGGCAGTGATCTATTGGAGCATGACGGGCAACACCCAGGCCATGGCCGAGGCCATCGCCGACGGCGCCCGGGAGGCTGGGGCCCAGGCGGACCTGTTCTCCGTGGACCAGGTCACCGTGGACCAGGCCCTGGAGTACGACAAGCTGGCCCTGGGCTGCCCCGCCATGGGGGCCGAGGTGCTGGAGGAGGCCGAGTTCGAGCCCTTCTTCACCGCCCTGGAGGGCCGCCTGGGGGGCAAGCGAGTGGCCCTGTTCGGCTCCTTCGGCTGGGGCGACGGCCAGTGGATGCGGGACTGGAAGGCCCGCGCCGACGGGGCCAACGCCGTGGTCTATCAGGACGAGGGTCTGATCCTCAACGAGGCCCCCGACGAGGAGGGGCTGGCCCAGTGCCGGGCCTTCGGCGCCGGGTTTGCCCGGGACTGACCTCTCCCGCCTGAACGTAAAAGCGATACCGCTGTTTGACACGCCGTTCAAACAGCGGTATCGCTTTATTCCCCCGCGCGGCGGGGCGGCAGCCCCGGATCAGAGCCCTGCTGCCAGGTGACCTGTCCCGAACTGCCGCCCGCGCGCCGTGGGAGGCATATGTTGAGAGCGATTACTCCACGTCCATATCCGGCTTGTTGAACTCGCCGAACAGCTCCTCGTTGGAGGGCATATCCTCAGGCAGAGGACGGGCCACCCAGGTGGTGTTCATGTAGTGCTTCAAAAAGATTGCGGAACTGGAGCACTACACCCGGGCGGCCAAGGAGCTCTTTGTCAGCCAGTCCAGCCTGAGCCACGCCATCCAGGAGCTGGAGAGCGAGCTCAATGTGAAATTCTTTGTGAAAAAGGGGCGCAATGTGGAGCTGACCAAATACGGCCGGCTGTTTCTCCCCTATGTGCAGCAGACCATCGACACCCTGGAGGCGGGCCTGTCCAAGCTGGAGGACTACATCAACCCCAACACCGGCACGGTGGTCATGGCCGGCTTCCCCTCCCTGGCCCAGTTCGCCCCGGACATTATCGTGCGCTACGTGTCCGAGACCAACCGGGTGGACGTGCGCCTGCAGTTCAACCAGGAGGCCACCTACGGCCGGCTGCGGGATCAGCTTCTGGCGGGGCAGGTGGACCTGGTCTTCGCCACCGAGATGGACGACCCCCGGGTGGAGTCCTCCTACATCGGGGACCATCAGATCGTCCTGCTGGTCCACCAGGGTCACCGGCTGGCCCGGAACCAGGCGGTGGACCTGCGGGAACTGGACGGGGAGAATTTCATCGCCTTCTCCAAGGACAGCCAGCTCCGGGGCGTCACCGACCAGATCTTCCGGGAGCTGGGCATCCGCCCCATCATCACCATGGAGACCGCTCAGGATCTGATCATGCACGGCCTGGTGGCCGCCAACCACGGGGTGGCCATCATCCCCTACCCCCTGGGCGGCGCGCCGTACAACACCAAGATCCTCCCCATCTCCAACGATATTCCGCCCCGGCACCTGTACCTGTCCTGGAACAAGGAGCAGTACCTGCCCCCGGCGGCGGAATATTTCCGGGATTTCATCATCCGAAGCGGCGAGGTCTTTACCCAGTTCATCCAGAAGAGCGGCCTCCCCGACCTGCCGTGACGGGATATTCCCATGAAGAAAACCCTTTGTTTTTCAAAAATTCATGCACAGATTCGAACGGTAAATGAAAACTGAATATTGGACATCCCGGGCGCTTTCCGGTACTATTTTATCAGAAGGACCCCGCTGCGCACAGCGGACGCGGCGCAGCTTGATCGCCTGACGGAGTCTACAGAGCACGGAGTGCCGGCCTCCTCCTCCGCAGTTCCGCCTTGAATCCGATTCATTCAAAAGCAGGAGGAAGTATTATGAGCAAGAAATTGGTAGCAGACCTGATCGTCGATTACTTGGAGCGGCGGGACGTGAAGTATGTCTTCGGCCTGTGCGGCCATACGGTCATCGGCATGCTGGACGCCCTCTCCCGCAGCAAGAAGCTCCACTTTGTCAACACCCGCCACGAGGCCATCGCCTCCACCGCCGCCGACGGCTACGCCCGGGTCACCCACAAGGCCGCCGTGGCCATGTGCCACCTGGGCCCCGCCCTGACCAACGTGCTCACCGGCGTGGCCAACGCCTCCCTGGACTCCATCCCCATGGTGGTCATCGCCGGCGACGTGCCCAGCTACTACTTCGGCCGCCACCCCCACCAGGAGGTCCAGATGCACGAGGACGGCGACCAGTACAGCATGCTCAAGCCCGTGTGCAAGCGCTGCTGGCGGGTGGACGACGTGGAGGCCCTGCCCTACATTCTGGACCGGGCCTTCCGCCTGGCCGAGTCGGGCCGCCCCGGCCCCGTCCTGGTGGACATCCCCATGGACATGTTCTCCCGGGAGATGGAGGAGGACCTGTGGTCCCGCACTTACCGGGACAGCCACGCGCCGGTGAAGCCCGCCCTGGACCCCGCCGCCGTCAAGGCCATCGCCAAGAAGCTGGTGGAGGCCGAGCGCCCCGTGCTCCACGCCGGCGGCGGCATCCTGCTGGCCCAGGCCTCGGAGGAGCTGGCCGCCCTGGCGGAGTTCCTGGACATCCCCGTCTCCCGCACCCTGGCCGGGCAGGGCTGCCTGTCTGTCCGGCACCCCCTGATGATCGGCCAGACCGGCTTCTGGGGTCTGGAGTTCACCCACTCCTTTACCGTGAACGCCGACGTGATCCTGGGCCTGGGCACCCGCTTCGGCGAGGCGGACAGCTCCAGCTGGTACCAGGGCGTCACCTTCGACCCGGACCGCACCACCTTCCTTCAGATCGACATCGACCCCGCCGAGATCGGCCGCAACTACCCGGTGGAGATCGGCGCGGTGGGCGACCTGAAGATCGGTCTGCGGCAGCTTTTGGAGGAAGTGAAGAAGATCTGCCCCCAGGGCAAGCAGCGCCCCGGCCTGCGGGAGAAGATCCTCCAGGCCAAGGCCGACTTCAAGAAGTCCAACGAGGCCATCTCCAGCGACAGCCGCTTCCCCATGACCCCCCAGCGCATTCTGAAGGACGTGAAGGAGGTCATCCCCGAGGACGCCCTGATCTTCACCGACGTGGGCTGGAACAAAAACGGCGTGGCCCAGCAGTTCGACATCACCGTCCCCGGCTCCATCCACCACACCTCCGGCCTGGCCAACATGGGCTTCGGCGCCTCGGCGGTGCTGGGCGGCAAGCTGGCCGCCCCCGACCGCATCTGCATCACCCTCACCGGGGACGGCGGCTTCGGCGTACAGCCCTCCTGCCTGGCCACCGCGGCCCAGGACGGCATCGCGGTCACCTGGGTGGTGATGAACAACTCCGCCTTCGGCACCATCGCGGGGCTGGAGAACGCCAACTACCACCACAAGTTCGGCACGGTCTTCCAGACTCCGGACGGGGCCTCCTACACCCCCAACTGGGCGGACGTGGCCAAGGCCTACGGCATCGAGTCCATCCGCTGCTCCTCCGCGGAGGAGTTCAAGCCCGCCATGGAGAAGGCCATGGAGGCCAACCGGGCCGGCCGCCCCTTCCTGGTGGAGGCCCCCATGGAGAACATCGTGGTGCCCACCCCCGGCTGCTGGAACATCAACGACATCTACACCCCCAACGAGCTGGTCAAGGAGGGCAAGCTGGTCAAGAAGGAGAACGGCCAGTATGTCGCCCCCAGCCACTCCAAGTCCCACAACGCCAAGTAATCCAAGCTCTGCTGCCAAAGCGGCGAACCCCGGACTGCGGGTTCGCCGCTTTTTTGCCGCTTCTCCCCCGCCGGCTCCGTCCTCCGGACCGGAGACAGGGCCCTTCGCCCCAGTTTTTTCCGGCGCCGGCCCCATCCGCCAAACTTTTTGCCCTGGAAACCGTCTATTCTTATGGTACCATATTTGCAGATGAGGTGATGTTATGAAGCGACTGTTTGCCCTGCTGCTGTGCGGCGCCCTGATGGTCCCGCCGGGGCTGGCGGCTCCCGCGGCGGACTGGCCCCAGTGGGCGGAGGAGGCGCTGTCCTGGGGCCGGGAGGCCTCCATCAGCCGGGACCTCCTGGCCGTCCCTGGGAAAACTGTCACCCGGGGGATGGCGGCTCAGCTGCTCTACGAGGCGGCGGGGCGCCCTGCTGTCTCCGGGGCCTGCCCCTTCTCCGACGTGTCCGGGGAATATTCCAGCGCGGTAACCTGGGCGGCGGGGGAGGGCTGTCTCTCCGGCGCGGGGGACGGGACCTTTGCGCCGGACCGCCCGGTGACCCGGCAGGAGTTCGCCGCCATCCTCTGGCGGCAGGCCGGTTCGCCGGATACGGCGGCCCAGGGGCTCTCCCAGTTCCGGGACGCGGGGAGCGTGGCCGAGTGGGCCCGGGAGCCGGTGCTCTGGTGCCTCCAGGCGGGGGTGATGTCCGGGCGCAGCGAGGACCAGCTGGCCCCCACAGGGACCATCACCACGGCGGAGGCCCTGGTGATGCTGGAGCAGGCTCACTCCCTGCCTGACGTGGACCAGCTTCGAACCGATCTGGAGGCCCTCACGGCGGTCCACCGGCCTGTGGGCTCCCAGGGGGAGGCGGACGCCGTCCAGTATTTGAAGGAGCGATTTACAGAGATGGGGTACACCGTCACCCTCCAGCCCTATACGGACAGCCAGGGCCGCTCCGGACACAATGTGGTCGCCGTGAAGGAGGCACCCTCCCCTGACGCGGATATTCTGATCCTGTCCGCCCACCACGACAGCGTGCCCACCGCCTACGGGGCCAGCGACAACGCCTCCGGCGTGGCCGCCCTGCTGTATGCGGCCCGGGCCCTGAGGGATGTGCCCACCGACACCCAGGTGCGGTTTATCAGCTTCACCGACGAGGAGAACGGCAAAAACGGCTCCCGGGCCTACACCGCCTCCCTGTCAGAGGAGGAGAAGGACCGGATGATCGGCGACATCCAGTTTGACATGCTGGGCGGCCTGGGCTCCGACGGCACCCTGGTGTGTACCATGGACGGGGAGGCCAACTGGGTCAGCGGCCTGCTCCAGGAGAAAGACCCGTCCCTGGAGCGGGGGGCGGAGACGGCCAGCGACCACGCCTCCCTCCAGCTGGCCGGGGTCCCATCCGTCCTGCTGATGCAGAACGGGGAGGGCTACCTGTACCACACGGCGGCGGATACCGCGGACCAGCTGGACCTGTACGCCATCGCCTCCGCGGCGGAGACGGCGGTGAAAGCGGCGGCGGAGATCTGCTCCCCGGATACCGCCTCCTACCGGGAACTGGACCGGGCACAGGGGGAGGGGTACACCTACCGCCAGACCCGGCAGAACGTGATCTATTTCAGCAGCTCCCGCTCGGACACCGAGGCCTACATCGGTGCGGCCGGGGAGCTGGCGGACAGCTGGGAGGTCTCCGGGAACGGCTGGACCGACACCTATGAGACCTACCGCTACTCCATGCGCTGGTTTGACGGAGAGGTCCCCATGAACACCTACTACCAGTACCGCAACGGCTTCCTGGAGCGCATTATGATCCGCCCGGAGGAGACCGGCTATACTTCGGAGGCGGTCCGGGGGCTGATTGAGGCCATGTACGGCGCGCCGGAGCGGGAGGAGGGGGGCCAGACCAGCTGGGCCGACCCGGTATACAGCAAGTACATCACCCTCTCCTCTGACGAGGAGGGCTGTCTGGTCTCCGTGGGCAGCTACAGCCTGGGCATCACCAACGTGCTCGCCTCCTACCCGGTGAGCGGCGGCCAGGCCGGCATCTCCGACCCGGAAGACCGGGCGGTGTGGGACTTCCTGTGCTCCATCCTCCCCCTGGAGGCCCGGCAGAAGATCGCCGAATTCAACCTGTTCACCGACGGTGCCAGCAACATCCTGGCCTACACCTCGCCGGTGAAGGAGGGGGACGTCACCGACAACACCCGCTTCTCCATCAGCATCGACTACTACGACGTGTACGACGAGAACGGGGCTAAGCGGGACTGGAGCAAGCTGACCTACACCATTCTCCACGAGTACGGCCACGTCCTGCTGGAGGACGAGACCCAGATTGACCTGAGCAGGGGCGCCGGCACCCACGACCCGGCCACCTTTGTGGAGGGCTCCTTCCGGAAGAATTTTTATGATGCCTTCTGGAGCGGGCTGGGGGACACCGGCGTGGGGGACTACGAGGCCAACCCCACACGCTACGTGAGCCGCTACGGGGCCAACTACTTCCACGAGGACATCGCCGACACCTTCGCCGTCTTTGTGCTGGGCGGCGCGCCCCAGAGGGACACGGTGGCCGAGGAGAAGCTGCGCTTCTTCTGGGCCGACCCAGACATGACGGCCCTGCGCACCGCCATCCGGCAGGATTTGGGGCTGGACTGGCCGGAGGAAACCCCCTCCGCCGACCCGGCCCCGGAGCAGCCGGAGACCGGGGCTCCGGCGGTGGCCAGCCTGGAGGAGCTCCGGGAGGAGCTGACCCGGGCCATCGCGGCGGCGGAGCAGCCCCCCGCCTTTGACGTGTCCGCGCTGGAGAGGCAGGAGGAGCTGCCCCTGACCGTCAAAAATCTCTACTACGGCATCTTGTCCGGCAACCGGACCTACAGCTACGCCTACGACTTAAACGCGGAGGTGGGGGCGGACGGCCTGCTCCGCTGCACCATCTCCTATATGCCCTACCGCACCGGGGACTACCCGGAGGGCTTCCAGGGGACGGAGGTGGACTCCCTGGCCAGCCTGGTACAGACGGCGCGGGATGGATTGGCGCAGGAGAGCATTCCCATCCGCATCACCGATCCCGGGCTGGCGGTGGACGACATGAACCGGGCCCTCCAGCAGGTGGGGGGGAGCTACCTCCTCTGCCAGCTCAGCCGGGACGGGACGGCCGTCACGGTGACGCCCCAGGGCGGGCTGACCCGCCAGCAGGCCCTGGACCGGCTGGCGGAGCTGGACGCCCTGGCGGAGCAGATTTATGGGGAGACGGTCACCCCCGAGATGGGCCGGCGGAAGCAGGCGGAGGCTCTGTATGCCTACCTGACCGAGCATGTGCGCTATGACTTCCGCTACTACGGGGAGCCGGGCGAGATGCCCTACGACTCCACCACCGCCTTCGGGGCCCTCCACGACAACCTGGCCATCTGCGGGGGCTATGCCCAGGCGTTCCAGCTGCTGCTGGAGCAGGCGGGCATCCCCTGTGTCACCGTCAGCGGGAAGCTGGGGGCGGAAAACCACATGTGGGACCTGGCCCGGATCGACGGGCAGTGGCTCTACTTCGACCCCACCAGCGACCGGGGCCGGGCCGCCTACGGCTTCCAGTGCTTCGGCGTGGAGGCCGGGAGCCTGAAGGGCCACACCTGGGATCAGGCCTGGGCCGCCGCCCTGGCCGAGGGCCTGTTCCCCACCTCGGAACAGACTGAGCCGTCCATGTGAAAATAGACAAATCTTTCCCAGGGACCGGGGCGGAATCGGGGCGAAAATGAACTTGACAAATGGGCGGGGGCCCACTATAATCTTGCCCGCAAATCCTGTTTGAGGGATCGGGCGCGGCGGCCGCCGCCTGTTCCCCTCCCAAAACTACTGCCCAGGAGTACCGCCTTACCATGAAAACCAGTTCTGCCGACAGTCTTTTTGATACAGAGAGCATTTGGGCCATCCTGCTGCGGATCGCGCCCCCTGTCATGCTGGCCCAGCTGATCCAGGCCATGTACAACATCGTGGACAGCTACTTTGTGGGCCAATACTCCAACGACGGTCTGACCGCCCTGTCCATCATCTACCCGGTGCAGCTCATCGTCACCGCCATCGCGGTGGGAACCGGCGTGGGCGTCAACACCCTGATGTCCCACCTGGACGGTCGGGGAAAGCACCATACGGCGGACCGCACCGCCGGGATGGGCACCGTGCTGGCCCTGTTCAGCTGGGCGGTGTTCGCCCTGCTCAGCACCCTTCTGATGCGGCCCTTCGCCCTCTCCTCCACCGATACCCCCGCTGTGGCGGAGTACACCGTCACCTACGGCATGATCGTCTGCGTGGGCAGCATCGGCGTATTTCTGGAGAGCAACTGGAGCAAGGTGCACCAGGCCCGGGGCAATATGCGCCTGCCCATGGCGGCTCAGATCGCCGGCGCCCTCACCAACATCGTGCTGGACCCCCTTCTGATCTTCGGACTGGGCCCCATCCCGGAGCTGGGGGTGGCCGGGGCGGCCTACGCCACGGTGGCCGGTCAGGTGCTGGCGGCGGTGATCGTCTCCTCCGGATTTCGCAGGCCCCCGGCCCCCAAGCTGTTTCTGGCCTACGCGGCCCGGATCTATCAGCTGGGCTACCCCTCCATCTTCATGCAGATGCTCTTTACCGTGTACATCATGGCCCTGAACCTGATCCTGGCGGGCTTCTCCGACGCGGCCGTCACCGTCCTGGGCCTGTACTACAAGGTCCAGTCCTTCTTCTTCATCCCCCTCAACGGCCTTCAGACCTGCATCGTCCCCCTGCTGAGTTACACCTACGCCAAGGGGACCTACTCCCGCTGCCAGCGGGTGGTAAAGGACTCCATTGTGCTGGCCATGGTGTTTATGCTGGTGGGGATCGCCTGCTTTGAACTGATCCCGGCACAGCTTCTGGGGCTGTTCACCTCAGAGCCGGAGGTCTTTGCCATCGGGACCCACGCCTTTCACATCATCGGCCTGAGTTTTCTGCCCGCAGTGCTCTCCCTGATCTTCCCGGTGTTCTTCCAGGCCATCGGGGCGGCGCTGCCCAGCATCCTTCTCTCTCTGACCCGGCAGATCTTCTGTCTGATCCCTGTGTTCTGGTTCTTCTCCCGCATCGACCTGTCCTATGCCTGGTTTGCCTTCCCCATTGCGGAGGTCATAACCGGCACCCTCGGCTTGATTTTCTATGCCCGGCGCGTCCACATCTGGAGACGGCTGGAGCAGGCCGCGCAGACCGCCCGGCGCAAAGGAGCAGTTGTTATGAAAATGATCACGGCAATTATCAACAAGCGGGACAGCGGCGAGGTGTGCGCCGCTCTGACCGAGGCGGGCTACTACTTCACCCGCATGTCCTCCACGGGCGGCTTCCTCACCGGCGGAAACACCACCCTGCTCATCGGCACTCCGGAGGAGCGGGTGCCCCAGGCCATCTCCATCATCCGGGAGCACTGCTCCCGCCGGACGGAGAAGATCTCCTCCAATGTGCAGCTGGCCACGCCGTCCGCCCCCTACCCCACCGAGGTCACAGTGGGCGGGGCCACCCTGTTCGTATCCGACGTGACCCAGTTTGAAAAGATCTGATTTCTCATTCCCCGCGCCCCCTGAGAACGCCGAAAACCGCTGGAATCCGGTGATTCCAGCGGTTTTTTCTCCGCAGCTCCGGCGAGTTCCGGCCGCGCCCCGTCCGGCCGGTTCCTGTCGAAAACCGCCGCACCGCTCTTGCCATCGCCACCGTTCTCTGGTAAAGTAGAGGCGACGCGAACCAAAGGAGGCGGCAGATACGAAAAAACTAACAAATTGGGCCTACGCACTGGCCTTTCTCATCGTCGGCATCGGCCTGACCAATCTTGTGCGCTTTATCCCCCAGTCGGGAGCGCCTCTGCGCTCCCTGGAGTGGGAGACCGCGGCTGTGGTGTCCGCCGACGGCGGCCAGCGGGCGCTGGACTCCGCCGCCGCGCTCCCCCCGCTGGAGGAGGGGGAGTCGTACCAGCTCTCCCTCACCCTCCCGGAGGATCGTGCCCGGGAGACGCGGCTGATGTTTGACGCCGGCGGACTGGAGACCGCCGTCTATCTGGATGGGCAGCAGGTGTGGTACTCCGTCGCCCTCGCCTCCATGGACGGCTCTGAGCTGGGGCCGGTCCAGCTCACGCTGCCCGCCGGAGGCGGGGAGACCCTCACCATGGTCCTGCGCCCCGCCTCCCCGTCCTCCTCCATCTCTGCGCCCCCTGTGCTCCGCTTCCCGGACGCCAACGGCTACGGGCTTCCGGCGGAGATGTCCACCCGGACGCTGATCCTGTTCTGGGGGCTGTTTCTGATGAACGCGGCCCGGGGCACGCCAAACTGGCAGCTGCTGCTGCCCATGCTGGCGGCCGCGCTGCGCACGGTCCAGCAGCTGGCTGTCCGGTACCAGGGGGACGTTCTGCCCCAGTCGGTCCTGTCCGCCCTGTCCGGGCCGTGGATGATCGTCCTGGCCGCCCTGGTCATGGCGGCCTACCTGGCGCTCCAGCGCCGGCGCGGCTTCTGGCGGCTCTTTGGAATCCTCACCGCCGCCGGCATGGGTGGTCTGCTGGCCCTCTCCGCCTTTTCGGCGGCCCGGAACCACACCTGGGCCGGCACCTTCGCGGGGACCGCGGCCGCCCTCCTCCGAAGTGGAAACCTGATCCGCATCCTCTATTGGGCGACGCTGTGGGCCATTATGCTCTGCGCCCTGCTGGCCGCCTGGACGCTGGTCCGCGCCATTCTCCGCACCCAGAAGGAGTCCCAGGTGCTGGCCCTGCGCAACCATCTGGTGATGGAAAACTACCGGGCGCTGGAGCAGAAGATGCGGGAGAGCGCCGCCCTGCGCCACGAGTTCAAGCACCGCCTGCTGGCCATCGACTCCATGCTCCAGGCCCGGGACCTGGAGGGGCTGGAGCGGTGCGTAGCCGACTGGAAGGAGGAGAGCGCCGCCTCTTCTCCCCTTCTGTACAGCAGCAACCTCGTGGTCAACGCCATCCTCCAGGACGCCGCCGGGCGGGCCCGCGCCGCAGGCGTGTCCTTCCGGGTCACCGCCCTCGTCCCCGAGGAGCTGCCCTTCCCCGACGAGGACCTGTGCGCCCTGCTGATGAACCTGCTGGACAACGCCGTGGAGGGGGCTGTGCGCACCCCGGAGGGCCGGGAGCGGTCCATTCTCTTCCGGGCCCGCATCTTCAAGGGGTTCCTGGTCCTGCGGTGTGAAAACACCTTTGACGGCTATGTAAAGACGGACGGACAGGGGCGTCTGCTCACCATCAAGGATGAGCCCTCCTCCCACGGCTTCGGCATGGCCCAGATGCGCTCCGTGGCCCATAAGTACCACGCCCGGCTGGATGTGGACTACAACGGCCAGCGCTTTACCGTACAGACCGCCCTTCAGCTGCCCGACGCGGCGTGACTTCCGCCGCCCCATCTGTTCCGGCCGTCCGCGGGGGCGGCTCCGCCCTTCCGGCGGCATAGATATCCCCCCAGCTCTCTGCTGCCAAAGGCCCCAGGCGCGCCCTCCGGCGCGCCTGGGGCCTTTTTTCCGCGCCTGGGCTTCCCCCTATCTCCGTGGGCGCGCCGGGGGGCGGCTTCCCGCCCCTGCGGCGCTTCTCCGGGCTGCCGCCCCTTCTGCTCCCGGGCGGGAGCCGCCAGGGTCCTCCCCGTCCGCACCGCCCCCTCCCCCAGGGGCCGCCCATGCCGGCCGCCCGGACACCTCCGCGTCCAGACGCAAAAAAATCCCGCCCCGCTTGCGCGGGACGGGATTTTGTAAACAGGGGATCTGAATTAGTGGAACATATCCACAAACAGATTGATGTTGAAGGTGATGAGCACCGCATTGAAGAAGTCGATGAACATACCGCCAACCATGGGGATGGCGAAGTAGGCGACCGGAGCGGGACCATACTTCTTGGTGACCACCTGCATGTTGGCCATGGCGTTGGAAGTCGCGCCCATGGCGAAGCCGATGAAGCCGGCGGACATGACGGCGGCCTCGTAGTCGCGGCCCATGACGTTGAACACCACGAAGTAGGAGAAGATGACCATAACCACGCACTGCAGCAGCAGGCAGATAATCATGGGCAGAGCCAGGTCGACCAGCTCCCACAGCTTCAGGCTGGACAGAGCCAGGGCCAGGAAGATGGACAGGAACATGGTGCCCATGGTGTCGATCTCCTGGTCGGGATACTCCACCTTCACGGCGATCATCACGTTGCGGATGACCACGGCGGTGAGCATGGCGCCGATGTAGGAGGGGAAGGTCAGACCGGTCAGGTCGGTCAGCCACACGCTGATCTGAGCGCCGATGCCCAGAGCGGCCAGCAGGAGCATGAAGCCCTTGACGAAGCGGGGGCTGGCGGAGGTGAAGGACTCATCCTCGCCGGCCACGTCGGCAGCCAGAGTCTCGGCACTCTTGGCCGCAGCCGCATGGCCCTCAGTGGAGCGCAGGTTGTGCTTGACGATCAGGCTGCGGGCCACCGGGCCGCCCATCAGGGAGCCGGAGACCAGGCCGAAGGTGGCGGCCGCCAGAGCGGCCACGTCGGCGCCAGCGGGGGCGCCGGCCTTCACCAGCTCAGGACCGTAGGCCGCGGCGGTGGCGGGGCCGCCGATCAGAGCGGTGGAGCCGATGCCGATGCCGATGAGGGGATCCTGGCCGAAGGCCAGCATGATGCCGCCGCCCAGAGCATTCTGGATGGGGATCATGATAATGGACAGGATCAGGACCAGGACCACGGACTTGCCGCCGCGGAGCAGGGCCGGAATGCTGACGGTGAAGCCGACGGTAGTGAAGAACAGGTTCTGGAACACCGTCTGCAGGGTGCCGTCAAAGGTGATGCTGGCTACGCCGCTGACGGTCAGAATGCAGTTAATAATAGAGAACAGCAGACCGCCGACCAGGGGAGCCGGGATGCAGTAGCGGTTCAGGATGCTCACCTTGTCGGTGATCACGCCGCCGATCCAGAACAGAACGGCGCCCAACGCTACGGCATGGTACATATTAAGGCTAATTTCCATCATAGAGATATCTACCTTCTTCCCATATCCTTGCGAAATTGTTTTAGATCCGATACACAAAATTGCATAGGAATTGGCTCGAGCTTACGTCGACTTTACCACAAATTTCACAGGAGGGGAAGGGCTTGCGTGTTAAGATTTTCGCTAAAACCGTTAAGAAGTCGTTAAGATTACAATTTCCTTCAAAAAGCTACAGGAAGTTACGAGAAAATCACGGAGAAATTCCGGCGATTTTGTGGAAACCTGCCGGACGCCGCGGCGAAAAAAGCGGCCGGAAAACCAAATTTTTGTTGGTTTTCCGGCCGGGTGTTAAGAAAGTATGAAGAAATTGTGTCCGCCTCAGCCCCGGTTCTGGGCCTCCACCAGACGCACGCCGCAGTACTTCTCCCGCAGCTTGGGCTTCTCGATTTTTCCGGTGGGGTTCCGGGGGACGGGGGCGAAGATGATCCGCCGGGGCCGCTTGTACCGGGGCAGATCGGTGCAGTACTGGTTGATCTCGCTCTCGGTGCAGGTCATGCCCTCCTTCACCTGGATGACGGCGGCGGCGATCTCCCCCAGCCGGTGGTCGGGCAGGCCGATGACGGCCACGTCGTGGACCTTGGGGTAGGCGGACAGGAACTCCTCGATCTGCACCGGGTACAGGTTCTCGCCGCCGGAGATGATCACGTCCTTCTTCCGGTCAACCAGGAAGTAGAAGCCGTCCTCGTCCTGCTTGGCCATGTCCCCGGTGTGGAGCCAGCCGTCCTTGAGCACCTCGGCGGTGGCCTCCGGGTCGTGGTAGTAGCAGGTCATCACGCCGGGGCCCTGGACGCACAGCTCGCCCACCTCCCCGAACTCCACGGGGACGTCGTTCTCGTCCACGATTTTCACCTTCCAGCCGTAGCCGGGCACGCCGATGGCCCCCACCTTGTGGATGTGGTCCATCCCCAGATGGACGCACCCCGGTCCGGTGGACTCGGAGAGGCCGTAATTGGTGTCGTACTTGTGGTGGGGGAAGTACTTCATCCAGTGTCGGATGAGGGAGGGGGGCACCGGCTGGGCGCCGATGTGCATGAGCCGCCACTGGGACAGCTGGTAGTTCTCGATCTTCAGGTCCCCCCGGTCCAGAGCGGCCAGGATGTCTTGACACCAGGGCACCAGCAGCCACACGATGGTGCACTTCTCCCCGGACACCGCGTCAAAGATGGCCTGGGGGGAGTTGCCCTTCAGCAGCACCGCCCGGCTTCCGGTGAACAGCGAGCCGAACCAGTGCATCTTGGCCCCCGTGTGATACAGGGGCGGGATGCACAGGAACACGTCCTCGTGCTTGGTCTCGTGGTGGATGGCCTCCATCCGGGCAGACTGGAGCAGGCACTGGTGCCGCAGCAGGATGGCCTTGGGGAAGCCGGTGGTGCCGGAGGAGTAGTAGATGGCCGCGTCGTCCTCGTCGTCCACCAGCACCTTGGGGGCGGCGGAGGAGCAGTTGGCGGTGGCCCGGTGGTAGTCCTCGGCGAAGGAGGGGCAGGTGTCCCCCACGAAGAACAGCAGCATCTGGCTGGAGATCTTGGGGACGATGTCCTCCACCCGGCCGATGAACTCCGGGCCGAAGAACAGCACGTCCACGTCCGCCTTTTTCAGGCAGTAGTCGATCTCCTGGGCGGTATATCGGAAGTTCAGGGGGACGGCCACCGCCCCCGCCTTCAAAATTCCAAAGTAGATGGGCAGCCACTCCAGGCAGTTCATCAGCAGAATGGCCACCTTCTGGCCCTTCTGAATCCCCCGGCCCAGCAGCAGGTTGGCCACCCGGTTGGCCTTCTCGTCAAAGACGGACCAGGTGATCTCCCGGCGGTAGGGGGCGGTGGAGGTGGGCTGAATGAGGGCGTACTCCTTCCAGGTGACCCGCTGGGTCTCCTGCACCTCGGGGTTGATCTCCACCAGGGCGATCTCATCCCCGTAGAGCTTGCTGTTGCGCTCCAGCAAATCGGTGATAGGCATCTTATGTCGGTCCTTTCCCAAGGGGGGCTGGCCCCCCGTTACTGATACTTCAATGGTTTCAACCTTTAAATCGTTGAAGTATCATAACCCATTTTTCGCCCTTTGTCAAGAGGTTCCTGCCCCTCCGGCACAAAAACAGGGCGGACCGCCCGGTTCAGCTCAGAAGCATGTCCAGGTCCGCTACATCCAGCCCTGGCTGGAGGGCCAGGCTGATGCCGTAGCCGATGCTCCCAACGCCCTAACAAAGTGCGCTGGGCAGCCTGTCAAAAAACGGTTGGCCAACAGGTTCGGAAGGAAAGATAGTGTGAAAGAAAACCGTCAGGGTTGTCTTTCACGTGCAATCAAACCACTTTTCAGAACGTTTTAACGTTCTGAAAAGTGCGGTCAGCTTGTCGAAAAAGTCTTTTTCGACAAGCTGGGCGTTGGGGACCCGTTGGGATTGAAATGCTCGGCGGAAGTAAATTCCGCCTCCGCCAAGGTTTGCCTGCGGCAAACGCTTGACGCGCTTCGCGCGTGGGGGCTGCGCCCCCGCAAAGTCATCGGCTCGGTTCAGCTCAGAAGCATGTCCAGGTCCGCTACATCCAGCCCCGGCTGGAGGGCCAAACTGATTCCATAGCCGATGACTTTGGCCAGATCGTCCACCTGGCTGTCGATGTCCTTGGGGGTGACCAGCAGATCCCGCCCCTCTCCCAGAGGGGGCAGCTCCTCCTGCCCCAGCAGGTCGGCGGCCAGGGTGGACGCGTCCACCACCGTGGGCACCCCCACCGCCAGCACCGGCACCCCCAGGGAGGCCCGGTCCAGGGCCCACCGGTGATTGCCCACCCCGGAGCCGGGGGCGATCCCCGTGTCGGACAGCTGCACCGTCCGGCACAGCCGCTTCAGAGACCGGGAGGCCAGGGCGTCCACCGCCACCACGCAGGCGGGTTTCAGCCTCCGGCACACCGCCTGGACCAGCTCCCCGCTCTCCATCCCCGTGGTGCCCAGCACCCCGGCAGACAGAGAGGCCACCGGCCGGAAGGCCCCGAAGTGCTCTGGAATCTGCTCCACCAGGTGGCGGGTCACCAGGGTGTGCTCGTGGACCTTGGGGCCGATGGCGTCGGGGGTGATGGCCCGGTTGCCCAGCCCCACCACCAACACCAGCCCCCGGTCGGGCACGCCGTCCATGAGCTGGGCCAGCTCTCCCCCCACCGCCCGGGCCGCCCGGGGAAAGGCGCCCTCCTCCCGGCGGGCCAGGCCGTCCATGGTGAGGGTCACATACCGCCCCGCCGGCTTGCCCAGGGCCTTCTCCCCCCGCTCGTCCAAAATCTCCACCGTCTCCGTCAAAAAACCCTCCCGGGTCTCCGTGAAGGCCGCCACCCCCTCCAGCCTGGCGGTCTGCCGGGCGCTCTCCTCCCACAGCTCCTTGGCCTCCAGGGCCAGGTCTGTTCTCCGCTGGCGCATATGGGTCCCCTCCTTATATAAATTTGTGTGCCCCTCCCCCGCCGGGTCCCGCCCGGACCCCGGCCGCTCCCCGGGGGCGGGCGTCTGCTCCCCTTAGTCTGTCCGCCACCCAGCGGATTTTTGCACAGGAGGACAGGAAAAACCTTTTTCTAATTTTCTGAAAAAAACAGTTGCTTTTTCCAGACCTCAATGTTATAATACATATCCGCACAGAGTTTCGATACTCAAATCATACTTTATTTTAAAATCGGAGGAGGTGTTTGGTTTGCCGAATATCAAGTCTGCCAAGAAGCGTGTCCTGGTATCCCAGACCAAGGCCATGCAGAACAAGGCCGCGAAGTCCGCGCTGAAGACCGAGATCAAGAAGTTTGAGGCCGCGGTGGCGGAAGGCAACCGCAGCGAGGCCGATGTCG
Organism: Pseudoflavonifractor capillosus; assembly: GCF_016899775.1. Classification (GTDB taxonomy): domain Bacteria; phylum Bacillota; class Clostridia; order Oscillospirales; family Oscillospiraceae; genus Lawsonibacter. The sequence continues at coordinate 26,608 of NZ_JACJJE010000035.1, forward strand.
CTTACAAGGTGGCGGTCAAGGCGGTGGACAAGGCTGCCGCGAAGGGCCTGCTGCACAAGAACAATGCCGCCCACAAGAAGAGCAGCATGACCATCAAGCTGAGCAAGCTGGCCTGAGTTTCTGTTTGTAGGCAAGGTACAAGCCGTCTGCGTTGCAGGCGGCTTTTTGCTTTTCCCGAAAAACCGCCCGAATTTTCGCCCGTTCCCTGCTATCCTTGATCCTGGTCCCACCATCCGGAGAGGAGGTCCCCGCCATGCGCGGAGCGTTTTTCCAGCTGCCCCCGGTGCTCTTTGTCCGGGATATGGTCCAGACCTACGGCCGTCTGGGGGTGTCCCGGGCCGCCGCCTCCCTGGCCTATTTTTTGATTTTGACCCTCTTTCCCCTGCTTGTGTGCGTCAACTTCTTCATCGGCCTGCTGGAGCTGGACCCGGAGGCGGTGTTCTCCGCCCTGGACCCTCTGCTGCCCCGGGAGAGCCTGTCCATCATCCTGGAGTATCTCACCTATGTCTCCGGCATCCCCCAGAGCCAATCCACCCCTCTGCTCCTGGCCAGCCTGTTCACCATCCTGCTCTCCGCCTCGGCGGGGCTGCGCACCCTGCTGAAAACCATGGACGAGCTCTATCAGGTCCGCCACGTCAGCAGCCTGCGCCGGGTGGCGGTCAGCGTGATCCTCTCCCTGCTCTTTCTGCTGACCATCTATCTGTCCATTGTGGTCATCTTCACCGGGGATTGGTTTTTCCAGGTGCTGGAGGAGCGCCTGCCCCCTCCCCTGGCCGAGCTGATCCCCCTGCGGCTGCTGTCCCAGCTGTGGGGCTGGCTGCGCTACCTGCTGCTGTTCTTCTGCGTGCTGCTGCTGGTGCTGGCGGTGTACCGCATGGGCACGCCGCCCCCCCTCCGCCGGGAGAAAAAGGTCCTGCGCCTCACCGCCCTCCTCTCCGCCGGGGCCCTGGTGGCCTGCTCGGTGCTGTTCTCCTGGTTCATCGGCATGTCCTCCCGGTACTCCCTGGTGTACGGCTCCCTGGCCTCCCTGATCATCCTGCTGGTGTGGCTGTACTTCTGCGGAAACATCCTCCTGGCGGGGGCGGTGGCCGGGCGGGTGTGGTTCCGGCGGCGGGATGGGAGCTGATTTGCCTCCAGAGCCGCATTTTTTGGAAAAACAAGAAAATTCCCTTGACATTTTCCCAAAATCTTATATAATAGTTAAGCCTGTTTCCAGATACAAACGGGCACATCCCTTGCTCCCGGCTGTTCCGGGGGCCATAAGACCATAAGGAGGTGCAATGACAATGGCAAAGATCAATGCAAACTACGAGGCGCTGTATATCCTGGACCCCTCTCTGAGCGAGGAGCAGATTGCCGCCCTGGTGGCCCGGTTCCAGTCCGTGGTGGAAGCCAACGGCACTGTCTCCGAGGTGAACGAGTGGGGCAAGCGCCGTCTGGCCTACCCCATCAACGACCTGATGGAGGGCTACTACGTGCTGATGACCTTCAACGCCGCCGCGGCCATCCCCGCTGAGCTGGACCGTATCTTCCGGATCACCGACGGCGTGATGCGTTCCCTGATCGTCTGCAAGGACCAGTAAGGAGAGGGCACAGCTATGCTCAACAAGATTTTCCTGATGGGCCGTCTGGCCCGTGACCCGGAGCTCCGCCGGACCCAGACCGGGACCCCTGTGGCCTCGTTCCGTCTGGCTGTGGACCGGGACTTTAAGGATCGCAACACCGGCGAGCGGGCCACCGACTGGATCGATGTGGTGGCCTGGCGCCAGACCGCCGAGTTTGTCAGCCGCTATTTCACCAAGGGCCGCATGGCCGTGGTGGAGGGCCGGCTGCAAATCCGCGACTGGACCGACAAAGACGGCAACAAGCGCACCACCGCCGAGGTGGTGGCCGACCAGGTCTACTTTGGCGACTCCAAGCGGGACGGCGACGGCGGAGGATATGGCAATTCCGGCTATTCCTCCGGCGGCTACTCGGGCGGAGGATATGCTTCCTCCGGCGGTTATTCCGCCCCGGCCGCGCCCGCGGCACCCTCCGGCTTTGGCGCCCCTGCGGGCGGCGACCAGTTTGCCGAGCTCTCTGACGACGACGGCGAGCTGCCGTTTTAACTTTGACCGTATCTGGTCGTAAAAGGAGGTTTCTCTCATGGCTATGGAACGTGATAACCGCGCCCCCCGCGGCCGCAAGCGCCGCAAGGTCTGCGCCTTCTGCGTGGACAAGGTGGAGTGCATCGACTACAAGGACGCCGCCAAGCTGCGCCGCTACACCTCTGAGCGGGGCAAGATCCTGCCCCGGCGCACCACCGGCACCTGCGCCATGCATCAGCGTCAGCTGACCGAGGCCATCAAGCGCGCCCGCCAGGTCGCCCTGCTGCCCTACGTCACCGACTGATCTGCGCCGCAGATTCATCCCTGATTTCAAACGGGAGTCCGCTTTGCGGACTCCCGTTTTTTACCGGCTGCGCACCACCACTTTTCCCGGCATGCCAAAAGCCCGCACGGAAGTTCCGTGCGGGCTTTCTCATGTCGAAAAACTTGTGCAGAATCAAATCCGCCTGAGACAGGGCGGGGGAGCTCGAGGGGGCAGCCGCCCGCCTCGAATGGGATCAAATGCCCCGGAAGCCTTGCCGTGCAAGGATTCCGGCGAGCGAAGCAAGGACTTTTGCGCCGAACAGCGGCGCAAAAGTAATGGCATTTTTGCAGGCTGTCGGAAAAGTCCTTTGGACTTTTTCGACAGCCTGGAGCCCGCACGGAAGTTCCGTGCGGGCTTGCTTTTTTAACCGGCGCCTCAGGCGGCCTTGCCCAGAGTCTTCTGGCTGCCGGTGTGGTAGATGGGCTTCCACTCCACCTTCCGGACCAGAGCGGCCAGGGAGATGGGGATGTAGGTAAACATGAACAGAGGGAAGGTAAAGACGTACAGGATCTTCTTGTAATTGGGGATCTGGATCTGCTTCCACTCACACAGGACGGTGAGCAGGCCGTACAGGAGCAGGCCGAAGTAAAAGCTGCTCACTGTGGACACCATGAAGCTGCCGGACACGTCCAGGATGGCGCGGATGATGTACATGGGCTGACCCAGGCAGGCGAGGCACACCACCAGGTTGAAGGCGATGGTGACCAGGGTGAGCAGCATGCCGGGGGCCACGGTCATAAACATGTCGTAGCAGGACCAGCTCTTCCGGCTGGGCTTGCGGCAGAAGCCCTTGACCAGCTGCATGCCGTACTTGGCGTCCACCTGATAGAACCCCTTGGACCAACGCAGCCGCTGGTCCCAGGACTGCTGGAAGGCGGTGGGCTGCTCGTCATAGATGACCGCCTTGTCGCAGTAGCCGATGCGGCGGCCCTTCAGGGCGCAGCCCACGGAGAACTCGATGTCCTCGGTGAGCAGATGGTAGGGCCAGCCCTTGTTCTCCCGGATCACGTCGGCGGAGATCAGGAAGCCGGTGCCCGACACGTGGCAGTTGGTGCCCAGAAGCATCCGGGGGAAGTTGAGGAAGCGGGCCTCCCGCAAAAACCAGATGGCGTAGCCGGCGGAGATCCAGTTGGCCCCGAAGTTCCGGGAGTTGCGGTAGCAGGTGATGGCCCCATAGCCGCCCTGGTCATAGACCTTGTTCATCTCCAGCACGAAGTTGGGGTCCACCAGATTGTCCGCATCAAAGATAAAATAGGCGTCGTACTGATCCCGGCCCTCCCGGGCCAGGGTCCGGAACAGGAAGTTCAGGGCGTAGCCCTTGCCCTTCTTGCTCTGATTGAACCGCTCATAGACGATGGCCCCCGCCCGCCGGGACACCTGGGCGGTGTCGTCGGTGCAGTTGTCGGCCACCACGTATATGTCCAGCAGATGGGCGGGATAATTCTGCTGCTTTAAGCTTTGAATCAGTTCTCCAATCACCCCCGCCTCGTTCCGGGCGGAGATCACGGCGGCGTAGCGGTGGTACTGGGCCGCCTCCGCCTGCTTCCAGCGGCGGCGCTTCACCAGGCCGATCACCAAATAAACCAGCTGATAAAAATAGGCCACGGTGAACAGAACAGCTAGGAATAGGTTGAAGGACTCAACCAATCGAATCATATTCATATCAAATCACCTTTAAGTCTGTTGTTGGAACAAAGGGCGCAGCATACTCCCGCTGCGTGAACACTATCATAGCACGCTTTTTAAATATTACAAGATTATTTCCTCACTCTTAATGAAAAGTTAAGAGAATATTCATAATTTTCCTCCGCTAAAGTAACAAAATTAACGCATTTTTGGCATTTTTGAAACCAAATTTGTATATTTTCCCAATGAGCTGAAAATCTGCCCCTTAAAATTCCGCCCCATGTATTTAATATTTTTGTAACAAGTTGAGGAAAATGTGAAGCCCCGGCAGAGGCTCCCACCTCCCCCGCCCCGGAGAAAAATTTTTGCGCTCCCGCAACATTTTCCCCTCCGAATGCGTCTGGACGGATAGAGAGAGCAGAAGGGGGAGGACGCCATGGGAGACCGCACTGACAACTGGGAGGAGCTGGTCCAGTCCCAGGAGAACCGCCTGTACCGGGCGGCCCTGGCTATTCTGGGCAGCCGTCAGGAGGCCGAGGACGCGGTGCAGGACACATTTCTGGCCTTTTGGGAGAAGGCGCCGGAGGGCCTGAGGGACGAGGGGGCCTGGCTCATGCGGGTGCTGGTCAACAACTGCCGCAGCCGTCTGCGGACGTCCAGGAGGCGGGAGACCCTGCCTCTGTGGGAGGAACTGCCCGCCCCGGAACCGGCGGAGCGCCCCCTGTGGGAGGAGCTTCGGGCACTCCCGCCTCAGGACCGGGCCGCGATCCACCTATTTTATTATGAGGGCTTCTCCACCCAGGAGATCGCCCGCATCCTGAAATGCCGCCCGGGTACGGTCCGCTCCCGCCTGTCCCGGGCCCGGGAGCGGCTGCGGGAGCTTTTGGACCCGAAATAGGCTTATATTCCATAACAGAGAGGAGTATCAGCATGGAATCCTACAAATCATATTTTGACCGGCAGACCGTCTCGCCGGAGCTGCACGAAAAACTGCTGGCCATCGGCCGGCAGCCCCGGACAGAGCGGCGGCGCAGACCGCTCTCCCCCGCCTGGAAAAAGTGGGCGGCTCTGGCCGCCTGCTGCGCTCTGGCCCTGGGACTGGGGCTGTGGCGGCTGTCCGCCCCAGGGGAGACGGGAAGCGGCGCCTGTGTTCCCCCTGCCGTCTCCTCCCCGCCGGAGGATTCCTCTTCCCACAGCGGGGAGAACCGGGAATCCGGCTTTCAGGTGGAAGGTTCTGAAACGACAGGCACGGCCTTCCTGCCCGCCATTCCCTACATCCACTATCCGGACGTAGGGGACCGCCCGGCGGCGGACACCTCCCCCAGCCGCATGATGCTGGCGGGCTCCTATTCCGTGGAGCTGACCAAGGAGGACGTGCAGAAGATCTTCTGGGGGCCGGAGGGCAAGCCGGAGGGGGCGGACGGGGACCTGCCCTGGATGCTGTTCTGGGGGAACTTCTTCCTGTCCGGCTCCGCCCTGTACGACGGAGAGGGGGAGCTGCTGTGGCTCACCCTCAAGGGGAACAGCGCCGCTCAGGCGCTCTCCTTCACCCTCACCCTGCGCCCGGGGGAGCTGCCCTTCCAGTGCGGTCTCTACTCCGATCTGGAGACCACCCACGTCAACGGCACCCCCGTCACCGGCTGGAGCCGCAGGGAGGACCTCAACGGCGACGGCGTTCCGGACGCCCGGTGCGTCAGCGAGTTCATGGCCGGGGAGGTGGGGGTACGCTTTGAGGCGGCGTGTACCGCCGGAGAGGACTCTATGGATGCCGCCGCCTGGTACAGCGCCCTGCTGGTGGGCCAGACGCTTTCCGGCGGCGTGTATCTGGGGGACCTGCTTACCAACGGGGAGGTCCCGGCCTGGCGGGAGGAGACGTTCTCCTGTCTGGAGCAGGCCCGGGAGCAGGCCGCCTTCGCCCCCTACCTGCCGGAGACGGACATCCCCGGCTACGGGGAGTTTTACGCCGCCCTGTCCTATCAGGAGGGGGTGCGAAACCGGCTCACCGTCCGCTGGTCCCGGGGGTATGACGACGTGAGCGTCACGGTCTCGCTCCCGGAGGGGACGCCCACCTATCATTTGGCGGATGTGAACCGCCCGGAGGAGTATGACCTGAGCCTGTACTCCATCCCCTGGTGCGACAGCGTGCCGGAGGAATACCGGGAGACGGTGAATTTTCCCACCTTCCGGGCGGAGGATTTGAGTCTCCAGGTGGTGGCGGCCCGGGCCAACGAAAAGGACACCGGGGGGCTGTCCTTCTCCTTCGGGGTGCTCCACGGGGACGGCACTCTGGTGGAGTACCGCTGCGACGGCCTCACCGCCCAGGCGGTGTGGCAGCTGGTGGAGGAGACACTCCCCCCGGCATCCCCCTGAGCCCGGCGGCGGCCCTCCGCCCCATCTGCGCCCCTCCCCCAGCGGGAGGGGCGCTTTTTCTTTGACGGGACGGTCTGGCGCCGCCGCCTGTTTTATGGTACAATAGCGGCGTCAAACAATTCCGGCCCTGGGCCGCCTTGGAGGGAATCCCATGTCCTGCAAAGAGGAATTTATTGAAATTTTCAAAGAGAAGATCACCCGCCCCGGGGCGGACGCCCTGCTGAACTACCTGGAGACCAAGAGCGACTTCTTTACCGCCCCCGCCTCCGCCCGGTACCACCTGGCCTGTGAGGGGGGCCTGTGCGAGCACAGCCTGAACGTGTACCACTGTCTGGTGGACTACCTCCAGCGGGAGCGGGTCCAGGAGCTGTACGGTCTGGAGTACAGCGAGGAGAGCGTGGCCGTGGTGGCCCTCCTCCACGACGTGTGCAAGGTGGGCTGCTATAAGAAGGGCTTCCGCAACGTGAAAAACGACGCCACGGGACAGTGGGAGCGGGTGCCCACCTACACCTTCGACGACCCCCTGCCCTACGGCCACGGGGAGAAGTCGGTGTACATCATCAACGGCTTCATCCGCCTCACCCGGGAGGAGGCCATGGCCATCCGCTGGCACATGGGCTTCTCCGGCACCGAGGACCCCCGCACCGTGGGCCAGGCCCTTCAGAAGTACCCCCTGGCCTTCGCCCTGGCCACCGCCGACATGGAGGCCAGCTACTTCCTGGAGGGGGACCAGTGACGGCTCCCCGCCCCGCCCAGCCATTGGAAGGCCCGCGGCAAAAAAATTCACAATGTTCCGGTTGAAAATCAGGGCGTGATATGGTAAAGTTAGTATATCAACGAGGGACCCCGGTCCCTGGTAACATCCATTAAGGAGTGATTCACATGATTCGAGTCATCATGGGTAAAAAGGGCACTGGCAAGACCAAGCAGATGATCGACATGATTAACGAGGCTGTCCAGAGCGAGCACGGGAATGTCGTCTGCATCGAAAAGGGCAGCAAGCTGACCTTTGATATCCATTATCAGATCCGGCTGGTGGACTCCAGCGAGTACGACGTGGCCAATTTCACCGCCCTGAAGGGCTTTATCTCCGGCTTGCACGCCGGCAACTACGACATCACCCACATCTTCATCGACAGCCTGACCAAGATCGTCCCCACCGACGGCTACAACGATGTGGAGGATTTCCTGAACTGGCTCAACAACTTCGGCGAGAAGAACGGCATCAAGTTCACCATCACCATCAGCGACGAGCCCGACCTGGCCCCCGAGGGCATCAAGCAGTATTTCTGATTTCCGTAAAAAGAAAGCGTCCGCCTCTCCATTGAACTGAACCCGTAAAAGCGGACAATAGACAAAACGCCCCCTGATGTAGGAAAATGGAAGTACTACATCAGGGGGT